>NZ_CP028129.1:0-620777 GCF_004011095.1 Rathayibacter rathayi | reverse complement strand
TACGCGGTGGACGTGCTCGCGCGAGCGGCGGATGAGCGATGAGCGGGCTCGGACGCTCCTTCGGCAGCTGATCCTCGTGCGGCCCGCGCACCCGAGTGCGTGATCGCGTCGCGCTCGTCAGGTCAGCTTGCCGCCGAAGCGCGGGACGATCGTGATTCCCGTTCCTTCGAGTTCGCGCCGTAGCTCGAGGACGATCCGGTCGCCCTCCTCTTCCCAGGTGCGTTCGACGTCGGGCGAAGTGAAGCCGCCGTCCCAAGGGCGTTGGTCCTCCCATACCTGATACCACGCCGTGATCCTGTCTTCGAGCTCCTGGCTCGCACCGAGCTCGGTCGCCGTGGGGGTGATGTTCTCCACCTTCGACGCCCAGAGACAAAAGGAAGCGGTTAGGTCGGGGAAGAATCGCACTTCCCGGAAATTATCGTTCATTTAGCAAATCTCCTTTTTCTGGGGGAAACTGGTAATCAAGCGGTCGCTATCACTCGCCCAGGCGGAGCGTACTCTAAAGGAATACACGCGCTCTCCGGAATTGACACGATAGAAAATGACCTCACTCACCGCGCAACGACTCTTATTGACAGTGTTTCCACCGCGGAACTCAGGATAGCGAATGGCCTGCCCCGTGGAGAAGGACATCAGATCGTCCCAGGACTCCATCCGATCGTTCCTCGGATCCCAACCCGCCGCTCGCGCCGCGTCGAATTCATCCTGCCAGTTCCGCTCGTGCTCCCCCCGGATGTGCTTATAACCCCACCCAGTCTTCGCCCCGCCGGTCCCACACTTCAGTCTGACGTCCTGGGATTCCCCGTCCCACCAGTGCACGTATTGCGCGAACACGTCGTCTTCATGGTTCAGGCTGAAACAGCCAAACCACTGGTTCCAGTCGATCAACTGCGGCGTCGCGTCGCCGCCCTGTCCGGAAGACCGGTCGGGGAGGCCGGCGGTCGCCGCGGCGATGTCAGCAGGGTCGGCCGGAGTCAGAACGCCGTCGATCATGACTCCGATGCGCACTTCGCCACTCGTACTGTGCTCGTCCGCCACTGCGGCTGGAGCGAGAAGACCTCCTACCATCGCGATCGACGCGATGTGGGCAAACAACTTTGATCGAAACACCTGACTCCACCTTCGATTTCCTTCACTACTGTCGCTGTCCGGTGACGAGCACCGCGCAGCGGCGACCATACAAAGAAGGTAGGAAAGCACCCTGTCCTCGATCCAGAAAAGGCGTGAAAGAACTCACACCGATGCGGCCGGTGTGTCATGCACACCGACAGGGTCAGTGCGCGCAGTCGGGCGCTTGCGGCTTCCTCGACCGCGGGGACGCCCTCGGCACACGCCGTCCTCCCCGTCCCGGGGTGGGGGCCGACTACCCTCGGAGGGCGCCGCACCGGCGCGAGTACCGAGAGCACGAGGAGAAACGAACGTGAGCATCATCGCCGCCGCAGACGGGTCCGCACTGGGCAACCCCGGCCCCGCCGGCTGGGCCTGGTATGTGGACGACGAGCGCTGGGCGGCGGGCGGCTGGGCGCACGGCACGAACAACATCGGCGAACTCACCGCGGTGCTCGAGCTGCTGCGGGCGACCGCGCAGGAGGAGGAGCCGCTGCACATCCTCTGCGACAGCCAGTACGCGATCAAAGCCTGCACCGAGTGGCTGCCGGGCTGGAAGCGGAAGGGCTGGCGCAAGGCCGACGGCAAGCCGGTGATGAACGTCGAGATCATCCAGGCGCTCGACGAGGAGCTGCAGGGCCGTCCCGTCACCTTCGAGTGGGTAAAGGGGCACGCGAACCACCGGATGAACGAGGCCGCCGACGTGCGCGCGCGAAACGCCGCGACCGCCTATCAGCGCCGACAGCCCGTCGACGCGGGGCCCGGCTGGCCGACCGCAGCGGCGCCCGACTCCCCCATCGCTCCTGTCGTCGAGGACTCCACGACGCTCTTCTAGCCAGAGCCTGTTGTCGAGCCGCCGCATTATCTGCCGCGACCCCCCGGCTGAGGCGGCGTCTCGGCGGGAGAGCGGCGTCTCGCGGCCGTCGGCCAGGCCGGCGGCGTAAAGCGCGAGGCGAGGTCATACTCCTTTGGCGTCAACTAGCCGAGGCTGGAATGTCGTCCTCGCGTGTTGTAGTAGGTCCCGATCCAGCGGAAGGTAACTGTGCGGAAGGTCGTGAGCGTCGGCCAGGGTGTGGCGTGGATGAGTTCCTTCTTGTAGGAAGCGAAAAAGGACCCGTGCCGTCGGCCAGCTTGCGTCCTTCGGGCATCGGCGCATCGCCGTCCTCGGCGACCGGCCCGAGATCTTCACCGCACAGGAGCGCGAGCGTGGCTTCCTCGAGGGGATGTGGCTTCCCGGTCCTCTGTGCCACGACGCTCACGACGAGCGCGCCGCCGAAGAGATCGCGGTCGACCTGCTGGGGCTCGGGACGCCGCCGACCGCAGTCATGGGCGGGCAGAACCTGATCCCGATCGGCGTCCTCGCCGCACTCCACCGCCTTGGCAGGCAGGGCGGGTCGCCCTGATCGGCTTTGACGACATCCCGCTCGCCGAACTGCTCGACCCCGGCGTGGACCTTCGTGATACCCACAACGCTGATCGCCCGTGGCTCCAGGGAGGCGCCCTACCTGGTCTGAGAGTGCGATCACCGCCGGCTGATCCTTTTCGCAGGATTCCTTGAATTGTCCGGAAGACAGTCCGTAGATTGCCCAGCACAGCGACAACGTTGTCGTTTGTGATACGCGCAATGAAGGGCGTCCCCCGTGCACTCTCCCCATCCCTCCCCTCTGCAGCCACGACATCGCGGCGGACTCGTCGCCATCGCGGCGGTGCTCTGCCTCGTCGGCGCCGGCCTCGCCGACCCCGCCGTCGCGGTGGCCACCCTTGATCCCACCTCGCAGACGTACCGACCCGCGATCCACTACTCGCCGACCCACAACTGGATGAACGATCCCAATGGGCTCGTCTACTACCAAGGCGTCTACCACCTCTACTACCAGTACAACCCCTCGGGGACGAGGTGGGGCAACATGAGCTGGGGACACGCCACCAGCACCGATCTGCTGCACTGGACGGAGCAGCCCCTCGCGATCCCGGGGGACGCCGCCTCGGACATCTTCTCCGGCTCCATCGTGGTCGATAAGGACAACACCTCCGGATTCGGCACCGCCGAGAATCCGCCCCTGGTCGCGATGTACACCGCCGCGTACAAGACGGGGGAGCAGGTGCAGGCGCTCGCGTACAGCACCGACGCCGGGCAGACCTGGACGAAGTACGACGGCAACCCAGTCCTCGATCGGGAGTCGAACGACTTCCGCGACCCGCACATGTTCTGGTACGACGGCGGTACTCCGGAGTCGTCCTACTGGGTCGTGGCGATCGTCGAGGCGGTGGAGCACCGCGTTCTCCTCTACAAGTCCATCGACCTCAAGAGCTGGACGTTTCTCAGCGACTTCGGCCCGGCGAACGCAACCGGAGGTATCTGGGAGTGCCCCGACCTGTTCCCGCTCGCAGTCGACGGTGACCCCTCGACCATCGCGTGGGTCATGGTCGTCAACCTCAACCCGGGCGCGGTCGGCGGAGGCTCCGGCGGGCAGTACTTCGTCGGCGACTTCGACGGCACTACCTTCACCTCCGAGTCGACCGTCGGCTCCAACGCCCTCCCCGAGGGGAGGACCCTCGCCGGCTTCGACGACGGCACCTTCGACGGCTGGACAGAAAGCAACGAGCCGGGCAATGGGAAGAACGGACCGTTCGGCTCTGCTCCCGCTACCGGCTCGATCGACGGCCAGCAGACGGTCAGCGGCTTCGCCGGTTCCGGCCTGATCAACGGCTTCAACGACGGCGACTGGCCACTCGGCTCGATCAGCTCGCCCGACTTCATAATCGACCGCCGCCACCTGAACTTCCTGGTCGGCGGTGGGAACCACCCGCACGTCCGCGGTGCGCAGATCGCGAATGCTCCACCCGCAGGCAGCGAATTGCTCTTCGACGGCTTCGAGCACCCCGACCAGCAGGGCATGGCCGACAACGGCTGGACCATGACCGGGGACTTCGCCGGTGGCACGAACCCCTCGACCAGCGGCGGCGATTTCTTCCTCGGGCGCAAGCGCGTCAACACCTACGACGGCGGGCCGAAGGGCGATGACAACATCGGCACGATGACCTCGCCCGAGTTCGTGATCGACAAGAGCCACCTCAGCATGCTGGTGGGCGGCGGCTTGAGAGAGGCGGACTCCGAGCAGACCCTCGAGGTGCAGCTCGTGGTCGATGGCGAGGTCGTCGACACCACCGCGGGCGCGGACGACGGCGCTCTCAACTGGAAGAGTTGGGACGTCTCGGCCTACCAGGGCATGATGGCGACCCTCGTCGTCTGGGACAGCGCGACCGGCGGATGGGGGCACCTGACGCTCGATCACGTCGTCCTCGCCGACACCCCGGCGCAGGTGCGCTCCGCTGAGACCAGCGTCAACCTGGTTGTCGACGGCGCGATCGTCCGCACCGCGACAGGCAACGACAGCGAGACCCTGGACTGGGCCTCGTGGGACGTCGCGGAGTTCGCCGGCCGCAGCGCGCACGTCGAGGTGATCGACAACAACCGCGTGGGCTGGGGCCACATCCTCGCCGACCAGTTCATGCTCGCGGACCAGCGCGCGCCGAGCCGGCTCGCCGGGTACGACTGGCTCGACTGGGGCCGCGACTACTACGCCGGAGTGACCTTCGACAACGCACCCGACGGAAAGCGGATCATGATCGCGTGGATGAACAACTGGCAGTACGGCGAGGAGATCCCGACCGGTACCTGGCGCGGAGCGATGGCTCTGCCGCGCGAACTCGCGCTACACAGCATCGACGGAGCCCCGAAGCTCGTCCAGAAGGTCGTCGACCAGACCGCCGGTCTCGAACGCCCCAACCAGGCCTTCACGCGCGGAGTGACCGGCATCGCCGACGGCGAGACCGCGCTCCCCGCGGCCGCCGAGGGCAGCGTCTACCGGCTCGACGCGACCTTCAGCGCCGGTGACGCCGAGTCCTTCGGCCTCTCCGTCCGCAACTCCGCCGACGGGAGCCAGGGCACGCCGATCACCTACGACGTCGCGGCCGGTGAGCTGAGAGTCGACCGCACCCGCTCGGGCGACGTCGGCTTCGACTCCGACTTTCCCTCGGTCGAGACCGCACCAGTGGCGCTCGTGGACGGGGAGCTGCACCTCGAGCTCTATGTCGACCACGCCTCGGTCGAGACGTTCGCGCAGGGCGGTGTCGCGACGATCACCGATCAGGTTTTCCCCGACCCGAGCAGCGTTGGGGTCTCGCTCCTCTCCTCCGGAGGCACGGCGCGTCTGGAGAGCCTGACGGTCACTCCACTCGCCCCCTCGATGTTCACCGACCCGGCCGCGGTCGCGACACTCACCCCCTCGGGTCAGGCGCAGACCGTCGAGACCGGAGCCGCGATCACGGGCCTCGGAGTGACCGCGACGAACGCAGCGGGCGCGCCCTTCTCAGGAGCCGACATCGAGTACACCCTCGAGGGTCCGGCCCGCTTCGCCGACGGCGGTACCACGGCCTCCGCGACGACCGGAGCCGACGGCTCGGCGCCGCTTCCCGCCGCGACCGCCGGCCCCGGCACCGGCGCGGTCGTGATCACCGCGGCCTCGGGAGGCGTCAACCGGCTCCTCCCCGCCGTCACGGTCGTCGCTCCGGCCACCCGGGTCGACGTTGACGTGGCGATCACCAGCACGGAGCGAGGCGGCTCGGTCGTGCTGACCGCTACCGCGACGAACCGAGGGACCACGCCGGTCCGTCTCAGCATCCCGACGCCGTTCGGCGAGCTGAAGGTCACCTCGCTGGCGGCCGGCCGGACGACGACGATCTCCGTCGACACACACCTCTCGCGGGTGTCTGCCGGGTCCTTCCTCGTGACGGCGACCGCGCCCGACGGGACCCGGGAGACCTTCCGGGTGGCGTACCGCGGCTCCGTGAAGTAGCCAGACGGGGGCGGTGACGCCGGGGCGACCCGGTTTCGCTGCCCCCGTCGCATCCCGCTGGGCAGCTGACACCTGTGGCGACAGGCTGATCGTGGCGAGAGCCCGCTCTGGATCGGGCGCGAGAGCCGTGACGACGCGGGAGGCCGTCGCAGCCGAGTCGGCCGGCCAGGACACCCCGGGCTCGCCGCCCAGCACTCGGATGTCGGCCAGGGTGCTCCTCCTTGCGGACGAACCTGACCCTGGACAAGCCTTCTTCTCCCAGGTCAGAAGCACTTACCCCATTCTCTCGACAGCCCACCGCCGCCACCACGGGACAAGATACCGCCACGTCACACAACACAAAGGGACACCGCGTCGCACCCAAAAGCTCCGCCGCCCTAGCCAGAACGGGCAGAGCCGCATATGATTGCGCTGCTCAATATCGAGGGGGATTGGTTATGTCCAAAGAAATGAGGGAACGTCGCCCACGTCGTTCCCTTCTGGTTATCTGCGCTTGTAGCGCGCTGTTCGCTTCGGTGTTCGCCGGAGGCGGGCCGGGAGCGGCTGCGGAATCACTTCAGAAGGGGCCGCAGCCGACGGTTCATTCACAGCAGGCTTTTGCTCCAGAGGACAACTTCACGTCGAAGTGGACTCGTGCGGATGCCCGCCAAATTAAGCGCCTATCAGACCCGTCTGCCCCACCGAGGGAAAATTCCATGCCGGCATCGTTGACGATGCCTACCGTTCCACAGGACTTCCCAGACATGTCGAACGGAAAAGTTTGGGTGTGGGATACGTGGCCCCTGGCGGACGACAACGGGAACCAGTATTCCGTGAACGGGTGGGAGATCATTTATTCGCTCGTCGCTGATCGCAGCATCCGCTTCGATGACCGTCACACTTTCGCCAAGATTGGCTACTTCTACCGTCCAGCGGATCTTCCCGAGGCCATAAGGCCGAAGAATGGCGGTTGGACCTACGGCGGTCTCGTCTTCCGCGAGGGAGTGACAGATCAGATCTTCGCCGACCGGTCCTTCAGCCATCAGACCCAGTGGTCAGGCTCCGCACGCATATCCAAGGATGGTGAAGTCAAGCTATTTTTCACTGACGTCGCTTTTTACCGGGATGACGCCGGTCGGGACATCAAACCCTATGATTCCCGTATCGTCCTGAGCGTGGGTCACGTCCAGGCCGACGCTTACGGTGTATCGTTCAGCGAATTCGATCATGTGCAGGAATTGCTCAATCCCAACGGTATTTTTTATCAAAATGCGCAACAAAACCGCTATTACAACTTTCGTGATCCGTTCACCTTCAAGGATCCAGCACACCCCGACGACACATACATGGTATTCGAGGGCAACTCGGCCTTTTCTCGAGAAGAAGCTCGATGCACGAAGGACGATCTTGGCTATGGGGCTGGTGATCCTTTTGCCGAGAGCGTTGACGCGGTAAACGAGTCTGGTGCCATCTACCAGATCGGTAACGTCGGATTGGCGAGGGCTAAAAATAAGGCGCTGACCGAATGGGAGTTTCTGCCACCCATCCTGTCGGCGAACTGCGTCACCGATCAGACCGAGCGCCCCCAGTTTATTTTCACAGGCGGAAAAGCATATCTCTTCACCATCAGTCATCGTCAGACGTTCGCCTCGGGGATGGACGGTCCGGAGGGTGTCTATGCTTTCGTCGGCAATGGTATCCGGAGTGATTTCCAACCATTGAACAGTGGTTCCGGACTTGCGCTCGGAAACCCCACGAACTTGAATTTTCCGGGTGGCAGGCCGTACGCACCCAGCGACGATCAGCCCGCCGGCCAGTTTGAGGCGTACTCACATTACGTTATGCCGGGAGGGCTCGTTGAGTCGTTCATCGACTCCGTGGGAACGAGCAGTCATTTCTCGCGTGGTGGCACCCTCGCTCCAACGGTGAAGATCGAGGTCGCCGGGGTGAATTCGACGGTTGACTACTCCTATGGAAACAATGGCCTCGGTCAGTGGGCAGATATTCCCGCCAATATGCATTTGTTCACCCTGGGAGGGCGGTCCTGGATTATTTCGGAGGAAGACCTGGAGCAGATAAGGTCTTCCATCGGCTCGCAGTTGGAGGATTACTTTCAAGGAAAGCCTGTTGCACCGGACGTGAGAGAGGCTATAGAGCGCTTCATCGCGGAGCACTGCCGCTAGCCTCCGGGTCTGGGAGCTTGGTGAGTGGAGCAGGGCCTCGTCTACGTCGTCGGCCAGGTCGCTGATCGGGGATTTTCCGAGTTGGACCGTACCCGTTTCGATGGGTTCCACCTGGACGGCCACAGCAACATCGCCGCCGCCCTCCGGCTATCACGCCCGCGAGGCGTCCGCGATAGCCGGAGGGTTATTCAGGCGCCGTGTTGAGCGGTATCGGTGCACCTTGCTAAAGCGGCCGCTCTTTCTGATAAGAATTTAGTGAATACGCTGAATTCACAGAAAGAACGGCCGCGCATGAAGCAGACAACAGGACTAACCCGCGAGGAAAGTCAGAATCTTGCTGATCGGGTTCTGCGACACGTCTCGGCATCGGGGTTGGCGCCGGATGGGGCACCGATCCTCGGACCCTACGGCTCTCTCGTCGTCACCTTGACCTACTTGCGACGGAATTCCGCTCAGGTCGATCGTGCCGAACGATATGGCGTCTCGCAGTCGACGATCTCTCGAGCCGTCTCGTCGCTGACCGCGTGATCGCTGCGACTCTTCACGATGACGTGCCGACCGCGGACGACCTCGACTCAATGGTCAGTACATCGTCGATGGCACCCTTCTACCCTGCTGGTCCTGGGCGAACCGCCCCACCCTCTGGTCCGGCAAGCACTCCACCACGGGCGTCAACGTCCAGGTTGCGTGTGACCTTCGCGGTCGTCTGGATCTCTGACCCCGTGGACGGACACCGCCACGACATCGCAGCGCTTCACGCGAGCAGCGTGCTCGAGGGCATGAATCCAAAGAACTGGTTCGGCGACAAAGGCTACATCGGCCTGGGAATGATCACCACCATCCGAAAGAATCCCGACCACACCCTCGAAGGGGAACACCAATTCAATAAAGACATGAACTCGATCCACTACCAGATCGAACGAACGATCGCCCACCTCAAGAACGGGCGCATCCTCCACACCGGCTACCGACGCCCCTTCTCCACCTTCACCCCAACAATCTCCGCGGTCGTAGCCCTTCACTTTCTCCAACAAGCCGCCTGAATAACCCTCCGGGTGTCGCTCTGGAATGTCGCACCGGCGGTCTCTCTGGCTGCCTTCAGGGCGGGCGCCTCCGACCCGGCAATGGAGTCGCCGAGAAACAGGACCTTGCGACCGGTGGCGCCGGTCGCAGTGCCCGAGGAGACAGTCGGACGTGACGTGTCGGAGGCGGCGCTGCCGGTGCAGCCGATGAGCAGGGCGATCGAGGCCGCGGTAGCTCCGGCCAGGGCCGCACGCGCGAAGCGGCGGCGGCGAATGCTAGAGAGGGTGCTGTTCATGATGGCTGCTCCTTCACTAACCCGCCCGGCCACCGACGCCCGCAGTCACACAACCGTCACAGAACAGCGAGTCACAGAACAGCGACCCGCCGTAACAACGGGACCGCAACTCTGAGCCGAGTGGGAGAGGTCCAGGAGGAGACGGATAGCCGCCACGAGCCGTCAGCCGACTTCACCCATCGCCCGCCTTGGCAGAGCGGTGTCTCGGCGACTCGTTAGGGCAGGCGCAGCAGGCCCGTCGCAACCAGCTCGCGCACCCGAGGCAGCACAGAGTCGGTCAGCTCCTCCTCCTCCACCTGCAGGAGCGAGGCGACTGCTGCGACGATCGCCGCCACCGAGAGTTCGCCATCGCAGGCGCCGACCACCGCGGCGAGCGCCGTGTCGACCTCCTCGACCCGGGCGAAGCCTCCGCCCTGCCGCAACCGCAGCACGGTCGGATCGTCGTTGCCCGGCCAGTAGTGCCGCTCCTGCGTGACATCACCGGCGACCACCAGCGCGAGGCCGGCCAGAGCCCGGTCGTCGGTCGCAGAGAGCGACTCGACGGCGTCCAGGCACGCGGCGAGGTGTCCACCGAGGCCCGCGGTCGCGACCGGGCCGGTGATGCGCTCCAGGCGGCGGATCGGCGGGCGCGGCTGCTCGGGTCGTCGCAGAGTGACGTAACCGAAGCCGACGCCGATGACTCCGCGCCGCTCGAAGTCGGTCAGCCAGGCGTCGACCAGCGCGTCGAACGCGGGGCCGCGGGTCGTGCCGCCGTCCCGGATCCAGGTCTCGGCATAGACCGCCGGATCCTGGCGCTCGCGCTCCACCACCCAGACGTCCAGCGGCGACGTGGTCGCGCCCATCCAGGCGTCGAGCCCCGCGGGTTCCACCTCGAGCGCCTGCTCCAGCGGGCTGCGCGCGTCGGCGAGCCAGCCGTCGATCCGATCGAAGGCATCCGCGCCCTCGCGGTACTCCCAGTTGCCGAGGAGCTGTGCGACGCCGCCCGGCGCCAGGTGCGCCGCCGCTCCGAGGATCACCCGGCGCACGATCTCGTCGCCCTCGAGGCCACCGTCGCGATACTCGTACGACGGCACGCCCTCGACGCGCGGCGTAATGACGAACGGAGGATTGGTCACGATGTGGTCGAACCGCTCCCCCGCGACCGGCTCGTAGAGACTGCCGAGGCGGAACTCGATGTTGTCGATCCCGTTCAGTGCCGCGGTGAAGGAGGCGAGCGCGAGCGCCCGCGCGGAAATGTCGGTCGCGACCACCTGCTCGGCGTGACGGGAGGCGTGCAGCGCCTGGATCCCGCAGCCCGTGCCCAGATCGAGGACCCGGCCGACGGGACGCTGGATCATCAGCCCGCTCAGCGTCAGACTCGCGCCGCCGACTCCGAGCACATGGTCCTCGTCGAGCGGGCGGCCCAGCGCGAGCTCGCCGAGGTCGGACACGATCCACCAGGACGCGGCGCCGCGCTGGTCGAGCACCTCGTAGGGCCGCAGGTCCAGGGCCGCGGTGACGACGGCTCCGGCCTCGACGCGCACCAGCCCGAGTTCCACCGCGCCCTCCAGCGCGAGGGCGCCGAACGCCTCCTCCGCATCGTCGGTGGAGACGGGATCGGCCAGGAGGAACAGGCGGGCGAGGGTGGCCAGCGGGTCGTGGTCGTCGCTACGCGCGAGGGCGCGGCGGGCGGGGACGCGGTCGCCCCGGTGCAGCGCCTCGGCCGCTTCGTCGCCCCAGAGCCCACGCACGGCGTCGACGCCGTAGCGGGCGCGGGTCAGATCCTCGCGCAGGAGGGCGATGCGGGCTCGGTCGAACGGGTCTGCAGAGGGCACCGCTCCATCCTCCTGCACGCCGCTCGCCCACCGGGGCCGCCGCGGCCGTACGATCGGAGTCATGCCGCTGACCGGAGAGTACGAACCCAGCACGTCCGAGTGGGCCCGCGAACAGGCGGAGCTCTACGAGCGCACCGGCGGAGCCGAGGGCAACCTCCTCCGCGGCCGCCCCATCATCGTCCTGACCACCGTGGGCTCGAAGAGCGGGAAGCTCCGCAAGACCGCGCTGATGCGGGTCGAGCACGACGGCGAGTACGTGGTCGTCGCATCCAAGGGCGGCGCGCCCGAGCATCCGGTCTGGTACGGGAACATGCTCGCGGAGCCGCACGTCGAGCTCCAGGACGGGCCGGTGAAGAAGGACTACACCGCCAGCGTCCTCGAGGGCGAGCGGCGCGAGGTGTGGTGGGAGCGGGCGGTCGCAGCATGGCCGGACTACGCCGAGTACCAGACGAAGACCGAGCGGCAGATCCCGCTCGTGCTGCTGACGCCCTGGTCGTGACGTCCTCGGCCGACTGCGGCCGGCGCGGATCCGCGCCGCGCCTCAGGCCCGCGCCGCGATGAGGTCGAGCACCCGCGGGTGCGAGAGCAGCGCGAAGTGCCCGACCACCGAGACCGCAATGTTCTCGTGCGCGCCCGCGAGCCGACTGCCCCTCGGGATGTACTGGTCCCGCATGCCGTAGATCGACGTGATGCGCGCATCGGCCTCCCGCTCAGCGAGCAGCCGGCGGATGAGCGGGCGCTGCGGCGCGAACTCGCGCAGCGCCCGCGCCGGGGCGATCCGGGCGAGCGACGAGCCGTTGAACGGGGTCGAGACGGCGATCATCCGCTCGATCCGCCCTTCCTCGCGGTCGTCGACCACCATCATGTGTTTGCCGATCAGGCCGCCTTTGCTGTGCGCCACGACGACCACGCCGCGCAGATCGTGCTCACGCAGGTAGTCCTGACCGACACCCGCCGAGGCGGTGATCGGCCGGGTGTTGTAGCCGAGCGCGGGCAGCACATGAATGGGGTGCCCCGCTGAGTGCAGCCGCTCCGCGATCGGCCGGAGGAACTGCCACGTCTCGTAGATCCCGGGGATGAGTAGCACCGGGGCGCCGTCACCGGACGCGTACCGCGAGACGTCCCAGCCTTCGCGCAAGTGCACGAAGCGGGAGCCGTAGGCGTAGCGGTAGTCGCGCAGGTACGCGCGCCGAAGGGACGGGGAGCGGCGAGGGCGGGCGGAGTCATGTGCCGTCATGCGCCCGCTCCAGCGCGGCGGCATCGAGCCCGAGGAAGATGCGAGCCGCGCCCATCGGAGTCTCCGTCCTGCGCGAAAGATCTCCGCGGCTCCCTCAGTGTGCCGCGCAGGCACCCGCCCCACGACGGCTCACAGCGGGTTGACGCCGAACGCGGTCGCAAGCTTGTCGATCTTCTTCGCGCGGCCGAGGCGTGGCAGGTCGCTGCCGTCGCGGATCACGCGCCCGCGGGCCTCGAATTCCTCGAGGAAGTCGCGCGCCCAGGCGACATCGGACGGCGTCGGGCTGATGACCTCGTTGATCACGGCGAGCTGCTCGGTGTCGAGGCAAAGCTTGCCGGTGAGGCCCAGCGAGACGGTGAGCGCCGACTGCTCACGCAGGACGGGATGGCTGTTCGAGACGGTCGGTCCATCAATCGGGCCGGGCAGATCGCCGATGCGGGAGGCGACGACCAGGCGCGAGCGCGGGTACGCCATCGCAAGGTCCTCGGCGCTGGTGCCGGTGTCGCGGCGATAGTCGCCGCTGCCGAACGCGAGGCGGAAGGTGCCTCGAGCGCGGGCGATCGAGACCGCCTCCTCGATGCCGAGTGCGGACTCAACCAGAGCGAGCACAGGAGTGGCGCCGCCGAGGCGGTCGAAGGTCTCGGTGACGTGCTCGGCGGCCTCGGTCTTGGCGAGCATGACGCCGGCGAGGCCTGGCAGGCTCTTCAGCGCGTCGACATCGTCGGACCAGAACGGCGTGGAGTGGTCGTTGATGCGGACCCAGGCGCGCTTGTCACCGGTCAGCCACTCGACGACGTCCGCCCGTGCGTCGGGCTTGGCCTTGGGGTCGACCGCGTCCTCGATGTCGAGGACGATCTGGTCGGCGCGGGAGGCATGTGCGTCGTCGAACGTCTCGGTGCGCGTGGCGTTCACCAGCAGCCAGGAGCGCGCGATCTCCGGGGCGACGTCGCGCCCCTTCCGCTTCGCGATAGCGGTGGTGGTGGTCTCGGGCAACGTCACGGTCGGTTCCTCTCGGTGGCGCGGTCCTCGCTCCGCGGGCGCCACCGCTCCGCGACGGCGCCGGGGACAAGGGTAGCGGCTCCCCGTCGTCGGGGCTCCGGGTGCGCTGACCGGGGTGCGGACGCTGCGGCTTTCCTCAGCTGCCCTCCGGGCGCTCCCAGAGGGTGAGCACGACCGTCGGCGCCTGTACCTGCTCGCGGGCGACGAACCCCGCCTCCGCGAGCACATCGTCCGGCTCGCCCTCGGGCTGCACCTGCCCGATCCGATCCTCTCCGGCGAGTGCCGCGCGCGCCCGCCGCCGCCGTGCCCGCCGCCAGGGCGGACGGAGCGCGGACCGCGAGCTCCGATTCTCCGGCGACCGCGATGCAGGCGATAGCCGTGCCAGTCGAAGGGTCGCGACCTCGTCGTTCCAGTGTCGTTCCAGTAGAGAGGGGATCCACGAGCCGACGAGAGTCAGCGCCGTCGCGAGGACGAGGACGGCGCTGGCGGGCAAGGTCCTGATCGCGCGCACCGCGCCAGCGTAGGCGCCGGGCTCAGCCGACGGAGCGCTCAGCGATGCCCTTCGCGTACGCGGCCTGGCCGACATGCTGGCTGTCGTCCTCGATCACCGAGACCAGTCGCACCGCGAGGGTCACCGGCGGATCCCACTGCTCATCGACGACGCGCACGAGATCCTCGTCGCCGAGCGTGTCCAGGTAGGCCAGCGTCCGCTGATGCACGGCGTCGGCGTACTCGGCGAGCAGCGCGGCGGGGACCGCGGCGAGCGCCGCCACCTCCGCGGGCTCCTGCCCGTAGCCAGTCTCGCCGGGTCCGAACGCCAGGCCGGAGCGACCGTGGAATCCGTCGGCGGTCCAGACCTGCTCGTGGCCGGCGAGCGGGGCGAGGTGATCGTCCTGCACCCGGAGGAGATGCCAGACGAGCCAGGCGGGAGAGTTCGAGCGGGCGTCCGCGCGGAATGCGAGCTGCGGAGGGGTGCTGTCGTCGAGGACGGCGTGCACGTTCTCGTGCACCCGGCCGAAGGCGTCGCGGAGGAGATCAAGGGCTGCGCTCATACGGCCAGCCTGCCGCGCGCTCGGCCGCGACGGCACCCCCTCCGCGGGCCTTGGAGGAAGTGCGGAGGCGGGTGCCCGATACTCGGGCCCGTGACCTCTGGATCCTCGAACCTGGCAACGAAGCCGTGGCTGACCTCCTACGCGGAGGGCGTGCCCGCCGAGATCGACCCGCCCACCCAGACCCTCGTCGACCTCCTCGACGACTCGGTCGCCCGGTACCGCCGCGGCACCGCGCTCGAGTTCTTCGGCGCCGAGACCAGCTACGCCGAGCTCGGCGAGCAGGTGGCACGCGCTGCGGAGGGACTACGCCGCCTGGGCGTGCGGGCGGGCGACCGAGTCGCTCTGGTACTGCCCAACTGCCCGGAGCATGTGATCGCCTTCTACGCAGCGCTCCGCCTCGGCGCGATCGTGGTCGAGCACAACCCGCTCTACACTCCGCGCGAACTGCGCCGCCAGTTCGAGGACCACGGTGCCCGATTCGCGGTTGTCTGGGACACGATCGCCGACGTCGTCGCGACAATGCCCGCCGATCTGGGCATCGAACGGGTCGTCTCGGTCGACCTGACGCGCTCCTTCCCGCTCGCCAAGCGCCTGGCGCTGCGACTCCCCCTGCCGGCCGCGCGCCGGTCCCGCGCGAAGCTGACCGCGACTCCCCGCAGCCGCTCCCTGGTGGCCTTCACGTCACTCCTGAAGAACCGCCGCCTTGCGCGCACGCACCCGCGGCCCGCCCTCGGCGACACGGCGCTGCTGCAATACACCAGCGGCACGAGCGGGACCCCGAAGGGCGCGATCCTCTCGCACGCGAACCTCCGCGCCAACGCTCTGCAGGGCCGGGCCTGGGTGCCGGGGCTGCAGGAGGGCCACGAGACGTTCTACGCGGTGCTCCCGCTATTCCACGCCTACGGGCTGACGCTCTGCCTGACCTTCGCGATCAGCATCGGTGCGAAAATCGTGCTGTTCCCGACCTTCGACGTCGACCTCGTGAAGGCCGCCGCGAAGGGGTCGCCGCCCACGTTCCTCCCCGCGGTACCGCCCGTCTACGACGCGCTCGCCCGGGCCTCCGAGCGCAATGAACTCGATGTGCGCGGCATCCGCTTCGCGATCTCGGGAGCGATGAGCCTGCCGGTGGCGACGGTCGACCGGTGGGAGCGCGCGAGCCGAGGACTCTTGGTCGAGGGCTACGGCATGACCGAGAGTTCCCCCGTCGCCCTCGGCAATCCGGTCGGCCCGACCCGCCGACCCGGCACGGTCGGCGTACCGTTCCCGAGCACGACGATCCGCCTCGTCGACCCCGCCAATCCCTCGGTCGACCGCGGCCCCGGCGAATCTGGCGAGCTGCTGCTACACGGCCCGCAGGTGTTCCAGGGCTACTGGAAGCGTCCGGAGGAGACAGCCGAAGCCCTCCTCCCCGGCGGCTGGCTCCGGACCGGCGACATCGCGTCCGTCTCGTCCGACGGTTTCGTGACGATCGTCGACCGGGCGAAGGACCTGATCATCACCGGCGGCTTCAACGTGTCGCCGTCCGAGGTGGAGGGGGTGCTGGAGTCGCACCCCGATGTGGTCCGCGCGGCCGTCGTCGGGCTCCCCCGCGCGGACGGCGGCGAGAGCGTCGCGGCGGCAGTCGTGCTGCGAGCTGGAACGGCCGTAGATCCCGAGGCGCTGCGCGACTTCTGCCGCCTGCACCTCACGCCGTACAAGGTGCCCAAGCGGGTCGTGCCCGTGGAGGAGCTGCCGACGTCGCTGATCGGCAAGGTCTTGCGGCGCAAGGTGCGCGAGAGTCTGCTGGGCTGAGGCGCGCTCGACGGCGGGCCGGTAACGGATCGAGACGGGCGTGGGCTGCGGCCCAGCGGCGAGGGGGACGACATGGCGAGGATCGTGCAGTACGAACGTATCGGCGGGCCCGAGGTGCTCGAGCTGGTCGAGGCGCCGGATCCCGTGGCGGGGCCAGGAGCCGTGGTGGTCGCTGTCCGCGCCGCCGGCGTGAACCCGATCGAGTGGAAGGTGCGCTCCGGACTGCGCCCGGGCCCGGCGTTCGACGGCCCCCGGCGGCTCGGGTCCGACGGCTCCGGAGTGATCTCCGCCGTCGGCCCGGGAGTGCTGGGGTGGCGCGTCGGCGACCGGGTGATCGTCAGCGGCGCGAGTGGAACCTACGCCTCCGCGGTCGCTGTCTCCCCCGACGCACTCGACCCGCTCCCCGAGGGCCTGGGCTTCGAGGAGGCGGCGGCTCTGGGCATACCGGTCTCCACTGCCTACCAGGCTGTCCTCTCGCTCGGAGTCGCGGAGGGGTCAACGTTCGTCGTCCACGCGGGTGCCGGAGCGGTCGGCCGTGCTGCACTCCAGTTCGCCGTCGATCGAGGTGCCCGGGTCATCGCCACGGCGAGCCCGGTGAACCACGAGGCACTGCGCGGGCTCGGAGCGGTGCCGGTCGTCTACGGGCCGGGACTGCTGGAGCGGCTGCGCGCGGCTGCCCCCGAAGGGGTCGACCGCGTGCTCGACGCGGCGGGGACGGACGAGGCACTCGATGCCTCGCTCGCGCTGGTCGCGGACCCGCAGCACATCGGCACGGTCGTGGTCGGCGCACGGGCGGGCGAGCTCGGCATCCGCGCCTGGATGGGCGGGAGCCCTGTGCCGCTAACCGAGGAGGAGCAGCGCCTCCGCCGTGAGGGCGTGCCGCTGGCGGCCCGGCTGGCGAGCGAAGGGCGCTTCTCGGTCGAGATCGGTCCGCGACTCCCCCTCGAGCAGGCCACCGAGGCGCACCGGCTCAGCGAGGACGGGCACGTCCGCGGGAAGATCCTGCTCGTGCCGTGAGCCGGAACCGATCCCGGCGCCGCCCGTCTGCCCTCTTGCCTCCACCGCGCACACCGCGCACACCGTCGAAAAGGAGTCCTCGTGTCCACTGACGACACCACCCCCGTGATCCTGGGGGGAGCCCGCACCCCGTTCACCCGTTTCTCCGGGGCATTCGCGCCCCTGTCGGGTGTCGAGCTCGGCGCCGCCGCCCTCCGCGGGGCTCTCGACCGCTCGGGTGCCTCAGCCGCCGACATCGACGCGGTCGTGCTCGGCCAGGTGATCCAGGCGGGAGCCGGTCAGGGACCGGCCCGACAGGCCGCTGTCCTCGCGGGCCTGAGCTGGGACGTCCCGGCGGTCACGATCAACAAGCTCTGCCTTTCGGGCCTCACCGCGGTGATCGACGCCGCGCGGATGATCCGGCTCGGCGAGGCGCAGGTCGTCGTGGCCGGTGGGCAGGAGTCGATGACGAACGCGCCGCACCTCCTGCTCGCCTCCCGCTCGGGCCTGGGAGTGGGTGCACGTCCGCTGGAGGACGCCCTGCTGCACGACGGCCTCCTCGATCCGTTCGACGGGCGTCTGATGGGACGGGTGACGGACGACGGCACCACCGCGAGGGGCATCCGCCGCGAGCGCCAGGACGCATTCGCCGCGCTGTCGCATCGGCGGGCGGCCAAGGCGCGGGCGACCGGCGTGCTCGCCGAGGAGATCGTGCCGGTCGCGGTACCGCAGCGGCGCGGTGCCGATCTCGTCGTCTCGGCGGACGACGGGATCCGGGAAAATAGCACCGTCGAAACGCTCGCTCGACTGGCCCCCGCATTTTCGCCGGAGGGCACGATCACGGCGGGCAGCTCGTCGCCGATCTCCGATGGAGCTGCCGCTCTGGTAGTGGTTTCGCGCGGCTGGGCCCGTGAGCGCGGGCTGCCGTGGCTCGCGACGATCGCCGAGCACGCCCAGGTCGCCGGGCCGGACAACTCCCTGCACTCGCAGCCGTCGGCCGCGATCCTGCGGGCTCTCGGCAGGCGCGGAGCCGCGGTGACGGATCTCGACCTGATCGAGATCAACGAGGCGTTCGCTTCGGTGGTCCTCCAATCGGCGGACGATCTGGGCGTCGCACCCGAGTCGATCAACCTCGACGGCGGGGCGATCGCGCTCGGCCACCCGGTGGGCGCTTCTGGAGCCCGACTGGCCCTGCACCTGGCGCTCGCGCTGCGCCGCCGAGGCGGTGGGCTGGGAGTCGCCGCACTCTGCGGCGGCGGCGGGCAGGGCGAAGCACTGATCCTCGAGGGTTGACTGCACCGGTCACCGTCCGCGGAGGGCATCAAGCCCCCGTCCTCGGGGGAGGATCGCGGCGCCCAGGAGGGGCAGTGCCGTCATGAGCGCGAGCATCGCCGCCACATCCGTCGCCGCGAGCCGGAGCGCCAGCGGCGACCACGGCAGAAGCACGACCGCCGCGCCCAGTCCGGTAATGACGCCGACGCCCGTGGTGAGGCCTGCCTGCACAGCGAGCATGAGGAGCAGGCGACCGGTCGAGAGGCCGAGGCTGCGGTAGAGCGCGATGTCGGCGCGCTGCGCGAGCCAGGAGGCCGCGAGCCCGAGCGCGCAGAGCAGGGCGCCGAGGAGTGCACCGATCCGGGAGAGGCGCCCCTCGACCTCCGCGTCGAGCGCCCCGATCCCGCCGAGAGCGGGGGCGATCGGGGCGGCAGTCGTCTGGAGGTCGGCCGGGAACCAGGAGGAGGCGAGTGCGCCGACCGCGGCAGCTGCGCCCGGCTCCGCTTCGACGAGGCACTCCTGCACGGTTCGACCTGCCGGGTCGACCACGACCAGCGCCCGATCGGCGAACGGCAGCCGGGGAGAATGGCCGGCGACCTGGTCCACCCAGCTCTGCGCGGCCGGCTCGCCGTCGGCGAGCCCGACGACGAGGCCCGGGCCGAGGAGGCCGGCGCGCTCGGCGAGCAGTCGACCCGCCACCGCTGAAGCGGGCAGGTCGGTTCTGAGGGCGTCGCCCGGCCAGAGGACTCTGGGGAAGCCGGCGGTCACCCGCAGTAGCGAGACCGACGATCCGTCCGCGCCGTGGACGGTGCCCGTCGCGATCGTGCCGCCCGCCGCGACGACTCCCTCGACCCCGCGCAACTCCTCGCACTTCGCTGCCGGGAGTGGCCGGCGCTCCGCCGCGGTGATCGAGACCACCGTCGCGCCGTCGGTGACGAGTGTCGCGGCCTTCGCCTCGAGCGCGCCGATCTCGAGGGAGGTGAGGGACGGCACTAGTAGCCCGGCCAGCAGCGCGGCGGCCGCAGCGAGCAGGCCGGGCCAGGGACGCGCCCGGGCGTTCCGCGCCGCCTCGGTCACGACCGAGCGCGCTCTGAGGCGTCTCACCGCGGTTCACCGCGCTCGAGAACTCCGCCGTCGAGCAACACCGCCCGATCGCAGGCCGCTGCCACGATGGGATCGTGGGTCGCGAGGATCACTGCCGCACCCGTCGCCGCAGCGCCGAGGAGTGCCCGGATGACGAGTCCGCGCGACTGGGGATCGAGCGAGGCTGTCGGCTCGTCCGCGAGGATCACCTCGCTGTGGGCGACCAGCGCGCGCGCCACCGCGATTCGCTGCCGCTCCCCTCCCGACAGCTCGTGCACCGGCCGGTCGCCCAGCCCCGCGACTCCGACCGCGAGCAGCGCACCGTCCGCCTCCGCCTCCGCCTCCCGTCGCCGTGCGCCCCGCGCAAGCGCGCCGAGCGCCGCATTGTCGCGAGCCGTCCGCCGGGCCAGGAGCGGCGTGGACTGGACGATCCAGGCGATCCGCTCCGGCGGCACGGTGCGGACCCGACCGGAATTGGGGCTGACCTGACCGGCGAGCACCGCGAGGAGCGTCGACTTCCCGGCGCCCGAGGGACCGCACAGCGCGACCGCCTCACCGGCGGGTACAGACAGGCTCAGGTCTTGCAGGATCTGGCGGCCGCCGAATCCCACCCGCACGTCGGACGCCTCGATCAGCACCGACGTCTCCCCCGCCGCGGCAGCTCGGGAGGTGGCTGACTCCTCGGTCAGCACGGCGGCGCCCCGGTATCGGCGGCCACCAGAACCTCGTCGCCGCTCGCTACGTCGCCCGAGACGGTCGAACGGCCGAGTGAGCTCGACTCCACAGCGACTTCCCGCCGCTGGGCCGCACCTCCCCCCGTGCGCGCGAGGACGCACGAGCCGTCCGCGCCGAGCGCCGCGCTCGGGACGACCACCGTGCCCGCTGCGACTTCCGTGACCAGGACGCCGTCGGCCCGAGCCCGGTCGTCCGCGACGAGCCGCTGCAGATCGGGGAATCCGGACGCCGCGACACTGCGCCGGTCCTCCGACAACGGCAGCGCCGTGCCGACCATCTCGAGCCGCTCGCTCTCGGCCGCGGTGACCGCCTCCTGCACGCCGGTCGCGCCCCCCTCACCGGCGTCGGCCGTCGTCACCGCGTCCAGGACTGCGGAGGTCACGGCCGGCCGGGTCGTGGCGAGGGACTGCCCGGGCGCCGGTGCGAGCGCGCCGACGTACAGCGCGGAGGTCGCGATCGTCACCTCACTGCTCGGGAGGTACACGAGCCAGGCCGGGTCGAAGCTTTGCAGGTCCGCTGTCCCTGGCACTCTGAGGGAGCGAGCGAACTCTCGGAGCGCGCGGAGCGTGGGCACTGTGAACCGGTCGGAGTCGGGTGCGTCGAGGTCGAATCCGCGCAGCAGCTCGTTGAGGGCCGCAGCGTCGTCCCCCTCGTCGCCGACCCGCAGCTCTGTCGAGAACGGCCGCTCAGAAGCGACCGCCATCCGGTCGATCCCGGCGACCGTCGCGACGATGTCACCGCTGTGCAGTACGGCTCCCGGGCTGACGCTGGTCGCCTCGACCACCCCGCTCCAGGCCGGCGCGTAGAGCTCGGGCGCGGCGGCCCGACTCAGTACCACTCCGACGGTCCTCCGCTTGTGCTCCGCGCCCGGCTGCACCGGAGCCCAGACGTCGACCGGGGGTGCGAGGCCGGCGGACGCCGTGGAGCGCTCGAGCAGCACGTATCCCGCCACCGGCAGCGCGGTCCAGGCCGCCAGTCCGAGCGCGAGCAGAGCACGGCCAGCGATCGCCGAGCCGCGCCGAAGCCGCGCCGACCGATGCCGTTCCCCACCGCTCATGGTCAGTACCCGGCCGTGAGGGAAGGCAGATCCGGATACAGCCGGGCTCCCTCGTGCTGCACGCAGTCGAGCACGGCGTCCCCGTTCTCCTCGCCGACCGACGTCACGAATTCGGCCACGACGTCGGCCTCCGGTGCGGGGTCGAGCCCGCGGGCGCGAAGGCAGGCGGACGTCGCCTCGACCAGGGGCGGATCCATGCTCTGCGGTTGGGACAGTTCGTAGGCCTTGGCCACGCTCGCCCAGTGCACAGCGTTGCACTCGTCGATGTCGGAGAGAGCCGCGGACTGCTCACGGCTGCCGAAGTCGGAGCTGAACTCATAGCGCACCCCGTCGACGGGGCTCACAACGGGCCCCTCGACCGTGACGCCGTGATCGGTCAGACACGCCTCGAGACGGGCGAACGCCTCGTCGTACTCCTGGAAGGTCACGGCGCCGTCCTCGAGTGCGGCCTGCTGCTGGGCGTGACCCGCCTCCCCCTCTTCCTGGGCCAGAGCGCGGATCTGCGCGGCTCCCATCGGCTGGCCCGGTGTCGGCTCGGCGGGTGCGGCGGAGCAGCCCGCGAGTGCGGCCGCGGCGAGGACCGCCGCGACCGCACTCTTCAGTGATCGACTCACGTCGACCGCGCGTATCCGCCGTTGATGGTGTGGTTGCCGTGAACCGTCGATCCCGCAGGCTTGTCCATCGACGTACTCACGTTCGCCACGCTGTAAGCCCAGGGGCCCACCTTCGAATCGGCGATGGGCTGGGCGCCGGCCGTCTTGTTGCCCCAGCAGTAGCCGTCGAACGAGGTGAAGGCATTGGCCCGGTCGTTCCTGGCGTCGCTGCGGTAGTAGTAGGTGCCGGAGTTGCAGCCGCCGCCCGGCTGGACCTGCGACTGACCGGACCCGTAGGCGAGGGCCGGCGCGGCCGTTATTCCTGTGATGAGAGCCGCCGCGGCGACCCCCAGGAGCGCTGCTCTCCGTGTGTGTCGGGACATGATCCTCCTTTCGTGGAGCGGGACCGTCCCGCTCCTGAGTGGGACGACCCGACGTTAGCTCGCGTTTGCATACCAGTATGGCATAAGGTCACCCGAATCGACCCGAACTGCACAAAAAGGCCACAAACCCGCCCTGTGGAGGAGCATTTGCCACCCCGGCTCGGCCTCGGGAGCCCGCCGGTACCTCCGGCTACGCTCGCGGAATGAGCATCCTGAGCGCCGAGGGCCTCGCCTTCGTCACCGAGCGCCACCTGGCCACCCTCTCCACCCCTGGCCGCCAGGGCCGTCTGCACGTAGTCGCCGTCGGCTTCACCTACGAGGACGGCGTCGTCCGCGTCATCACCTCCCGCGAGAGCCAGAAGGTGCTGAATGTGCGGCGCGGCGGTACCGCGACCGTCAGCCAGGTCGATGGCATCCGCTGGCTGAGCCTGGGCGGCGCCGCGACGATCGAGGAGGAGCCGGACGCCGTGCAGCACGCCGTCGAGCTCTACTCCCGTCGGTACCGCACGCCACAGCCCAACCCCCTCCGCGTCGCGATCCGCATCGACGTCGACTTCGCCCTCGCCTCCGCCGGGCTCCGCGCGGAGTAGCAGGATGACCCAGGGCGACGCTCTGGGCGGAGGCGGCGCCGTCTCCTCCCTCCGCACCTACCGCTACGTGCGCCTCTCGCTGGTCGCGGCCGTGGTGTTCCTCGCGACCGGCCTCGCGTGGCAGCTCGCCACCGGGGGCCCGCTGCGCTCGATCAGCGCCTCGTACTACACGCCGGTCCGCTCGGTCTTCACGGGTGCGCTCTTCGCCGTCGGGGTCGCGCTGGTCGTCCTCGCCGGGAGGAGCGTGCGGCGCTTCCTCCTGCTGCTGGCGGGAATGACGGCGCCCGTGATCGCTCTGGTGCCGGTGCCGCTCGCCTCAGAAGAGCTGCGGCGCCTGCTCGGTACCGCCTGCCCGGGCGGCGCGGCGGCGTGCCTCCCCGACCAGGCCGTCAAGGAGGTCACCGCGTCCCTGCCCGCCTACCTGATTACCGCCGCCGCTGTCCTGCTGACCTCGGTGATCCTGCTCGCCCTTGATCGGGTCCTGGACCGCTGGGCGCTCGCCCGCACCGGGATCGCGGCCGCTCTCCTGATCATGCTGGCCGGATGGAGCACCTTCCCGTCCTTCTTGCGCTTCGGCCACTACGCCGCCGCCGGACTCTTCTTCCTCCTGATCGCCGTCACCGCCGGCGTGCACGCCGTCGCTGTGCGCGAAGAAGGGGCCTTCGGACCGGGCACGCCCCGCTTCTACTCCCGCTGCTACGCCGCCCTCGCGGTGCTGATCGCCGCAGTCGACGCCGCCCTAGTCCTCCTGCTGCTCACGGGCCGCGGCGCCGCCCTGCTGGGCGAGCAGTGGCTCCTGTTGGGTGAGGCCGTCGCACTCGCCCTCTTCGGCGCCTTCTGGGTGCTCCAGACCCTAGAGAACTGGGACCGCCCCGACGCGCTACTGCGCGCGAGGCGCTGAAGGGACCGCAGGAGGAGGCAGTCCCCGCGGACCTCCTTTTACTCGCCTCACCGCGTCAGCGTGATCGACGGGCTCCGACCGTCGTTGCCGGCGGCGTCGTAGGCGTGCGCGACCAGGGTGTAGCGACCGTCCGGGTATGTCCAGGACGCCAGGGTCAGACGCCACGACCCATCACTGGCCTTCGTCGCATCGCCCACCTTCGTCGCACCGCTCCAGAAGCTCAGGCGAGTCGTGCCGACGGCATCCTTCGAGGAGGCGATGAGCGTGACCGAGCCGCGCACCGTTGTACCGCTGGTCGGAGCCGTGATCGCGACCACCGGAGCGGTCGTGTCGCGCGCGGGAGTCGGGCTGGGGCTCGGCGTCGGACGCTCGCCGAGGTCCCAGGCACCCCAGAGCACGTCGGCGATCAGCGCCTGGCCCGCCACATTGGGGTGGAACCAGTCGACAGTCGTCGAGAGCTTGTCGAGCCCAACGGGTGTCGCTGACAACGCTCCGCCATCCCACACGCAGCGGTTCGACGTCACTGAGCACGCCGCCGCGAGACTGCTGTTGAACTGTGACGATCGCTCGGCTGCGGCCGCGACCGAGGCCGAGTACGCCGTGCCCGTGAGCGCCACACCAGTCTCGGCGTCGACACCTCTCGTGGCGCTACAGACGCCGGCTTGGGCCCATACCAGCGCTCCGGGAGTCGGCTTCACAACTTTCCACTCGGCCGCCACGTTGGGCAGTGAGGAGACGAGCACGGTCGCTGTCGGCCACGCTGCCGAGAGTGAGCGCATGATCCCCGTGGCGGAGGAGGCGAAACTTGCCGCGGACGTCATCGCGTACCCGTCAGCGGCGCTCGCCTCGAGCGTCAGCGAGCAGACGTCGTTCCCGCCGATCAGAAGGGTGACGACGTCGGGCTGCTCACCCGCCGCGACCGCCGCGGAGATCCGCGACGTCACTCCGCTGATGAGGCTGCCCGACTTCGCGTAGTTCGCTGTCTGCACGGCCGTCGTCGAATCCGCTGCCTCCAGTCTGGTCGCGATTGACCTGACTGCGCTCGCAGATCCCGTCGCCCACGAGTTCTCCGCGCAGTCGCGGTTGGTCCCGCAGGTCGTCGCGGCCCGCGTAATCGAGTCGCCCAGCGCGAGTATTGTGCGCGTCTGCGTCGCCTGTGTGGGCTGAGCGATGACGAGACTGCCGAGCAGCGCCAGCGCTACCACGCCGACCCCGACCATCCATCGTCCTGATCGTCCTGGTGTCTTCCCCATGTCCATGCCGTTCCCGAATGTCGTAAGAGAGCAAACGCGAGCCGAAAGGACCGCGAGCGCCGAGCGTAAGTTCGGCGCTCGGCCCGTCGAGCGCCGCGGAGAACGGCTCCCGCCCAGCGGACCCCGTACGGGGGACTCCGGGCGCGATCCAGGATGAGAACGCGCCAGAACTGCGGGAACGAACCTCCACCAGCATCACCGAGACGCTCAGCCCGTTACCCGCGCCGATCAGCAGCACGCGGTCGCCGACCGACAGCACCTTCCTGTCAACGAGGTCGGGCAGCGCCAGAATCTGATCGCTGACGCCCGTGTGCCCGATCGAGCGTCCGTACTCCCAGCAGTTGGCCTTGGCGAGACCGCCGAAGACGTCTTCGTACAGACTTGCGCTGACACCCCTGCCCACATTCGAGTAGACAACAAAACGCGCCGGCCGCTCGAGAAGGGGAAATCGAGCCAGGAGGCGTGAACGCAAAGATCCGAGAGCCTGCGCAAAGACGGACCGGATCCTGTCATCGCCGTACTGACGACGATACGCACGCTTAGCCGACTCACGTCGTAGAGCGCGTCGGTTGACGCCGATTAATCGGTGGTGTCGAGCACCGATAGGTCCGAGGGTCCCGCGCTTTTCGCGCGCTTCTTCGGACTCCGGAGACAGGCAACGATGGCGAGCGATATCGCGCACGAGACGCTTCCCGTGTACAGAATGGGCTCGTAGCTCGTAGCCGCCGACGTGGTCGTGCAGGACGGCGCCGACCTGGCTGCTCAGTGCGGCGCCGACCTGATGGACGGCCCAGAGCACCCCGAGCAGCAGACCGCGGACTCGCGCGGGGTAGGACTCGACGATCCACACCGTTGTCGCAACGACGGTCATCAGGTAACTCGATCCGAAGACGACTCCGAAGAAGTGGACCACCACGTCGTTGGGACCGACGGCGAGCAGAAGAACCGCCGAGCCACGAAGCAGATAAGCGGCAAGCAGGATGCCTCGAACGAACCCGCGATCGCAGAGAAGGCCGGCAATGAAGGCACCGATGATCTCCGTCGATCCGATGAGAATCATCGCGCTGGACATCGCCGTCGAGGTCACGCCGTGATCGGCCATATCGGGCATGAGGTGAACATTGATGAAGGCCATCGTGGCACCGCAGGCCATGAAGGCGAGCGCGAGCGGAGCGAACGGCACGCTCAGCGCCGCCGTCATTCCGCGGACGCGACTGTGTTGTGAGTCCGCAACTGAGCGCGACGCCGGTTCGACGACGCGAACGGTGAAGGAAAGCGGGAGGAACACGACGACGAAGACGCCCCCAGGGCGAGCATCACGGATTGCCATGTCGTGACGCTCTCCAGCCAGATCCACAACGGAACGAGAAGGATGAAGCCGAGGGCGGTCCCATTTGTCAGGAGAGCGTAGAAAAACCCTCGCCGCTCGGGAGGGAACGCACGATCGGCGAGCACACCGATCGGGATGTACGAGAGCGACGCGTAGCCGATCGCGCCCAGCGTTCCGTACAGCACCGCGAGAAGCACAAAGTTCTGCGCGAAGGACAGGGAGACGAACATCCCGGCCGACACGACCAGGCCGCTCCGAAGGACCACCAGCGGACCGAGCGTGTCCGAGAGCACACCGACGATCGGCGAGGCCACCGCGATGGTGAGGGCGAACATCGTCGTCGCCAGTGCGAACGCACCTCGGGGCTCGCCGTACGACTCGGCCATCGGCTCGAAGGAGACCTGCACGGTGTTCTTCACCGACGATCCCATCACGGAGATGAGGACCGCGACGCCTGTGATCCAGAAGGATCGATCGCGCGAGCCGACCACTGGGAGGACTTTCTGTGGTGACTTCCGACATGCGAACCTCCAGACCTCCAGCGGGAATCGGATCGGAATCAGACGATCCCGGGGCGGTCGAGGGCCTTCTCCTGGCCGACGTACAGCGACCCTCTCCGACAACCCGACGGACACTCGCATCCGCAGGAGGGTGTCACGGAGCGACTGTCACCCGTGTGCTGCTCAGCGTCGTCGAGGCGCCCGGGCCGAGATCGTCGGTCGAGTGGACACCTCGTGATCCGCGAGGAGGCACGGCGCACCACCACGACGCCGGGCCTGCCAACCTTGTGGCCAGGCAGACGTCGATATCGTTGAGCGCTCCTCACCGAGACCGCTGTCCATGAATCGCCGGCACTCGGCCTTCCGCTGATCGCTGGCAGACCGTGATCGGAGTTAGTCCTACTCCGGTGCACCGGGCCGCGCGAAAACCCCACTCTCGGTGTGCTTTCGAGGGGCGAGCACCTCCGTACGAGTCACGGTGACCTCTGCGCTCGGCATGGTGACGGAGACCGGTCCGACCAGCTCGACTCGGCCAGGAATCGTCGGAGTCGTGAGTCATCGTCGACGAAGGTTACTTTCTGCGCCGCCAGATCATTCGGAGTGGATGCGGCGTTACCGCCCTTGGCTGACGTCAGAAGAATGCGGAGACTACCCTCGGCCAAGAGGAACGCAATGCCACCCCGCGTCCCACTGACCACGAGAGCGGTCAGGCCCTACTTCTTCGGCCCTACAGCCGGGAGATCGGTGATGCGGTAGCGCGCTCGCCGCGAGGCGTCAACATAGGGGCGGAAGGCCGCCCGGAGTTTCTGTCGGTTTCTCGGAGAGAGGTCAATCTCGTAGACGTCGTCGTCGATCGAGAACTGCACCGTCGAGCCGTCGGGTGCGAGCACGCCGTCGAGATCATCAACAAGGGTCACTTTAATTGCCACTCCCCCAGTGTGCGCTAATGACGGGGCTGGACACAATTGGCCACGGCACACGCCGCCCCGCGCGCCAAGCGAGCATCGCGACCGGCTCAGCGGCGAGGATGGCCCTCTTCACCCTTCGGGAGGTCCAGTTCCCACGGATGCCCGGCTGAGAGCCCGATACGGTCGAACACCGCCTGTGCTCGCACGGCGGGCGACAGGCGACAGGCCAGAAACGCAGAAGACCCGCTCAGAAGAGCGGGCCTCGCACCGAAGATCCTTCGGCGATCGCTGATGCGGATGGTGCGAAGAACAACATCGTGCAAAGAAAACACTGTGGTGGATCCGAGGGGATTCGAACCCCTGACCTCTTCATTGCGAACGAAGCGCGCTACCAACTGCGCCACGGACCCGTGCCTCCCAGGCCGTCACCGGCCCGAACAACTCGACCACAGTAGCACGGCCGAGCCGGCACTCCGCGTCCGCGTCAGGCCCCACGCCTGCGCTGCAACGCCTGGTCGAGGTCGATCGCGTCGACACCGTCGACGACGCCCATCGAGGCGAAGCGGGAGGAGGGACGGGGGGTTTCCGAAACCGACGCGGCGACCCGCGAGGCACGCAGCGGGGCCACCTCGGGCGCGGTCGCGGCGGCGCGCTGGGCGAGCTCCGCCTCCGCCGCCGCCGTCCGCAGCCGCTCGACGGCGTCGATCGAGGCCATCGCCGAAGCGGCGACCGTGCCGCGGGAGAGGTAGAGCGGCTTCGGCAGCGGTCGCGGCGTCCAGCTCGCGCGGTCCTCGCCGACCTCCTCGGGGGCCGTCTCCGCCTCTTCCGCGGCGAGTTCGGCCTCGAAGACCTCGGCGCGGCGCCGCTGGGTCGCGGCGGCTGTCGGCGCGACCGCGGCCGGAGCGGCGGTACGGCGGCGACCGGGCGCCAGCAGGATCAGCGTGCCAAGGCCCGCGACCAGCAGGAGGAGCCCGACGAGCGGCACCACCCCCGTGCCGCCGAACGGCAGCATCACGAGCCCGACCAGCACCGCGACGACGCCGACCAGCACGGTCAACGCAGCCCCCTGACGCCAGCGCAGGGCCGAAGGCCCCCACCGTGTGCTCCGCCGTGCGCTCGCGACCGCCCGTCGCAGCGCCTCGCGCGCTGCCTTCTCCGCCTGTGCCAGCTCCATCGCCTGTGCCTTCTCTTCGGCTCGTCGTCGTGTCTCGGTCACCCGGAGCCGGCGCTGCTGCAGCGCGACCTCTCGGGCCGTCGCCTCCGCACGCACATGCTCGGGCACTTCCGCGGTCTCGGCGAGGATTCGCAGCGTCTGCTGCAGCCTCACCGCGTTGCGCTCGGTCGCGTTGTACGACCGCCGGCGCATCCATGTGGGGATCAGGTAGGCGACCCACAGAACAGCGGCGAGCGCCCAGACGACGCCCCCACCCAGCCAGTCGCTACTCATGCGGACAACGCTAGGAGTCCCGGGCACTCCCGTCCGTCATTACGGGTAGGTGTGTCCGTGCGAGTCACGGATCAGGCGGGGCCCGGTCGGGGGGACACCGGCGCCGTCGGAGGGTCCAGAGAGGCCGGAGCGACGCGACGCGCGCAGGTCGGCGTCACTCGGCACACCGACGTCGGACGGGACCTGCCCGTCCAAGAAGCGGCGGAGCACACCGCGCGGCACCTCCTCCGCCACCAG
Source organism: Rathayibacter rathayi (assembly GCF_004011095.1). GTDB lineage: Bacteria > Actinomycetota > Actinomycetes > Actinomycetales > Microbacteriaceae > Rathayibacter > Rathayibacter rathayi. The sequence goes on along the minus strand of NZ_CP028129.1, from coordinate 591,153 downwards.
CGCGAAGCAGAAGTGGTCGCGCCAGTCGCCATTGATGTGGATGAAGCGGCGCCGCAGGCCCTCATAGCGGAAGCCGAGCTTTTCGACCACGCGCAGACTCGGCCGGTTCTCGGGGCGGATGCAGATCTCGATCCGGTGCAGGCCCAGGTCGAGGAAGGCGTGGTCGGCCGCGAGAGCCACGGCGAGCGGAGTGATGCCGCGGCCGGCGAAGCGCTCGGACACCCAGTAGCCGATCGAGCCGGACGACAGCGAGCCGTAACCGATGCTCGAGATGTTGAGCTGCCCGGCGAGCTCGCCGTCCCAGTCGATCAGGAACGGCACTCCCCCACCGGCGCGCGCGTTCTGTTGCAGCGAGCGGATGGTGGCACGCACGTCGAACGCGGCACCGCCGCGCGGGTCGGACGCCTCCCACTGGCGCAGCCACGACCGGTTCGCGATCAGCTCGCGCTCCAGGGGGCGGGCGTCGCGCACGCGGATCGGGCGGACGGTGACACGACCCTCGGTGAGCGTCGGGATCGGGAGCGGCATGATGCGACCCTACTGCTCCGCCGCGCCGCAGGAGGGGACTGGGCTCTGCGGCCGCCCGCGCTCTCGCCGGACGCAGGAACGGACGGGATCCCCGGCCGCAGCAGAGGGTCCCGTCCGTTCGACGCGGCGGACGATCCGGGGCTCAGAGTCCGGCGACGAAGTCCTTCAGCCACGGCTTGAGGTCGGTGCCGAGGTCCTCACGATCGGAGGCGAGCTGCACGATCGCCTTGATGTAGTCGAGCTTGTCGCCGGTGTCGTAACGGCGGCCGCGGAACACCACGCCGTAAACCCCGCCGAACTCGGCCGGGTCCTGAGCCATCCGCTCCAGCGCGTCGGTCAGCTGGATCTCGCCACCCTTGCCCGGGGCGGTGTGCTCGAGCACACCGAACACGTCGGGCTTGAGTACGTAGCGACCGATAATCGCGAGGTTGGAGGGTGCGTCCTGCTTCGAGGGCTTCTCGACCAGGCCCGTGATCCGCACCACGTCATCGTCGTCGGTCGCCTCGATCGCGGCGCATCCGTAGAGGTGGATCTGGTCGGGGTCGACCTCGAGCAGCGCGACGACCGTGGTGTCGCGGCTCTCGGCGACCTCGATCATGCGCGAGAGCAGCGGATCGCGGGCGTCGATCAGGTCATCGCCGAGAAGGACGGCGAAGGGCTCGTCGCCGATGTGGCGCTGCGCACGGGCGACCGCGTGGCCCAGACCCTTGGGCTCGCCCTGGCGGACGAAGTGGACGTCGGCGAGGTCGCTGGCGTACTTAACGTGCTCGAGCTTCTTGTCGTCCTTCTTCTTCGACAGGGTGTGCTCGAGCTCGGGCACCGAGTCGAAGTGGTTGGCGAGCGCGTTCTTGTTGCGCCCGATGATGACGAGCACGTCTTGAAGACCGGCGTCCGCCGCCTCCTCGACCACGTACTGGATCGCCGGCTTGTCGACGACCGGCAGCATCTCCTTGGGGATGGCCTTGGTCGCCGGCAGGAAGCGAGTGCCGAGACCGGCGGCGGGGATGACGGCTTTGCGGATTCGAGTGCCCATGGGGCGTCATCTTAGCGGCGGTGGAAGTCGCGCGAGTTTCGCGCCAGAACCGGCGTCAGAGGGCGCCGAACCCCCGTTCCGGGGCAATTCGGGACGAGCGTCCCTCAGCGCTCCGCGCGCGAGGCCGAAGGCCGGTTCTAGAATGAGCGCATGCCGGTCGACATCACGCACGAGAAGCGGGCGCTACGCGCCGAGCTCCGCGAGCGCCGCCGCACGCAGACCTCAACCGCCCGCGAGCAGGCTGCTGAGCAGATCACCACCCACCTGATCGAGCTGGCCACCCGTCTCGGAACCCGCTCACTCGCCTGCTACCTTTCCACGGCAGACGAGCCGAGCACTCGCCCGTTCCTGGGCTGGGCCGAGAGCCACGGCATTCGCGTCCTCTTCCCGATCTCGCGCCAGGACGGCCTGCTCGACTGGGCCGTCGGCGACGGACACACCGAGACGCAGGGCCTGTTCGGCATGCCGGAGCCGGTCGGACAGCTGCTCGGACCGATCGCGATCAACGACGTCGACCTCATCGTGGTCCCGGCCGCCACCGTCGACCGGCAGGGAATGCGGATGGGCTGGGGCCGCGGCTACTTCGATAAGACGCTGGGCTCGATGGAAAAGTGCCCGCCCGTCTACGCTGTCGTCTTCGACAGCGAGTTCGTCGAGCGGGTGCCCAGCGAGGTCCACGACCAGGCCGTCGACGGAGTCGTCACTCCCTCCGGCGTCGTCGACCTGCGCCACTGACCCGTCCCCCTCTCCCCCACCCGCCTCTGAGGAGCCCCTGTGCCCACCTACTCCTATCGCTGCACGCAGTGCGGCAACGCCTTCGACATCCAGCAAAAATTCACCGACGACAGCCTCACCGAGTGCCCGAGCTGCCAGGGGGCGCTGCGCAAGGTGTTCAGCGCGGTCGGCGTGACCTTCAACGGCTCGGGCTTTTACCGCACAGACTCACGCTCGGGCGGGACGTCGGGCGACGGCGGCTCGGGATCGTCGGGATCCGAGTCGTCGGGATCGGGGACGTCGGGATCGGGGACGTCCGGATCCGGGGCGTCCGGATCGGGGACGTCCGGATCCGGGTCGTCGGGCTCCGGGACGTCCGACTCGTCGTCCGGCTCCTCCGGCTCCGGCTCCTCGGGCTCGGGCTCCTCCGGCTCCGGATCGTCCGCGTCGTCGTCCTCGGGTTCCTCCTCCTCCGGAGTCTGACCCGTCGCCCACCACCACCCGCCGAAACGGAACGACCATGATCAACGGCTTTAAAGAGTTCATCCTCCGCGGTAACGTCATCGACCTGGCTGTCGCCGTGGTCATCGGTGCGGCCTTCACCGCGATCGTGAATGCGATCGTCACGGGGATCTTCAACCCCCTGATCGGCATCATCTTCGACGCCACCTCACTCGACGCCCTCACCTGGACCATCCGCCCGGGCGCGAACGGCGACGACCCGACCGTCATCTCCTACGGAGCCGTCATCTCGGCCCTGATCCAATTCGTGATCGTCGCATTCGTGCTTTACTGTGCGATCGTCCTGCCGATCAACCACCTCAAGAACGCCGCGTTCGCCACAAAGGCCGCCGACCCTGCTGCCACCGATGCCCAGGCACCGACCGAGCTCGAACTCCTCGCCGACATCCGCGACCTGCTCGCCAAGAACAGCGCGGGGTGAGCTGTCCTGTCGCCTTCCGCCGAGCGGGCCGAGCGGGCCGGGAGGGTCAGTAGTGCGGGGGGACGTCCTGGCGCAGGCGGACATCGTTTGGGCCGCTGTCGGGGAGCGCAGAGGGCGCGTCGGGGTCAGCGACCGGAGCGTCGTGCGGGGACGGGTCGGTGCCGGGCTTCGCGGGGAGCGTCGCCCGACGGCCGCCGCGAGTGCGCCGCAGCGGCCGGTCCTCGCCCGCGGGGGCATCCGGATCCGGCGCCACGGTCAGTCGCGCGGCAGCGGCTCGACGGGCTGCGTCTCGCCCGACGCAGGAGCAGGAGCAAGAGCACCGCGAGCGGTGGCGGACGCCTCCCCCTCCGTCGCGCCGATCAGCCCGGCCACCCGCGCGGCCACCGCCTCGGGGTCGGCGAACAGCTCGAAGTTGTGCACCCGCAGGTAGTGCCAGCCCAGCCGGCGCAGCAGCTCCGGGCGCAGGCGCAGCGACACCCGCAGGCTCTGCGTGCTCACATCGCGATCGGTCTCGACCACCACGGCCCGCGTCCCGTGCGCGGCGACCAACGCCAGCTTGCCCTTGTGCCCGATGTTCACCCGCAGACCGCGGCGCTCCAGGCGCGCGGCGAGATCCACCAGCATCGGCTCGGAGTAGTCATCGCGGTCGCTCGGCTGGACGCGGTCCTCCGCCTCCTGCAGCACCTGTGCGAGCGCGACCATGCCGTAGCGCATCCGCGACTCGTCGATGTCTCCGGGGCGGAAGCACGAGACGATGTCCATCGACCGACGCGCGCGGGTCATCCCGACGGCCAGCAAGCGCTCTCCACCCGGCTCCGCGAGGGCGCCGAAGTTTGAGAGCAAGCGGCCGTGCGGTGTGCGGCCGTAGCCGATCGAGAAGATGACGCGGTCGCGGCTCTGAGCGACCGACTGCTCCAGTGTCACCACGGCGAACGGCTCGGGCCGATCACCGAGGATGAAGTCACTGAGGTCGGTGCGCTTGGCGAACGCGGTGAGCACCGCCTGCTGCACCCGCACCGCGTGGCGGGGGCTCGCCGTGATCACCATCAACGACTCCCTGGGGCGGATCACGGCGTGCTCGAGAACCAGCTCGACCACCTTCGCGACCTCGGCGTCGACCGACTCGACGGCTCCGGAATCGTTCTCGGGCATGCCGTGGCCGCTCGCGATGTAGTGGAAGCGCAGCGAGTCGTGTCCGAGGAACGACCCTGCCCAGGGGAGCGAGTCGAGGCGCCCGCCGTAGAAGCGGCGGTTGACCAGCTCGGCCAGGTCCTCGCCCCCCGCGCGGTAGCTACGTGTCAGCGTGACGGTGTTCAACAGCTCGCCGAGGCGGGCGAGCGCCGACTGGGCGTGCAGCGCCTCCACGTCGGTCCGCGACGCGGTGGAGCCGAACTCCGGCGTCTCGTCGACGCGCAGGCCGAAGGGAGTCGGGGTCTGCGTCACCGGGTCGCCGAACGCGACGACCTGCTTGGCTCGACGGATCGCTCCGACGTTCTCGGCCAGCGTGGTCGCGCCCGCGTCAACGAGGAAGACCGCGTCGAAGGTCGTCTCGGTGCCGATGCGGTGCACCTCGTACGGCGAGGCGAGCCAAGCCGGGGCGAGCACGCGCGAGAGGTGCGGCGCCGCCTTCTGCAGCTCCTGCGGCGTCGTCGACTCGGTGCGCAGCAGCGCCCGGAGTGCGTCGCGCTCCTGCGGCCAGTCGACGAGCCCGATCTTCCACGTCTCCGAGAGCTTCCAGGCGAGCAGTTCCGCGCTGGAGGCGGCGTGCGCCTCGTCGACGAGCTTGAAGTCGGCCTCGAGGCGGTCAAGCACGCTGGTGTTGCCGCCGAGCAGCGCGCGCTCGTCGGTCAACATGATCTCGAGCGCCGACCGCCACCAGGCGAGGTCGAGTTCCCCGGCGACCAGCTCGGCCGGTACGTGGCGGCGCGAAAGGTCGCTGAGCAGCGGATCCAGGCCCCAGTCGCGCAGAGTCGCCAGGAGTGTCGTGCGCTCCTGGAGGTTGGCGAGCACCTCGCTGTCCTCGGCGAGGCCGGACACCATCGACGCCAGCTCCGCGAGCGGGAGGGAGGCGAGCTGGAGGTTGGTGCCGCGACGGCCGAGCGGCTCGTCGAGGCGGCTCAACTGATCGGTGACCGCCTGGTAGGCGACCTGTACGTCGGCGACGCCGACCGGAACTTCTGGGATCGTGCCGGCGACCGCGTAGCGCTGCCACAGCGTCCGCTGCTGCTGCACCCGGCGCAGTGCCGCATTGAGATCGGTCACATGCGCGCCCGGGCGCAGGTACTCGCGGGCGAGCTTCTTCAACCGCCGCCGATTGGTCGCGGACATCTCGGTGGCCTCGCGGCGCGGGGAGGTGGCGACGATGAGGTCGTGGATCGAGCGGTCGAAGACGGCCGGCTGGAATTTGTCGAGAGTGTCGCGGACGTCCTGCAGCAGACGCAGGTAGATGCCGAGCTCGGCGACCGACTCAAACGGGCGCATCCGGGTCTGGCCGATGACGTCCTGACCGCGGTCGAGGAGGCGCGGCAGGTCGCGCAGGTGCAGCCGCTTGGCCAGCTCGTGCGCGATCTCGGCGTCGGCGGTGGAGCCGAACTGCGCGCCGTACCAGGGCGAGTCACCCGGGCCGTACCGGAACTCGCCCAGGCGCGCGGACTCGATCAGCATCCGCGTCGCCTCGGGACGGCTGTGTGCGAGGGCGGTGACGCAGCGGCGGTCGAGGCGGGCGGCGGTCGAGGGAGGCGTGCGCAGCTGCGAGAGGCGAGCCAGCTCCTCGAGGGCCTGCAGGGCGGAGACACCGAAGCTCTCGTCGCGGCGGGAGAACGCACCGCGGTAATCGAGCAGCACCTTCCGCAGGCGCAGCAACGCATCATCAATCTCGCTGACCGAGGGGCGCGCGGCCTTCTCGTTGCGGCCGATCGACTGGATGAGGTCGCGGCGGAGCGTGCGCGGACCCACGGCGATGCCGCCCAGGCCCGCCGAGAGTAGACGCTGGTGGATGCTGTCCAGGCTCGACCGCCGGGCGCTGACGACGAGCACGCGCCTGTGCTGTGCCGCCAGGGCGCCGATGGCGTTGACGATCGTCTGGGTGCCGCCCGTGCCGGGGAGAGTCTTTACGACGAGGGAGTTGCCGGCCGCGATGTTCGCGATCACCTGCTCCTGCTCGGCGTCGGCGTCGAGGAGGAGAGTGTCGGTGGCCGGCGGCCGCTCGTCCTGCGGGATGATCGACGCCACCTTCTGCGACTGCTGCAGGGCGCGCTTGGCGGCCGGATTGCCGGCGACCGCGTCCAGCACCGGGTGCTCGAGCATCCGAGCGTCGCGGAGCATGTCGCCCGCGACGTCCGCGAAGCTCGACACCACGAGGCGGGGGTGCACGGCGAACCAGGGCAGGTGCGAGGTCAGTCCACGGAGCTGGTCGATGACCGGCTGCGGCTTGAAGACACCGTTCTGCACGGCGAGTTCGACGAACTGCTCCGGATCGATGGTGATGCCGAACTGCTGCCTGAGGGCACGCGCCAGCTGCGGGTTGAAGAAGGGCTGGCCCTTGAGCTTGAGTTCAAAGTCGCGGCCGTAGCGACGGATCGCGAGCGGACGCAACAGCACGGGAGCGGTGAACTCCGTGTCGCCGGCGCGCCACTGGGCGAGGCCGATCGCAAGGTGGACACCCTCGATGCCGCGGACCGAACGCAGCTCGATTCCCTTGTCGGTGATTGCTCCGGCCGCGTTCTTGGCCGTGCGCAGAGCGAGTTCGTCGCGGATGAGCGAGGAGAGCAGCGTGGTCTTCCCCGAGATGAACGGGGGTAGCCCACCGGGGTGAGTGGTCGAGAGTTCGATGCGGGTGGGGGGCGAGTCGACGAAGTGCAGCAGGGGCGACGGACCGCCCACCCGGGCGAGCTCGTCGCGCCACGACTGCCAGACCGGATCGGCCACGTTGCCGCCCTGGTAACCGGCCTCGCCGCTCGTCAGCTGGAGGGGAGATGTGGCCGTCGGGGGGAGCTGATGCGCGGACGCCTCCCCCTGGTCACCGGACTCGGGTGAGGTCGCCACCGGTCCGGCTCCTGGAGAATTGTCGACTCGTTGCACACGCATACCCTAAACCGGGGACCTCTGAAAGGTCGCAGCGACGCGGGTCGGTGGCGGGCTTAGGAGGGCCAGTCGGCGAGCGGCAGGACGGTCTCGACGTGCCGCTCGTCGCCGACCACGCGGATCCGGCTGCTCACCCGGTCGTGCCCACAGGCGACGGCGACCGCCGTCATGACCAGCGCCGCGTGGTCGCGGGTGAGGTGGCCGAAGGCGCTGCGCAGGTCGACGGCGCGGCCGGTCGCGAGCGATACCGCGATGCGCGCGACCGCCTCTTCCGAGAGGTCGAGGAGGCAGGCCTGTTCCGCGAGGAGCGCGAAGTCGATCCGGGGCGCTGCGGCGGTGGCCGGACCACGGGACCACGGGTACTCGGGGCGGAGGCAGCCGGCGCGCATGAGGAGCTGCTCGGCCGCCTGTAGGCCAGGACCGGCGAGGATGGGGCTCACGCTGCGAACCGCACGGCGCGGCGAGCGGCGACGCGAGACGAGACCGACACGCCGGCCGCGAGCAGGCAGGCGACGCCGGCGATCAGGGGGGTGAGCCAGCCGAGGAGGCTCACCTCATCGACGTCGGCGCCGAAGTACTGCCAGTGCGCGATCGCGAAGACGAAAAGAGAGAAGAAGCAGAGTGCGATGCCCGTGAGCGCCGCCACCAGGTCGGCGGAGCGGACGAGCGGCTCGCTCTCGGCCTCGGCGATCGGCGTGGGATCGGGATCGGGATGGGCGGGGGCGGCGGCAGGGATCTGCTCGAGGGTCGCGGTGGCGGTGTGCTGCGTCATAACCCGATGGAACCAGCCCCGAGCCGTCCTCGGCATCCATCGCTGGCATGACGTCACGAGCCGAACGGATGGTGGCGCGTCGGACGCTGGTCGCATCACATCAACGAACGGGCGACGTGTGTGCTCAGGCGGGTCGGCGCCCGAGCGACGACTGGAACCGCAGCAGATAGCCGTCGGGATCCGCGACTACCAGCTGCCGCACGCCGGCCTCCTCCGCGCCGACCCGGTACCAGCGGGTCTCGAGCGGGGAGAACAGCGCCGTCCCGGCCTTCGCGAGCGCCGCCGCCGTCCGGTCGGCGTCCTCGACATGCAGTTGCAGATTCATCCCACGGCCGAGCGGACGCTCCAGGGGCCCCGCAATCCAGTTGCGTCCCCGCCCCGCCTCCTCCAGCATTACGTGAGCGGTGCGGAGCACGAGGTAGGCGAAGCCCTCCTCTGGTCGCGAGTAGTGGATCCGGAACCCGCAGGGACCGCACCAGAACGCGAGGCTGCGCTCGAGGTCGGCGACGAGCAGCTCGGGGACGAGATCGGGATCGACCATGCCGGCGATGCTCGCACAGACGACGCGCCAGCGCTCCGGGCGCTCGGACGGCGGTGGCTAGGGTCGCCGGATGCACAGTGATCACGAGCCTCCCGGCCCGCCGGGGCCTCCGCCCTTCCCTCTCTTCTCGGTCGTGCTCGTGCCGCTCACGATGGCCGTCGCCGGGATCGTCACCGGCATGGACATCATGCAGCTGGGCGGGCTGGTCAGGAGCATCACGCTCCTCGGGCCGTTCTACACCCTCCTGGCGATCGCCATCGCGGTCGCGCTCCGGCTGCGGGCCCGCTCAGAGGCGGCGGCGGACGCGCCCGAACCTGCGCGCCCCGGCGACGCGCTCGCGCGGAACATCTCGCTCGTCACCGCAAGCACTCTGATCGTGCTCTGGCTCGTCGGGGCGGTCAGCGTGCTGTGCAATGGGGCCCTGGTCATCTTCTTGATCGGCGGCCCGGTCGTCGTCGGCGCGCTGATGTCGATCGCCGCGAACGCGCTCCTGATCTTCTCGCCACGAGTGGCCCGGGCCGAGGTGCACGCAGTGCGCTCGCGCCTGCCGGGGTACCGGTGGATCGTGGCGCTCTGGATCCTGGCTCCTGCGTCCTGGATCCTCTTCGCCACCTCCGGCCGACTGTGGGTGCCGGAGGACTGGTTCTCCTGAGCCGGCGCTACGCCTCCGTGCTCGCGGGGCGAGTGGTGCGGCCAGGGAGCAGGAGCAGGCCCGAGACGCCGACGACGATCAGGAGGACGGCCGCGACAGTCACGAAGGAGGCCAGGGCCAGCACGGGCATGATGATCGTCAGCACGCCCGCGATGACCGAGGCGATGCCCGCAGCGATGGGCAGCCAGGCCGGCCCAGCGACGGAACGACCGCTGGTGATACTCGAGACGCCGTCGAAGATCCAGCCGGCGCCGATGACCAGACCCAGCACGCTCAGCAACTCGAACGGGTTCGAGAGGCAGAGGACGCCCGCGGCCAGAATGAGCGCGCCCAGCACACCGGCCAGCCAACGCACGCGGGCGTCGAGCCGCGAGGCGGTGAACGCCAGCAGCAGGCGGAAGACGCCGGCGGCGATCAAGTGGATGCCGAAGATGATGGCGACGGTCAGCAGAGTCGGGCCGGGGATCAGCACGGCGATGACGCCGAGCACGATCGCGATCAGCGAGACGGCGATGATCCACCAGCGCTCGACGGAGGTGCGGGACATCGTGGGCGCGGCGGTCTCGGACATGGCTGTTCCTTCGCGTCGAGGAGTACGGACTCCTCGACGGTAAAGCACGGGGGCGGGGTAGCGCGGGACCTTGCGCGCAGATGGCGAGACGCGCAGCCGACGGGCCGGACCTCGCGACCGACAGGCCGGAGCTCGCAGCCGACGGGCCGGAGCGCTCCGGTCAGCGGCGCGAACCGGTGCGGACGGCCCCGCGATGCCTGCGGACGCTGCGCACCACGAGCGCCAGCACCAGCAGGCCGACCGCGCTATAGATGATCGCGTCGAGGATGCCCGCGTACTGGTCGACGAGTTCGTACTGCGTGCCGAGGGCGGCGCCGAGCCCGATCAGCAGGCCGTTCCACACCCCGGATCCGAGGATCGTCAATCCCGAGAACAGCAGCAGGTTCATCCGCTCGGCGCCCGCGGGGAGCGAGATGAGGCTGCGCACACCGGGGATGAGGCGGCCGAAGAGCACCGCCCAGGTGCCGTGACGGCGGAACCAGCCGACGGCCTTCTCGAAGTCCTCGCGGTCGACCAGCGGGAGCTTCGAGAGCAGGCGGATCGAGCGTTCCGTGCCAACGTGGTGCCCGAGCGCGTAGAGGACGAGGCCGCCGAAGTAGGCGCCGAGCGTCGCGGTCACCACGACCAGCACCAGGGTCATCCGCCCCTGATGCGCGAGGAATCCGGCAAGTGGCAGCACCAGCTCGCTCGGGATCGGCGGGAACACGGTCTCGATCAGCGTCAGCAGGCCGACGCCGACCTCCCCGAGCGCGGCGATCACCCGAGCGGCGACGCCGACGAGCCCGGAGAGTTCGTCGATGCTGTCGGAGGAGGAGGCCGCCACGGAGGCGGGGGCGAGGGCGAGAGTCGCGGTCGTCATGACTGAGAAGCTACTCAGTCTACTGGGCGCCCACCTGGGAATCCGGTCGTCCGCTCCGAACGCCGGCGACTCGGAGTGCCGGCCGGCGAACTCCGGCCAGCGGGCTCGGCTGGCGAGTTTCAGGGGTGGCCGGTGAGGACGACCGTGTCCGAGCCCTGCAGCCGCACCTCGACGGAGGCGATCTCGGAGAGCGGCAGACCGGTGGCCAGGCTCGGCTCCATCGTCGTCCCCGGCGCACTGGTCCACGAGCCGACGGCCTCGGTGCCACCCGAGGTGTCCGTGACATAGAGGACGTAACCGGCCGACCCCGCGTACAGCTCGGCCGTCTCCGCCCAGCTGCAGTCCATGTCGATCCGGGTGCCCCACTGCTGAGGGACGAACGCCACCGAGGCCTCCACGGGGACGCCGGGCGCGGCGGCGAGCGAGACGGTCGCGCCGGTGGTCTCGACCGGCGGGAGTGACGAGCCGGCCGCGAGCGGCAGGGCGAGGGCGGCGGCCGCCGAGACGCCCGCGGCTGCGAGCACGAGGCCGGCGATGCGGAGTCGGGTACGCCGGCGGACGGAGTGGGTGGCCGCGGCGAGGCGCGTCAGCAACGCGGCGGGAGCGGCCTCCGCGCTCTCCTCCGACTGATCGACCAGGCGCAGCGCCTCCTCCTGGGGGAGGTGCGCGAGCAGTCCCGGCAGCGGCACGAACTCGGCCAGGGCCTCGCGGCAGGCAGGGCAGACGCGCAGGTGCAGCTCGTACGCGCGGCGGTCGGCGGCAGTGAGGGCGCCGAGGAGGTAAGCGGCGTCCCAGTCGCGGAAAGCGGCGCCGTGCGTGTCGTCGGAGGAGGGGTCGTGGCTCACAGCTCCGTCACCCCCCGCTCCTGCAGGGCGAGCTTGAGGGCGCGCATCCCGTAGTGCATTCGCGACTTCACGGTGCCCGGGGCGATCCCGAGCAGCGCGGCGATCTCGGTCACCGTGCGCCCGCCGTAGTAGGCGTGCACGATGACGGCGCGGTGGTCGTGGCTGAGACCGCTGAGGGCGTCCGAGAGCAGCCAGGCGTCGAGGACCTGGTCGGTGCGGTCGGCAGTCGGGCGCTCGGGGACCTCCTCGGTGCCCAGCTCCCTCGCGTAACGGGCGCTGCGCCGGTCGTCGATGACGAGGTTCCGCGCCACGGTGTAGAGCCAGGAGCGGGCGGCGGCCTCACCCTGCGCGAGGATCTCGGGGTGCTTCCAGGCGCGCAGCAGCGCCTCCTGCACGACGTCCTCCGCCAGGTGGCGGTCACCGGTCAGCCGCAGCACGAAACGCCAGAGCGCGCTCGAGTGCTCGTCGTGCAACGCACGCAGCATCTGCGCCTGATCCTCGGACATCTCCACCTCTTCCTGCACCAACGTAACGGCGGCGCGAACAGTTCACGGGCGTCGGCGCGGGTCGGCGGGTTCACGCGAGCGGTCGCACTCTGGTAGTCCGGAGTCGATGACTTTTCCCGATGCCGACGACGCCGCCCGCGTGCGTGCCTTCCTCCGCGACAACCGCTCCCGGATGCTCGACGACGTCCGGCACCTCGTCATGATCGAGAGCCCGAGCGACTCCCTCGAGGCGCTCGGCCAGCTGCACGCCTTCCTCGTGCACTGGGTGGGCGAGCGGCTCGGGCACGACTGCGACGTGCAGCACCAGCGAGCGCAGGACGCGCCGACGGCGACCAGGTGGACCGTGCCGGCGAGCGACGGCACCAGGCCGCACCGCGGCACCCGTCCTTTCGTGGCGCTGCTCGGCCACTACGACACCGTGTGGCCGCTCGGCACCACCCGATCCTGGCCCTTCTGCGTCGAGGGCGACCGGCTGAGCGGACCGGGCAGCTACGACATGAAGGCCGGGCTGGTGCAGATGGTGTGGCTGGTGGCCGCGCTCCGGCACGCCCGGGTCCCGCACCCCGCGATCCGGCTGGTGCTGAGCGGGGACGAGGAGGTCGGCAGCGCCGCCTCCCGCCCTTTCCTGGAGCGGCAGTGCATGGGGGCCGACGCGGTCCTGGTGTTCGAAGGCGCGATCGGCGACGCGGTGAAGACGGCGCGCAAGGGCATCGGGCGCTTCGTGATCGACGTCGTCGGCGTCGAGGCGCACGCCGGGGTCGAGCCGGAGAAGGGGGCCAGCGCGATCCACGAGCTCGGCTCGCTGATTCCGCGGGTGCTCTCGATCGCGCGGGCCGAGGAGGGCACCTCCGTCAACATCGGCGTGGTGTCCGGCGGATCCCGCGTCAACGTGACGACCGCGCGCGTGCGCCTGGAACTGGAGGCGCGGATCCGCGGCTCGGCCGAGGCGGCGCGGGTCGAGTCCGAGCTCGAGGCGCTCGCCGCCGCCGATCCGCGCATCCGGCTGGAGGTGCGCGGCTCCTGGGAGCGGCCTGTCTTCGAGCGGACCGCCTCCGTCGCCGCGCTCTACCGCCGGGCCGAGCGGGTCGCGAAGCGGATCGACGTGCCGCTGCGCGAGATCGCGGTCGGCGGAGCGAGCGATGGCAACCTCGTCGCGGCGCTGGGTCTTGCGGTGCTCGACGGACTCGGCGCGCCGGGCGAGGGGGCGCACGCGCGCACCGAGTCGATCAGCATTGAGGGCATGCTGGAGCGGACGGCGCTCGCCGCCCTGCTGGTCGCCAGCTTCAGCGACGAGTACTGAGCGACGAGCACCGAACACCGAGTAGAAGGACGAGCGGATGACCCTGTACGAGTCGCGCCCTGTGGGCGTCGTCATCGAGGCGCCGGCCGCGGAGGTCTACGCCTTCGTGTCCGACCCGGCGAACCTGCCGCGCTGGGCGGCGGGCCTCGCCTCCTCCGCGCTCGACGAGGTGGACGGACGATGGTTCGCCGACTCGCCGATGGGGCGGGTCGAGGTGCGCTTCGCCCCGCAGAACCCGTTCGGCGTCGCGGACCACGAGGTCACCCTCCCGGACGGGACGGTGGTGAACAATCCGCTCCGAGTGCTCATCAACGGGGACGGCGCGGAGGTGGCCTTCACCGTACGGCGGCGGCCCGGGATGAGCGTGGACGACTGGGACGAGGACTGCGCTCGGGTCGCGGACGACCTGGAATCGCTCCGGCTGCTGTTCGAGCGCGGCGCGCTGTAGGTTCGGTGCAGCTGCGGCGCAGGGCCTGCACCCGTGAGAACGAGGACGCGATGACCTCCCCCGATCATCCGAGCACCCGCTCCGCCGGCGGCATCGAGTTCAACGGCCTCGACACGATCCAGGAGTCGGAGCGGCACGGCCGCCCGCGCGACCTGTTCTGGCCGTGGTTCGCCGCAAACGTGTCGGTACTGGGGCTGAGCTACGGTTCGTTCCTGCTCGGCTTCAGCCTCTCCTTCTGGCAGGCGACGCTCGTCGGCGTGATCGGAATCGTCGTCTCATTCCTCTTCTGCGGGCTGGTCGCGGTCGCCGGCAAGCGCGGCTCCGCGCCGACGATGGTGCTCAGCCGGGCGGCCTTCGGCGTCGACGGCAACCGCCTGGTCTCGGTGATCTCCTGGCTGCTCACGGTGGGCTGGGAGACAGTGCTCGCCTCCCTCGCGGTGCTCGCAACGGCGACGGTGTTCGAGGAGTTCGGCTGGGACGGGGGCGTGCTCACCAAGGTGGTCGCCCTGATCGTGGTCGCCACGCTGATCGTGGTCGCCGGGATCGCCGGTTTCCGCCTGATTATGCGGCTCCAGCTCGCGATCACGATCGCCACCGCCGTGCTCACCGTGGTCTACGTCGTGCTCGTCCTCGACCGGATCGACCTCGCGGCCATCGGCGCCCTGCCGGCCGGCTCCACCGCCGCGGTCATCGGGGGCCTGGTCTTCATGATGACCGGCTTCGGGCTGGGCTGGGTGAATGCGGCGGCCGACTACTCCCGTTACCTGCCCCGCGAAGCGCGCACGAGCGGCGTGGTCGCCTGGACGACGATCGGCGGAGCCGTCGCACCCGTGCTGCTCGTCGTCGTCGGCCTGCTCCTGGCCGGCTCTTCGCAGGAGCTCTCCGACGCGATCGCCGCCGACCCGATCGGCGCGCTCGCCGGGATCCTGCCGACCTGGTTCCTCCTCCCCTTCATCGTCGTCGCGCTGCTCGGCCTGATCGGCGGAGCGGTGATGGACATCTACTCCTCGGGCCTGGCGCTGCTCAGCACGGGGCTGAAGGTCTCGCGTCCGGTGGCCGCCGGGATCGACGGCGTGCTGATGGTGCTCGGCGCGGTGTACGTCGTGTTCGTCGCCGGCGACTTCCTCGGCCCGTTCCAGGGCTTTTTGATCACGCTCGGCGTGCCGGTCGCGGCCTGGCTCGGCGTCTTCCTCGCCGACCTCCTGCTGCGCCGCCGCGACTACGACCAGGAGGCGCTCTACGACTCCCGCGGCCGCTACAGGAGCGTGTCGGCGGTGCCGGTCGCGCTCGTGCTGGTCGGCACGCTCCTCGGCTGGGGCCTGGTGGTCAACTACTCTCCCGGCTTCGAGTGGGAGGGGTACCTCCTGGGGCCGCTCGGCGGGCGCGAGGGCGACTGGGCGGGCGCGAACCTCGGCGTGCTCCTGGCGCTTGTGATCGGCTTCGCCGGCACGCTCGCCCTCTCGCGCACGGCGGTCCGGCGCCAGGAGGCCTCGGCGTGAGCCTGCTCGTCGCGATCGACCTGCAGCAGGTGTTCGCCGACGCGGATTCGCCGTGGGGCTCGGCCGAATTCGCGCGCGCCGCCGAGGGGACACGGCGTCTGCTCCCCACGTTCGGCGAGCGCGTGGTGACCACCCGCTTCGTCGCACCCGAGCGGCCCCGCGGCGGGTGGATCCCCTACTACCGCAAGTGGCCGTTCGCGCTCGTGCCCGAGAGCGACCGGCTCTACGAACTCGTGGTCGGATTCGAGGGGCACCGGACGATCAGCGCGACGACCTTCGGCAAGTGGGGGCCGGAACTCGAGGCGGAACTCGACGACTCCCGCGAGCTGGTCCTGACCGGAGTCGCCACCGACTGCTGTGTGTTGTCGACGGCGCTCGCCGCAGCGGACGCCGGGGTGAGGGTGCGGGTCGTGGCCGACGCCTGCGCGGGCGCCTCAGAGGCCGACCACCAGCGGGCACTGGAGGCGATGGCGCTGTATGCGCCGCTGATCGAGGTGACGACGCTCGATGTTGTGCTGGCGGAGGTGGGAAACCGAGGTTGAGAACGGCAAACAGGCGTCTCGAGGCGCCCGAGCGGCCTGCCAACCTCGGTTCGTGTCGACGTCGCGTCGCGGGGGACGCCCGCCACCCGGCATGATGTCGGCATGTCCTCCACCGACGAGCGCGTCCGCGCGTCATCCCGCACCCTGGTCATCGGCGAGGCGCTGATCGATATTGTCGAGCGCGACGGCAGCGCCACGGAGCACGTCGGCGGGTCGCCCGCCAATGTCGCCCTCGCGCTCGCCCGCCTCGGACGATCCGCGACCCTCGTCACCGACATCGCTGATGACGAGCGCGGCCGCCGCATCCGCGCGCACCTCGAAGCCTCAGGAGTTGACGTTCAATACGGGGACGCGGCGCGCACCTCCACCGCCCGCGCGGTGCTCACCGCGGACGGCTCGGCCCGCTACGTGTTCGACCTCGCCTGGAACCCTCCGGCCGCCGATCCCAGCGGTGCCGCGCATGTGCACACCGGCTCCATCGCGATCTTCCTCGAGCCGGGCGGATCCGCCGTGCTCGCGCTGCTCGAGGCTCTGCCGGCCGGAGTGACCGCGAGCGTCGACGCGAACATCCGCCCGGCACTGGTCGGGGACCACGCCGGGGCGCTCGCCCGCTTCGAGCGGGTGGCGGCCGCCTGCGAGATCGTGAAGCTCAGCGATGAGGACGCGGAGTGGTTGTACCCCACGATGCAGCTCGACGAGGTGCTCAGCCGCCTGCTGGCGCTCGGGTCGCAGCTCGCGGTCGTGACGCGCGGAGCGGAGGGACTGCTCCTGGCCTCCACCCTCACCCGGGTCACCGTGCCGGCCGCGCGGATCGTCGTGGCCGACACGATCGGCGCCGGCGACTCCGCGATGGGCGCGATCCTCGACGAGGCGTTCCGCCAGGGCCTCGGCGCGGCGAACGGCCCGGTGCTCGACGGCCCCGCCCTGCACGCGATCGGCCGCCATGCTGCGCACGTCGCCGGCATCACCACCTCCCGCCCCGGCGCGAACCCGCCCACCCGCGACGAACTCTGAGCGGGGCGGCTGCAGCGCCCGTCCGTCGACCCCTCTGGTGCTGGCGGCACGACGCGGAGATACTGGGCGGACCTCGACGGAAAGGCGCGCCGTGCCCACTTCACTGACCCCATACATCGGCTTCGACGGCTCCGCGCAGGAGGCGATGGAGTTCTACCGCGGTGTCCTCGGCGGCGAACTCACCACGAGCCGCTTCGGCGACTTGGGGATGAGCGCGGATCCGGCCGACCAGGACCGGATCATGCACGCCCAGCTCGTCACGCCGAGCGGGATGATCCTGATGGGCTCCGACTCCCCCTCCTCGAGCCCGGCCGACCAGGGCGCCCGCATCACGATCGCGCTCTTCGGCGACGACGACGCCGAACTCAGCGGGTACTGGGACGGCCTGGCCGAGGGCGGCACGGTCCTTGAGCCGTTGGTCGCGTCGCCGTGGGGCGACCGCTTCGGGATGCTCGTCGACCGCTACGGCGTCGGCTGGATGGTGAACATCGCGGCTCCCGCTGCCTGACGCTCCTCCACAGCCGCGAATCCGGACACGATCTCCACCGGTCCGTCCACCCGTCCCGCTCCTCGGTGCGGCAGGCGCAGAATGGAGGGGTTGCCCCATCTCCGGGGGCGTCCCACCTCTCACGAAGGCTGCAGATGACGATCACGCTCGGGTACAAGGCATCGGCGGAGCAGTTTGGCGCGCGCGAACTCGTGGAACTCGCGGTCGCCGCCGAGCGGCACGGCTTCGAGAGCGCGGTCGTCTCCGACCACTTCCAGCCCTGGCGGCACACGGGCGGCCACGCCCCGTTCTCCCTCGCCTGGCTCGCAGCCGCCGGCGAGCGCACCTCCACGATCCGGCTCGGTACCTCCGTGATGACCCCGCACTACCGCTACAACCCCGCTGTCATCGCGCAGGCGTTCGGCACGCTCGGCGTGCTCTATCCCGGGCGGATCATGCTCGGCGTCGGTACCGGCGAGGCGCTGAACGAGGTCGCCACCGGCTACCAGGGCGCGGGCGAGCAGACCTGGCCCGAGTTCAAGGAGCGCTTCGCCCGCCTGCGCGAGGCGGTCCGACTGATGCGCGCGCTGTGGGCCGGCGACCGCGTCACTTTTGACGGCGAGTACTACTCCACCCACGAGGCGTCGATCTACGACAAGCCCCAGAACGGCGTGCCGGTCTACATCGCGGCGGGTGGCCCCGTCGTCGCGAAGTACGCGGGGCGCGCAGGAGACGGCTTCATCTGCACCTCGGGCAAGGGAATGGAGCTGTACACCGAGAAGCTGCTCCCCGCCGTCGAGGAGGGCGCGGCGGCGGCCAGCCGGGACTCCTCCGCCCTCGACCGGATGATCGAGATCAAGCTCTCCTACGACCCGGATCCGGCTCTCGCGCTCGAGAACACGCGATTCTGGGCGCCGCTCTCGCTCACTCCCGAGCAGAAGCACTCGCTGACCGACCCGGTCGATCTGGAGCGCGCCGCCGACGAGCTGCCGATCGAGCAGGTCGCGAAGCGTTGGATCGTCGGCTCCGACCCCGAAGAGACGGTCGCGCAGATCAAGCCCTACGTCGATGCGGGCTTCACCCACCTGGTCTTCCACAGCCCCGGCGACGACCAGCAGCGCTTCTTCGACAGCTTCGAGCGCGATCTCGCGCCGCGGCTGCGCGCGCTCTGACCTCCCGTCTCCATCCCGATTCCCTCCGGAAGGGCCGCTCCCGCATGACCACGGCCACCCTCCTCGCCCGACTCGACCACGGCGAGCCGCTGACGCGCGCGAGTGCCCAGACCCTCCTCGGCGCCCGCGGAGCCGACCTCGACCTGCTCCTCGACGCCGCCGGGCGCCTGCGCGACGAGGGACTCGCCCGCCGCGGACGGCCAGGCATCGTCACCTACTCGCGCAAAGTCTTTGTCCCGCTGACCAAGCTCTGCCGCGACCGCTGCCACTACTGCGTGTTCGTGGAGACCCCGGGCAGGCTCGCGGCCAAGCGCGAGTCGACCTTCATGGAGCCGGAGGAGATCCTCGAGGTGGCCCGCGCCGGAGCCGCGCTGGGGTGCAAGGAGGCTCTGTTCACCCTCGGCGACCGCCCGGAGGACCGCTGGCCGGTCGCCCGCGCCTGGCTCGCCGAGCACGGTTACGCCTCGACGCTCGAGTACGTGCGCGCGATGGCCGTCCTAGTGATGAGCGAGACCGGCATGGTCGCGCACCTCAACCCCGGCGTGATGTCGTGGGCCGAACTGCAGCGGCTTCGCCCGGTCGCCCCCTCGATGGGCATGATGCTCGAGACCACGGCCGAGCGGCTCTGGTCCGAGAAGGGCGGCGTGCACTACGGCTCGCCCGATAAGGACCCCGCGCTGCGCCTGCGCGTGCTCGAGGATGCGGGCCGCAGCCGCATCCCGTTCACGACCGGCGTGCTGCTGGGGATCGGCGAGAACGCGGCGGAGCGGGCGGACGCCCTCTTCGCGATCCGCGAGTCGCACGAGCGCTGGGGCCATGTGCAGGAGTGCATCGTGCAGAACTTCCGCGCCAAGCCGCGGACCGCTATGCAGAACGAGGTCGACCTTGAGCTGCAGGAGTACGTCGCCAACGTCGCCGTCGCCCGGCTCGTCCTCGGGCCCGATGCAACGATCCAGGCGCCGCCGAACCTCACCGACGAGCAGGAGCTCGGGCTGCTGCTGCGGGCCGGAGTCGATGACTGGGGCGGGGTGAGCCCGCTCACGGCCGACCATGTGAATCCGGAGCGCCCCTGGCCCCACATCGACGATCTGGCGCGGCTCTCCGCAGCCGCCGGCTATCGGCTGCGCGAGCGGCTGACCGCGCACCCGCAGTACCTCCGCGACTCCGCTACGTGGATCGACCCCCGCGTCGCTCCCTACGTCACCGCCCTCGCCGACCGCGAGACCTGGCTCGCCAACGAGGCGGCACCGGTCCTCCCCCGGCCCTACCGCGAGTCGCTCGACGCTCCGCCACGCCCCCTCGCGCCCACGCTCGGCCCGGTGATCGCGCGGGCGCAGGCGGACCCGGCCGGACTCGAGGACGCCGACTACCTCGCCCTGCTCTCGGCCGACGGCGACGACCTCGACGCCCTCGCCGCTCTCGCGGACGACCTGCGCCGCGAGGCCGCCGGCGACGAGGTCTCGGTCGTGGTCAACCGCAACATCGACACGTCCCTTTGGGGCGCCGGCGGGCTCACCGTCGAGCGGTTGCAGGAGCTGGCCGACGAAGCGGTCGCGCTCGGTGCCACGGAGCTCTGCCTCCAGGGCGCGATCGGTGCCGAGCACCCGGGCGACGACCTCCTCCTCATCATCCGGACTCTCACGCAGCGGCAGCCGTCCCTGCACCTGCACGCCTACCGGCCGGCAGAGATCCTCGAGGTCGCGCGCCGCACCGGCCGCACCCTGCCCGCGATGCTCGACGCCCTGCGCGAGGCGGGCGTCGGCTCCGTGCCCGGCACCGCCGCGCGCATCCTCGACGACGACGTGCGCGCCGTCCTCAGCGAGGGCACCGACCCCACTGCCGCCGACTGGCGCGAGGCGATCACGGCCGCGCACCGCAGCGGCCTTCACTCCACCTCCACGATGGTCTATGGACACGTCGAGACACCGCAGCAGCAGCTCGCCCACCTGCGCACGCTCGCCGCGATCCAGGATGAGACGGGCGGGTTCACCGAGTTCATCGCGATGCCGTTCGTCCCGGCGGAGGCACCGCCCGGCGTCGTGCGCGTGAGCCGCGGCGGCCCGACCCTGCGCGAGACTCGCGCCGTGCACGCCGTCGCCAGGCTCGTCCTGCACGGCCGCATCGCCCATGTGCAGACCGCCTGGACCAAGCTCGGACTACAGACAGCGCAGGTCCTCCTCCGCGGCGGCGCCGACGACCTCGGCGGCCTGCTGCTGGACGGCGCGCTCCGGCCCGAGGCGGGGGCGGAGGCGTACCGTTCGCTCGACATCGCGACCGTCGCCCGCCTGAGCGGTGAGATCGGCCGCGGCTGGCGCCAGCGCACGACGACCTACGGAGTGGTCGCTCCTGAGCGCGCCCTGGGAGCAGCGCCGATCGCGACGGCGGGCCCGCAGCGGCTGCGCCTACCGCTCCGCCAGACCCGCCGAGTGTCATGACGCGGTCCGAGTACCTCCGACGCCAAGCCGAGCTGGTCCGGGAGGAGCGGGTCGAGGCCGCGGGAGCCGCGGTGCGGCTGCTGAGCGCCGGCCCCGAAGGTTCCCGAGCGGTACTGCTGCTGACGGGCGTCGGCCGCGGAGCACGGAGCGACACCGCGCTGCTGCTGCCCATGCTGGCCCGGCGACACCGGGTCGCCGCACTCGAACTCGCCGATCTGCGCGACCCGTGGCTCGACGGCCCCGCCGCCGTCCGTGCCGCCCTCGACGCGCTCGAAGCCGATACGGCCGTGCTGATCGGCCACTCCCTCGGCGCCGCCGTCGCCCTCACCGCCGACGACCACCGGGTGCACGCCCTCGCCCTCGTCGCCGGCTGGCTGAGCCCCACCGAGCGCCTGCTCCGCACCGCGCGGCTCTGGCCGCAACTCCCGCCGGAAGCGCAGGAGGAGGCCGCACGCCTGCTCGCCGTCCGCTCGGACACCCCCTCCTCCCCGTGGAACGCCGACGCCCCGCGGCTGCTCGCCGCCTCCGCGCGCGCCGACATCGCCCGGGCCGCCGCGCGCTGCCGCGTCCCCGCCCTCGTCGTCGGTTGCTCCGCCGACGCCGTCGTCGGCGTCGAGGGTGCGGAGGCGCTGCTCGGCGCGATCGACGACGCCCGCTACGCCGTGGTCGACTCCGGTCACGCCGTCCTCACCGAGCGTCCGGCCGAGCTCCTCGCCACTCTCGAGCGCTTCCTCGCCGACCCGCACCGCGACCCGCCCGGCAGTGTCCTGGCGAGGATGAGGGTCTGATGGACGTTGACGTCGTCATGATCGGAGCCGGATTCGCCGGCCTCGGTGCCGCCGTGCGCCTGGAGCGACGCGGCGGCACCTCCTTCGTCGTACTCGAACGCGCGGAGCGGATCGGCGGCACCTGGCGCGACAACGTCTACCCCGGTGTCTCCTGCGACATCCCCTCGCACCTCTACTCCTACTCGTTCGCCCCCGAGGCCGACTGGTCGACGCTGTACGCCCCCGGAGCCGAGATCCAGGGCTACCTCGAGCGGGTCGTCGAGCGGGAGGGCCTCGCGCCGCGGCTCCGGCTGGGCACAGAGGTCCTCGAGGCGGTCTTCGACGAGCAGTCGCAGCGCTGGCGGGTGCGCACCTCGCGCGGCGACTACTCCGCCGCCGTCCTACTCGTCTGCGCGGGACGCCTCTCCGAGCCGCGGCTCCCGGCTGTGCCGGGGCTCGACGCGTTCGCCGGGCCGGCCTTCCACTCCGCGCGCTGGCGTGAGGACGTCGATCTCGACGGAGCGCGCGTCGGGATCGTCGGCTCGGGCGCCTCCGCCGTGCAGATCGTGCCGCATCTCGCCGAGCGTGCTGCGGAGGTCGTGCTTTTCCAGCGTTCGGCCCCGTATGTGGTCCCGCGGCGCAACCGCGCCTACCCACCGCACGAGCGCCGCACGCTCTCCCGCGCGCCCGGAGCCCTCTCCCGCTTGCGCGAGCAGCTGTTCTGGCGGGCCGAGCTCGGCTTCGCCGGGCGGGTCGCCGTCCCCGAGGCGATCGACCGGCTCCGAGCGGAGGCGCTGGGGCACCTCGCCGGGCAGATCGCCGATCCCGAGCTGCGCGCCGTCCTCACGCCGAACTACGAGATCGGCTGCAAGCGAGTCCTCCTCTCGGACGACTACTACCCGGCTCTCGCGCAACCGCACGTCAGCGTTGTCCCTGGCCCACTCCGGCGTATCGAGGAGGGTGCGGCCGTCGGCGGCGACGACGTCCGCCACGAGGTCGACGTCCTCGTCTTCGCCACCGGCTTCCTCTCTACACGACCGCCCTTCGCCCGGCGGATCCGCGGCCGCGACGGTCTGCTCCTCGCCGACCGCTGGGCCGACGGAATGGCCGCTTACGAGTCCACAGCGGTGCACGGCTTCCCCAGCCTCTTCGTCATCAACGGCCCGAACGCGAGCCTCGGCCACAACTCCTCCGTGCACATGATCGAGACGCAGATCGACTACGTCCTGGCCGCCCTCGACCACCGCGACGCCGTCGGAGCGGACGTTCTCGAGGTCACCGCCGAGGCCGAGGCCGCCTCCGTCGCCCGCCTCGACGCCCTGAGCGCTGACACCGTCTGGACCAATGGCGGCTGTGAGAGCTGGTACCTCGACGACAATCGTCGCCTGACCCTGCTCTGGCCCGACTTCGCCTTCGCCTTCCGCGAGGAGCTCGGCCGCTTCGACCCCTCCGCCTACGCACACGGACGCACGGTCGCTATCGTGACCGCATGACCGACCGCGTGCTCGCTCCCGAACCACCCGCTGACGGCGCGAAGCCGACCGGCCCCGCCTCCTACTTCCCGAGCATCGAGAAGACCTACGGCCGCCCCGTGCAGGACTGGCTCGACCTCGCCGACGAACGCCTGCGCACCGAGCCGCACCTGCGGGTCGTGACCTGGCTGAAGAGCGAGCACGGCCTCGGTCACGGCCACGCGAACGCGATCGTCGCATACGTGCGGGCCGCTCGCGCCTAAGCCCCGGGCGCTTACGCCGCTCACCCTTACGCCGCTCACCCCTACGGCACCGACCCCGAGCCCGTACCCGAGGCCGCCCTCCGCACAGGCTAGGCCCGCCCGCCGACGCGAGCCACCCGTCGTCGCCGTCCACGCCACCCGGGGATAATCGGGGGATGCGCGAAGACGACGATGTCGATCTGGTGATCGACGCGTGGGCCGGTGCCCTGCCCGACCTCGATTTCGCGCCGCTGGACGTCGTCTCGCGTCTGCGTCGGCTCAGCCCGCGCGTGCAGGAGGTGCGGCGCCAGTCCTTCGCTGTCAGCGACCTCGCTCCGTGGGAGTTCGAACTCCTCTCGCTGCTGCGCCAGCGTGGACCGGGCGGGATGACCCCCTCGGCGCTCTCCACGCACCTGGCCCTCTCCAGCGGTAACCTCGCCAGCCGCGTCGACCGGCTCGGAGCCCGGGGGCTCGTAGTCCGCGAGCAGAACACCGCCGACTCCCGGAGCAAGATCGTTTCGCTCACCCCGCGAGGCACGAAGCGCGTCGACGAGGCGATGCGCAACCTGGTCGCCGCCGAGGGTGAGGTGCTGGCCGACCTCGACGCCGCGCAGATGTCGGTGCTGATCGAGTGCCTTCGCCGGATCAGCGACACTCTCGACCGGCTGCACTGATCCGTTACGCCCGTTGAGCCGGAGAGGTCAAGCCCGTTCGGAGAGACTGGCCCCGGTCGTAGCGTGGCACCTGCACAGTCGAGGCGTCAGCAACCCGTGCGGATGATCGCGAAAGCGGAGAGCACCATGACACAGATTTCTTCGATCCAACCCGCGCGATGGAGCCGGAACGGAGTCAGGATCGTCGTCGTTCCCGGGGCGGAGTTGCCCCGGTTCCGACTCGAGATCGACCCACGCCTGACCACCGCCCTGTCACTCGTCTCCACCGGGCCGTTCTCGAGCGTCGAGGAGGCCGAGCGAGCGGCCGAGGTCGCCGCGGGCCTGCTGGGGGCGAAGATCCCGGCCTGACCCTGCCCCTCAGCCCCCCGTCTCCTCAGCCACCCGTCTCCTCAGCCGGTCGACACCGATCGTGAGCACCGGGACAGGCTAGGCGCTCCGGCGCTACGCTCGAGCGATGACGCCGCCCTCCCCCTCCTCCCGGGCGGAGGCGGCTCGGGTGCCGGTCGCGCTGGTCCGTCTCGTTGTGGCCGCTGCCGTCCTCCTTGCCGTGATTGCGACGGCGGTCGACACCGCCGCGCGCGGTCCGCTGAACCCAGTCAACTTCTTCGGCTTCTTCACCATTCAGGGCAACATCTTGCTCGCCGTCGTGCTCGCGGTCACCGCGATGTTCGCGCTCCTGCGCCGTCCTGCGCCGGTCCGCGTCCCGCTGGCCCGAGGAGCGTGCACCGGGTACATCGTCGTCGTCGGCCTCGTCTACAACACCCTTCTCACGAGCGTGGCGGGCGGAGTAGCGCTGCCCTGGGCCAACACCGTGATGCATGTGCTCTTTCCGATCTACGGCCTGCTCGACTGGCTCCTCGTCGCCGACCGTCCTGCGCTGCCGTGGCGACGGCTCTGGCTGGTCGTGGTCTACCCGATCCTCTGGCTCGCGGTGGTTCTGATCCGCGGAGCGACGGACGGCTGGGTGCCATATCCGTTCCTCGACCCCGCGACCGGGTATGGACGAGTGACAGTCTTCGTCGCGGCCGTCGCGGTGGCGTTCCTCCTCTCCGGGGCGCTGATCTGGGCGCTAAGCCGGGTGCGGATTCCGAGGTCGACCCACCGCTGAGTCGCTGCCGTTCCAGGCGGTGAGCGACCCTAGGCTGAATGGACTCGTTCTGGGGTAATTGTTTCAAGTACAGACAGCATGCCCAACCCCTAACGTCGGCACCGACGGTTTCTCACCGTCGTTACTGCTAGAGATTGGTTGACCATGCGCCTGTTCCCGTCCCTTCGTCAACGCACCGGGGTCCGCCGCGTGCGGGCTCTCGCCGTCGGTGCGGTCGTCGCCCTCGCGGCCGCTCTGATCCCCGTCCAGGCCGCCAGCGCCTGCGCTCCGACCTCCCTCTCGGTGCTGAGTCTGGGCGACTCGATCACTCAGGGCTACGCCACCTGTGGATCCCTGGAGGATTGCCCCCAGAACAGCTGGTCCACCGGCACGAACCCCGACGTGAACTCGTTCGCCACACGGCTGGGCGCGGCCAACCCCGGCACGCAGATCACGACCGCGAACTTCGCCAACAGCGGCGATGTCATCGCGCAGGTCCCCTCACGGGTGCAGGAGGCGGTAGCCGCCGGAGTGCGAGCGGATGTTGTCACCCTCCTCGTCGGCGGCAACGATCTGTGCTTGCCCCAGAATCCTGTCGCCGCGGACGGCTACACGATGACCCCGGTCGACGACTTCCAGGCCGCCGCATTCGCAGCGATCACGGACATCCGCATGGCCTGGCCCACCTCCCACATCGTCCTCTCCTCGATGCCCGACATCACCAAGGAGTGGTCCGTCCTGAAGGACGGAACCGGATCGCTGATCTGGACTGTCTCCAACGCCTGCCGCACCACCCGCGGAGTGGACACCGAGGGTAAGCCGCTGAGCCGCCCCGCCGCAGCCGCGTCCGCCGCGGCAGCCACGAAGCGGATCAAGCAGTACAACTCCGCCCTGAAGACCGCCTGCACGCTCGACGGTCCGCTCTGCGACTGGGACGGCGGTGCGCTGACCGCCACCCCCGTCACCGAAGACTTGATCACCACGACCGACTACTTCCACCCCAGCGTCGCGGGCCAGGCGAAGATCGCCGCAGTCCAGTGGGCCGCTTCAGACTTCGCGAGGTAACCCCGATCGGAGCGGCCGCTCACACGTCGAGCGGCCGCTCGCCCTCGCGGCGACGACGCTGCTCCTCGGCGAGCCGCGCGTAATGCGCCTCCTCGCGCTCGAGATCGGCCAGCTGCTCCTCCGTGCTCTTGAGAGCGGGCCGGACCACGATCCTCGTCGGCGCCTGCTTCTGGCGGCGGGACGCACGGCCACCGGGAACGAACGAGCCGCCATCGCCCCGCTTCCACTCGTGCCCGAGCAGGAACCACAGCGAAACGCCGATGATCGGGAGGAAGAAGATCAGCAGGATCCACACGATCTTCGGCAGATTCCGCACGACGTTGTCGGGCTGCCGGACGACGTCGACCAGCGCGAGCACGGTCAGGACGATGACCAGCAGTGAGAACACGAATCCCATGCAGACGAGGGTACGACGACGCCGACTCCGCGCGCCCCTCGCGACACCCTTTGTCCCGCGCCAGAGCACGCCCCGCTCTCCCCGGCCCTGTTAGCGTCCTTCCTCACCCGCCCGTCGGCGACTGCCTTCCTCGACCGGGCCGTTCGGCGCACACCGGCGGCTCCGAGGAAGGAGCACCCTGTCCAGCGCACGCCTTTCGCGCATCGTCCTCTTCACCCTCCTCAGCACCGCGGCGCTCGGTGGCATCATCACTGTCGGCCTCCCGGTCGCCCTCGACGCGGCCGGCCGTACGAAGCCCGAGATCGCGCTCTTCTTCGTCCTGAACGCCACCGTCGCTGTGGCTTACAGCACGCTCCTCGTGCCACGGATCAGACGCGCCGGGATCCGCGCAGCGCCCTCCTCGCGACTACCGCCGTCGTCCCGGTGGGCCTTGTCCTCGTCCTCTGTGGGGCAGGCAGCCTACCGATCCTCCTGATCGGCGGCGCACTGCTGCTGATGCTGAGCACGATCATCCCGCAGATCTTCGGTCGGGCGGCGGCGTAGCTCGGCTCCGCGGCTCAGGAGTCCGCGGTGACCCGGCTGAGGCTGGTCACGGTCGGCGGATACCTCCTCGGGCTGATCCTCTTCTCCGTCACCGCCGCAGCCGGCCTCGACCCGCTGCTCGCCGCAGACGTGCCGCCCCTGTTCCTGACCTCGGCGCTGCTCGAATTCGCTGCTCTCCCCCTGCTTGGCCGGCTCAGCACCGCCCGCGGCAGCGCCGTCGCCCTCGTGGTGATCGCCCTGTTCGGGATCGCGTCGTTCTCGTTCCTCCTCACCGCGTCCAGCTACCCCTCCTGCTGCTGGCGCAGGTGCTCTACGCCGTGGTGGGCGTCGGTTTCCAGAGCACCGGCCTGGTCCTGCTCGGCCGCACGAGTGGGGGCGGAGTCGGTACGGGC
The DNA here is from genome assembly GCF_004011095.1 of Rathayibacter rathayi. Lineage (GTDB taxonomy): Bacteria > Actinomycetota > Actinomycetes > Actinomycetales > Microbacteriaceae > Rathayibacter > Rathayibacter rathayi. Next base: position 563,570 of record NZ_CP028129.1, on the reverse strand, counting down.
GCGAGCGCGTACACGGCGGTAACGCAGATCGGGACCGTCGTGGGCGCGGTGCTCCCGCTGCTGGTCGAGGGCTACTTGTCCGGGATCTTCGTCATCGCGATCGTTCTGGCGTCTCTCGCCGGGCTTCTCGCCGCCGGACTGCGAGCGGCGGGCGGACGCTGGTGAACGCGTTCGTAACCGAGGCGCATCCGTCCGCAGAGGGCTTCATCGCACTGATTCGCGCATTTTCACCTCGGTTACGTACGCCCGCCCCAGCCCGGACACCGACCAAACTCCCGAGCAAGCGAACGTGCTGAAGGCGGAGGATGCGGCGCTGCGCGAACGGCGCAAGTACCTGCTGCGCGTGGGGAGCTCGCAGGTGAACGAAGCGGCATGAGACGCGGCAGCCGCTTCGCTCGTCGAGCAGCATGGCCGTCCGGCCTCTCTTGGTGACGCTACGGGCGTCACGCGAATGAGACGACGCTGAAGTACCAGGCAGAGGAGGACTGGGCGCGCTCCGGCCAGGTGTACTCCGATATGGCGAACTGCTTCGTCGAGGAAGGACAAGACTGGGTCCACATCGCTGACCTGCACGAGACGATGTCGCAGCGGTGGCACCTGAGGTACCACGAGCCGAAGACCGAACTCATCCTGATGGCGTGCAGCCGCAGTACGTGTGCACGCGACCACCTTAGGGTCTCGACACTTAAGGATGCGCTCTCCGCATGCCCCCCATTCCGAATGCTCCTTGCCGCCTTGCTCCTGCCGGCCGCAGCGGAAGTATTACTGACAGATCGGCGGATGGGGAGCCGCCTGGTTTCCTCACGAATAGGTCATGAGCGCGCAGGAGTAGAGGAAATGAGAGCCGGTACACGGATTCTGAAGCGAGTCCCTGTCAGTCGGAGCGATTAAAGCGAATGTGAGCGGCTGCTCGTCGACCTGGCCGAAGCCGTACCTCACACTGCAGGGGAACCACCCGCCCATGTCGCTGGCCACACAACACCTCGAAACAAGCCTGCGCCTGCAGAGACGGGCCGGCGCCATGATGTATGTCCAGCGTTTCAGCGGCCTGGAGCAGGACCCCGCTGACCCCGCGCGGTGAGCGCTTCGGGATGCGTTCTGCCTACTCTGTTCGGGTGGAAAAGTCTCGATTCACCTGGCTGCTGTGCACCGGATGCGCACTTGCGCTGACAGGGTGAACGGGGGCTGTCGGCGTGTGGTCGTTCCCAAGCCCGTGGGTCACGGCAGCGGCCCTGGTCCTGGAGGCAGCGATTCTGGCACTCGTCGGCGCCGCGATCCGATCCTTCCAAGGCCCACGACGAGAAGCTATGACGCTCTCCGTGCCCGTCATTTTTGGCCATGATAACTACAGGAGAAAGGATTCGTTCATGAAACTGTTGGCAGTAAAATTCGCGAAAGACAACGATCTGAGCGATAACTTTTATCGAGCAATAGGACTCATTCCCGGATATTCGACCGAGTCGCGGGAGTGGATCGAACTGGAGGCCGAGGGCGGCAAAGTCGCACTACACTCCGCCAGGAGCGCCGACCACGATGTTGCCCCTGGCGCAATCGAGTTATCGTTCGAAAGCGAGGAGGAACTAGAGATTGTTCAAGCGCGGATGCGCACTGCCGGATTTGATTCTGGAAAAATTGCAGCAGAGCCCTTCGGTCGCTCGCTTCGCATTATCGATCCTGATGGGACGGCGGTGCAGATCAACGAGAGCATAACAATGAGCGAGTAGTCTTATCGAGCGCCTTGGACGCCATGCCGAGAACACGCTTGAACATGCTCACAGAGACCCTTCCGTCGGATACCAGCCTCGATCATTGCGGCACTGCCTGAGCGAAGACCTGCGGGCACCCCTCAGAAGGCCGTGAGCGCGCGCCGTACGGACAGGGGCCGAATAGCGTCTGCACGCTCGAGCGCACAACAACAATCGATTACGCCCACAATCGATTACGCCGAGAAGATTGGACTGCGTGCTGAAATTCGGCGATACAGATAGTTCACCCCTTTCCCTTGTACGGTTCGTGGTCCGTTCGCAGACGGGGCAGCTGTAGCGCAACAGAATATCCTACGATATTCGCCGCATCCGCCACCTCAGCCGGACGGCTACGCGACCTCATTGCCGTCCGGACGGATGCTGTCTAGGCCAATGACTCTCGCCCCGGTGGCAGGTTCCCGCAGCTTGGGCTCGAAGGTGAAATTGTCCGCGATCCCCATGATCATGCGGATTGCTGGCATGACAGGTGTGAAGATGAAGTTCAAAATCGTCTCAAAGAAGCGGACTGGTACATGCTCGGGGTGATACCAGCGGCGACGTTCGTACCAATCGTGGCTGGACCATAGATCAACAGCGCCGCGGGCAGCGACCACGCTCAGCGCTATCGCCAACGAGATGAGCGCCGTCCAATAGGCGGCCACGCCCAAGACCACCGAGGCTGGCAGCAGAACGAGCCAGGCGATCTCGACGCCGTGAACGCGCCAACGCAGGGGATAGAGACCGGCAGCGGCGGCGGCGATCCACGCGGCAGGCACAATTGCTGGACGGGCGAGCCAGTTCGCGACCGCGTCGATCCAGGACATGTCGGCGAGACCGAAGACATGGGCAACCTGATACGCGGCGGCGACCGGGTCCGTGCTGATATCGCGGAGCTGGTTGACGTGACCCCAGTCGAGCTGGATCGTCGCCCCGAGCAGCAGCGCGAGACCAATACTCACGGCCGAGGAAGACAGCCGCTTCACAAGCGTCTTCAGTCGGTCGTTGAGCGCACCGAGCAGCACGCCAACGCCCACAGATACCGGATCAGCCATATTCTTTCATCCTTTCACATCCGTACCCGCAGAACACTAATTATGCAGTGGCGGCATCGGGTGTTCTGATAATCGGTTTCGACCCACGGGAAAGTCTCGGCTCGCGGGAACTCGAGCGTTGGCCGTGGCGGCTTATTCAGAGACACGCCGGATCGCTGCACAATCACTGATCAGCGCCGATTCCCATGCCGTGGGTCACGGTGACCCGAGTAAACCTCGAGACATTAGCGCCGACACGGCAGTCTTCTCTGGCAAGGGTCTGAGAACTCATTCTGTGGTGCCCCTGGAGGGACTCGAACCCCCAACCTGCTCCTTAGGACGGAGTCGCTCTTCCATTGAGCTACAGAGGCTGGCCGAGCCAGTGTACCCGCCGCCCACCACTACCCGCCGCCACCCACCACCGCCCGCCGCCGCCCGTGAAGCGCGCCCGCGTCCCCGCAACATCCGCCCTCCACCTCGGTCCCTCTTGACAACAGCCCGCTCCACCTGCATGGTTAGTCGCATAACCAACTAACCACCCGACCCCGCCCCGGAAGGAGCCCGCGTGGACGACTCCCGCCCGCTCTTCCTGCAGATCGCCGAGCAGATCGAGAACGACATCATCGCCGGCGCGCTGCCGGAGGAGTCACAGGTCCCGTCGACGAACGAGTTCGCAGCGTTCCACCGCATCAACCCGGCCACGGCCGGCAAGGGCGTGAACCTGCTCGTCGATGACGGGGTGCTCTACAAGAGAAGAGGAATCGGGATGTTCGTCACCGAGGGGGCGCGCGGCCGACTGGTGGAGAAACGCCGCACCCAGTTCCGCGACCAGTTCGTCGCTCCGCTGCTCGCCGAGGCCGCCAAGCTCGGCCTCGGCACCGATCAGCTCGCCGACATGATCAGAGAAGGAGGATCGCGATGAGCGCGGTCATCGAGGTCCACGACCTCCGCAAGCACTACGGCCGGATGCGGGCCATCGATGGCATCGACTTCGAGCTGGAGGAGAACCGGATCCACGGCCTCCTCGGCCGCAACGGCGCCGGCAAGACGACGCTGATGTCGCTGCTCACCGGGCAGGAGTTTCCGAGCGGAGGCGAGATCCGAATCTTCGGACAGAAGCCGCTCGAGAACGCATCCGTCCTCTCCCGCACCTGCTTCATCAAGGAGAGCCAGAAGTATCCCGACGACTTCACGGTGAAGCACGTCCTGCGCAGCGCCCCGTGGTTCTTCGACGGCTGGGACGAGGCCTTCGCCCGGGAGCTGGTCGAGGTCTTCTGCCTGCCCATCGACCGCAAGATCAAGAAACTCTCCCGCGGGCAGCTCTCAGCGATCGGAGTCATCGTCGGGCTCGCCTCGCGCGCTCCGCTCACGTTCTTCGACGAGCCGTACCTGGGCCTGGACGCCGTCGCCCGGCAGATCTTCTACAACCGCCTCCTGCAGGATTTCGCCGAGCACCCCCGCACGGTCGTCCTTTCCACCCACCTGATCGACGAGGTCAGCAACCTGCTCGAGCACGTCCTCGTCGTCGATCAGGGCCGCCTCGTCGTCGACAGTGACGCGGAGGAGCTGCGGGGCGCCGCTGCGACGGTCACCGGACCTCGGCAGGCCGTCGAGTCGTTCATCGCGAACCGCGAGGTCATCGGCCGCTCCGCCCTCGGCAGCCACGCCTCCGCCACGCTCCCCCGCCTCGACGCCGTCGGACGCGACCAGGCCCGCCGACACGGACTCGACCTCGAACCCGTGCCGCTGCAGCAGCTTGTCGTCCAACTCACCACCGGAAAGGACTCGGAATGACCGCCCTCACCGCCGCCCCCTCGCGCCACAGCACCGTCGCCGGACGCCTCGGCAGTATCGTCCGCCTCCACTTTGCGAACCCGGCCACGATCCTCTACACACCGCTTGCGATTCTGATAGTGATCTTCCTCGGCAACCTCGCCGTCCGGTGGCTGATCCTGCGGAACCTCGACACAGCCGTGGGGGTCACCGAGGCGACCAACGGGATGCAGTATTCAGGAGCGACATTTTTTATTTTCGTGTACATGATGGTCGTCGCCGTTCAGGCCGTGAACATCAGTTTCGGTCTCGCGCTGGGCTACGGATCCACACGCCGCGACTTTTCCCTCGGCACCGCCGTCACCTTCGTCGGACTTTCGATCTCCTGGACCGTGCTTTTCGCGGTTATGGGCGGCCTCGAGGACGCGACCGACGGCTGGGGCTTCGGCGGCAACTTCTTCCGCGCGATCTACTTCGGCGATGGACCGCTCCTCGAGCGCGTCTTTGCAGTCCTCTGCACATTCCTGTTCTTCTTCTTCGTCGGTTCCGCGACCGCCTCGGTCTATGTCCGCTGGCGTCAGCGGGGCATGCTCGTCTTCTTCACCGCGCTCGGGATCCTCGTGCTGGGTGTGGTCGCACTCCTGACCTTCACCGACGGCTGGGAGACGTTCGGTGAGTTCTTCGCCGGCCTCGGCTTCATCGGCGGCTACGCACTCTCGCTGATCCCGACCGCTCTCGCCGCCCTCGCGGGCTGGGCTATCCTCCGCCGCGCGACCCCGCGCAGCAGCTAAACCGGCGGACGGGACCAAGACCGGACGGCTGCTAAGGCGCCGGTTGTTCTTCGAAATAGAGAGTGCAGCTTGATGCTAGTTCCGCTTTAACGCCCGCCAGATCGCCGTGTAACGCGGGATCCGCAACGGTCCGTCGCCAACCAGCATTGGGGTCAATGAAATTTTCTTGATAAACATCCAAGCTAGTGAAGGTATTAACCATACTGAGTGCCTTATCGGCGCCCGCAACGTCTCCCACCTTTGACGTCGACACGAGCGAGTCCTCCCACGCGCAGAGCCAATAAGTCGCCATAGTTGACTGCACGAAGGAAGGTTCGACTCGAACACTGACTCCGTCGGTCGGCTCCTCGATTCCAAGAGAATTGTTCCATTTGACCCCCTGCGGGAGCGGAGCCTCAAATAAGCTGGTCTGATCCTTGAGAAGATCGAGCGCAACAGTGTCCGACACGACTGAATTAGTGTCAGTCTGCACATCAGTATTTACATCTACATGGGCAGTCGAAACCGAGATTCCAAATATGATCGCTAGAGGAAAACCTGCCACCCCTGCAACAATTGAGCGCTTATTCATAACTCCTCCTAGTAAGTGAGCGGACCGGTCCAGTTGACGTCTTTCGACGTCGAACCACCGCAAGCCCCGAATACATTTGTGACGACTGAATAACGCCCTGACGGGATCGAGTAACTTCCCGTATTCCACTTCAAAGACCTACCACCGCCGACGTCGTGCCACTCGGCCTGGTCGAGAAGAGTACCATCCCCACTTCCAGGATTACGAACACCGAATTGAAAAGCCCCTCCACAGAACGAGTGGTCGTTCGTGGACAAGGTGAATGCCATTCCGCCGCCATCATGGTATCTGACCTTACCAAAATAGGTCTTTCCATTCCAGTCAGATCTGCCTCCAATGGTCTCGGTGGCCGAAGCGACCGCAGCCGGCGCCGACATTATTGCCGCGATTATAAGCCAACTAGCGATAACCACCCTCGTTATTCCGCTCTTTTTACGCGGAAGGTTTTCTTTTCCCAAATGGTCCATATTCTCTCCAATTTATCCATATCAGCGGGAAATTCACTTTTCCGAATATCGAGGCACCTCACTTCCGATGCCACGCATTCCGGCCGTCGGGACCCTACCAACCAATTGGTGTTCAATCTTGAGTGTATATCCCTCGAAGTTCTACCGCCTATGCGCTATGCGCTGCAGATCGCACTGACGTCAGCCTGGTCGAGGGAGGACAGCACAGTCAAGCCAATGGCACGGCATACAAGAGCCAAGCGCCGTGACTCCTGCGCCATTAATCTAAAAGTCCCCCAAAGAGGTTTAGCAAAGCGCGCCAAACTGGCTCGTCGCAGACAGCGGTTGTGACCATCGGGCGGTGATGCTGGTGAGCCGTTACCGAGAACCAGGTCCAGGTCCAGGTCCAGGTCCAGGTCCAGGTCCAGGTCCAGGTCCAGGTCCAGGTCCAGGTCCAGGTCCAGGTCCAGGAGGACTGTTCAGGCAGCTTGTTCCAGCACAGCCGATGCGGCGACCGTCCCACCACGCCCACGATTGGCGCCCGCCCCTCAGCGGCGGCGGAGAATGCCTGTTGATGCCCTCGCGGCGACTTCGGCCTCTATTGGCGTATACTTTGAGGCTTATGCAAAATACGATTGATCGAGATGGATTTGCGCGTGTCGGTCACGAATAACACCGGCTAATCCGCTTTGATTGAAGAGCAGCCTCTAACAGAAACTCTTCGCAAAGGAACCAGCCGGTGCGCACACAGTCTACTACGGGAATGACGGCCGAGCACTACGCGATCCTCGCCGAACGGATCGAGAACGAGTTCATGTGGCGTCGGCGGCGAGGACGTCCGCGCAGACTTTCCCTCGAGGGAGCATTGCGGGTCACTCTTCTCTATTATCGCCAGAATGTGACCGAGCAGTTGATCGTTGATGTGGTCGGTGTCAGTCAGTCGACCGTGTCGCGAACGATCGCGTCGGTTGAGGCGATGCTCAATGTCGTGATAGACGACGAGCAACCGGACGTCGAGGCCGCGCTCCGCGGGACAACGGCCGTCATCGACGGCACGCTCCTGCCGTGCTGGTCCTGGTCGGACGCGCCAGAGCTGTACTCCGGGAAACACATGACCACGGGGCACAACTGCCAGGTCCTCGCCGATCTCTCCGGTCGGTTGATCCACATTTCGGATCCGATCGCGGGCAAGCATCACGATGCCCACGCGTTTCGAGAAACCGGGTTGGCCGACACCGTTAACCTCTCGAACACGCTGGCCGACAAAGGCTACCAAGGCACCGGAATGGTCATACCAATAAAGAAGAGGCCAAGCGAAGAACATCTGCCAAATTACGCCAAACACCACAATCGCTTCGTGAACACCCACCGCTACGTGATCGAGAGAACAATTGCTAGCATCAAGACCTGGCGGATATTCCACACCGACTACCGGCGGCCACTGCGTACCTTCCGAGATGCCTTCAACGCCGTCCGCGGACTCATCTTTTTCACTCGGCAAAAAACCAATTTTGCATAAGCCTCTTTATCTAACGCTTGGCGCTAGGACAATCCTGCTGTTCGGGTGACTTCAAACGGTAGCCACAGTCACCGATTACTCGCTCCTTCACCTTGCCTGCTTGACCACAGGTCACCTCGCAGTCGAGAAAGAACAGGGCGATGTCGCGTCTGTACCAAGACTACACAATTGAGGGTTACCTTGACCGCAAACTGTACTGCGGCGGAGTAGTCCGATAATGATTCGGCCACGCACTGGTGCGGCGGGCGGCGTGGCCACCCGCCGCAAAATGAGCCGCTCGTGAAGCCGACTCAGTGCAGCTGTCAGCGCCGAGCCGATACACAGGGATCGCGAACGCGCTTGATAGCCGTGATATCGAGATCACTTTGAGCAACGCTAGGCGTACAGATTACCCCGTCCACTCAATCACTGAGTTCATTCGCATCCAATTTATCCACGGATAACAACGTCCATCCTCTCAGCTGTTCCTGAACTCCCTCTGGGCATTGCCCGTCGACCACGCGAACCTCCCGCGAGCCAAACTTGCCCTGGTACCGAACGCAAAGGAGAACGCTTACGGGCTGCGATGAAAAGAGCCCGCCTGACTGCTGACCTGGCATCGTTATCAGTGCGTCAGCCGACACATCGGTGGTTGTGATTCCCTGATCGACGCTCGTTATCCAGTTACCCCCAAAGGAGATGTTCGGTTCCTCCTCAGTCCAAAACCTTGCGTTCGTTTCCCCTTTGGATGAGTCGCCTCGAACTCGGTCCTCGATACCCGACACTTCGCTCTGCGCGACGAATATTCCGCCGATGTAGTCACCGAGATCGTGAGCCCTCTGCGCCGCTCCGCGGTATACGAAGTCCTCGACCTTAGCCGGCGCGCACGCGCTGAGGGAGAGTAGAACGACTACTGCAACGGCCAATTCAGCAAGAATACATCTGCCCTTCGATCTGGCCCCGATTACCCGCCGCATCTTAGGTATCACTTGTAGACGCCCCTCAGCGCCGTCATCATCACCTGAGCATATAGCGTTGTGCCCGCTTTGTTCGGGTGGACCGCCTGTTGTGAGACACCCAGCGGAACATCTGTTCCGGGTTTCGGTATGACCCACATTGGATCGTCTCCCGGTGTTTGATCGAACACGAGGCCGTTGATTGCGCTTGTTGCTCCCACGCAAAGATTTCTTCCTTGAAACGCAGCCATTGGATCGCCAAACACCACTGGAGCCGCCGCGGTTGACACTACCACCGCCGCTTCCTTCAGCCTCGCGTTCAACAGCGTCGACGTATCGTTAAGCCATCCCTTCTCAGTCTCATTGATACCCACGCACTGAGTATCTTTCTCAAATAGCATCGGGTACCCCATCAGCAAGATTTTCGCGCCGGGGGCCTTCAAGCGAATCTGACGAAGCACGGTGATAACCGAGTTTTTTACGTTCGTATTGATCAGATCGGCTGTGGCCGCGGGAAGCGTCTTCGCGTCGTTGTCTATCTTGAGAGACTGACACGCGTGAGGAAGAAAGTTGGTCACGCAGGTCTGGAGAATCTTCGCAAAACGCGCATCGTTGCCTCCGATCGACAAGGTTACGAGTGTCGTGTTCTCATCGACGTAGCCTTGGTCGAGTTGCGCGAGTTCTCTGAAGCGACCAAGTACTCCGTTCTGAGAAAAACCGTTGATCGGCTTAGTCCCGCTCACCGAATAGTACGGAAGTAGATGTTCGCTCTCCGCGCCCGAACACGCAATAAAATGGTAGTCCATGTCGGCCGCGTACGTGTCCGCCCGGGTTGCGATCGTCGCGCTGGTGTTCGTATCCAGAATAGCTTTGCGAGACCACGATTCCGTCGAACGGTGACAAGCGTTACGGTACCGGTTGTTCTTTGTTTCTTCGTTGATTTTGCCGACCCCGGGATTCGACGGGGTCCCGTTGTTGTCCGTAGCCCTGTAGTATTGCGCGCCATTCAAATCTGAAGCTCCTTCGCCGGAAGAGAAGGAGTCGCCCATCGAGACGACTATATCTCTCGGCTTTGCGGCAAGCGGCTGAATCGCAATCGCGTCCCATGCCACGTCGTCCACGCCGTCTCCATCGTGCGACACGTTTGAGAGCGATACCTTCGGCGTTCCAGCGAACGAGAAGACCCCCAACGATATCCAAGTATTGGCATAATTTCGCTGCAGTGCTACTCGTGTCTTTTTCGTTCCGTTGCCGAGATCGATCGTATACTCGGCCTGCTGCGTCCAGGCTCCATGGTCAGGCATGTGCACCAAAACTCTGCCCCATTGGCTGAGCGAGTGATCTAGTGTCCAAGTGCCATTGATCGTCGCCGTTCCGCTTGGATTCGTCATCGCATTTGAAGCCGGACGGGTGTGGGCGAAGTAGAAGTGGCCATTCGCGCCAGTTCCCAGCTGATGCAAGTCAATCTTGCCGGGGTACTGCCCCAGAGATGAGCGGAAGAAGGAAAACGCGAAGCTACCATTGCTGGCTTTCGCCGCACAGTCGCTTCTACTCGGCGTCGCATTCGACGGAACGTCATCGATCAGAAGCGCGTCGGCAGGAAGGCCAGACATCTTACCTACGCCATCGCGACACGCCACAGGGAAGGCTCTGCTATCGGGCTCGGCTGCATAGCCGGGATCAAAGCGGATAAAGCCGACGCCGCAAGTCGTGGCGCAATCACTCTTCCACTTCGCCGACTGATGGTACCAGCAGCGCAAGTCGTAAGAACCAGATGCGTCCTTGTGTAGACAGGGCCCCGCCTTCTCGGATCCGTCGGCGGGCTGAACCTTCTTCGTTGGATCACAGCTGTTCGCAGCGACGCTGCAAAAAGTAAAAATGGGCGGTTTTACTTTGCGACGATTAATTGTACCCTCGGCGTCGTCGTTTGCATTCCACGAGGCCGTGCGATATCCCATCACGGTGGTCGTCGCGCTGTCGGAAAGCTCGATAGAGTACGCAGCGAATCCCATTACCTTCTCGGGATACGGCCAGTTCTGGGGTTTGGCCGCATCGGCGGCAGAGGTATCTAGGAAAGCTTGGCGTGCTGGGTCATATAGCGGGTTGGCCGGGTTGTTCAGCCAGCCAACACCCCAAGCCCCGTTAGTCCCCGCTTCGCCAGGCGCGTGTAGTCCGGAATTATAGGCCCATGTGGCGAAGAACCAATTTTCGATCTTTGACGGATCACCATTGTTGATGGACATGTTGCGCGCTCGGGTCTGGTTCCATTTCTCGGTCAGCATTTTCACTGCGAGGGCAATATTGACTTGGTAGTCGAGGGCGATCCTGCGCTGGGTTTGATAGTCGAAGGCATCATCTGTGTCACCAGGTCGCGGCATACCCGATAGGCGCATGCGGTCCGTGATCTGGCTAACACCGTAACCGCAGTCGGCTGCAGCAAGGAAGTTGGTTGACCAGAACGCGGGACCGTCGGCGGTGCGGGAGTTGCCGTAGAAATTACCGATCAGTGGATTTCCCGTTTCGCCAGGCGTCGTGTATCGCGAGGCCTGCCAAAGGTTAGATTCTTGTGTCAGCACTCCGAGCACGATCTGCGCGGGTATCTCGCCTCCGCCATCGAGCGTCGGCTTCGGAAAGATTTTTTGCGGCGCATAGACTCCGAGGTTCTGTCCTTGCCAGTTTGCAGGCCGGTCATTGGTGAGGAGACCCTTCACCGCCATGTCCACCGCCCACTCCACCTGGCGCGGTTTTGGTTGATAGGCCTGATTCCCCGGATCGTTACGGGGCACGCTACATGCGCGCTCGCTCTCCACTGGATTCGTGGGCGACGGATCAGCGAGACGTAGCGGCGCCGATCGAGCCATTCCTAGTCGGCCGCCCGCGCCGCCGGCTCCCATGCCGGACGTTACGGCGTCGTCAGCGGCTGAGGGCGCGACGTCACTATCTGCACTGAGGCCAGCTGCAGTAGTTTCGGGATCCAGAAGGAAGGTGACGTCTTTGTCCGTCACGAGGCTCGTGCCCAAGATCTCTACGGCGGTATGTGGAAGGCCGGGCTCTACCGGCGCATTTTCGGAAGCGACAAGGGCGGGCTTGACCTCGGTGATGGCCAGCTCGCCAGTGGCCGAAATCCTCGCGGCGGCCGGAACATCTACTACACTGATACCTTCCGGAGTATCAGCATCAGCGTCGCCGAGGACATAGACCTCTCCTGCCCCATCGCGAGTTAGTCCCAACTCGGTCAAGGGAGCGGAAGCTATCGCGACAGGATCCGCTGCGGGCGCTTCGAGCGCAGGCTCGATCTCTTTCGCCCTTGCCGTTATCCCATCTGTCTCCAGAAATGCGACGCCTTTTTTTGTAGGTACGAGATCATAAGAAATACCTTCAGTGCTTGCGATCTGGGATATCGTTCCATCGGGTGCCACGCGGAGGAGGGAATTCGTAGACGCGGCGACGATCCCTCCCTGATCCTTAGTGGCCGACGTGACCACGCCGTCCACCTTGACAGTCGACTGCTCATCCGAGTTCGCATCCACTACCGTAAGAGTCGTCTGCCCAGGCGAGGTGTAAGAGGTCAAGACAATCGAGTCACCGACGCCGCAACCGGGGTTAAAGTACGCGATGCTATAGCCCGACCCAAGGTCGGTCACCTTGCCCGTGCGTAGATCCACAACGGCCGCGTAAGCACCCTCGCTGTAGCCGTACTCGCTATTCGTGACTTCGCGCGGGGCGTATACCGCGACGAGCTTGGATCCGTCACCAGTTGTACAGGTGTTGCCAATCCACTGGCTCGTCTCCACGCCAGGTACGGTCAGCATGGCGACGCTTTGCCATGAGTATCCATCGGAGGCCTTCGCCGCCAGTACGGAAAACCCAAGGTCCGATCCGGCAGCGACGGCTATGAGGTCTTTGCTTGCAGCCCAATCATTCCCAAGTAGCGAACTGCGCTGTTCCTCCGGAACGGATAAAGATGCATTCGCAGCTGCGCTTGGATCGATTTCGGCGCCGGGAACGTTTGCTGGCGCTTCAAAGCTGGTTTGCTGGGCGTAAGAAACCGAAGGAAGGCTTGCAGCAAGAAGCAACCATAACGCTATTACAGCCAGGGCGGTCGAAGGTCGACGTGAACTAAGGATCCTGGTGCGCATCGGCATCTCTTTCTCGAACTGGTTCACCTCGCATGAGCTCACGAGTGCATGAAAGGGCGGTGCCGTTTGATCATTTGGCAGGGAACACCCATGCGCAAGTCCCCATTTTGGGTAGGCGGTGTCATAGCGTCGTAGCAACGGAGGGGGTCGTTGGTGATGCGTCGGCAGTTGTCCTTTGAGGATCGGGCTCGGATCGCGGTCGGGGTCAAGCAGGGGCTGAGCGATCGGGCGATCGGTGAGCTGATCGGGCGGGACCAAATGGTCGTGTGGGGGATCGGGGCCGGAACTCGTTGAAGTCCCGCGGATATCAGCCGCTGTCGGCACAGACGAAGGCACGCAAGCGTCGAGCTCGTCCGCAGGAGCAGCTGATCGATGTCGATCCGGTGCTTTCCGCGCGGGTTCGATCGGATCTGAAGCGGTCTCTGACTCCGCGGCAGATCGCGGGACGATCGCGGCTCGGGGCCGTGGGCGCAAACATTGACGTGATGACGCACTCACCTGACGCCGAGGGCCGCTCGGTCTCCCACGAGGCGATCTACCGTTGGATCTACGCCCACCGCAAGGGCGAATTCACCCGCGAGGGCATCGGCGGTGTCAAGTCGTCTAAGAAACGGCGTGATCGGTGAGGAGTTTCTCGAATGTCTCGCGTGGTGTTCGGAAGCCGAAGGTTTGGCGGGGTCGGTCGTCGAGTTCGTCGGCGATGGCGTCGACGCAGGGCTGATGGTTGGTGATCTCGACGCCCGTGGGCAGGTATTCGCGGATCAGCCCGTTGGTGTTCTCGTTCGAGGGCCGCTCCCACAGGGACCGCGGGTGCGCGAAGTAGACGGGCAACTTGGTCGCGAGAGTGAGCTGCGCGTGGCGGGCCATTTCGGTGCCTTGATCCCACTTCATCGAGCCGCGTACGTGCGCGGGCAGGTTGCTGATCCCTCGATGAGGGCGTCGGCGACGCCGTCGGAGTCCTTTTGCGGCCTACATGAGGCCCGCTTACGCCCTGGCTTATCGAGCGCTCTTATTTATTAAGAAAACGCGGAAGAGGCGGCTCGCTTCAATCGAGCCTAATTTTGTATTTTTGGTGGTCACGGCAGCAAGTGTCGCCTTTCTGATAATCCGTTTTTTCACAGACGTGTTGACGCACGATTTCCCGGCCCGTGCCGGCGCCCGGTGAACCCACTGTCGGGCGGTCCATGTGGGGTAATCGCTACTCTCGGTAAATGGATGGTGGTCGTCACCGTCCAGGCCGTGAACATCAGCTTCGGTCTGGCACCGGGCTACGGAGCCACACGCCACAACTTCTCTCGGCACCGGCCTCGGCTTCATCGGCGGCTACGCACTCTCGCTGATCCCGACCGCTCTCGCCGCCCTCGCGGGCTGGGCTATCCTCCGCCGCGCGACCCCGCGCAGCAGCTAAACCGGCGGACAGGACCAAGCACCCCGGCTCGCCCGCGGACCAAGCGCCGCAAGGCCCTTCCGCCTCACGCGCCCAGCTGGGAGCGTGAGCGCATGGCCGACTCCCCCACTCCGTCCCTCCTTCCCATCCCCGAGCACAGCTGGGTGCCCCGACCCTCCGACGCCAAGCTGACCCAAGACACGCTCGACACAGTCGACGCCTGGTGGCGCGCCGCCAACTACCTCGCCGTCGGGCAGATCTACCTTCTGGCGAACCCGCTCCTGAAGACCCCGCTGACCCGAGACGACATCAAACCCCGCCTGCTCGGTCACTGGGGCACCACTCCCGGGCTCAACATGATCTACGCCCACCTCAACCGTGCAATCCGCGAGCGGCGCCAACCAACCCTCTACATCACCGGTCCCGGCCACGGCGGCCCGGGCATGGTCGCGAACGCCTACCTCGACGGCACCTACAGCGAGATCTACTCCCACATCGACGAGTCGGAGGAGGGACTGCGCCGCCTGTTCCGCCAGTTCAGCTTCCCCGGCGGCATCCCCAGCCACGCCGCACCCGAGACCCCGGGCAGCATCCATGAGGGCGGCGAACTCGGTTATGCGCTGAGCCACGCGTACGGAGCGGCCTTCGACAACCCGGACCTCCTGGTCGCGGCGGTCATCGGCGACGGCGAGGCCGAGACCGGCCCGCTCGCCACCAGCTGGCACTCCAACAAGTTCGTGAACCCGCTCACCGACGGCGTGGTCCTGCCGATCCTGCACCTGAACGGCTGGAAGATCGCGAACCCGACCATCCTCTCCCGCATCCCTCACGAAGAGCTCGGCAGCCTCCTCCGCGGCTACGGCCACGAGCCGTTCCTGGTCGAGGGTGGCTTCGACGGCGAGGACCCGATGCGCGTGCACGAGCGCTTCGCCGACGTCCTCGACACGGTGCTCGACCGCATCGCCGCGATCAAGGAACGCACCGCCGCGGGCGACCTCAGCCGACCAGCGTGGCCGATGATCGTGCTGAAGACTCCGAAGGGCTGGACCTGCCCGACCGAGATCGACGGCGTCCGGGTCGAGGGCACCTACCACGCGCACCAGGTCCCGCTGCCCAACGCCCGCGACACGGAGGCCCACACCCGCCTCCTCGAGGACTGGCTGCGCTCCTACCGCCCCGAGGAGCTGTTCACCGAGAGCGGCGGCATCGCGGACCGTGTCCGCTCGCTGGCCCCCGAGGCCGACCTGCGGATGAGCGCCACCCCGCACGCCAACGGCGGGCTCCTACGGCAAACCCTCGACCTGCCCGACTTCCGCCGCTACGAGGTAGTAGTGGAGCAGCCCGGCGGCACCGTCGCGGAGGCCACGAAGGTGCTGGGCGAGTGGCTCGCCGACGTCATCCGCGCCAACCCGACCACCTTCCGCCTCTTCGGTCCCGACGAGGTCGCCAGCAACCGACTCCAGTCCGTCTACTCCGCCACCGACAAGCAGTGGGACGCCGAGCTCAGCCCGCTCGACGACCACCTCGCCCGCGCCGGACGCGTGATGGAGGTCCTCTCGGAACACCAGTGCCAGGGCTGGCTCGAGGGCTACCTGCTCACCGGCCGCCACGGGATCTTCACCTGCTACGAGGCGTTCATCCACATCATCGACTCGATGTTCAACCAACATGCGAAGTGGCTCGACGGGACCCGCGACATCGAGTGGCGCCGCCCGATCGCGAGCCTGAACTACCTGCTCTCCAGCCACGTCTGGCGCCAGGATCACAATGGCTTCAGCCACCAGGACCCCGGCTTCATCGACCACGTCCTGAACAAGAAGCCCGACGTCGTCCGCGTCTACCTCCCCTTCGACGCGAACACGCTGCTCTCCACCTACGACCACTGCCTCCGCAGCGTCGACTATGTCAACGTGGTCGTCGCCGGCAAGCAGCCCTCGCCCCAGTGGCTCACCATGTCGGAGGCGGTCACGCACTGCACGCGCGGCCTCGGGATCCTGGAGTGGGCGAGCAGCGAGCGGCAGGGCGAGTCCCCGGACGTCGTGCTCGCGTGTGCGGGCGATGTGCCGACGCTGGAGACCCTCGCGGCCGTCAGCATCCTCCGCGAGAAACTCCCGGACCTGGCGATCCGCACGGTGAACGTGGTCGACCTGATGCGCCTAATGTCGGAGTCGCAGCACCCGCATGGCCTCTCCGATCAGGAGTTCGACGCGATCTTCACTCCCGATCGCCCCGTCGTGTTCGCGTATCACGGCTACCCCTGGCTGATCCATCGCCTGACCTACAAGCGCACCGGTCACGACAACCTGCATGTGCACGGATACAAAGAGAACGGGACTACCACCACTCCGTTCGACCTGGTGATGCTCAACGACCTCGACCGCTACTCGCTGGTGATCGACGTCATCGACCGCACGTCCGGACTCGGCGCCCGCGCCGCCGGCCTGCGCCAGGACATGCAGGACGCCCGCATCCGTGCCCGCGCCTACACCCGCGAGCACGGCGAGGACATCCCCGAGGTCGCGAACTGGACCTGGGCCGGCGCCCCCAGCCACACCACCAACACCGAGTAGCCCCCTCCCGCGAGATGCCACTTATGACGCCGACACGCCGGCAGGCCTCGTCATAAGTGGCATCTCGCGGCGCCCTCCGTCCGCTGGCCGTCAGGCGGCGGGAGCGAGGTAGTCGTCCCAATCGGGTTGCGTTCGTTCCGCGCCGCGCACGAGCCAGGAGCCGGCGCGCGGCATCCGGGGGACGGTGCGCAGCCGCCAACCCATCTCGTGCGGGGTGCGATCGCTCTTGAGGTTGTTGCAGCGCTGGCAGCAGGCGACGAGGTTCTCCCAGGTGTCCCGTCCGCCGCGCGACTTGGGCTGGATATGGTCGATCGTCGCCGCGTGCTGCCCGCAGTAGCCGCAGCGGTGGTTGTCGCGACGCAGCACTCCGCGGCGCGACACCGGCACGTTACGGCCGCTCGGGATCCGGACATACCGCGTCAGCACGATCACCGACGGCCGCACATAGTCGCCCTGCGCGCTGTGCACCGGATTGCCCTCGTCCGCAGCGATGACGGTCGCCTTCTCGGTCATCAGCAGGACTAGCGCCCGCTTGAACGACACCACCGCGAGCGGCTCGTAGCCGGCGTTGAGAACCAGAGTGCGCATCAGTGACCTCCGTGCTGTCGCACGCCGTCCCGCGAAGCCGTCGCGGCCACGAGCAAGGGCGCCGTCGTGAGGACGGCGCCCTGCGGGGCCACGGCGCAGCGCCGCGTGATGGCGTGGAGTCGTATCCGCGTGTCGGAGGAGTGCACCGTCGCGGCGAGGACCCGCGCACGTATCGACTCGGCCGGCCGCACGCGCGAGAGCAGAGCCACGCTGTGGCGTCCGCTCCGCTCGGCCATCCCGACGCTCCGTCCCTCGACGAATGAATCCACTCGCCGTGCGAGCGGACTGAGGTTCAGGTTAACCCTTCACGCGCGGAATACCAGGGTCAGGTCAGGATTCGTCACGCGGCGTTCACACCCCGGGAATGACGAGAGCCCGCCCCCTCGGGGAGGGGGTGGGCTCTCGGGCAGATCGACAGGTCAGCCGTTGATGCGCACGATCCGGTAGTCGGACGTCCACAGCGGCTGCACACGGACGCTCGCGCCCTCGTACGGCGCGTGCAGGATGTTGCCGTTCCCCGCGTAGAAGCCGTCGTGACCGTCCATGATCACAAGATCGCCGGGCTGGGCGTCGGCGAGCGAGACGGAGGTCCCCATAGCGCCCTGGCCCGCGGCAGAGTGCGGCATCGAGATGCCGTACTGCGCGAAGACGTACATCACGAAGCCGGAGCAGTCGAAGCCGTTCGGTCGGGCTCCGCCGAAGACATAGGGGACGCCCTGGTACTGCATGGCGGTGGCGAACACGGCCGAGAGGCTGTAGCTGGTGGTCGGTGCGGTCGCTGCGATCTCGCTCGCGGAGGTGCCGGCGTTGGCGGTGAACTCCTCGGCGGTCGCGGCACGCGCCTCGGCGACGTCGGTGGTGTCGACGACGGGCTCCGCGACCACGGCGGGCTCGGGCTCGGGCTCGGGTGCGGGCGGCGGCGGCGCGGCCTCGGCCGAGAAGCCGTCGCGCGCGATCGCCGCCTGCACCACTCCGCCGTCGACCGCGACGGTCTGGGCCGAACCCTGGCGGAGGAGGTCGGCGCGCGAGGCGGCGAACAGGCCGTTCTCCTGGCTGCCGGGAGTGAACGCGTAGGCGGGGAGAGCCACGGTCGCCACGAGCGCGCCGGCGAGACCGACCATCGCGACCTTGCCGACGACACGGCCTCGGCGCTTGCGCGGTGTGCCGGCCGGCGACGGCACGAAATCGGTGACGTCCGTGCGGCGGGCGGAGGCCGCAGGTACGGCCCGGCGGGAGACGGGGGCGTCCCCCTGTATCCGGGCGCGGATCACAGGGGGCTGGTTCTCGAAGGTCGAGTCGCCGGAGCGGTCGGGGTGGGTGGAGCGGAACCGGTCGGGTGGGCCGGCGCCGTCGTTCGGGGTGACGGGATTGTGGGGCAAGGGGGAGATCCTCCGACGTCCCCTCAGCCCAGGCAGCTGTCCCGTCTCGTGCACGAAGCATCGGTGTGCGCGGGATCCGAGACGGGTGTGGGGGCGTCGGATCCCGCGCCCTGTGACCGAGGCTCGGCCGCAGGGCTTCACAGAGCGTAAGCGACCGTTACCGATTTGTCATCTTCTCAAGGGAAAGAGACCGCTCTCTCGTCCCCGGCCCGTCACCGGATGCGGTACAAGCGTGTTCTGCACAGTCGCGGGGTGCGACGCCCGTCAGACGACGACGAAGATGTGCGCGGCGACCTCGTTGGGCAGCTCGATGCCCGCGTCGGCACCGTCGATGCGGGCGAGCACATAACCGTTGAGGGCCGAGAACTCGCCCTCGGCGCCGGGGACGACGCCCGCCTGTTTGAGCTGGAGAAGGAGCTCCGGATCGACCTGCGCCGGCTCACCCAGTCGTCGCACGACGCCACGACGGGGCTCGGCCGATCCGGCGACGAAGCGCGGCAGGTTGATGACCCCGTCCGCGAACCGCGAAGCGGGCGTGTCGCCGAGCTCGTCGAGTCCCGGGATCGGGTTCCCGTAGGGCGACTCCGTCGGGTGATCGAGCATCTCCAGGAGACGGCGCTCGACCTGCTCGCTCATGACGTGCTCCCATCGGCACGCCTCCTCATGCACGAACTCCCAGTCGAGCTTGATGACGTCGTGCAGGAGCCGCTCGGCGAGGCGGTGTTTGCGCATCACATGGATCGCCTTGCGGCGGCCGTCGGAGGTGAGCTCGAGGTGGCGATCGCCCGAGACGACGACGAGGCCGTCGCGCTCCATGCGTCCCACCGTTTGCGAAACGGTCGGTCCCGAGTGGCTGAGCCGCTCCGAGATGCGTGCACGCAACGGGATGATGTTCTCCTCCTCGAGCTCGAGGATGGTGCGCAGGTACATCTCAGTCGTGTCGATCAGATCCGTCATCTCAGCCTTCCCGTCTCGGCGCGCTCCACCCTAGTAGGCGTCGTGCCACAGCATCGGCGCTGCGGCACGACGCAGGCCTCCGTCGCTCGGAGGAGGTGTGCGGGCCGGGAACCCTAGTATTAACGCATGCCGGACCTCACCATTCCTCGCGAGCTTCTCCCGCACGACGGACGGTTCGGCTGCGGCCCGTCCAAGGTGCGGCACGACCAGCTCGCCCACCTCGCGACCCAGGGCGCGCACCTCCTCGGGACGTCGCATCGCCAGGCCCCCGTAAAGGACCTCGTCGGCCGCGTGCGCCAGCACCTCGCCACGCTGTTCCGCATCCCGGACGGCTACGAGGTCCTCCTCGGCAACGGCGGCTCGACCGCCTTCTGGGACGCCGCCGCATTCTCTCTGATCGAGCGCCGCGCCGAGAACCTCACCTTCGGCGAGTTCGGCCAGAAGTTCGCCGCCGCCGCCTCCGCACCGTTCCTCGAGCCAGCGCACGTCGTCGCCGCCCCCGCGGGTTCGCGGAGCGAGGTGGAGATCGTGGAGGGAATCGACGTCTACGCCTGGCCGCACAACGAGACGAGCACCGGAGTGATGGCGCCGGTGCGCCGGGTCCACGGCGACGAGGGTGCCCTGACCGTCATCGACGCGACCAGCGCGGCCGGTGGGATCGACGTCGACATCGCCGAAGCCGACGTCTACTACTTCGCCCCGCAGAAGAACTTCGCCTCCGATGGCGGCCTCTGGTTCGGCCTCTTCTCGCCCGCCGCGATCGAGCGGATCGAGCGCATCGCGGCGAACGGGCGCTACATCCCCGAATTCCTCAGCCTCAAGAACGCCGTCGACAACTCGCGGCTGAACCAGACCCTCAACACTCCCGCGCTCTCCACCCTCCTGCTGATGGAGTCGCAGCTCGAGTGGATGAACGCCTCGGGCGGGCTCTCCTGGGCGTCGGCGCGGACGGCCGAGTCCTCCTCCGCGATCTACGACTGGGCGGAGGCATCGAGCCTCGCGACCCCGTTCGTCGAGGTGCCCGAGCACCGCTCGCAGGTTGTCGCGACCGTCGACTTCGACGCCTCCGTCGATGCGGCGCTGGTCGCGAAGATCCTCCGCGCGAACGGGATCGTCGACACAGAGCCGTACCGCAAGCTGGGCCGCAACCAGCTGCGCGTGGCGACCTTCGTCGCGATCGAGCCGGACGACGTCCGTTCGCTGCTCGGCTCCATCGACTACGTCGTCGAGCGCCTGGCCGTCTGAGGCCCGAGATGCGGCTCTGGCTGCGGGAGCAGGAGCGGCGGCCCAGCCCGCCGGCCGCCGCGAGCAACGACACGACAGCGTTGCTCGTCGGCTGCCTCGCCTGGGCGAGCGCCCTCGTCGCCGCACTCGTGTCAGCCGCGGTCGGAGTCGTCGTCGAGCCGGTCGCGCTCTCGACCATCGTGATCGGACTGATCCTCGGCACGATCGGACTGTTCTACAGCCGCACCCGACGCTAAAGCCGCACCCGACGCTAAAGCCGCACCCGACGCTAAAGCCGCAACCGACGCTATAGCCGCAGCTAGAGCGCGGCCGCCTCCATCCGCGGGGCCGTGCCGCCGCAGGCGATCGCCGTGTCCCCGGTGGGGGGCGCGCATCGCCAGGTCCGCCGGGTGCTGAGGAGGTCGTCCTCGCGCTCGATGCGCACCACCGCGCCCGAGGCGATCCACTCGGCGAGCTGCGCCTCGATCCGATCGTGCACCTCGGCGACCTCCGCCCGCAGCCGCACGGTGTCCGTACCACTGCGGCGGAGGGACTTGCCGAGGCGGTAGAGGTCGGTGGCGCTAGACTTCCCGATCCGCGAGGTCTGAATCGCCGTCTGGTCGACGTCAGGGCTGCCGAGTGCGTCGGTGCGGGTCGGCTTCGCCCAGAACGAGGCCAGAACGAGGCCAGGGCGAGGCCAGGGCGAGCGATGCGAGGTGGCACGCGGTGTGACCGCGTGAGAGCTGCCGCCGCTGCTCCGCGTCGACCTCCACCGCGATCTCGTCTCCGACGACGAGCGAGGAGGCGTCGTCGTCGTCAACGTGCACGACGACGAAGCTCCACCCCGCAGTGCCGAGCCGTGCCGGAGGAGCGCATGGAGCCGTCGGGGTAGGTGATGCGGGTGTCGGAGTCGATACTCATCGAGCGGTGCCGGACGGATCAGCGTCGGCGGCGTCGTCGACGCGCGGACGGAGCGGGAGCCGCTTCGGGCTCGTCGCCGGAGGTGTCGTCCTGCTCGGCGCCGTCGTCGACGGAGTCGTCCTCCTCCGGGTCGTCGTCGGAGCCGTCGTCGTCGAGCTCGTCCACCGCGGGATCGTCGGAGTCATCGGAGTCGTCCTCGTCCGGAGCCTCGTCGGAGTAGTCGTCCGCATCGTCGTCATCGGAGTCGTCGTCGAGGTCGGGCTCGTCGTCGAGGTCGTCGTCGTCCGCGTCCTCGACCTCCTCGCCGAGCGTGTCCTGCGCGGCGTGGTAATCGGCGAGACGCACCGTCCACGGCACCCAATCCGGAGCGAGAACCGCGCCCTCGCCGGGCAGCAGCTCAACCTCGAGCACCGTGACGTCCTCGGTTTCGTCGATCCGAGACAGCGTGGCCGTCCACAGCCAGCCCGGATACCCGCGCATGAGGTTGGCGAACTGCAACGACACGATGTGCTCGCCCTGCACCAGAGTCGTCACCAGCTCTCCGATGGTCCCGGCGGGAGCGATCTCGGCGAGAGAGGTCCGCGCCACGTCCAGCGCCGCTGCAAGCACCGGATCCGCCTCGAAGACGAGTTCGGGAACGTCCTCGACAAGGTCCTCCTCCTCGAGGGCGACCGGATCCCCCACGGAAGCCTGCTCCTCGACCGGAGCATCCACCTCGGTCGCCTCGATCGGTCCGCGCTCGGCGGTCGTGTCGTCGGCGTCAGGCATCCAGCTCATCCGCAACTCGGCGCAGAAGCGCCGCGATCGTTCGTCCGTGCGCCTTGTCGGGATAGCGGCCGCGCTTGAGGCCGGCGCCGATCCCGTCAAGCAACTTGACCGTGTCCTCCACGATCACGGACATGTCGTCCGCGGACTTGCGGTTGAGCTTCACCAGGCTCGGCGGGGCGTCGACGACGCGCGCCGAGAGCGCCTGCGGTCCCCGCTTCCCGTCGGCGATGCCGAACTCGAGTCGGGCACCGGCCTTCACCGCGGTTCCGGCGGGCAGCGCGGACGCATGCAGGAAGACCTCCTGGCCCTCATCGGTGCTGATGAAGCCGAAGCCCTTCTCCTCGTCGTAGAACTTGACCTTGCCGGTAGGCATGCAGACCCCTCCTGGAAATGAAGCAGCCATCAGTTTAGTCGACCGGGCCCGCCCTATCCTTGACGGATGAAGCCACAGGAGCCGGCGGGCATCGGACGCGCGGAGCGCACACTCGCCTTCATGTTCATCGCGATCATCGTCGTCTCGGTGCTCGCTTTCCTCGCGGTCCTCCTGGCGCCAGCGTTCGGCGTGCGTAACTACGCCGGTCCGCTGTGGAGCTTCGTGATCGCACTCCCCCTCATGGGCCTCCCCCTCGCGATCCTGTTGATGATCGGAGTGCTCATCGCCGGCGTCCGACGCCGGCGCCAGCAGTCCTGACCCGCATTCTGGTGCCGTGAGGCGCGCATCGAGCGCCCGGCCAACCGCTTCCCAGACTCCGCACAGACGACGGCCAGATACTGTCCTGCATGGACGGACCTCGCATTCTCATCGTCGACGACGAGCCCAACATCAGAGACCTGCTCACCACGAGCCTTCGCTTCGCAGGTTTTGCCGTGCGCGCGGTCGGCAATGGCGCCCAGGCGATCTCCGCGGTCCTCGAGGAGGAGCCGGACCTGATCATTCTCGACGTCATGCTCCCCGACATGAACGGCTTCGGCGTGACCAAGCGCCTCCGTTCGGCCGGGTACACCTCCCCCATCCTCTTCCTCACGGCGAAGGACGACACCGAGGACAAGATCACGGGCCTCACTGTGGGCGGTGACGACTACGTCACGAAGCCATTCAGCCTGGACGAGATCGTCGCGCGGATCAAGGCGATCCTCCGCCGCACCATGCACGCTGAAGAGGACGCGGTCATCCGCGCCGGTGAGCTGACGATGGATCAGGACACCCATGAGGTCCTCGTCGGCGACGAGCCGGTCGAGCTCAGCCCCACTGAGTTCAAGCTGCTGCGCTACCTGATGCTCAACCCCAACCGAGTGCTCAGTAAGGCGCAGATCCTCGACCATGTCTGGGAATACGACTTCAACGGCGATGCGGGCATTGTCGAGTCCTACATCTCCTACCTTCGACGTAAGCTCGATACGCATTCGGAGGAATCGCTCATCCAGACCAAGCGAGGATTCGGATACATGCTGAAGGTCGCGAAGGCTTAGCCTCCGCCGCTTCGGCGTCCGTCTCCCTTGGAGGCGTGGCGTCGCCGATCCTCGAGGGAGTTCCACCGCCATGCACCAGGGTCTGGCCGAGCGGTGGAACTCTATCTCCCTGCGGACGAAGATCACTGCCGTCACTGTCCTCCTGCTGACACTGGGGCTTCTCGTCTCCGGCGTCGGCACGATGACAATGCTCAAGCCCCAACTCGTCGCACAACTCGACGCGCAGCTGGCCGACCAGGTGCAGAGGACCGCGAGCGAACTCTCTGTCCGCGACCTCGCCGCGATCGACGACTCCAAGGCCGATTTCGGCGCCGTGTACGACCAGTACGGCGCTCTGAACAACACGAATGCTTCCAGCGCCGCCGACCCCGCCTTCCCGGAGACGTTCACGCTCGAGCAGGCCCTTCAAGGCGGCGACAAGCCGATGGAGATCTGGAGTTCCAACGGCAAGGTCGAATACCACGTCATGTCCACGGTATTCACGAGGGGCGCCGAGTACCAGACGCTCCTGTTGGCCGTCTCGACTCGAAGCGTCGACAACATCATGACGATCTACCTCACGATCTTCCTCGGCTTCGGAGTAGCCATCGTCGTGATCGGCGCTCTCCTCACGCGCCTCCTCGTGACAACCACCTTCGCCCCGCTCCGCGAGGTCGAGCAGACGGCGGCCGCCATTGCCGACGGCGATTTCAGCCAGCGCCTGGACGGCACGACGCCCAATACCGAGGTCGGGCGCCTCAACCGCTCTCTTAATGCCATGCTCGGGCGGATCGACTCAGCCTTCCGCGATCGCGCCCGCACCATCGACCAGATGCGTCGCTTCGTCGGCGACGCGAGCCACGAGCTGCGGACTCCTCTCGTGTCGGTCCGCGGCTACGCCGAGCTGTACCGCATGGGCGCGCTGCAGACCCCCGAGGCCGTCGGCCAGGCGATGGAGCGGATCGAGAAGGAGGCGATCCGCATGGGCGGCCTCGTCGAGGACCTGCTCGAGCTCGCCCGCCTCGACGAGACGAAGCCGCTCGCGCTCGCTCCGGTCGATTTGATGCCCCTCGCGCGCGATGCAGCGATGGATGCGATGGCCTCGTGGCCCGATCGCAACTTCGGCGTCGAGACTCGCGATGACACCCCGGCCGAGACCCCTGCACTCGAGTCCGTCGAGGCCGGTGCCTCCGCCGCACAGACGATGGAGCTGACGAACCCGGGCCTCACCGGACCGATCGCGGCGGCCGGAGCGCGGCTCGCGCGCTTCCGTCGTCGCCCGCGCCGGGTCAACGCCGAGGAGATCGCCGCCGGCATCGCAGCACCCCCCGAAGAGCCGGGTGTTCCCGCGATGGTGATGGCCGAGGAGAACAAGATCCGCCAGGTCCTCACCAACCTGATCGGCAACGCGGTCCGTTACACGCCCGAGGACACTCCGATCGAGATCGGCGTCGCAGTCGACCGCTCACGGCGCCTCGCGCTCCTCGAGGTGATCGACCACGGCGAGGGCATCCCGCCGCAGATCCGCGAGAAGATCTTCCAGCGCTTCTGGCGCGCGGACACCTCACGGGCCCGGGAGACCGGCGGCAGCGGCCTGGGCCTGGCCATCGTGTCGTCGATCGTGGCCGCGCACAAGGGCCGCGTCGACGTCGTCGAGACGCCGGGCGGAGGCGCGACCTTCCGCGTGGCCCTGCCGCTGCTGACGGTCGGTCAGAACGGCGAGACCTCTCCCGCCTCCGTCTGACCCGGCTCGTCATCCCGCCTCCGGCTCGCAGCAACGTCCGGCTCGCGGAAACGCCGAAGGCGGCTCCCCCGGAGGGGAACCGCCTTCTGCGTGGTGGGGTCTGGACTCAGAAGTCCATGCCGCCGGTGGGGTCGCCGCCCGCGGCGACCGGGTTCTTCTCCGGCTTGTCGGCGACGACGGCCTCCGTGGTGAGGAAGAGGCCGGCGATGGACGCCGCGTTCTGCAGAGCGGAGCGCGTGACCTTGACCGGGTCGATGATGCCGGCGGCGATCAGGTCGACGTACTCGCCGGTCGCGGCGTTGAGGCCCCAACCGGTCTGCAGCTCGCGGACCTTGGCGGCGACGACGCCCGGCTCGAGACCGGCGTTGAGCGCGATCTGCTTGAGCGGAGCGTCGATGGCGACGCGCACGATGTTCGCACCGGTCGCCTCGTCTCCGACCAGCTCGAGCTTCTCGAAAGCGAGCTTGCCGGCCTGGATGAGCGCGACGCCACCACCGGCGACGATGCCCTCTTCGACGGCAGCCTTCGCGTTGCGGACGGCGTCCTCGATGCGGTGCTTGCGCTCCTTAAGCTCGACCTCGGTCGCCGCTCCGGCCTTGATGACCGCAACACCACCGGCGAGCTTCGCAAGGCGCTCCTGGAGCTTCTCGCGGTCGTAGTCGCTGTCGGTGTTCTCGATCTCGCCGCGGATCTGCGCAACACGACCGGCGATGGCCTCGGCGTCGCCGGCACCCTCGACGATCGTGGTCTCGTCCTTAGTGATGACGACCTTGCGGGCCGAACCGAGCAGGTCGAGGGTGACGTTCTCGAGCTTGAGGCCGACCTCCTCGGAGATGACCTGGCCACCGGTGAGGATCGCGATGTCCTGGAGCTGCGCCTTGCGGCGGTCGCCGAAGCCCGGGGCCTTGACGGCGACCGACTTGAAAATGCCGCGAATCTTGTTGACGACCAGGGTCGCCAGCGCCTCACCGTCGACGTCCTCGGCGATGATCAGCAGCTGCTTGCCCGCCTGGATCACCTTGTCGACGACGGGAAGGAGGTCCTTGATGTTCGAGACCTTGGAGTTGACGATGAGGATGTAGGGGTCCTCGAACACCGCCTCCTGGCGGTCGGGGTCGGTCACGAAGTACTGCGACAGGTAGCCCTTGTCGAAGCGCATGCCCTCGGTCAGCTCAAGCTCGGTACCGAAGGTGTTCGACTCCTCGACGGTGACGACACCCTCCTTACCGACCTTGTCGATCGCCTCGGCGATGATCGCGCCGATCTCGGGGTCCGCGGCGGAGATGGAGGCGGTTGCCGCGATCTCCTCCTTGGTCTCGATGGCCTTCGCGCCGGTGATGAGTTCGGCAGTGACGGCCTTGACGGCCTTCTCGATGCCCTTCTTGAGGCTGATCGGGTCGGCACCGGCAGCGACGTTGCGCAGGCCCTCGCGCACGAGCGCCTGGGCGAGGACCGTCGCGGTGGTGGTTCCGTCGCCGGCGACGTCGTCAGTCTTCTTGGCGACCTCCTTGACGAGCTCTGCGCCGATCTTCTCGTACGGCTCGTCGAGCTCGATCTCCTTGGCGATGGAGACGCCGTCGTTCGTGATGGTGGGAGCGCCCCACTTTTTCTCGAGGACGACGTTGCGGCCGCGTGGGCCGAGGGTCACCTTGACCGCGTCGGCCAGAGTGTTGAGTCCACGCTCGAGGCCGCGGCGGGCTTCTTCGTCAAAAGCAATGATCTTGGCCATGTGTGTTTCTCGTCCCTCCCGGACGTCGTGAAATGTCTGTGCTGGCACTCGGCTGGGGCGAGTGCCAAGGTCGATTCTGGCACTCGCAGGGGACGAGTGCAAGCGACCTGGCGCAGGCGCCGACACGACGGAGCCGCCGCCCGCACGAAGCGGACGACGGCTCCTTGATGCTCGGCGGTTAGACCGGGCGGACCGACTCGGCCTGCGGGCCCTTCGACCCGGTGCCGACCTCGAAGGCGACCTGCTGACCCTCCTCAAGGACCTTGTATCCCGACATGTCGATCGCGGAGTAGTGGACGAAGACGTCCTGTCCGCCGCCGTCGACTGTGATAAAGCCGTAGCCCTTTTCAGCGTTGAACCACTTGACGGTTCCGTTCGCCATCTCTGTACTCCCCAGTGCTGTGATGCCCGCGGCACAAGCGACATGCTGGTGCCTGGTCAGGAATACTAATCCGACAATCGCCGCCCTGACCGACCCGAAGGCACCCCGGAGGAAAGAGTTGCCCGGGATTCAACACGGAGGAAACGTGCTCGTAACAGAGGGAGCGGATCAGCCCTGTGCGGCGGCGAAATCGGCCCCGAGCACCACGACGACGGCGCCTGTCTCAGCGAAGTCCTGCGAGAGCAGGACGGTACCTGTGCCCAGCGAGTCGACGATCCCGCGGGACGCTCCCTCGAGGGCGGGATCGGTGTAGTAGACCGTCGTCGTCTTGAAGTCCTCGGTGTTCGCATTCGCGATGTTCGAGACCCTCCAGCCCGCAGACGTCAGAGCCTTTCCGGCGCCGGCCGCGAGCCCGACGGCGACCGTACCGTTCAGAACAGCGACGGGGAGGTCGGGGGCGATGGTGGCTGCCACGGTCGGGGTGGCCTCGGCGGACGCGCTCGGAGGGGTGAAGACATCGGTGAACTGCACCCGGTCGTCAATGACCAGCAGCCCGATGAATCCCAGGAGCACGATCACACCGGTCGCGAGAGCCGCCCAGGCGAGGGCGACGGCTCGCGCGTGCGGGGCCGGCGGGCGACGATGAGCGCCGACGCGCGTCTCCGTCGCCGGGATCTCGTCGAAGCGGTCGCGCGGTTTGGTGTTCGACATCGGTGGTACGGCCGGCCTTCCGTTGGTGGTCTCGAGTAGCTCGTCTACTCGAGGCGCCCGAGGCGTCGCGCGGCGCGGGCGCCGGTGCGCTGGTCGCGGATGCGCTGCAGCCGGGTGACGAGCATCGGGTCGTGCGCAAGAGCGGCCGGAGAGGCGAGCACTGCGCTGAGCACCTGATAGTAGCGGGCGGCCGAAAGGCCGAACTGGGAGCGGATAGCGTCGTCCTTATCGCCTGATCGGGTCGTCCACTCACGCTCGAATGCGAGCACCCGGAGGTCGCGCTCGGCCAGACCGGTGCCTGGATCCGAATCCGTCGTCCTGCTCATCTCCCCAGGGTAAGGAGTGTGCGGTCACCGCCGTGGAGGCGCTCCGATCCGGATCGAGTGTGTTGCGGCGCCGCGCTCGGGAGTCTTCTGCACTGAGCCCCCCGAGGTGGAATGCACCCACAGCGCCGGGGGTTGGATCAGGAGGAGGGCAGGACCGCCCCCGTACACTGGCGAGGATTCCAAGGGAGACCCATGTCGTCGTATTCCGTGAACAAGACCGACGCCGAGTGGCGCGACGAGCTCGACCGCGAGCAGTACGCGGTCCTGCGCGAAGCGGCCACCGAGCGCCCCTGGACCGGCGAGCTGCTCGACGAGCACCGTTCCGGTCTTTACACCTGCGCCGCGTGTGATGCCGAGCTTTTCAAGAGCGGCACCAAGTTCGACTCCGGCTGCGGCTGGCCGAGCTTCTACGAGTCGGTGAACCCCGACGCGGTCCAGCTGATCGAGGACAGCACCCTCGGCATGGTCCGCACGGAGGTCCGGTGCGCGAACTGCGGCTCCCACCTGGGCCATGTGTTCCCCGACGGATTCGGCACGCCCACCGGCGACCGCTACTGCATGAACTCGATCGCCCTGAACTTCCAGGCCGAGGGCGAGTGAGCATGTCCTCCTCCCCCGTGCTCGAGGCCGTCCTCGCGCGTCGATCACGCTCGAAGGTGACGCCGGAGGCTCCGGGGCACGACGAGATCGCGGCGTTCGTTTCGGCGGCGTCACGCCTCGCCGACCACAGTTCGCTGCGACCCTGGCGGGTCATCGAGATCCGGGGTGCCGCTCGCGACCGGGTTGGCCGTAGCTTCGCTGTCGCCTCGGGAGCGAAGAAGGACGCGCGTCACTACATCGAGAAGACCCACCGTGCCTCCCTGCTTCTGGCCATTGTGGTCAGCGTTAAGAAGTCGAAGGTGCCGGCGTGGGAGCAGGAGGCCGTCGCCTCCGGCGTCGCTCACCTCCTGAGCCTGCTGCTGGACGAAGCGGGCTGGGGCGTCTTCTGGCGCACCGGCTCGTACACCCGCGCCACAGCCGTGCGGAAGGCGCACCGCCTGGAGAAGGGCGAGGAGCTGCTCGGCTGGCTCTACGTCGGCCGGCCCGACGGCAAGATCGGCGGACCCAAGCGCCCCACTTCCGCCGAGCGGCACCTCAGCGTCCTCGAACCCTGAGCGTCCTCGAACCCTGACCTCCCTTGGGCCGGGACCTCGGCGGGTCCGGGGGCCGCGGTAGGGTATCCGTGCGCGTGAGCGCGACTGCCGACGTGGCGCAACTGGTAGCGCACCCGACTTGTAATCGGGCGGTTACGGGTTCAAGTCCCGTCGTCGGCTCAGGAACAGTGAAGGCCCCGACCGCTCGATGCGGGCGGGGCCTTCACTGTGATGCTCAGCCCGCGGCGGCGGCGCTCAGCCCGCGGCGGGCGGGGTCGACTCGGGGGACGCGGGCGCCTCCGTCGACACCGGATCCTCGCCGGACGCAGGAGTCTCGCCGGACGCAGGAGTCTCGCTCGGCGCGGGGCTGTCGGAGGACGGGCCAGGCGTCGCCGACGAGTAGGAGTCGGCAGCGGCCGACAGCACGAACGAGCTGAACGCGTCCGGATCGGACAGCGAGCCGGAGTAGGCCTTGCCGTTAACGAGCACCATCGGAGTGGCGGTGACGGCGGGAATGTCGGTTCCGGGCAAGGGACCGGCGGTGGCGCGCTCGGTCGCGGAACGGACCCAGCTCACGAAGCTCTGGTCGTCGATGCAGCTGTTCACGCTCGCCGCGTCCTCCACTCCAGCCTGCGCCGCGTAGTCCTTCAGCTGAGCGTTGGAGAGTCCGTCGGTCCCTTCCTTCGGCTGATTGGCGAACAGCAGCGAATTGAAGCCGAAGAAGGAGTTCGGCGAGCTGTCGGCGACACAGGCCGCCGCATTCGCCGAGCGCTCAGAGTACTTGGTGCCATTGGAGCGGGTGGTGAGGATGGCGATCGGGTGGATCTCGACCGTGGCCGCTCCGCTGGTCACCCACTCCTTGATCTGGTCGCCGTTGGTCATCTCGAACTGACCGCAGTAAGGGCAGAGGTAGTCGAGGTAGACGCGGATGTCGACGGTGCCGGTGGAGGTGTCGGAGACACTCGGCGTCGGCGTTGCGTCGGCCGCGACGGGCGGGCTCGTCTGGGCGACCATGTTCTCGCCGATGACCACGCCGTCGCTGGCCATGTTCGCCGGGCCAGGTCCTGCGGGACGGATGCTGGACGTCACAGCAAACACGACGATCGCGACGATCGCGATGACGACGACCGCGAGGCCCCCCTGCAGGGCGAAGCGGCTCACACGATCGCGGCGCTTCTGCTGCTCGCGCAGGCGACGCGCCTTCTCTCGGGCGGCCTCTCGTCGCACGTTCTTCGAAAGACGGTCGTTGGCTCCGCCGGTGGTCATGACAAGAACGCTCCGAATGAGAGAGAGGGAAAGGGGGGAGCCGCCTGGCGCGACTCGCCGGAATCCTACGCGCGAGCCCTGGGAAACCTCCAAACGACGGCTACACGACGGCCGGCCGACAATTGTCGGCCCCGTGGCATACTGTGACGGTTGGTCGCTGTCGCCCACGCGATGATGACCATCACTTCCATTCACTCGGATCGTCCGGCACGTACCTGCCGGTGAAGGAGCAAGAACAATGGCGTCCGTAACGTTCGACCACGCGTCCCGCGTCTACCCCGGGGCCACCCGCGCCTCGGTCGACAAGCTCAACCTCGAAGTGGGTGACGGCGAGTTCCTCGTTCTCGTCGGCCCTTCCGGCTGCGGCAAGTCCACCTCTCTCCGCATGCTCGCGGGCCTCGAAGAAGTCAACGAGGGCCGCATCCTGATCGGCGACCGCAACGTCACGGACGTGCCGCCGAAGGACCGCGACATCGCGATGGTGTTCCAGAACTACGCGCTGTACCCGCACATGTCGGTCGCCGAGAACATGGGGTTCGCGCTCAAGATCGCGGGAGTCGCGAAGGACGAGCGCGCCGCGCGGGTCCTCGAGGCCGCGAAGATGCTCGACCTCGAGCCCTACCTCAACCGCAAGCCGAAGGCCCTCTCGGGTGGCCAGCGCCAGCGCGTCGCGATGGGCCGCGCCATCGTCCGCAAGCCCCAGGTCTTCCTCATGGACGAGCCGCTGTCGAACCTCGACGCCAAGCTCCGTGTCTCCACTCGCACCCAGATCGGCACCCTGCAGCGCCGCCTGGGCATCACCACGGTCTACGTCACCCACGACCAGACCGAGGCACTCACGATGGGCGACCGTATCGCGGTCCTCAAGGACGGCGTCCTCCAGCAGGTCGGTTCGCCCCGCGACCTCTATGAGAACCCGAACAACGTCTTCGTGGCCGGCTTCATCGGCTCGCCCGCAATGAACCTGTTCCACGCGGACGTCACCGACGGAGGCGTCAAGTTCGGCGACACCGTCTTGCCGATCGCCCGCGAGGCGCTCGCCAAGACGAGTCAGAAGGTCGTCACGCTCGGCGTGCGCCCCGAGGACGTCACCGTCTCAACTCAGGCCGGCGGCCTCCCCATCGAGGTCGACCTCATCGAGGAGCTCGGCTCGGACGGCTACCTCTACGGCCACACCGAGGTCGAGGGACGCCGCACCGACATCGTCGCGCGAGTCGACGGTCGCGTGCACCCCACCGCGGGTGATCGCGTTTACGTGACCGCGAACCACCGCGTGCACATCTTCGACGCGGAGTCGGGCGAGCGCCTCTCCTGAGCCACGCTCTTACCGCGCCCCGCTGCCGCCGTCCTTCCGTGGGCGGCGGCAGCGTCGTCTGCGGCCCCTCCGTCCGACTCCTGACACGAACGGCGAACCATGTCCGGCTCCCTGAACATCACCTCGGCCACCATCGACCCTGCCCTACTCGATCTGCCGTGGAACCTGCGGCTCGACGACTGGCCCGACGAGTACATCGCGGCTCTGCCCAAGGGCATCTCGCGGCACACCGTCCGTTTCGCTCACCTCTCCGGGCATGTCGTCGCCGTGAAAGAGACGACCGCCGAGATGTCGCGCCGCGAGTACGAGATGCTCAAGACCCTGCAGCGCCTCGACGTGCCGTGCGTCGAGCCCGGCGCGGTGATCACGAACCGCACGGACGACGAGGGTGACGCCCTGCCCGCGGTGCTGGTCACCCGGCACCTCAAGTTCTCGCTCCCGTATCGGGCGCTCTTCTCACAGACGCTGCGCCCCGACACCGCGACCCGGCTCGTGGACGCACTGGCGCTGCTCCTGGTGCGCCTGCATGTGATCGGCTTCTTCTGGGGCGACGTCTCGCTCTCGAACACCCTGTTCCGGAGGGACGCGGGCGCGTTCGCGGCGTACCTGGTGGACGCGGAGACCGGTCAGCTCTACTCGGGCGGCCTCTCGAACGGTCAGCGCGAGAACGATCTCGAGATTGCGCGGGTCAATATCGCAGGCGAGCTGCTCGACCTCGAAGCGGGCGGGCGCATCGACGACGACCTCGATCCGATCACCGTGTCCGACGGCATCGTCGCGGCGTACCGGAGCCTGTGGGAGGAACTGACGGGTGCCGAGTCGTTCGCGACCTCGGAGCGCTGGCGGATCAACGACCGCGTGAACCGGCTGAACGATCTCGGCTTTGACATCGAGGAACTGGCGATTAAGACCGACGAGGCCGGCTCGACGGTGCGGATTCAGCCGAAGGTCGTCGATGCGGGCCACCATCAGCGGCGGTTGCTCCGCCTCACCGGGCTGGATGCGCAGGAGAACCAGGCGCGACGACTCCTGAACGACCTCGATTCGTACACGGCGACATACGACAAGCAGGATCTGGACGAGGAGATGGTGGCGCACGAGTGGCTGGCGCAGGTGTTCGAGCCGGTCATCCGCTCAATTCCGCGGGATCTGAAGGGGCGGCTGGAGCCGGCCGAAATGTTCCACCAGCTGCTCGAGCACCGCTGGTTCATGTCACAGCAGCAGGCGCGCGATGTCCCGCTGGCGGAGGCGGTCACCGCCTACGTGAACGACATCCTGCGCCACCGCCGCGACGAGGCGACCGTCATCGCGCCTCCCACCGAGGCGTTGACGCTGCCAAATCTCGTCCTCGACTCCGCCGGTGATGCCGAGCTCACCGACGAGGACGCCGATGTCGACTGGACCAAGAACGTCTGACACCCGCCACTGCGAGAGGGCCCGTGCTGTGCAGCACGGGCCCTCTCGCGTCCGGGTCCTCGCCCGCCGAGCGGGTCGGCGCTTACTCGGACGCGGCGCGCAGCTTCCACACCTCGTAGAGCGTCACGGACGCGGCGATACCGGCGTTGAGTGATTCCGTGGTGGAGCTGATCGGGATGGAGACGACAGCGTCACACTGCTCGGTGACGAGGCGGGACAGGCCTTTGCCCTCGCTGCCGACGACGACGAGCAGCGGACGGTCGGCCAGTTCGAGGCCGGGGAGCGACACGTCGCCGTCACCGTCGAGGCCGATGACGAAGACACCGTCGCGCTTGAAGTCCTTAATCGTCGCAGTGAGGTTCGAGGCCATCGCCACCGGGACGCGCGCCGCGGCACCCGCCGAGGTCTTCCAAGCGGCCGAATTCAGACCGACCGAGCGCCGCTGCGGAACGATGACGCCCTGTCCGCCGAACGCGGCGACGGAGCGGATGATCGCTCCGAGGTTCCGCGGGTCGGTGATCCCGTCGAGAGCGACGAAGAGGGGGACGGCTCCGCGGGAGATGCTGCGCTCGAGCAGGTCGCTCGGGTGCGCGTACTCGTAGGGCGGCACCTTGAGTACGAGGCCCTGGTGCACCGAGTCCGGGCCGGCCAGACGGTCGAGTTCGGGGCGCATGACCTCGAGAACGGGCAGGCCGCGGGCGGTCGCGATCTTGAGCGCCTCCTTGACCCGGTCGTCCATCTCGATGCGGGTCGCCAGGTACAGGGTCGACGCTGGGATGCTGGCGCGCAGTGCCTCAAGGACCGAGTTGCGGCCGGTCACCATCTCGGACTCGTCGCCGCTCTTGGGCCTGCGCGAGGGAGCCGGGCGCCCCTGTCCGCGGGCAGCCGCCGAGAGCGCTCCGCCGGGCCGACCCTTGCCGCCGGCGGCGACGAAACGCTCGCGTGCGAGCTTCGCCTTACCGGCGGGGTGGTACGGCCGGTCCTCGGCCTTGGGCGTGGGCTTCTTACCCTCGAGGGCTTGCCTGCCCTGACCGCCGGATCCGACGGCCTTGCCCTTGCTCTTCTTTCGGACCGCTCCGGGGCGGCCGGGCTTATTCGCCATCGAGACTCCAATGCGCACCCGTCTGGGTGTCTTCGATCGTGATTCCCGCCGCGGCGAGATCGGTTCGGATGCGGTCGGCGCTCGCCCAGTCGCGCTGCTCACGCGCGGTCTGGCGTTCGGCGACCAGGCGGTCAACCAGCACGCTGAGCGCGCGGTAGGAGGGTTCGTCGTCGGAGCGCGCCCACTCGGGCGCCTCGGGGTCGATGCCGAGCACGGTCGCCATCGCCAGCACCTGGGTGCGGAGGGCTGACACGGAGCCGAGGTCCTCGGCGTCGAGGGCGGCGTTGCCGGCTCGGACGGTGTCGTGTAGGACGCCGATGGCCTGCGGGACGGAGAGGTCGTCGTCCATCGCCTCGGCGAACTCCTCCGGCACCACCGGCTCGCCGAGTGCGGCGAATCGCGTACCGTCCAGTCGTCGGCGGGAGCGGTCGAGGAAGCCCTCGATCCGCTCCAGCGCCGCCTCGGCCTCCTCGAGCGCCCCGTCGTGGAACTCGAGGGTGGAGCGGTAGTGGGCCGAGCCGAGGTAATAGCGGACGACGAGCGGGCGAGCGGCGTCGAGCAGCTCGGAGGCGTATACGGAGTTGCCGAGCGACTTGCTCATCTTCTGGCCGGTGACGGACACCAGCCCGTTGTGCAGCCAGTAGCTCGCGAAGGCGTGGCCGGCAGCGCTGGACTGGGCGAGTTCGTTCTCGTGGTGCGGAAAGCGCAGGTCGAGGCCACCGCCGTGGATGTCGAACTGCGTGCCGAGGTACTTCGTGGACATTGCCGAGCACTCGATGTGCCAGCCGGGGCGGCCCACTCCCCACGGCGAGGCCCAGGCGGCCGACTCGGGCTCGTCCGGCTTCGCGCCCTTCCACAGGGCGAAGTCGTGCGGGTCACGCTTGCCACGCGGGTCGGCGTCGGTGGCCGCCTCCATACTCTCGAGCCGCTGGTGGGTGAGCGCTCCGTAGTCGGGCCAGGAGCGGGTGTCGAAGTAGACGTCGCCGGAGTCGTCGGGCGCCGGGTAGGCGTGGCCGCGCTCGATCAGCGTCTGGATGAGGGTGATCATCTCGGCGATGCTCGCGGTCGCGCGCGGCTCGTAGGTGGGCGGGAGGATGCCGAGGGCCGTGTATGCGGCGGTGAATTCGAGTTCAACCCGGTAGGCGAGCGCCCACCACTGCTCGAACGGGTCATCCGCCGGGGCGCGACGCCGCGCCTCCTCGGCGATGGCGAGGATCTTGTCGTCGATATCGGTGACGTTGCGCACCAGGGTGACCCGGTAGCCGCGGTAGGCGAGCCAGCGGCGCAGCTGATCGTAGGCGAGAGCTGAGCGCAGGTGGCCAATGTGGGGCGAGGACTGCACGGTGGGTCCGCAGACGTACATTCCGACCTCGTTCGCGCGGAGGGGGACGAAATCGACGAGGGCCTGGGCCTTTGAGTCATGCAATCGCAGAGTCACGCGGGCGAGTTTACCGGGAGGGCGACTCCGGGCCGGGTCGGCGGCACTACCTGGGGACTACCGGGCAATCGCGGCGCTGGGGAGGACGAGTGCCGTCGCGGTCGCGGCGACCCCCTCGCCTCGTCCGGTGAAGCCCAGCGCGTCCGAGGTGGTGGCGGCGACGCTGACCGGTGCGCCGAGCAGCTCCGAGAGCAGCCTCTGGGCTTCCTCGCGCCGCGGCGAGAACGTTGGGCGGTTGCCGATGAGCTGCACCGAGACGTTGCCGATGGCGAAGCCGGCGGCCTCGACCAGCTCGCGGGTGGCGCGAAGGAAGACCTCGCCGTGGGCGTCCGCGAAGCGCGGGTCGGCCGTGCCGAAGCGGGAGCCGATGTCGCCAAGACCTGCAGCGGCCAGGAGCGCGTCGCAGATCGCGTGGGCGACCGGGTCGCCGTCGCTGTGCCCGGACAGGCCCCGCTCCCCCGGCCAGTGCAGCCCGGCGAGCCAGAGCGGTGACGTGTCATCGAACGCGTGCACGTCGGTACCGATGCCGACGCGCGGCACGACGACGGAGGGAGGCGGCGCGAGCATCTGCTC
The DNA here is from genome assembly GCF_004011095.1 of Rathayibacter rathayi. Classification (GTDB taxonomy): domain Bacteria; phylum Actinomycetota; class Actinomycetes; order Actinomycetales; family Microbacteriaceae; genus Rathayibacter; species Rathayibacter rathayi. The sequence continues at coordinate 526,242 of NZ_CP028129.1, read as the reverse complement.
CGCACGGGCCAGGTCCCAGGGGGTGGTGATCTTGAAGGCGAGCGGATCGCCAGCGACGACGACCGAGGGACCGCCGCGCGAGGCGAGGAGCGCCGCGTCGTCAGTGAACTCCTCCTCCGCCGAGGCGTAGGCCTCGTCGAGCAGCAGGCGAGGGAAGCCCTGCGGCGTCTGGACCGCGGCGAGCTCCGAGCGGTCCACTGTGCCGAGGATCCCGCCGTTGGCCCGGATGCGCTTGATCGTGTCGGTGACCGGCAGGCCCGGGATCACTCCGCCGCCCGTCGCCCGGACCGCCGCGATCACCCGCTCGAATTGGTCGACGGGCGTGAGAGCGCGGGCGGCGTCGTGCACGAGCACCGTCTCGACGGCCGGGTCGAGCACCCGCAGGCCCCGCGCGACCGACTCCTGACGGCTGGCGCCTCCTGCGACGACGCTGACGGAGCCGTCCGCGGCGCCGGCGGCTCGCGCCAGTACGGCCGTCTCCTCGAGGAGAGCGGCGGGCGCGACGACGACGATCTGGACGGGCTCAGCGAGCAGCAGCACCGTGCGCAGGCTGCGCTCGAGGATCGTCGTCCCCGCGCAGTCGATGTAGGCCTTGGGGCGCTCGCGTCCGAGCCTCGTGCCGCTGCCGGCGGCGACGACGACGACGGCCGCGGTCGGCGCGACGGCGGGCGCGCTCAGGATGCGAGGACCTCGTCGAGGAGCACGGAGGCGGCGTCCTCGTCGGTCTTCTCGGCTAGGGCGAGCTCGGAGACGAGGATCTGGCGCGCCTTGACGAGCATGCTCTTCTCCCCCGCCGAGAGCCCGCGCTCGCGATCGCGGCGGGTGAGGTCGCGGACGACCTCGGAGACCTTGACGACATCGCCCGAGCCGAGCTTCTCGAGGTTGGCCTTGTAGCGGCGCGACCAGTTGGTCGGCTCCTCGACTACCTCGGCGCGCAGTACCTCGAACACGCGGTCGACGCCCTCGCGGCCGATGACGTCGCGCACACCCACCAGGTCGACGTTGTCGGCTGGCACTTCGATGACGAGGTCGCCCTGGGCGACTCGGAGCTTCAGGTACGTCTTCTCCTGGCCCTTGATCGTGCGGGTCTTCACCTCGGCGATCGTGGCGGCCCCGTGATGGGGATAGACGACCGTCTCCCCGACCTCGAACTGCATGCGACGTCCTTTCAGCGGCGGAAAGAATATCATGCGCGCCGAGGGGACGGGAGTTCCGGACGGGCGGAGCCGTAGCGCTCGCTACGCTAGCCTGATATCGGCTCGTGCACAGTGAAGTCGCCCTGTCCGGGGCGTTCGGGGCCGACGATCTGGAGGTTCCTGTGAAGGCGCGTATCGCTGCATCCGTCGTTCTCGCGGTCGGTGTCGCCCTCGCTACCGCCGGCTGCAACCTCGTCGCCCCGCAGGCGACGCGCAAGATTTACGACCCGAGTGACGGCGTGGGTGCGACGATCGGCGACCTCGCCATCCGCAACGCGATGATCGTCTCGGACGACGGCGAAGCCGGCACGCTGATCGTAACGCTCATCAATTCCACCGCTGAGGTATTGAGCGTCGAGGTGCAGTTCGAGGGCTCTGCGGGCCGCACGAGCGACACCGTGGACGCCGTACCCGGTCGGACTGAGGTCCGCCCCGACAGCACCGAGGCGGTCCAGATGGAGGGTATCGACACCATCCCGGGCGGCCTCCTCCCCGTCTACTTCCAGTACGGGTCCGAGCAGGGCAAGGAACTCCTCGTCCCCGTGCTGACCAACGCCCTCGAGGCCTACTCGACGCTCACTCCTTCGCTCACCTCGACGCCGACCCGCACCCCTACGACCGACCCCGCGCAGACCCTCCCCACCCAGTCCGCCGAGCCCGGCGTCGACGCTCCGACCGCGCAGTAGCCCCCGACGTCGAGGGCCGTCCACCCCGGTGGGCGGCCCTCCGTCGTCCGCGCGGCCAGGTCCTCGCCGGGGCGATTCCTCGGCCGCCCGACCTTCGACCCGGCACCTCGGCCTCAAAGCTTCTCTGCGTCAAGGTCGGCAGAGGTGGGGGAAGAGTCGAGGCTGAGGGCGCGAAAAATATAATGGTGTCTTTGGTTTTTGTGCCCGCGGCGAGGTCGGCGTCGCGGTAGTTGCGGGTGCGTTGTTCGTGGCGGAGGCGGGGGTCTGCTGAGGGTTTCGTTGGTTCGTTCTTTGCCGCGAGTGCGGCGGTGTCGATCATCTCAAACTCGATCGGGGTGAGGCGTCCGAGGGCGCTTTGTCGTCGCCGTCGGTGGTCGGTCCCTTCGATACCCCACCTCGAGAGGATCTGTTGGACGCGAGCGCGGTTCACCTCGTACTCGCCGGCAATGACCTGCATCGTCGTACCGCTGCAACGTGCAGCTTCCATCAAATCGTCTCGGGGGTCGCTTCTCCTGCCCGTGGCGGCGGCTGATCCGGCGCTCCTTGCAGTTGACTCGGGTTCAGGGAGGAGGTGCCAGTCAAGCGGCCCTCAACCCGGGTGGCGCGAGGCGCACCGACCGTCGACTGGTTCGACAGCTCGTCCGGCTATTTCCCGCTCTGAGTCGTTGCTGCCGAACGAAGCCAGGCCGAAAACGTCGGACCGACCACTTCCGCGTCGGCACCGGGGACAAGCGTTCCATCTCGGAAGGCCCTGCCCAGGCCACCAGGGATGGGCATCGGGAGTGGCTTGACCGTCTTGTTCGGGAGCGCCTTCGTCATGTCCCAAAGCGTCGTCGTCTCGGGGCCTGTGATGTCGTACTCACCCTGAGCGCGGAGGCCGAGGGCGCATTCGGCGACGAGATCTGCCACGGCGTCGAGGGAGACCGGCGCGATGGTCATACCGGGCACCAGTGCGATCGGTCCGAGCTTCATCCGCTCAAGGTTTTGACCGGCGAACTCGTACCACTGTGTGGAGCGGACGATCGTCAGGTGCTCACTCGTCTTGCGAGCGAGCTTCTCCTGGGCGGTCTTGCCGGCGAAGTACCCGTAGCCCTGCACGATAGGGAGTCCACAGTTGACGATGGAGAGCAACACATGGCGGGCGCCCATTGCGCGTGATGCCGCTGACACGACCTTCGTGGACTGGGTGAAGAATTTCTTCGCGACCTTGCTGCTCATCGTGAAATGTCCAGCCGCTTCGACGACCGCGTCGGCACCGGTGGCCTCGAGACGCTTCGCCGCGTCGTCTTTCAGAACATCGAACCCGCTCTTGCGCGAGAGCATCAATGCTTCCGCCCCTCGCTTCTCGACAGCTCGTTTAATTGCATTCCCGGAGATTCCGCCGCCGACGATCACTACACGCATTCTTACCCCCAGATCATGGCTCTACGGCTGTAGAGTATCTAGAATACTAGACCATGGGACCGAGACGGGCAACGACGATGACCTCCGAACGTCGACGTCGGATAGGGGACGCCGGGGTGACGGTCATAGCCCGCGACGGTATCCGCAAGCTCACCCATCGCAGCGTCGACGAGCAGTCCGGTTTGCCGGTAGGTTCGACGTCCTACTACGCGAGGACGAGGAGACAGCTCCTCGCGCTTATCGTCGACCGCCTCGCCGAGTACACCACGGAAGATCTGGCTGGGCTCCGCCTACCGACAGTGCTCGATGCGCAAGGCGGCGCCGAGGTTGTGCAGGTGTTCCTCCACTTACTCGCAAGCCGAGATGATGCGCAGGCCGCACGTTTCGGGCTACTGTTCGAACTTCGCCACGATGACGAGCTCCGACGCGCGCTCACTGTGGGCGCCCCCGTCCGCGTCCCCCTGCTGCTGGCAGCGGAATCGCTCCTTAAGGCCTTGGGGATTACGAACGCAACGTCCGCAGCACCCGACCTCGTCGCAGTCGTCGATGCCGTGCTGATGTATAGCACTTCTCGTGCTGCGCCCGTGGACGCCGGAGCGGTAATTCGCACCTACTTAGCTGGCCTCCTGGCGGACGACGCGAGGTGACGTGGGCTGTCGTCGCGGGTCATTCGCTGCCGACGGGAACGCTTGCCGACCGGTCGTCGGCCGGCCAGTCAGTGCCCGCGATGCCGAGGTAGTCACAGGGGTCGGCCATCGCCATGAGTTCGTCACGGCTGAACGCCGCCCGAACGTGCGCATCTCTACTGAGGACCGTCAGGATGTCCTCGTTGCTCCGCGCCGCCGTCGAGATCGCATCAGCGACGACAGATCGTGAACGCTCGCTGCCCAGGCGTGCCGAGAGCACGATCACGATGCGTTCGGACACCAGGAGGGGGCCGGTCGCCTTCACGTTGTGGAGCATCGCCTGAACATTGATGCGGAGTGTGGCGACCAGTTCTTCGGCCGTGGCTGCCGCTCCCCCCGTCAGACGAAGACATTCACGGAGGAGCATCCACTGGGCGTGCCACGCTCCTCCGTCGCGCTCGTCCATCGGCATCAAACACGCATAGATGCCGCTAGTCAGAGCGGGGACCTGCAACGAAGCGCTGCGGATCATCGTAGCGAGGACGGGATTGCGTTTCTGAGGCATCGCAGACGAGACGCCGGTATCACCGTCGGCGCTCTCGGCGAGCTCACCGATCTCCGTACGGCTGAGTGTGAGGACGTCGACGGCGATCTTGCCCACTGCAGCGGTGACGATGGCACATGCAGAAGCGACGTCCGCCATCGGGGTCGGCGCCGCATGCCAGGGCATCGGTGGAGCCGCGAGGCCGGTCTCTGCCGCAAACGCCGTTGCAATCCGGGCGAGGACCTGGCGGGCGTCCAGCTCCTCCCCACCACCGACGAGCCTGGCCGCTTCAATATATCCCGCGGCTGTTCCCCCAGCTCCCCCGACGGAGACGGGGAGGCCCCCTCCGGAAAGCAACGACGTTACCCGCTCTTGAGCGTCGTCGACGTAGCGTTTCCACGTCGCGGCCTTTAACCCGAACGTGGTCGGGACGGCGTGGCCGCCGAGCGTCCGCGCTGCCTGCAGCGTCCGGCCATGGGCAGAGGCCATCGCTCCCAGTCTGCAGGATACGAGTCGCAGGGAGGCGTCGATCTCCCGCAGGGCTGCTTGCGCGACCATCATCAACGCCGTGTCGAAGATGTCTTGGCTCGTCGACCCGCGGTGCACATACACTGCGGCGCTCGGGTCGACTGCCTGCACGGCGTCTCGCAGTTCCCCGATCACCGCTACCACAGGGTTCGCGGTCTTCCGGGAAGCGAGGGCGATCGTCCTCGCTTCGATCGCATGGTGTTCCGACGCTCGGGTTATCGCTTCGGCGGCTCCCGCAGGAATGAGACCGAGTTTCCCCTGCGCGCGTGCAAGCGCTGCTTCTGCGCGAACCATCGCGCTGATCCAGGCTTCGTCAGAGAGCAGGCCCTCGACGACGGTCCCCGCGCGAACCGGCGAGAGCAGACCGCTATCGGAATGCGAACTCGGCGGAATTGACATCATCCGCGCCTCCTGGTCGTCTTCATCAGATTCTCCTGTCTGGGCCTCGGCGAGTACCGCACGGGCGATGGCATCGGCATCCCGGAAGGTGATCGAGTCGACACCCGGGCGCGCACCCGCAGCGGTCACCCAGTGCACTGCCTCCGTCGGGACACCGTAGAGGAAGAGCCGCGGATGTCCACTCGGATGCCTTTGGTTCAGCACGTTATACGGCCGGGGGGCGACCGCTACCGCTCCAGACTCCATCATCCCGTCTTCAGCCCGATGGAAATGCAGCGAGACCAAACCGTCGCTCAGCATCGAGGTGATCAGTGGGTTCCGGGACGCATGTGCATTGACGGCCGGCAGGCGCGCTTCGATGAGATGCCTCGCGGAGACCGAGTCCTCTGGGAACGCAGCCGAGGACGCCTCGAACCGATCGCCTCGCGGGTCGACCGTCATCCCCGGGCCGAGGAGGCTGACGACATCGGCATCCATGAGGGCGACAAGTTCTTCTATCCGCCGTTCCGGTGGACCGATCGAGAGGAACGCGTTCAGCGGCGTGTACCACTGGTCGACCTCCTCTCGGTACGATCGGCCCTCGATCCCGCCATGGTCGATCACCGCGCGGATCTCATTTCTCAGGTCACGAAGAAGGTCGAGAGCGGATTTGAGTGGGCCCGAGACATTTCCGAGGCGAGCCTGCTCGACGTCGGCGGCCAGGTACTCCCGCGCCCACGACCGGTAATCCGCCGCGGATCGGAAGACGATCCCGCGCCACGGTTTCGCGAGCAGCTCCCAATCCCAGGTCGGTACGCCGTCGAGCGCGAATGCGTGACGGATTCCGGCGAGCGCCGATTCCTCGCCGTGGAGGTAACGGCGCGTGAAGTCCTTCCTCGCAGGCTCCTCCGTCAGGAACATTTCGTAGTAGGTGCACTCGACGTCCCTTGCAATGAGCGGCCAGACGTCACTCCGGAACCTCAACGGACTGTGCAGATGCTTCCGGCGAAGCGCCTCGATGCGGGCGGCATTCAACAGTCTGGCCGGCGCTCGACCGGTGGCTCCCTTCTCGTTCCGCCCACGAGAGTGATGCGGGATGCCACGCCGAGAACCGACGTGCAGTACCGGTTCGGCGCCGGAGGCGCGGTACCGCAGTGGGCCGTCATCACCATCGCGGACGAACCTCCCTCCTCGTCCGAGGGTGAGGAGCGCCATGTGATCGAAGAAGTTCAGTCCGAGACCTCGCACGATTACGTCTTCCCCCGCCGGGATGCCGTCGAGGTCCGCGTCGGCCGGGTTCATAGGGTGCAAGAACACACCGCCCCCGGTCCGGGCACACGCGGCGTTGCGCCTGTCCGACGCGCTCGGCTCGACTTCGCTGTGTCCGAGGGACATGACGATGTAGTCCGCGGCGCGGATGGTCCCTCCGCTGCTGAGGATCACATGGTGCCGCAACCCGAGGGCGTCAACAGGCTGCAGCCGGTCGACTACGTCAGTGACCGTCTCGATACGCACGTTCGACGGCGCCCGGTCCCGAACAGATCGGAACGCGAATTCCAGGTAGTCTCCGTAGAGCCGTCTCGACGGATAGTCGTCGGGCCCTATCTGAGCAACCTCCTCCCGCCGACCAAGCTCATGCAACGCGGCCGTCGAAACCCATTCGTAGAGAGACGGCCCCGGTTCGACCGGCCCTTCCATGGAGACACTGTCATCGGGGAACACCGAAACCTGGCTTGCGACGGTGTTCATCAGGAGTACGCCGGATTGGTCACGACGCCAAACCGCGCCCGCTCCCGGCTCAGCTGGATCCACGAGGAAGACCTCGTACGCCCGACCCTTTCCGCGCGCGTTAGCGCAAATCCGCTCGAGAACTGCAAGTCCTCTCGGCCCTGCTCCAATGAGCACGACTCGTTGGACGGCTCTCACTGGGCCCTGCTTTCCGTCTCGAGCACCGCCACCATGTCGGCGAGCCATGTTTCGAAGGAGTGCAGGTCTGCGACGATCCAGTCGGAGACCGACGCGATCGCCAGGTTGCCCACCATGTCCGTAATCGTCACGATCGGCACACCGCTGCGATGCGCAGCGTACATTTCCATCGCCGTTCCCATACTCGGCATGTGGCCAGGTAGGTAGGCCACACAGAGGTCAAAGCTCTCGACACTCTGCGTCGTGTCGACGAAGGTTTTCCGAAGTGCCCGCAGCGGAGACGGCAACTGTGTCGTCTGTAGGATCGGGGGAGACTCGATTGCAATCGTCTGAATTAGTTGAGCAGTGGATGGGACGCTCAGCTGGTCAAGCACCTCGGCGCTCGGATCGAAGCACTCCGTGTCGGGGAACGCCGCCTTGAAGAGCTCGGAGATCCTCGTCCGGTAGCCCTGGCCTTCCATCTGCACCCCGCGGTTGGCACCTTGGATCGTACCGGCGACGAAGACGCGCCTCGGTTGCTTCATTCGTTGACCACCGAGTACTCGGCTACATCCCGAGTGCGGTCCGCGATCTGTCCGTAGATCGTCGCCGCCGTGAGCAGGTAAGCCGTGATGTTCTCCGGGGTCTCCCCGGTGGCTTCCTCGAGGTCCCGCCACACCTCGGATCCACGATGGTTGCTGCTCATCCTTCCTTGGGCATCTCGCAGCCAGACGTCGGATTCTGTGAAGTCGCGTTCCGCGAAACCGTGCAGAGGCAGGATCGCCTCTGCTGTTCGACCTTGTTCCGGGAGTACCGCTCGGATCGACACACTCGTCTGTTCCGGGTCCGTCAGGAGGGCGCTCATGTCTTTCGTGAAGGCGCTGAGGCCGAAGATGCTGTCCGATCGGAGAGAGAAATGACGGCTGAGTACGTACTGGTCTTTGGTGGGGCTGAACTTCGAGTAGGAGAGCCTGATCACGTAGCCGCCGGGCGACCTCTTGAATGTCGCCGAGAGACGTGCCGGCCGGAGCTCGCCGTTCCGATCCCGTCGGACCGGTACTGCGTCCACCGCGGTGGTCGCGAAACCCGCGGAGATCGAAGCCGCCGAGAACCGAATGGGTTCCACATGCAAGATGTACGGGTCGAGGACGACGATCCCGTCGTCGTCGTGGAACACCGCCGCGACGTGACGTTCGTCTTGGAGGAAGGTAGCTGGTGGTGCGCCAGCAGCTTCTGCTCTCCGCGCCACGTCATGTGTCTGGAGGATGCAGGCTGCCCCCATCCCGGGCGGGGTGGCCGTCTCCCCAGCGTGAGCGTGGAACGCAGTCGCGCTGTTGTAAGGTATCGCGGCGAGCGTGCCTCGAAGTGCGGCGGTGTAGGGGTCCGCGATAAGGGTGCGGTCCGCGTTGTCGAGCGGCTCCGTCGATGAGATCTCGATCATGTGAATCGTTCCTCCAGAACCGTGTCGTCGTGTTGACTCGCGAAAATGATTTCCCGCAGCTCTTTCCGGCAAATTTTCCACGTCGACGTCCGAGGGAGTTCTTCCCAGGGGATAACGACGGGCGACTCCAAGGCAATCAGATCTGCGGTGGCCGACGCCCAGTCCGATTCGGCCAGCTCACCCGATTCGGTGCTGACCACAGGCTGCGGACGTCCAGCGCCGCGGGTGAGCACGATTACCTCGACCGCTCCGGGTATCCGCTGGAGGAGGAGGCTTTCAAGTTCCGTTGCGCTGCCTCCTGGGACCGCGTCGACTGCTCGGTCGAGGAAATGGATCCGCCCGAGCGCGTCCTTATAGCCCACGTCACCCGTGTTCCACCATGTTCCTGACCGTTTCGCGTCGTGCCTGTCGCTCTCACCGAGGTAGTCAATGCAGAGAGACTTCGTCTTGACGAGGAGCACCCCGATCTCGCCACGCTTGACCGTGCGCCCGGTGTTCGGGTCCGCGACTTTCGCGCGCACGAGGCCCGGCCATGCCCAGCCCATACCATTCATATTGTCCTGGTGTGTGCCTGCGAACTTGTCGAGTTTTCGCAGGGTGTAGGGCGATCCGGCAATCGGCCCGGTCTCACTCTGTCCCCAGCTGTGCGCCCACAGCACCTTCGGCTGTTCGGACGCCTCGAGAAATGGCCGAGCGATCGAGGGATGCATGAGGTCAAACGTGTTCATGTAGTACCGGACCTGTCTGAAAATTTCCGGCCGTCGACGCACCAACGGCAGCCAATGCTGGAATACGTTCGGAGTCGCTTCCACGGTGGTCGGCCGCTCACGTTCGAAGACTCGTTCCACGTCTGCGACAGCATGACTACTTGCGACGACAAGACGTTTCGGCGCCCAATAGAACTGGGCGGCGGTCCATGTGTACGCGCGGGAGTGCGCGAACGAGATCGAACTCAGAGCAATGTCGGTTTTTCCGTTGATCGCGAACGGGAGCGGGAGGAGCTCCAGTCGAGTCCCCGCCCGGTTCGAGTCCGCGCTGTGGACGACGAGTTTGGGGGTGTCCGTCGTGCCCGAGGTGTGCGTGATCATCATCATCTCGTCGTCCGGTTTGATGTTCGCCGGCGGAATGGGTGCGCCACGGAACTCATCCAGCCTGGTGATGTTCACTGCCACGACTTCCGTCTCGCCGATGCCGATGACGATGACGCGGCCGAAGGCGGTGAGGTCGACCCCGACGCTGGTGGCTCTGTCGAGTGCAGCCGCGGAGATCAGCGTCAGGATTGGTTGCAGCTTCGTCAGGAGTTCGTAGAGGTGTTGTGAGCGGTTCGCGGCCGAGATGGTTGCAGCGGTCACTCCGATGCGCGCAGCAGCTGCTGACAGCACGATGACATCGAAGTGGTTCTCTTTGATCACGGCGATGCAATCGCCGCGACGGGCGCCGGCCGCATGGAGCCATGCGGAGGCATCTGTGACGAGCGCAGCCAGCGCCTCAGCGCCGAATTCTAGGCCGCCATCTGGCGCGATGTCGAAAGGTCGGTCGAGGGCCATCGTCGTAGCGGAAGAGTTCGACGCGTGCCAGTCGAAGAGTCTGCCGAGGTTCTTTGGAGGCGTTTTACGCATGATTCGCAATCGTTGAAGGTCCCGAGCTGCAGCCGGGGGTCGACGCTCCCTGCCGTGGTGAGGGCAAGGAGGCAGCAGGGAAAATGGTCCGACTGACGGTCGGATCGGGTCTGTCTCGGTCGGGATGTCAGCCGTGCAGTTTGACGCTCGATACGAACGTCAAGGCCGACTTCAGGAGTTCTTGCGCTTCCTCGGGCTCGATCGAGCCTCGTCCGGCCCAGAAGAACAGGGCTCCGAGGTACGACAGGTAGACCGTGCGAGCGGCGTCGACGATGAGGTCTTCGTCCATCCCGCCTCGGCGGAGGATGTCTTCGATCTTTCGGATGAGAACAGCCGCAAGGTCTTGGAAGACCACGGAGTGGTGCGCGCCGCTGACGAGAGCCGCTGCGTACTCGCGCGATAGTTCCATCTGACTGGCGAAGACGTCGAGGAACGGCTCGAGTGCTGAGTAAAGCTCCTCCATCGGTGCTCCGTTCCCCGGGGCGCCGTGTTGCTTGGTGGGCAACGGAGGCTGCGCGTGCAGACGATCGATCGATCTGTCGAACATCGAGACGAGGAGGGCGCTCTTGTCGCCGACCTTCATCACCGTGCCGACACTCACTCCGGCGTCGGCCGCAATGCCTCGGATCGTGGTCGATCGAAAGCCGTCCCGGAGGAAGAGCTTCTCGGCCGACCTCGTGACACGGTACTCGGTCGCTCGGCGTGCATCCTCGCGCGATGTCATGACACCACGTTAGCGATCGCCAAGCGAGCGGAGCGCGAATCATCGTCGTGACCCACCGTCATCGTCACCGCGTCGATGGAGAAGGGCTATACACGCCGAAATTCCCGTCTCCCCGGGAACGACACGGAACACTTCCGCCCCCAAGGAGCTAGCCAGCCGCGGGTCGACGACAAGTCCGACCCCGGCTGCTTTGAGGATGGCTTCCTTCTCCGTCCAGAGGTCCGCCATTGCGGCTCTCCGAGCGAGCCCGCTCCGGCCCTGTAGATGTTTGGTCTCAGTCAGCGAGCAGGCCATGCGTTCGAGAGCAGGCTGGTCGAATACCGCGCTAATGACCTCGACATCCACGCCGATGTCGGCGTCGCGCGCGATGCCTGCCATCACCCAGCCGCGGCTGTGCGAGATGCTGACGCCGACGTCAGGCTGGCCGCGGAGGACGGGGCGGCCGTTCGCGGCACAGTCGATGCTGGTCCATTCTGCCCACCCAGTTTCATCAAGCAGGTCGCGCACGAGCTCCCGTCCGGCGAGGCTCAAGTCATCTGGAGACACTTCGTGTCGAGTCCCGCCCTGAAGTGACGTCGTCCTGGCGGCGAGGTCCACGAGCGAAGCCGCTACTTGTGGGCTCACAACGCGAGCTGGCGGCAGAGCGTTTCAGCGAGCGCGCTGATGTTGGAGTGGTCCCAGATCAGGGACGGTTCCACATCGATGTCGAACGCGTCCTCGATGTCGCCGCAGAGGGTGAGCGCATACACGGAGTTGAAGCCGAGTTCAGCGAGGGATGTGGTGACAGTGAACGATGACGGCGAGATCTCGCCGTACGTGGCCACTCGGTCAATGAGCCATTCTTCGAGTGCGTCGGCTGTGATATTCGTGGTGATTGCGTCGGTCATGATACCTCGATGTCTGAGTCAGTTGGTGTGCGTGGGGCGAGTAAGTGTTCTTCTATCCCGAGCGCCCGGACCGCTTCGTGCACGCGCCGGATGTGTGTCGCGGCGGCGAGTTCCAGCGATGGAGACCACCGGGCCTTCGTCGGAGGGGCGTCCGCAGTTTCGGTTGCCGAAATCGCTAAAGCATTTCCGAGGTCGGCGAGCAGGTTGAGCCCTGCTTCGAGTGCGACCGAATCGCCGTGGAACGCGCTGCTGGCGTCGTGCCTGTTGTGGAACCACGTCCCGAGGAGTGCAGCGGCGGCGAACAGGATTGTCTGGCGTCGGCCCGCCGCGAGTGCCTCTAGTGACGCGTCTGCCCCGAGGTCTCTCGGGCCGAACCTCGAAGCGTCGGTCTGTAGGCGTCCGCGTTCCGCGACCCATCCGGAGACGAGGTCCGACAACTCGGGGTGTTCCAGAGCGAGGGCTCGCATGATCTCGTCGTCTTCGAGGGCCGCCGTCAAAGAATCGACCTTCCCGACACCAATGGTCAACCGATCGAACGCGAGTTCTTCGAGCTGGCCGTCCGCGGAGAACAATTCAGGGGTCGATGCAGTCTGACGACGCGACCTCCGGGCCCATGTCGGAAGGTTCGGGATCAGGGACTGCAAGCAGGATCGGGACCCCGAATGTCCGATAGGTACGACCGCGAGGTCACGAAGCCATTTCTCGATGGCCCCGTATGGCGTCAAAACGGCATAAAAGCTCGAGCCGAAGAGTGTGGTCAAGTGCTGCATGGAGTGGTTCAGGAGTTCGGGCACGAGGTACTTGGTCGCGGCCGACAGCAGGAATGCCTCGTCGGGCCGGACGTGAAGACAGCGAACAGACACCCGGGCGAGTGCATCACCGACGATGAGGCCGGCCCAGGCCCTGGCAATGAGGCCGCGTGCATGAGGGAGATCCCATACGGTGCCGTCGTACAGGCGTCTCGTCGTCATATAGGACACAGCCATTCCTACTGCGGCGCTCAGGGTGGCGCAGGCAAGCGCTGGGATGACTGCACGGGTGATCTGGAACGCACGTAACGCCGTCGAAACTCCTCCACCCCGTGCACCGACCAGCGAGTCAGTCGGGAGGGTCAGCCCGGCGAACGTGGCGACCCCGATCTGGCATCCGTGCATCCCCGAGGTCTGAACCCGAACGGACGTGTCCGCAGATCCTCCGAGGACGTTCCGCTTGTCCCACAACAACAGGCTGAACGCGTTCGCGTTCACAGCCCCGGTCGGACCGCTCGGGTCACTCCGGGCGAAGAGCAGTACCGCCGGAGCTCGGTCGACGTTGTTGATGACCTCCTTTTGCCCGGTGATCCGCCACGAGCCTCCGCCATCGTCCAGTCGTTCCGCGGCGAGTTCGTTGCCGAGGAGGTCGTTCCCATGTGCCAACTCGTGGAACGCCACGGCTACGCGGTCCCCACGGAGCAACGCATCCGCGAAGCGCCGTTGGGCCCGATTCCCTCCACCCACCCAGACGTTGCACGCGGCCATGAGCGTCGTGACGCCGTGACCGAGACCCAAGGCCGGATCCCTGCGGAAGACGGGAGAGAGGTGCCGGACCATGTCTTCCGTTGACGACCACCGCCCTCCGAGCCGGGTCGGCACCAACTCGGCCGAGAATCCCCATCTCTGCAGCACGTCCTCGGCCCAGCTGACGAGCTGTCGTTCCGAGTCGGCGGCGAGGATTCGTCCGTACGAGAACTCGCCGGTGACGTCGAAGGGATCACCGAATAGTTCTTCGAGTTCCTCGATCGATCGATGAATCCCGTTCATGCTGCGTTCCAGCCGGTGAAGAGCGTCGGGGTCCCGCCCGCTTGCCGCCCGGCGAGGGCAGCTGCGCCGAGGTCTCGTTGCGCGGCGCCCGTGCCGTCGGCGGGGCGTCCCAGCCGAGCGCAGATACGTCCAATTGCGGCGGTCAGCCAGACCTCGCTCGATGCGAGGACGGTGGGTCCGGACCGGCTGAGGAAGGACACCATGCAGCAGCATCCTGCAAACACCTCAGCGAGTCCGCATGCCGTCTCAAATTGCGAGGTGTCCGGCGCCGTGGACGGGCGTGCCGTTCGTGCTTGGATCATCAGTTCGGCGGCTACCTCTCGGAAGCTCTCCAACATCCTTCGGAGCGTCGGCGACGAGCCCACGACGGCCGCGTCGCAGAGGTCCGGCAGCGCGTGCAGCAGCATTGCACCGTTCTTGGTCACGAGGTGCAGCCGCGAGAAGTCGAGGGAAGCTGTCGGGGCTGCAGGGTCGAGTTCTTGAAGGAGTTTCAGTGGGTCAGCAGGCGCGAGAGGTGACCGAGAGAGCGCCCGGAACTGGTTCACGATGGCGTGCAGGTTGACGACGCTGTTGCCATCGAAGATCCCAACTACGCGGTTGTCGCGGTTTGCTTTCTCAAAACGTCCCGCACCGGCGATGCCACTGAGCTGAGAACGGGCGCCGAGGATCGTCGTCGCGCGGAGGAAGAGCTGGTCGGTCAGGGTCGGGACGATGAACTTCGCGAGAGCGCTGACGAGTGCGAGTTCCTCGGTCCGGTTCGCGACGTGTCTTGCCGCCACAAAGGATGTGGCCTCGGCTGTCAGCGCGTCAGTGACAACTGCACCCGCTTCGAGCTGCGCCCCGGCGAATTTATGGAGCGAGGAGCCGAACTGTCTGCGGCCGATGAGGAAGTCCAACACCGCGCCCTGCGCTTGATCCGCCGCTCCCAGGGAGAGAGCGGTGCAGACGGGACGCGTGATCTGCAGGGCTTTGAGGACCGTCTCGAGTCCGGTGCCCGACTCGCCGACGGTTCCCGCCATCGGAACCCGAGCATCGTCCCAGTCGACGCCGCTGATGTCTGCCCCACGTATCCCGTGGGTGGGCACCTTCGGCAGGTAGCGGACGCGCCGGGGGTCGATGTCCTGCTTGTCGACGAGGACCAGGGTCAGCGCGCGTGGGGACACCTCCCCAGTAGTCCGGACCAGCGCGCTCATCGCCCTGCCACGAGTCGCATTGTTGACCGGCCACTTGCCGCCCCTGATCACCAATTGATCCCCCGAAGGAGTCGCCGATCGCAGCAGATCCGATCCCCGCCCGGACTCGGTGAGTCCCCACGACACGGCCTGGCCCGATCGGACGAGTTCGGCCATCCGCCTGGCTGCGTCGGCACCCGCGATCCATGACGGCAGCGCGCCGAGGAAGGTCTTGCCGTGCGCGACTGCGACTGTGACATCGCGGCGAGCGACGTTGCGCATCTGGAGCATCGGCGTCAGGACGTCGTCCATCCGACCGCCGTGCGCCGGAGGTACGTAGGAGTATTGGACACCCCACCGGTTCAGAGATTCGACTGCGTCCACGGGGAACGCCGCCGCCCTGTCGGCGGCGAGTGCGTCGCGTTCGGAAATCTTCGACGCCGGGTCCAGGGGATCCCCGAGCCACTCGTCGAGGTCCGCCGCCGCGCGGAACGCCTCGTTCACGACATCTCCGCGACGGTGGCGACGGCGCTAAATCCGGTACTGAAGAGGACAGGCAAGCTGCCCTCGCGCAGCAGGTCCCCGGTAGCTCGCCGTCGGACCTTGCCGCTCGAGGTGCGTGGGATGCTTCCTCGGCGGACGACGACGAGACCGAGCGGCTCCAGCGAGAATTTGCCGGCCAGCGTCCGCCGGACGTCATCGGCTCTGACGATGTCCTCGGCGTAGCGGCTGCTCGCTTCGACGACGATCGCCACTACGTCGTCGGCCCATTCGAAGGCGGCGCTAACCGCGTCAGCGTCGGTCGAGAATGCGCGCGAGACCGCCGTCTCGAGATCGCTCGGGTAGACGTTTCTGCCTCGGACGTTGATCACGTCGCTTCCCCGGCCGACGATGGCGAGTTCTCCCTCCCAGAGGAACCCGAGGTCTCCAGTGCGAAGAAACGGCTCTGGGTCGCCCACGAGTTTCGCGCCGAACTTCTCGGCGGTGGCTTCGGGCTTCTGCCAGTATCCGCGAGCCACGCTCGGGCCGCGGACCCAGATCTCCCCGACTTCGCCGTCGCTCGCCCGCAGGGAGGTCTCAGGATCGACGATGACTGCCTCGTGCCCGGGGGCTGGTGCTCCGCAGAGCACGACGGTCTTGCCCAGGCCACCTTCGACTTTCTGCACTCGTCCCGCTTCGAGAGCAGCCGCGTCGACGCTGAGCGGTGAGCGGTCGTGCGCGGACGGCGTTGCCGCGAGCAGAACCGTCGTCTCCGCCATCCCGTAGGCGGGCACGAATGCGCTGGCTTCGAATCCTGCGGACGCGAATCTGGCCGAGAACCGAGACAGAGTGCTCCACCGGACCGGCTCAGCCCCGGTGATGACGGTCTTGAGCGACGAGAGGTCGAGGTTCTCGACCTGGGCATCGGAAACGAGACGTGCGCAGAGGTTGTACGCGAAGTCGGGTGCGACTGTCGAGGTCGGCCGGTATTGCGTAATGAGCTGCAGCCAGAGCACAGGTCGACGGAGGAACTGTGCGGGGCTGGTCGCTACGAGGTCGAAGCCACCGAAGACAGGCGAGAGGTAGAGCCCGAGTCCCATGTCGTGGTAGTGCGGAAGCCAACCGAGCAGCATCGAGTTTTTGTTGTACCCCATGACTCTTGAGATGGTCGCTTGGTTGGCGACGACATTGGCGTTGGTGATGGAGACGCCCTTCGGGTCGCCGGTGGAACCAGATGTGTACTGGATGAAAGCGAGGTCGTCAGAACTAGTGCCCGGCTGGACCCAGGCTGCCGTGAGGTCGGCAGCCCCCACTGGCGAGAGGACAAGTGCGGTCAGGCGCGGTCCGAAACCTCCGAGCGATTCAGCCAGGTGGGGCGTCGTGAGGACGAATTCTGCGCCGGCATCCTCAGCGATCTGGCGGACCCGATCGCGCTGCGTCTCTGCGTCCTTCGACACCACGATCGGAGCCGGGACGAAGACCGCCCCTGCGTACACGGCGGCGTATACCGCTCTAAGGAAGTCCAGGCCGGGCGGAAACGCGAGGACCACGCGGTCACCCTCTTGTACGCCCCGACGCCGCAGAGCGGACGCCTGCGGCCGAGCGTCTCGGTCCAGGTCTGAGTAGGACAAGTAGCACGAATCGGTCGCCGTTGAATGGAATCGAGCGCCTTTCCCCCGAGCGCGGACAGCGTTCGCTCTCATCACATCGAGCATCGTTTCCAGGCATAGCGCGGTCATCATCGATGTCCTTAAAAAATTGCAGATCCAGGCGTCAAAAGACGCGGCTCCTATCGTCGGAGGCTCTGAGGTTCGTCCTCATCGCGCTGTCCGGCTCCCCCGAGGCCGCGGTCGCGGCTCTCACGCTGAATACGTTCAGTGAATATGTTCAGCGAAAGCGTTCAAAACGCGAGTCCTGAGCAACCGTGCCGTCAATGCCCTCCCGTACGAGGGGGCCGCGGCGGGATGCGACGAGGGCGTGTCCCGTAAATGTCGCAGCTAGACGATGAAGGCGTTGAGGACGATCGCTGACCGGTAGAGGACCGCGAGCTTGTCATACCGGGTCGTGAGGACGAGGCGTTGAACGAGCCGGTAGAAGCCTCGCTCGAAGATGTTCCGCTTCTTGTAGCCGACCGAGTCGTCGGTGACGGGGCGGCCGCCTAGGGATCCGCGCCATTTCCGGTGCCCTTGCTGGTCGCGCGGTCCCGGGATCGTCGACTCGATCCCGCGAGCGCGCAAGTGGGCTCGGATCGCTCTGGGTGGGTACGCCGCACCGCCGCAGATCCGGTCCGGTCGGCTGCGGGGCCTGCCGACCGGACGGGTCACGCGCAGTTCATCGAGCAGCGCCTGGGACTGCCGAAGGTTCGGTTGGCTCCTGACGTGTGGTGACCTCGGGGCGCCGCTGGAAGGATGGCGGCAATGCCCAAGCCATGTCCGGAAGAGTTCCGCCGGGATGTTGTCGCGGTCGCGCGGAAGGGCGAGAGGCCGCTCGCGCAGATGCGTCTGAGCGGCGCGTGTGCTCGCGGCAGAGGATCTGGCCCGTGTTCGCAAAGAAACGCCGCAGGACCCACAGATCAGGGCCGCCCGTGATGACAGGGTCCGTCGACCGTTCGCAGCGTCGGGTCTGGACCGGATCTGATTGACCGACATCACGGAGCACAGCACCGGGGAGGGCAAGCCGTATCTCTGCGCAATAGAGGACGTCTACTCGAACCGGATCGTCGGCTACTCGATCGACTCGAGGATGAAGGCCTCCCTCGCTGTCCGGGCCTTCCGAAGCGCCGTCAGTCGCCGCGAACCACGAGGGACCGTCATACTTTCAGATCGCGGCTTCCAGCTCCGCTCGGGCGATTTCATCGCCGAGATCAACGCCGCCGGCCGGAAATGCTCGGTGGGAAAAGTCGGCGCGTGCGGTGACAACACGGCAATGGAGTCGTTCTTCGCGCTCCTGCAGAAGAACCTCCTCGACCGCCAACGCTAGACGACAAGACAGAACCTGCGCCTCGCCATCGTCACCTGTATTGAAGGGACCGACCACCGACGGCGACGACAACGCGCCCTCGGACACCGCACCCTCATCGAGTTTGAGACGGTCGACACCGCCGCACTCGCGGCTTAGAGAACGAGTCAACAAAACCCTCAGCAGTCCCGACCACAGGTCGGTCACGCTTCTATCACGTCATGACCAGCCGACAGGACGCTGCTACAGGTGTCACGGGGTTCGACAATCCGAGAACAAGACAGCCCGGCTCGGCGTCAGATACACGATCGAGTCAGAACCCCGCGCCACTCCACAGACAGTCACCGATCCACCGCCTGCGGCGGCTACCTGACCCCAGGACAGACTTCTCCCGCAGCGACGGTCCCCTCTCTGGCTCAGAGCCACCGCCCGCCATCCCTCGATCGGCTCGTCGCACAGCGACGGCCACCCCCTTTCACCAGAGGGGATCGCGGGTCCTGGCGGGGTGAGCTGCAAGGCGGAGGAGCGCGCGATACCAGCGGTATCGCAACCGACGACAACGCCGCAGATCACCCCGCCAGGGCCCGCGATCATGCGTCGAAGCGGTAGCCGAGGCCGCGGACAGTAACCACAAGCACCGGCTCCTTCGGTGTCTTCTCGATTTTGGAGCGGATGCGTTTCACATGCACGTCGAGGGTCTTCGTGTCGCCGAAGTAGTCGCTTCCCCACACGCGGTCGATGAGTTGGCCTCGGGTGAGGACGCGGCCGGCGTTGCGGAGCAGCATTTCGAGGAGTTCGAACTCCTTGAGCGGCATCGGGGTTTCGGTGCCGTCGACTTCGACCGTGTGGCGTTCGATGTCCATACGGACGGGGCCGGCGACGACGATCCGTTCCTCTCCGGGTTCTTCGGTGCGGCGGCGGAGGACGGCACGGATGCGGGCGAGCAGCTCCCGGGTCGAGTAGGGCTTGGTCACGTAGTCGTCCGCGCCGAGTTCGAGGCCCACGACGATGTCCACTTCGGAGTCCTTCGCGGTGACCATGATGATCGGGACGGACGAGCGGGTGCGGATCTCGCGGCAGACCTCGGTGCCGGGCATCCCGGGGAGCATCAGGTCGAGCAGGATCAGGTCGTAGTGGCCCTCGTCGAAGGCGGCGACGGCGCGGTTGCCGTCCTCGGCGACGGTGACGTCGTAGCCCTCGCGTTCGAGCAGATAGCTGAGGGGCTCGCTGAGGGCGCTCTCGTCCTCGACGAGCAGGATGCTGGTCACGCGTGTTCTCCTATCGGGGTGGCCGCCGTGAGGGGCGTTTTCGCCGGGTCTGTTTCGGGGAGTCGGATGGTGAAGGTGGAGCCGCGTCCGGGCTTGGACCAGACGCGGACGTCGCCACCGTGGTTCTGCACAGCGTGCTTGACGATGCTGAGCCCCAGGCCAGTGCCGCCCGTGTGGCGGGAGCGGGCCTGGTCGACGCGGTAGAAGCGCTCGAAGACGCGGTCGAGGTCTTCCTCAGGGATGCCGATCCCCTGGTCGGTGACGGCGATCTCGACGACGCCGCCGGTCGAGCGGATGCCGATTCCCACCCGGGAGCCGGCGGGCGAGTACTGAATCGCGTTCGCGAGGAGGTTGTGCAGCGCCGAGACGAGCATCTTCTCCTGTCCGACGACGTACGCCTTCTTCATTCCGCCCCTGACCAGGGTGACGTTGTGCGACTCCGCCAGCACATGGGTGGTCTCGAGCGCCGCGGTCACGACGTCATCGACGCGGAGCACCTCGGCCGAACCGGCGACGTCGGCGGACTGGAGGCGGGAGAGCTCGATGATCTCGCGGGTGATCTTCGCGAGGCGGTGCGATTCCTGAGTGAGCCGGTGGGCGAAGCGGCGCACCTGTTGGGGGTCATCGGCGGCGGAGTCGAGGGCTTCGGCGAGCAGGCCGACCGCGCCGATCGGGGTCTTCAGCTCGTGGGAGATGTTGGCGACGAAATCGCGTCGGACGGCCTCGAGTCGACGCGCTTCGGTGTGGTCCTCGGCGATGACCAGGACGTAGCGGGAGCCCAGACGGGTGGCGTGTACGACGAGCGTCACGGCGGCGTCGGACAGCGGGCTGGTCACCAGTTCCAGATCCTGGACGATGTCGTCGCCGAAGCGGCGGACACGGCCGACGATCGCGACGAGGTCCGGGTGCAGCAGAGTGTCCTGCGAGACCAGGCCGAGGGCGAGCGCACGGGTCGAGGCCTTGAGTACGTTGTGCGACGGATCCGTCACGAACGCGGGCGAGCCGACGGCGTCGATGATCGCCTCGATCCCCTCGGGGAGTCCGACCGTGATCACCTCCTGGGCGATGCGGCCTTGACGAGCGGCGAGGGTGAGCACGCTCGTCAGAAGGATCCCGATCGCGACACCGAGAACGAGCGACAGAACCACGATCAAGCCCGCATCCACGGACCCAGGCTAACCATCCACCGGTCCTCCCCCTACCAGACGCCTGCCGATCGACCAGGGTCGAGTACTGTTCAAGCGCCCGGCACCGTCCGTTAACCTGCCGTGGTCATCATGACTGCGCCTGCGCCTACGGAGTGCAGTCGCAGCGGCGCGCGAGGTGCTCGCCGCAGATCCGGCGCCGTCGTCCTTGTGCGCCGTAGAAGGGGTCGAACACAGATGCGCGAAGTTTTCCAGCAGGAGCTGGCCGAGGTCCAGGAACGACTCGTCGAGATCTCCGGGCTCGTCGAGATCGCCATTGAGAAGGCGACCCAGGCGTTCAACCACTCCGACGTGACCCTCGCCGAGGAGGTCATCGCGAGCGACGCGCGGATCGACGAGCTGGCCATCAGCCTGGACGAACTCGCCATCGACATCCTCGCCCGGCAAAACCCGGTCGCGCGCGACCTGCGGATCGTCGTCTCGGCGCTGCGGATCAGCGCTTCGCTCGAGCGGATGGGCGACATCGCCGAACACATCGCCCAGCTCTCACGGTACCGCTTCCCGGACAAGGTCGTCCCGAAGAGCCTGCGCCCGACCTTCGTCGAGATGGGGCGGCTCGACGTGGTCGTTGCGCACAAGCTGACAGAGCTACTGCGCTCGCAGGACCCCCGCATCGCGGAGGAGATCCGCGACGAGGACGACAAGATCGACGAGCTACACGTCAGCGTCTTCGACAAGGTGCTCAGCGAAGCGTGGAAGGGCCAGGCCGCGGACACCGTCGATGCGACCCTCGCCAGCCGCTACCACGAACGCTTCGCCGACCACGCCGTGTCGATCGCGAAGAAGGTCCAGTACCTGATTTCGGGCGACTGGGGCTGAGTCGGATCGTCGGAGTCGCACGAGCGCAACTCCGACCGCGGTCGGCTCCGCGAGACGGCGCGTTCCGCAGAGCGGGTCACCACCGGCTAGGGCGAATCGCTGACACGCGATCCGCCCGTTCGCCTCGTCGCGACTGAACTCCGGCTCGTGAAACGTGCTTCGGCTCGCAGGAATCATCTGATCCTGCGAGCCGAAGGTGTTTTCGCGAGCCGAAGGTGGGGGAGGGGGGTGGAGGCGGTGGGGGCGGGAGGAGGGCGACGGCTACTTCTTGGCGCCCTGGGCGGCGACGGCGGCGGCACCGGCGGCTGCGGCCTCGGGGTCGAGGTAGCGCGCCTCGCCGATCGGCTCGAAGTTCTCGTCGAGCGTGTAGACGAGCGGGATCCCCGTTGGGATGTTGAGCTCGGCGATGTCCGAGTCCGAGATACCGTCGAGCGTCTTTACCAGGGCGCGGAGCGAGTTGCCGTGCGCGGTGATCATGACGGTCTTGCCCGACGCGAGATCCGGCTTGATGTCGGACTCCCAGTAGGGCAGCATCCGCTCGATCACGAGCTTGAGCGACTCAGTGCGCGGCAGGGCGTCGCCGAGGTCGGCGTAGCGCTCGTCGTGCGCCTGCGAGTACTGGTCGTCGTCGTCCAGCGGGGGCGGCGGGACATCGAAGGAGCGGCGCCAGGTCTGGAACTGCTCGGCGCCGTACTCGGCGAGGGTCTGCGCCTTGTCCTTGCCCTGCAGCGCGCCGTAGTGGCGCTCGTTGAGGCGCCAGGAGCGCTTGACGTCGATCCACAGGCGGTCGGCGACCTCGAGGGCGATGTTCGCGGTCTGGATCGCGCGGGTCTGACGCGAGGTGTAGACGATGTCGGGGTGCAGACCCGCCTCGGTCAGCAGCTCGCCGGCGCGGGTGGCCTCCGCGACTCCCTGCTCGGTCAGCCGCACGTCGACCCAGCCGGTGAACAGGTTCTTCTGGTTCCACTCGCTGTTGCCGTGGCGCACGAGGATGAGAGTGTAGGTCTCGGACATGCATCAAGCTTAGAGGCGGCCCTCTCACCCGCGGATACGCTGGAGTGCATGCCGATCGGAGCCGTCACCCGCGGGACGACGGGCACGAATCGCCTCCGCAGGGTCGACCGCCGACTCGCCGAACTGCCCGTCCTGCGGAGCACAGCCATGCCGCTCGTGGTCGACCTCGGCTTCGGTGCGAGCGCGGTCACCACCCTCGAGCTGCACCGCCGCCTCGTCAGCACGGCACCGGGCGTAGAGGTGCTCGGCCTCGACATCGAGCCGGCCCGCGTCGACATTGCCAGAAAGCAACTCGCTCGGGTGCGGGAGGGCGGCACGCCCTTCCCGGCCGACGCGCGGGTCCAGTTCGAGCGCGGCGGTTTCGAGGTGCCCCTGCCCGCAGGCCGGCGCGCGAGCATCATCCGCGCCTTCAACGTGTTGCGGCAGTACGACGAGGACGCAGTGGCCGCCGCATGGGGAACAATGACCGACCGGCTGCAGCCGGACGGCATGCTGGTCGAGGGCACCTGCGACGAGATCGGGCGCATCTGCACCTGGATCGAGATCGGCCGAGAGGGCCCTCGCTCACTGACCCTGTCGCTCCGGCTCGCAGCGATCCCCTCGCCGATGACGGCGGCCGAGCGCCTGCCCAAGGCGCTCATCCACCGCAATGTCGCCGGCGAGGGTGTGCATGCCTTCCTCTCGGCTCTCGATCGCGCGTGGACGCTCAACGCGCCGCTCGCTGTCTACGGTCCCCGTCAGCGCTGGATCGCGGCGGTCCGTGATCTGCGCCGGGAGTGGCCGGTCCTCGGCGGCCCCCGCCGCTGGCGCCTGGGCGAGGTGACGGTCGCGTGGGGGGCGGTCGCCCCCGCCTCCTGAGCGCTAGGCGAGCGGCGGCAGCGCAGCACGCGCCTCGGCCGGATCGGTGCCGGTCGCTACGAGCAGGTCGACAACGAGCGGCCGGAGGAGGACCAACACCGTCTTCTCCGTGAGCCGCGCCTCCGGGATCAATCGTTGAGGGTCAAGCGTGGTCGCGAGCAGCACGAGATCCTGACGTGCGAGGGCGAGCACGGACGGATCGGCGACTGCTCGGTCGAGCAGGGCGATGCCCGGTGCGAGGGCGGCGACCGCTCCGGCGAGCGCCGGCCGCGGGGCGGCATCGCCGACGAGGAAGTCGGTGCGCCGCGCGACGATGCGCAGATTCCGGGTCGCCAGGTCGAGGGCGGCGAGCATGGTGGCCTGTCGCGCGAGTTCGCCGCGGTGCCGGCGAACGAACGGCGAGATCCGCGCGACCCCGGTCGCCGAGTCGAGTGCCGCGGCCCAGCCATCGATCACCGGCTGCGTACGACGGATCCGCTCGAGGGCGGCGGAGGAGGCGGACGAGTCGCCGCGGCGGAGCGCGTCGGCCAGCTCCTCGACGGTGCGGCTGAGTGCGCTCACCAGCCGGTGCGCCTCCGCCCGTGCCGTGCGCAGGGGCGGGCGGGGCACGATCGCCGTGCAGAGCAGCGCCGCGAGCCCGCCGATCAGGCCGTCGACGCTGCGGGTGAGCACTCCACCCTCCGGCGCGGGGAGGATCATCACCAGCATCGCCTGGGTGCCGGCGGCGACCGCGAACCCTGGCGAGGGCGAGAGCGCGCGTCCGAGGGTGACGACGATCGCGAGGACCACCGCGAGCTGCCAGACTCCGCTCCCCCACGCGAGCAGCAGGACCTCGCTCGCCGTGATGCCGATCAGCATCCCCGTCGCGGTCTCGGCCACTTGCTTGGGCCTCGTGTCGCGGGCGATACCCAGGCTCGAGATCGTCACGGTCAGCGCGAGGACCGGCGAGCGGTGCCCGAGCAGGACGTGCGCGACGGAGTAGGCGAGGGTCGCCGCGACCACGATCTGCACAACCGCGGGCACCGAGGCGCCCGCGCGGGCCAGAGCCCGGGCAGGACTCAGCCCGGGGGTGCGGACCAGACTGCGCAGCCGGTCGGCCGTCCGGCCCCGCTCGGCGGGTCCTGCGGCCACCACGGCGCGGCCTACCTGGTCGTCGCCCCGAGGCGGGGCAGGCGGGGCACGCCCGCCTCCGCTCCGGCACCGGGTGGGACCACAACCTCCTGAGCCGCGGCGATGCGGGAGTCACCAGCGAGCACCGTCAGCTCGAGGTCGACGGGGACACTCCGCTTGACGACCCCGAGGGCGACGGGCCCGTCCTCGTAGTGCCAGGCACTGGAGGTGATGGCGCCGACCTCAACCGATTCGCCGCCCTTGAGGGCGGTGATGACATCTCCGTGCGCCGGCAGCACCGAGTCGGAGCCGTCAAGCTGCAACAGCACCAAGCGCCGCGGCGGGTGGCCGAGGTTGTGCACCTTCGCCACCGTCTCCTGGCCCCGGTAGCAGCCCTTGGCGAGGTGCACGCTCGAGCGGAGGAGGTCGAGCTCGTGCGGGATGGACCGTTCGTCGACCTCGGTCGCGTGGCGGGGACGCCAGGCGGCGATGCGCAGGGCCTCGAGGGCGTCTACTCCGGCGAGCGAGACACCGGTCTCGGCGGCCGTCGCGGCGAGCGCGTCGAGTCCCGCCCTCGGTACCAGCACCTCGCGGAGTTCCCACGCCGCCCCCGGGTGCTCGGCGGTGAGCGCGTACTGCCAGCCTCCCGGCTGGACCTGCGACCACGGGTCGCTCCAGACGACGGGAGCCCCGGCCAGGGATAACGCGAGCGCCAGAGCCGTGCCGTTGCCGAGTGCAGCGAGGGTCGCGAACTCCGCGGTGCGGTCGGCGACCTCGACGCGGAGCATGAAGCGCATCTGGTCGAGCCAGGTCGCCAGGCCCACGGTCTCGTCGCGGTCGAGCAGGAGCCAGGCGGTCTCCCCGTCGTCGACGAGGCGGATGACATGCTCGATCCGGCCCGTCGGGTCGAGCAAGAGGGTTTCAGCGCTGGCACCGGGAGCCAGGCGGGAGACGGCTTGACTGGTGAGCGAATCGAGCCAGGTCAGGCGGTCGGGGCCGGTGACGGTCACGACTCCGCGGCCGGAGAGATCGACGAGGGCGGTTCCGGCCGCGAGCGCCCGCTGCTCCCGGAAGGGCTCGCCGTAGTGAGCGGCGACACCGGGCTCGGCAGCGCTGGTCGTGGCCACGGCTCCCGCGGCCGCGAGGAGTGGGGAAATGGCGTCAGTCGACACGGGCCAGCCGTCCGGAGGAATGGGTGCGCAGGCCCTGCCCGAGGGCAGCGATGTCCCAGGCCCAGAGCAGGTGGTCGTCGACCAAGCCGTAGAGGCGGGTCGCCGCGGCGTAGTCCTTCGCCGCGGCGGTGCGCATCACCGCGTCGGTTGCGAGGTCGATCCGCGGCCCCTTGACCTGGCCGAGGTAGAGTTCGCTCACTCCGTCCGGATGCACGAGCGAAACCTCGATGTCGAAGCCGCCGGCAGCGTTGCGCAGCGTCTCGACCGACTCCGCGTCGGGGAAGGCGGGGGCGCCGCGGCCGGGCAGCATTGCGGGGCCGGCGTCCGCGTCGGTGAGCGCGCGGCTCAGGCGCCAGTAACCCATCTCGCTGACCAGCGGACGAGGCGTCTCGTCGGCGCCGTCCTCGATCAGCCAGGTATAAGAGCTGTAGTTGAGGTACGGCAGCCCGTCGTAGCTGAAACTGATGCGGTGGCCGAACTCAGCCTGCACGGAGTCGTCGCCGACGGCGTAGTCGATGACGCCGGAGCCCTCCCAGACGCCGAGCAGCCAGGAGAGCGGGACGAGTTCGGGCGGGAGGCCCGAAGGAAGCGAGATCACGCGCGCTCCGGAGCGGCTAGCTCTGGCCGCGGTAGAGCTTGTAGACGACCACGCCGGAGACCCACGCGATGGCGAGGGAGGCGAGCCCGAGCAGACCGAGATAGAAGAGTTCCAGGGCAAGAAGCATGGCTTCATCTTACCCGCCGGGTCCGACACCGCGGCGGGAGGACGTGAGTGCTCAGGCGCGCAGGGAGTGCTCAGATGGGCAGGAGGAGGGCGATCCCGCTCGCAACCGCGACGAGGGCCATCGCCCCGACGATGCTCGTCATCGCGCGCAAGAGGTACCCCTCGGCGCGGGCCACCGCCAGCTGCACGGCGAACGTCGCGAGCACGCAGCCACCGAAGGTCAGCGCGAGCCAGAGCTGACGGGATTCCGCAGCGGAGGCGGTCAAGGTCACCGCGGAACCCAGGAGCGCGAGCACCCAGACGATCCCGATGCCCACCCGATCGCTGCCCATTTCTCAATTGTGCCCCAGGAGGCCGCCTCTCCCAGCCCGCCGCTAGTATTGCGGGCAGACCAGTTCTGGAGGATCAGTGGCGCAGTTGTTGATACTGACCTCGGCGGGAGGCGCCGAGGTGCTCCCCGCGCTGGGGCTCCTCAGCCACCGAACCCGGCAGATCCCCGCGGAACCCGCCCAGCTCGTGAACGCTCCGAGCTGCGATCTGATCCTGGTCGACGCGCGGCAGGACCTCGCCAGCGCGAAGTCGCTCTGCAAGATCCTCACGACCACGGGCATCAACGTCCCCCTCATCCTGATCCTCACCGAGGGCGGTCTCACGGCGGTCTCGGCCGACTGGGGCGTCAACGACGTCATCCTCGACTCGGCAGGCCCCGCCGAGGTCGACGCCCGCATCCGCCTGGTGATCGGCAGGCTGGCGCAGGAGCAGTCGACCTCGCGGATCCAGGCCTCCGGCGTCGTGATCGACGAGGCCAGCTACTCCGCCAAAGTGCACGGGCGTCCGCTCGACCTCACCTTCAAGGAGTTCGAGCTCCTCCGCTTCTTCGCCACACACCCCTCGCGCGTCTTCACCCGGGAGCAGCTGCTGAGCGAGGTCTGGGGCTACGACTACTTCGGTGGCACCCGCACGGTCGACGTGCATGTGCGGCGCCTTCGCGCGAAGCTCGGCGACCTGGAGTCGCTGATCGGCACGGTCCGCAACGTCGGATACCGCTTCAACGTGTACGAAGAGGACAATGAGCGAGTCTCTCAACCTGTCCGTTGAGGACCTGGCCGATCCCGCCGTCGCGGCCGGCCTAGAACACCTGATCGGCCGAGCCACCTGGTTCGACCACCAGCCCCCGTTCAGCGATCAGGCCCTCGTCGATGCTCGGACCGGCTCGCGCACTCTCCTCGTGGGCCTGCGCGCCGATGTGGTAGTGGCGGCCGCGATCCTCGGGCAGGGCGAGCTGGAGTTCGTCGTCGATCCCGAGTGGCGGGGAGTGGGCTTCGGCACCGCGGCTCTCGAGCAGGTGCTCGCGAGCGGCCGCACCGGCCTGCTCGCCTGGGCGCACGGGGACCACCCGGCGGCTCGCGCGCTGGCGGCGTCGCACGGCTTCGCTGCGGTCCGCACGCTGCTGCACGTCGAACTCGAGCCGCTCGCCGCGCCCGAGGTCCGGGTTCCCGAGGGGGTCCTGCTCACCGACGCCCGTGGCCTCGATCCAGCCGAGTGGGTCGCGCTGAACGCGCGGGTCTTCGCGGCGCACCCCGAGCAGGGGCGGCTGACGGAGGAGGATCTGGCGGCCCGACGTGCGGAGCCGTGGTTCGACGAGGGCGACTTCCTGCTGCTGCGCGATGCGGATGGCACGCTGATCGGCTACGACTGGCTGAAGATCGAGCCGGGGTCGACCACCGGTGAGATTTATGTGCTGGGAGTCGCTCCGGAGGCAGCCGGACGCGGACTTGGCCGCACGCTGCTCGCCGCGGGACTCGCGCGGATGCTGGAGCGGGGCTGCACGACGGCCGACCTCTACGTCGAGGCCGAGAACCGCTCGGCGGTGGCGCTCTACCGCTCGGTCGGATTCACGGACGCCTCCGTCGACGTGCAGTACCTACAGCGCGCCGCACCGGTGCGCTGAGCCGGTGCGCCGAGTAGACGCTCCTCCACAGGCCCTCCCTGGCCGACATTCATCCGGCGTTCACGGCCCGCGGCGCGCAGTGGGCGGACGCGATGCCAGGATGGTCGCATGGACGGCGACAACCTGCTTCTCGAAGACGGCCTGAGCGATGACCTCGACGACGACTTCGACGAGGAGGAGGAGCACTCAGACCCGCTCCTCCCCGACAACCGCTACCTCGACCGTGAGCTGAGCTGGCTCGCCTTCAACCAGCGCGTCCTCGAGCTGGCGGAAGATCCGCTGGTGCCGGCGCTCGAGCGGGCCAACTTCCTCGCGATCTTCTCGTCGAACCTCGACGAATTCTTTATGGTCCGCGTCGCCGGCCTCAAGCGCCGCATCCTCACGGGGCTGGCTTTGCCGACCAACATCGGCCGCGTCCCCGTCGACGTACTGACCGACATCTCCGAAAAGGCGCATCTGCTCCAGCAGCGCCATTCCCGGGCGTTCAAGCAACTCGTCGAGCCCGCGCTGCGCGAGGGCGGCATCGACCTCGTCCGCTGGGACGAGCTGAGCGACGCCGAGCGCACGGTGCTCGACGACTATTTCTCGGCGCAGGTGTTCCCCGTGCTGATGCCACTGGCGGTCGACCCGGCCCACCCGTTCCCCTACATTTCCGGCCTTTCGCTCAACCTCTCGGTGCGCGTTCGCAATCCCAAGACGCAGAAGGTCGAGTTCGCGCGCCTCAAGGTTCCGCAGATGCTCCCGCGCTTCGTGCGGATCGCCGGGGTGGCGACCCCGGGCGAGCCGATGCGGTTCATCTCGCTCGAGGACCTGATCGCCAACCAGCTGGACGACCTGTTCCCCGGCATGGAGATCCTCGACCACCACGTCTTCCGGGTGACCCGCAACGAGGACGTCGAGGTCGACGAAGACGAGACCGAGAATCTGATTAAGGCCCTCGAGAAAGAGCTGCTGCGTCGCCGATTCGGCCCGCCCATCCGCCTCGAGGTTACCGACGACATGGACGACGAGACGCTGGGCCTGCTGGTGCGTGAGCTCGACATCACGACCCAGGAGGTCTATAAGCTCCCGGCTCCGCTCGATCTCAGCGGGCTCTTCAGCCTGCAGAAGATCGACCGGCCCGACCTGAAATACCCCAACCACGTCCCGACGACGGCCGTGCAGCTCTCGCCGAGCGAGCCGAACCAGCGCCAGGACGTCTTCAGGGCCGTGTCGCGCGGTGACGTGCTGCTGCACCACCCCTACGAGTCGTTCGCGACGAGCGTGCAGTCCTTCCTCGAGCAGGCGGCGGCGGATCCGGATGTGCTCGCGATCAAGCAGACGCTGTACCGCACCTCGGGCGACTCCCCCATCGTCGAGGCGCTGATCGACGCGGCCGAGTCCGGCAAGCAGGTGCTCGCGCTGGTCGAGATCAAGGCGCGCTTCGACGAGCAAGCCAACATCTCGTGGGCCCGCAAGCTCGAGAAGGCGGGCGTGCACGTCGTCTACGGCCTCGTCGGGCTGAAGACGCACTGCAAGCTCGCGCTCGTCATTCGCCAGGAGAAGGGCGGGGTGCTCCGCCACTACTCCCACATCGGCACCGGCAACTACAACCCGAAGACCTCGCGCATTTATGAAGACCTCGGCCTGCTCACTGCCGACCCGGAGGTCGGCAAGGACCTCACCCGCCTGTTCAACGAACTCTCGGGTTACGCGATCGAGAAGAAGTTCAAGCGCCTGCTCGTCGCGCCGCGCCACCTGCGCAAGGGGCTGCTGAAGCGGATCGCCGTCGAGACCGGGCACGCGCGCGCCGGACGGCCCTCGGGCATCCGGATCAAGGTGAACTCGATCGTGGACGAGGCCGTAATCGACGCGCTCTACCGTGCCAGCCAGGCCGGCGTGCCGGTGGACGTCTGGGTCCGCGGTATCTGCGGCCTCAAGCCCGGGCAGGAGGGGCTCTCCGAGACCATCCGAGTGCGCTCGATCCTCGGCCGCTATCTGGAGCACTCCCGCATCTTCAGCTTCGTCAACGGCGGCGAGCCCGAGGTCTTCATCGGCAGCGCCGACATGATGCACCGCAACCTCGACCGCCGCGTCGAGGCGCTGGTGCGGATCGTCGAGCCGGCGCACCTCAGCGAGATCGACGACATGTTCGAGCGGGCGATGGACGAGCGGACCGCCTCCTGGTGGCTCGGCTCGGACGGCGACTGGACGCGGCACCACCTGGACGCGGACGGCGCTCCGCTCGCCGACCTGCAGAACCAGCTGATGCAGCACATCACCCACCGCAAGCGCGCGGCGACACGCTCAGCCAACCGGGCCTTGAGCCGATGACATCGTGACGGGAATCGTCTCTGCGGCAGGAGCGGTGTGCTGGCGGATCATCGACGGTCGCCCGCTCGTCCTCGTGATCCACCGGCCGCACCGCCGGGACGTGAGTCTGCCCAAGGGCAAGGTCGACGCGGGCGAGTCCCTCCCCGAGACGGCCGTGCGCGAGATCCGCGAGGAAACCGGGCTCGCCGTGGCGCTCGGAGTACCGCTCGGCTGCACCGAGTACGTGCTGCCGAGCGGGCGTCCGAAAGTCGTCTACTACTGGGCCGCGCAGGTCACCGAGAAGGCGGTCCTCGCCTCGGACTTCCTCCCCAATGACGAGGTCGAGGCGCTCGAGTGGGTCACCCTCACGCGCGCCCGGAGTTATCTCACCTACCCCCATGACGTCACGATCGTCGACGAGTTCGCCAGGATCGCCGCCCGCGGGGCGCTCGAGACCTTCGCGATCGTGGTGCTCCGACACGCGAAGGCCGTGCCCGTCTCGTCATGGGACGGGCGCGACTCCACCCGCCGCCTCACCGGACGCGGCCGGATCGAGGCCGCTGCGGCTGCCCGGGCCCTCGCCGCCTGGCGCCCGCGCCGACTCGTCTCGAGCACTGCCAAACGCTGCCGGTCGACCATCGCCCCTCTCTCCGCTCTGGTGAAGAAGCCGGTCAGGCTCCGCGACGACCTGAGCCAGGAGTCGCACGAGCACGGAACCGCCAATCTCCGCGCCCTGGTCGGCAAGCGGGTCCGCGCGCGCCGCACCGCCGTCCTGTGCAGCCATCGGCCGGTCATCCCCGAGATCCTGCGCGAGATCGCGCTCGCGACGGCGACACCGCTGGGCCCCTACCTCGACGAGGCGGCCGCGCTGCCCACGGGTGGCTTCGCCGTCGTGCACCTCTCGATCGGCCACCCCGGCTCCGGCATCATCGCGATCGAGACGCACCGGCCGCTGGGCTGACGCGCCGGGCCGCGCTCGACGCTCGGCACCGGCCCCGCCGCCCTGTCACTCCGCTCTTCGTGCAGCAGACCCGTTCACCGCGCGTTCACCGAGCGGACGGTGCCACGACACGACGTCTCCGTACTCTCGCTCGCGGGCTGCACCAAGTCCTGTTCTGTTTTCCACGCTTTCCTACCCGAAAGGGATACTTGTGAGATTCTCGCGTCTCGGCCAGGCGGCCGTCATCGCTGCCGTCGCAGCGATCACGCTGACCTCTTGCGCTGCCAACGAGGCACCGGCCGCCGGCAGCGGCTCCGGCTCCGGCTCCGCCACGCTCTCGGGCACCGTCACCGGCATCGGCTCGTCCGCTCAGGGCACCGCGCAGACCACTTGGGCCGCCGCGTTCCAGACCGCGAACCCTGACGTGACTGTCAACTACGACCCGCAGGGCTCGGGCGCCGGCCGCACCAACTTCATCAACGGCGCCGCTGACTACGCCGGCTCCGACTCCGCGCTCAAGGACGAGGAGCTCGCGGGCACCTTTGCCGCCTGCGCCCCCGACACCAAGGGGATCGACCTCCCGGTCTACATCTCGCCGATTGCGGTCATCTTCAATGTGGAGGGCGTCGACGAACTCAAGCTCGACGCCGCCACCATCGCCGGTATCTTCAAGGGCACCATCACGTCCTGGGACGCTCCGGAAATCAAGGCCCTGAACCCCGATGCGACCCTCCCGTCGGCGACCATCACCTCCGTGCACCGCTCGGACGACTCGGGCACGACGCAGAACTTCACCGACTACCTCGCGGCCACCGCGAAGGACGTTTGGGACGCCCCCGCCGCGCAGACCTTCCCCTACCAGAGCGGTGACGGCGCCAAGGGCACCTCGGGTGTCGTCGACGCGGTCAAGAACGGCACCAATACGATCGGCTACGCCGACGAGTCCGGCGCCAAGGGCATGGACATGGCCCAGCTCAAGGTCGGCGACGCTTTCTCGACCATCTCGGCCGACGGAGCCGCGGCGGTCGTCGCCGCCTCCCCCATCGCCGAAGGCCGTGGGGACAATGACCTCGCGATCACGATCGACCGCACCGGCACCGAGGCGGACGCCTGGCCGCTGGTCCTGGTCAGCTACCTCCTCGTGTGCCAGGAATACGCGGACGCCGACAAGGGCGAGGTCGTCAAGGCCTACGCCTCCTACGTCGCCAGTGAGGACGGCCAGAAAGCGGCCGCCGTTCAGGCCGGCTCCGCTCCCCTGAACTCGGAGCTCGCCAGCACGGTCGCCACCGCGATCGAGTCGATCAAGTAGTCCCACCGGCAGGGCCCGTCTCGCAGCACATCCGCGGGACGGGCCCCGCCCGTGCCTGGCTCGACCCACCGCGGACGCCCCTGCGCGCCCTAGCATCTCCCTGTGCGCCCCGCCGAACCCCCTCGTGTGAAGAGAGTCCCCTGGAATGGCAACTGAGACCGTCGTCCGCCCGAAGGCGAAGGTGCGTATCGGAGATCGGGTCTTCTCGATCTCGACCGTCGCCGCCGGCTCCCTCATCCTCCTCGTCCTCGCAGCCGTAGCGATCTTCCTCATCGCGCAGTCGATCCCGGCGTTCACCGCGCCGGCCGACAGCCTCCCCGGCGACGCGACGAGCTTCTGGGCCTACGTCGGCCCCCTGGTGTTCGGCACGGTCTGGTCGGCGGTGATCGCCCTGGTGATCGCCCTCCCGCTTTCGATCGCCATCGCCCTCTTCATCTCGCACTACGCGCCGCGCCGCATAGCGATGGCCCTCGGTTACGTGGTCGACCTCCTCGCCGCCGTCCCCTCGGTGGTCTTTGGCCTCTGGGGCGCGACCGTGCTGGCTCCGATGGTGCAACCGTTCTACCTCTTCCTCAACGTGAACATCGGCTGGTTCCCACTCTTTGGTGGCCAGGCCTCGGGCACGGGCAAGACGATCCTCACCGCCTCCGTGGTGCTGGCCGTGATGGTCATTCCGATCATCACCGCGGTCTGCCGCGAGATCTTCCTCCAGGCTCCCCGCCTGCACGAGGAAGCGGCGCTCGCGCTCGGCGCGACTCGCTGGGAGATGATCCGGATGGCCGTCCTCCCCTTCGGCGCCCCGGGCATCGTCTCGGCCGCCATGCTCGGTCTCGGCCGGGCGCTGGGCGAGACGCTCGCCGTCGCGATGGTGCTCTCGCCCGCGACGGTCGTCTCCTTCCTCCTGCTCACCTCGCAGAACTCGAACACCATCGCCGCGAACATCGCCCTGCAGTTCCCGGAGGCGAGCGGAGTCGGCGTGAACGTGCTCGTCGCGTCCGGCCTGATCCTCTTCGTCATCACCCTCGTCGTGAACTCGGTCGCGCGGTTCATCGTCAACCGCCGCAAGGCCTTCTCGGGAGCCAACTGATGTCCGCCGCCACCACCTCGATGCCCTTCTCGCTGCAGGCGGGCAAGCTGTCCAAAGGCACGCCCTGGATGCTGCTCGTCGGCAGCTGGGTCGTCTTCGCCGCCGTCTTCCTGGTTCTCCAGGCGGCGGGGACGATGAACGACTTCAGCCTCGTCGGGGCGATCTTTTGGGGCACCGCTCTCTTCGACGTCGTGATCTATGTGGTCTCGCGGCTGGTCGAGGGCGGCCGCAAGGCGATTGACCGCCTGGTGACCTCGCTGGTCGCGACGGCGTTTATCATCGCGTTGCTCCCGCTGATCTCGTTGCTGTACACGGTCGTCTCCAGGGGAGTCGCGCGCTTCGATCCGCTGTTTTTCTCCTCGTCGATGCGCAACGTGATCGACGCGGGCGGCGGCGCCCTGCACGCGATCATCGGCACGCTGGAGATTACGGCGATGGCCGCGCTGATCTCCGTGCCGATCGGGCTGCTCACCTCGATCTACCTCGTCGAGTACGGGCGCGGTCACCTCGCCCGCGCGATCACCTTCTTCGTCGACGTAATGACGGGGATCCCGTCCATCGTCGCGGGCCTGTTCGCCTACGCCCTCTTCGCGCTGGTCCTCGGCCCCGGTGTGCGGATGGGCTTCGCCGGCTCGATCGCCCTCACCGTGCTGATGATCCCCGTGGTCGTCCGCTCGTCGGAGGAGATGCTGAAGCTGGTCCCGAACGAGCTGCGCGAGGCCTCCTACGCGCTCGGCGTGCCGAAGTGGCTGACCATCGTCAAGATCGTGCTGCCGACCTCCATCGCCGGCATCACGACGGGCATCACCCTGGCCATCGCGCGCGTTATCGGCGAGACCGCGCCGCTGCTGATCGTCGCCGGTTTCACCGCCTCGATGAACTACGACCTCTTCAGCGAGCGGATGATGACCCTCCCGGTCTTCGTCTACACGCAGTACGCGAACCAGGGCCCCGACGCCGACGCATTCCTCAACCGCGCGTGGACCGGCGCGCTGGCCCTCATCCTGATCGTCATGGCGCTGAACCTCATCGCCCGCCTGATCGCAAAGATCTTCGCCCCCAAGCTCGGCCGCTGACCCCCACCACTCGGCTCAGGCCGGAATCCCCGAAGGAAGCAATGTCCAAGCGCATCGAGGTCAACGACCTCAACGTCTACTACAGCCAGTTCCTCGCGGTGGAGGGCGTCTCGCTCGCCATCGAGCCCCGTACAGTGACGGCCTTCATCGGCCCCTCCGGCTGTGGCAAATCCACCTTCCTCCGCACGCTGAACCGTATGCACGAGGTCATCCCCGGCGCGCACGTCGAGGGCGAGGTGCTGATCGACGGCAACAACCTCTACGGCCCGGGCGTTGACCCGGTGCAGGTCCGCCGCCAGGTCGGCATGGTCTTCCAGCGTCCGAACCCCTTCCCGACGATGTCCATCCGCGACAACGTGCTCGCCGGCGTCAAGCTCAACAACCGCCGGATCTCGAAGTCGGACGCGGATGCGCTCGTCGAGCGCTCGCTGCAAGGCGCGAACCTCTGGAACGAGGTGAAGAACCGACTGGACAAGCCCGGCTCCGGTCTTTCCGGCGGGCAACAGCAGCGCCTGTGCATCGCTCGCGCGATCGCCGTCTCCCCCGACGTCCTGTTGATGGACGAGCCCTGCTCTGCGCTGGACCCGATCTCGACGCTCGCGATCGAGGACCTGATCGAGGAGCTCAAGAACGACTACACGATCGTCATCGTGACCCACAACATGCAGCAGGCCTCCCGCGTCTCCGACCGCACCGCGTTCTTCACCATCGCCGGCACCGGCAAGCCGGGCAAGCTGATCGAGTACGACGACACGGCGACGATGTTCTCCCGACCGTCCGTCCAGGCGACCGAGGACTACGTCTCGGGGCGCTTCGGCTGATCCGCCGCACGGTCGGCGTAGCGCATCCCCCGGGGTGCGGCTCGTCGGCTCTCTCCTTCACAAACACGAAGAGCCGCACCTCTCACAGGAGTGCGGCTCTTCGTGTTCCTGACCGTCAGGCGATGTCGATATTGATGGCCAGTATCGGGTCGGTGGTCGGAGTCCGCGATCCCCCGGCGTCCTCCACCGTCACCGCGACCACTCCGCCCTGGGTGAGGCTTCCCTTGAGCGGGGCGACCGTGCTGCCCTCTCCCCCGTCGAATGTGCCCGCAGCGACCGGACCGGAGGATCCGATGTACCAGAGCTCGTAGGTTTTGTCCTCGGGCAGCGGAGCCAGATCGTCCACCACGAGGGCGGAACGGCCGAGCGAGCTCGACCAGACCAGCGTCGCCCGCTCGCCGGTGGTGACCGTACCGGTCGTCTCCTGCGCGTCGGGGGCGCTGCGGATCTGCTCGAGAGCCGACTGCTGCTGGGCCTGGCCGGGGCTGGAGGAGAGCAGCGGCGGGAGCGTCACTCCACCGACTACGAGCACCGCGGCCGCCGCGGCCGCCGAAAGGTAGGCGGCGGGTCGACCGAACCACCGGCCCTGGGCGCGGTTCGAGGCGCTGCCGCCGCTCCCCCCTCGAGCCGTCGGAGCCCTCCGCTCGCCCTCGGCGGCGCCCTGGACCAGACGCGGCGCGCCGGGCGCCTCGTGGTCCTCGTCCGGCTCCTGAAGGGGCAGCTGGGGGGTGACGGCGATGAGCGCCATCAGGTCGGCCTTGAAGCCCTGCAAGGACTCCACAGCGGGCGCGTCGGCGGTGAGCGCCTCCGCCACCTCGGCAAACGCATCGGCCTCGCCGCGCGCCTCCGGGTTCTCGGACAGGAAGCGCTCGTAGCGCTCCTGCTCCTCGGGCGTCAGGATGCCCAGTGCGTAACCCGCCGCGAGATCGCGCGGGTCATCTGTCCCCTCAGGGAGTCGCACATCGTTCATAGGGCCACCCCCATCTCTTCTCGAAGTCTGATCATTCCGTCACGCAAGCGTGTCTTAACGGTTCCCACGGGACACTGCAGGATCCCTGCGATCTCGCTGTGCGAGTATCCGCCGTAGTAAGCGAGCTGCAGCGCCTGCCGCTGAAGCTCCGTCAGGCGACCCATAGCGGCCGCGACCTTCTCGTGCTCGAGGGACACCTCCGCCTGCTCGGAGACCAGGTCGTAGTCGCGTCCGAGGTCTCGGATTCCGATGCGCATGTCCCGATCACGGCCCGCCTGGGCCGCGCGGACCCTGTCGATGGCCCTGCGGTGTGCCATCGTGAGGATCCAGGTCGTCGCGCTTCCTTTATTCGGAGCGAAACGTCCAGCGGTTTGCCAGATCTCGAGGAAGACCTCCTGGGCGACCTCCTCGGACTGGGAGCGGTCGATGAGGACGCGGGTGATCAGTCCAAGGACCCGTCCGGCCATCTGGTCGTAGAGCTCGGAGAAGGCGGCCTGCTCTCCTCCGGCGATGCGCTCGAGGAGGACAGTCGCCTCCGCCGTGGTGTCATCCGTCATGAGCCCCGCCTCGCCCGCGCCCGCTCAGAAAGATTTCGCGTCATCCAGAACGTTGTCACGGCAAGGCCTGCCACGACGACCGACACCTCAATCGGATGCGTCACGAATCGGACATCGAGCGCCACGGTGCCCACCGGCACCAGGGCTGGATCATGCAGCCGGGGGGCGAGCCAGAGAGAGATCACGGCGACGGCCGCGGCGGTGATGCCCGGGTAGCTCCGCGGGCGGATGAGGACCCAGAGCCCCGCGACTACATCGAGGACGGCGAGGACGCGCATCACGACGCCCTGCGAGAGGGAGACGCCAGCAGCGAATTGCGCGCCCTCGGCGGCGTCCACGCTCGGGGCCGCAAAGACGTAGAGTGCGGCGACCACGAGCAGGCCCGCCCCCGCCCAGACGCGCGCGCCGACTCTGAGAGCCCTGCTGTTCGTCATTCCGTTGGCGCCTGTCTGTGTCATTCCGCTGACGCCTGTCTGTGGGGACTCGGGCGAGGATCGTCTCCTCCTGGGCCCTCACTTCGCGCACCGTGGCGGAGATGCGAGCAGAGAAGGGGCCGGACCGCAGAAACGCCTCTCGGCGCGAGGCCGCTCGAAGCGGCTAGAAGTGGAGCCCGGGGTTACTGCGGTCCGGCCTCGCCCAGTCTAACAACGGCCTTCGCGGAGCAGGCGAGCCGCGTTCGCAGCGGGTGAACGGAGGGTGCGCGTCACTCCAGAGAGTCGCTGCGCCACAGCCGCGCGCAGCTCACCAGCTCGGACGCCGTGGTCGAGAGACGCAGGGCCCGCGTGGTCAGCTCGCTCGCACGGACAGCGTTCACAGCCTCGAGGTCGTCGGCCACCGAGACCGCTCCCGACGCACTCACGCGGCAGAAGGCGGCAGCGCGGTCCAGCGCCACCGCGAAGTCGCCGTCGAAGACGCCGCGGAGGATGCGGTCGGCCAGCTCGGTGATCTCGGCCGGGCCCGTGGGCGTGCTCGCTCCCGCGACGACTGGGTCGATGGTCGCCGAGAGCTCGACTCCGCGCTGGTAGAAGAAGCTCGTGCTCTCTGGGTCCTGCCGAATCACCAGCCGCAGCAGGTATAGCCGCCAGAGCGCACCGGGCAGGCTCACGGCACTCGACCGCGCCCAGAGCTCGGCGAGCGCGTCGATGCCGTTGTGGTCGGTGTACTCGACCAGGCGGTCGATGATCGTCGGATCGGGGTCGCTGCGGACGCGGCTCAGCAGCGCGATCGCGGTCTCGTGGGCGACGCGGCTGATCTGCGCCGGGTCCTCTCCTCCCTGGAACGCCTCGAAGACGTGGGAGGGGAACTTTGTCGGCTTGTGGAAGCCGTCTGTCATGGGGCCGCCTTCCGCGGTCGTGGGCGCTCTCGCGCCTCGGTGAGGTCAGAGGAGGGTAACGTCCGCGCCTGGGCGGGTATGCCGGCTCCGGGGAGCTCGGCGGACCGCTACCCTGGAGGGCGAGGGCCTCTAGCTCAGTTGGCAGAGCAGCGGACTTTTAATCCGCGGGTCGTCGGTTCGAGCCCGACGGGGCCCACTCGATCGGCGCGGAACTTTAACAGGGCGCGAGAACCGAGTAAGTGACGAACCCCTCGAGGACGCCTCTGCTCATCGCAGGAGCGAACCTGTCTTCCTCAGCCGTCAGCGGGACTGTCGTGCGTCCCGAACACCGGCACCAGCCGAACACGGCAAGGTTGGCCGCCAGCACTCGATTTGACTGGGCCAGTCGTCCTCGCTAGCCCCAAGGGCGAACGTAAGGATAGAAACGGTTGTCTTGAAAAACGACCAACATCGACTTCATCGACTGCGTCTTGATCACGGCCGTCTTCCCTGAATCAGCTGCAGTATTGCTGATCGCGAAGTCCTCGATCTCAAGACGACCGACCCGAATTTCCCAAACCCACGCAGTGGGCCCTCGGTTTTCCTTCCCACGCTGGTATCCACCATCAGCGCTACCCAAGCAGTACCGGAAGGTCAGATAGGTTCCAGGCTTTGCAAGGTGACCCTTTGGGTAGTTGCTTTCCAGTGCGGTCTTAATTTCCAATTCTGGAAGCCCCAACTTCTGAGGGACAAGGTCAGGAAACGCATGGGGACGATTCCGCTTGTACAAGCCTCCTGACGATTCAGCGACTCCCGCTCCAACCA
Organism: Rathayibacter rathayi; assembly: GCF_004011095.1. Classification (GTDB taxonomy): domain Bacteria; phylum Actinomycetota; class Actinomycetes; order Actinomycetales; family Microbacteriaceae; genus Rathayibacter; species Rathayibacter rathayi. The sequence goes on along the minus strand of NZ_CP028129.1, from coordinate 486,585 downwards.
AATTGCCTATCATTGATGACAAATTTGCGAGCTCAACGAGACAGGAGATCGGTTGTGAACCTCGAGTTACTAGTTCCGCGTCAATCAAGTCGAGGGTGTCGTAGGCATACTCGACGGCGTCGCGAATCGCCCCGGGCTCGAGCCCAGTCAGAGCCCGCAGTTCGTCGCCGTTGCGACTAGCCTCCGCAGGAACACGCCGCGGTGCGCGCGCGACGGTTGTGGCATCGACGTCGGCCACCCCCGCTTCGGCCATCGCCAAAAGCCCGGTGAGCGAGAGGTCGAGCGCGGCGGCGAGGCGCGACGCCGAGCCGATGGTCAAGCCTCTTTCGCCGCGTTCGATCAAGCCCAATGAGGTCCGATGAAGGCCTGCCATGTCGGCAAGATCCTCCAGAGTGAGGCCCTGCTCCCGCCGAATCCTACCAATCACCTCCACGATCGCAGCAGACGGGTCATGCTCGTGTGCGTCGTGTGCGTCGTTCACAGGATGACAGTGTCCTGTTGTACGCTCGAAGTCCACGAGACTATAGTCTCCACCGGAGACAGGAGCGAAGTGTATACCCTCATGGATTTGTTTTGCGGAACAGGCGGGTTCTCAAAAGGGTTTGAGGCCACGGGGCGCTTCAAGGTCGTTCACGGAGTAGACATTTTGCCCGTCGCAATTCAGACCTTCCAGGCGAATCACCCAGACGCACTTGCAGTAGCGGGCGACGTGCGAAAGCTACGGCGCGGCCAGGTCGCCGAGGCCCTGAAGCTTGGCCGCGGAGATGTTGACGTGATTATTGGCGGACCACCGTGCCAGGGATTCTCCTCGATTCGCCCTTTCCGCTCGTCCGCGGAGGACGATCCTCGCAACTCTCTCTTCGAAGAGTTTGCCTCGTATGTTAACTACTTCCGCCCGCGGGTATTAGTTCTTGAAAACGTTGTCGGCCTTGCCACGTTCGATAACGGGAACAGCATTGCGCAAATTGAGGACACGTTCTCGGCGCTCGGTTATGAATGCGAGTGGAAAATTCTGAATGCATCCAATTACGGAGTCCCTCAGAAGCGAGAGCGCCTGGTGCTCATCGGCCGCGAGCGCGGGATCTCTCTAAGTTTCCCACGCATCACCCACATTGGCAAAGGCCGTACAATCGGCCACATCGACCGTCAGCGAATGCACGGAGCTACTGAATTCCTTTTCGAGCTAGAGAAGCCACCCCTGCTCCCAGCGGTCACCGTACGAGATGCAATCGACGATCTACCTGCGATCGCAAGTGGGGAGGTGGCAACGGAGTATTCGAAACCCCCGAGAACGCAGTACCAAACCGAACGCCGCGGATCAACCGCAGCATTGTCTCTTCACGCGGCCACGAAGCACACGGCAAAAATGCTCCAAATCATTAGTTACTCGGGAGACAATATTGATTGCATCCCGAAGCACCTTATATCGAGTGGATTCTCGTCGTGCTATTCTCGCTTGAGAGGGGACGAGCCAGCCGTCACAATCACTGTGAATTTCGTTCATCCTGCGTCGAACAAGTGCATCCATCCGGACCTAGATCGAGCATTGACGCCGCGCGAGGGAGCGCGCTTGCAGTCCTACGACGATGACTTCATTTTTGCAGGCAGCCGCGCGCAGATTGTCAAGCAAATTGGGAACGCTGTCCCGCCCCTACTCGGGCGAGCGATAGCTGAATCCGTGTTGGAGGCGCTGGGCAGCTCGCTCGCAGAGACCAGGGTCCCTGTGAGCGCTCAGCCGCCCGCCAGGAATGCGTCGAACTTCGCGATGTGCGAGGTGTAATCGGTGGCGTAGAGGTGCGCGTAGATCGTGTCCGTCGTGGTCACGTTCGAGTGCCCGAGCCAGCGGCTCACCTCGTACGGCTGGAAGCCCGCAGCTAGCCACAGCGACGCGGCCGTGTGGCGGAGGTCGTGGACACGCATGTCGTGCAGACCCGCCGCTGCCAGGGCTGGGCGGAAGTAGTTCCGTCGAAAGCTCGCGTTGTCCATCACTCGTGCGTAGTCCGGCTGATGGCTTCCGCCAACCGCTCGGCCGGGCCAGAACAGCGCCGACGGGTCGCCGGAGTGCGGGTGCTGCAGAAGGTACGCGCGGAGGTTGCGGATGAGGCCGCTGTGCAGGAGTGGGACGTCGCGAGTCGAGCGTTTCGACTTGGGGGTGCCGGCCCTCCACTCCCCCGCGACGTGCTGCATCGTCTGGCGGACCTGTACGTGGCCTCGGGCCAGGTCGACGTCCTGAACCCGGAGCCCGGCAAGTTCGCCAGCCCGTAGACCGGTGTTCGCGGCGAAGCGCGCCAGTAGGTCGTAGGGCGCCGCAGTCGATAGCTGCCCGGCAAGCGCCTCAACCTGCGCGGCGGTGAGGAAGCTCGGGGTGAACTGACCAGCGTTGTGGTTCTTTGGCGGCTTGACGCCGTCGCAGGGGTTGAACGAAATCAGACGATCGTGGAGGGCGTGCTTGCACACCTTGCGCAGCGCCACGTAACAGTGGTGCATCGTCATCGGCGCCAGCCCCTCCGCGCGCAGCTTCCCCACCCAGACCTGCACCTCTGCGCGGGTCAGCGTGGTAATGCGCCGCTTGCCGAAACGCGGTAGCACCCGGCCCGAGCACAGCAGCTCGGCAGACCGGTACGTGCGCGGCTTCAGCTCCGGCTTGCTCGCCGCCAGGGATGCAGCGACCACCTCTGCCACCGTCTTCGAGTTCTTCACCAGGGGCTCCGTGCTGGCCCCGCGCTCCAGCTCGGGCTCCACCTTCATACCAAACCGCTCGGCATCGCGCCTGACGTTGAAAGTGCGCTGCTTGAAGGACCCGTTGCCGTCGCGCCAACGCACCTCGTCGGCGATGCCGGTCTTCCGCAGTACCTCTCGAACATTCGCCATCAGACGGCCTCCGCCCGGTCGGCGCGGTCCACGATGCGGCCGACGACGGAGTGTCGCCACTGGCCGGTGCCGCTGGGACTGGGGACGCTGTCCGCGTCGAGGCTGCGGGCGATGACGTTGAGGCTGAGTCCCGCGGCCTTGCGATAGAGGATGAGCGCGCGGACGTCGGAGGGGATGGTCGAGGGCTTCCCGAGCTGGACACCCTCGGCGCGCTTCACGGCGAGAGCGGCCTTGGTCCGCTCCCCGATCATCTCCCTCTCCCCCTGAACAATCTGCACGGCCATGCCCGCGATCAGCCGACCCGTCGCGGTGCTGGTGTCGAGGTCGAGGTCGAAGTCGGCGACGGCGACGGCGACGGCGACGGCGACGGCTCAGCGTTGCCGGTGCGACAGGTCGAGCCGGTCTCTAAAGTCGCTGACCGGCCGCGACACCCGGTCGAGTTTGGCGGCGACGAGGCCCTCCGCCACCCGCGCCTTCCGAGACGCAGAGCGGCGAGGGCGGGCTGGAGGCCGGGGCGGTCGGTGCTCTTGCCGGACACGCCGTCGTCTTCGTACCAGCCGACGATGTCCCATCCGTTGCGCTCGGCTGTGGTGAGGGCGCGCTGAGCCTTCAGGCCGAGCCGCTCGCCGCGAAGCTTGTCGGCCTTGCTCACGCGGAGGTACGCGAGGAACCGCATCAGCGCCACCCAGCTCTGCACTCGCAGCGCCCGGACGGTAGCCCACGTTGCCAGCCTCCGGGAGGTACACGAGCGGAGCGATGGGTGCAGGCTACTTCGGCTGCGTCAGTATCTTCGGAGCGACATTGACACGCGATCGCAGCACGCCGCTCTCATGGAGTCAGGATGTCGCCAGCGTCCGCTTCGAGGCGGACATGTCGCTTGCCGAGCAGGACGCCGTCATTCACGCAGTTGCTTCCTGCTTCGACGTATCCCCGTCAATGGTGAAGAACCTCCGGGGAGCAGACAACGATCATTCCGGCTATCGGGCAGTTCACCCGTGGCTGGTCCTGCCCAACCTCGGTCGCGTCGAAGTGCAGATCCGCACTCATCGACAAGGCATGTGGGCCAACGCTTATGAAGCGCTCGCCGACATCGCTGGGCGCGAAATCAAATACGGCGAAGAACCGCGGTTCTCTGAACGAGGCCCGAAGGCCGCGGGCATCCGCCGAACCGGATACCTGGAACTGTAGAAGACCCCGCGGAGACTGGCTGTCCCGGCGGCGATCATAGCGGGCGAGCGGTGCGCACCCGGTTTATGGCTCGATGGAGCAGCGGGTCGGGCGGAACGCGGCCGTGTCGCGCGGGCGAAAGCGGACCCGCCTCGCGCGACTGCGGAGCAGACGTCCGCTCGGACCGAAGGCGTCGGGTTCGATGAGGCGGCGCAGGGACAAGCTGACCTGCCGGGCCAGACGAGGATCGATGCGGCCCGGCGCCCGGAGCGCGTCGATCAGATCGAGGGCGGTGCGCGTGGTGCGGGAGATCATCATGACCGAACCCTAGGGACGGCCCTGCGGGGGTACGCGCCCCGGACGGGGGCGCCGGTGCGGACTGTTGCTCAGCCTCCAGGCGCCCCCGGCGAGCCGTCGTCGGGTCCAGCTGGAGGGATGCACCGACCCGCCCCCTTGCCCCCGCGGCTGTGACATTCGCATCACCGGGCGAGGGGTGCTCACGGTGATCTGCGAATCATCCGAAACGAGCTGAAATTCTCTTGAGACTTACGAAATGCGGCCCAAGCCGTGGGAGATTAACCATCGCCATCAAGAATGGCGACGCAGTGATAGTGGACTCAATTCAACAGAGATAGGAAAATCACTTTGAGAATCAGCGTGAGGGCTCGAGTGGCCCTCGGGATCGTGGGCTGTTGCCTCCTAACTACCGGGCTCTCTCCCGCCTCGGCGGCCAACGCGGACGAATCGTCCTGCGACTATTCGATGTCCACCAAAAAGTACTCCTGCTCAGGCAGCGACGCGGTGCGAAAGCCGACGGACGTCATCGGAGCTCGGATTTTCAGTGAGGAGAGTTTTCAGGGTAAGGAACTGACGATCTGGGTGCCGACCAATTGCCCGAAGGACGACCGGGTCAACTGGCACCTGAACCTGAGTGGCAAGCTGAAGAAACACGTCGGTTCCGTTCAGGGCTGGGGAGACTGCTGGGTCTGGCTGTACCGCGCAGACAAGTCGCGCGAAGGTCCGTTCCGCTCCGACGTCTCGGATGTGGGCAGCAGCGCGGGAAATGAAGCCGTCAGAGTGGGGCTGAGCTGATGGAGAAAAGATTTCTGCGAGCGTTCCTGATCATCGTTTTCGCCCTGCCTGCGACCCTTGTGATCGCCCCGGCTGCAAATGCAGACGGTTTCGTGTCAAGCGCCGATCTCCTCGATCGCTGCGATAAAAGCGAACCCGACAGCTGCGTCTTCCATCCGGGCCGCATAGAGACCGTCGACGACGCGCCGCGCGTGGCTGGATCGGACACGAACTGCACCAACTTCACTTCGACTCGGGTCATTCGTTACGAAGCAATCACCGGAACGTCCAACAGCTGGCAAGCCGACATCAATGCCGGAACGAGACTCGGCGAAATATTCGAGGCGGGACTGCATGGCATCGGCCATCATGAATGGCAGTGGACTAACAGCGCGGGCGATGAGGTAAGACAGGATATCGGACCGCACTCAGCTGTGACCATCTGGGCCTCGAAGCAATCCACTCGAGTGAACGGAACGTGGGAGATCCACTTCGGCCACCGCTATCAAGGCCACTACATTTGGTACGTCAATGGTTCCATCACAGGGCAGGTCTCCGGACAGGGTTGGGACTTCCGCAGCGTGCCGACACGGGCCAGGTGCTGAGGCCGCTCTGAGCGGTGGATCTTCCGCAGTCACGACGTGGCGCAACCGAGTACTGCGTCCGGGTCGTGCGGGACCGGGGGAGCAGCCTGACGGGTCAGGGGGCGCTGGTCGGAGTGTGCCAATCGCACACACCTGCTCGAACCTCAGAAAAGAAAGATGGTCCGGTGGCGCGTCCTCTCCTGGAGGCGCCACCGGACCGCTGCTCAGCCTCCGAAGGCCCCGGCAGGATCAGTCGTGACCATTGCTTCCGTCGCCGCGGCCCGTGGCGGACTGCAGACGATCGATGTGCTCGGAGGCCTCAGCCTTGGTGAGGTCGGCGGGAAGGGTCTCGCCCGCCTCGCGCGCGAGGGTGTCGAGGTAACTGCGCTGCGGGCCGGTCATCGGCTCATCGCCGGTGACCCAGTCGGACGGGTCCTTGCTGGCGCTGGTGTCGCTGCCGTCGTCGGCACGCGCACCGAGGACGTCGCCCTCGGTCTTGACATCGGGATCAGTGGTGTTGTCATTGCTCATGCTGCGACCGTACGCCCGACCACCGACACCGACGAGGGCTTGCGGAGCGGCCCCGCGCGCTCCGCTTCAGGAGCCGAGCAGCGCATGCGCGATGGTAAAGATGACCAGGCCGGCCAAGGACCCGACAACAGTGCCGTTGATCCGGATGAACTGGAGGTCCTTGCCGACCTGGAGTTCGAGCTTCTCAGACGTCTCGCGCGGGTCCCAGCGGTGAATGGTGTCGCCGATGATGCTGGCGATGTCCGTGCGGTAGCGGTCGACGAGGTTCGCCGCAACAGATCCGATCCAGGAGTCGACGGTTGCTGCGAGGCCGGCATCGGTCGAGAGACGCCGGCCGAGGTCGACCACGATCGACTCGATGCTGCCGCGCAGAGGGCTCGCCGGATCGTCCATCGCACCGAGGAGAGATGCCTTCGTCGCCTCCCAGGCGTCGCCGGCGAGCTCGCGCACGCGCGGGCTGTCGAAAGCGCGGTTCTTGATCTCCTCCACCCGGGCGATCAGATCGGGATCGGTGCCCAGATCCTCCGCCAGCGTGGCGAGGTAGCCGTCGATGGCGATCCGCAACGGGTGGCCCTGCTCGTCACGCACCGCCGCGACGAAGACGAGGGCCTCGTGATACAGCCGCTCGTCCAGCGCTCGACTGACCGCGGACGGCAGCCAGCTCGGCAGGCGCCCGCTGACCATCCGGGTGAAGCTCTGCGGGTTGGCGGCAAGCCACGACTCCGCCTGCTCGACCAGCGTGTCGACGAGCCGCCGGTGGTGACCGGCCTCGACCACACTGCCCACCAGCGAGCCCAGCGGCGGCCCCCATTGCGGGTCGAGGAGGTGACGACGTGCGAGCGCCTCGATCACGCGCTGCACGTCGGAGTCGTCTAGCAGAGCGATCGCGGACCGGACGGCGGCCGCACTCTCGCCGCCGACGCGCTGTGCGTTCTCGGGTTCGGCGAGCCAGAGCCCGGCGCGCCGGGCGATCCCGAACGAGTCGAGCTTCTCGCGCACGATGACACCGCGGAGAAAGTTTTCCTCGACGAACTGGGCGAGGCTGGCGCCGATCTCGTCCTTCTTGGTCGGGATGATCGCGGTGTGCGGGATCGGCAGCCCCAGCGGACGGCGGAACAGCGCCGTCACCGCGAACCAGTCGGCGAGCGCGCCGACCATCCCGCCCTCGCTCGCGGCCCGCACCCACTGCAGCCACGGATGGCGGTCTTGCAGGGCGAATGAGACGGCGAAGACGACGGCCATCACCACGAGCAGGCCCGTGGCGAGCCGCTTCATCCGGACGAGAGCGACGCGCTTGGCCACGTCATCGCGCCCGACCGCCGCGAGGGTGCTCATGGCGCGGTGGGGAACCCCTCGTGGCGAATACCCCACGCGAGCGTCCACTCCTCGCCCGGCTCAAGCCAGCGCAGGCCCTGCCCGCTGGTGAACGCCTCGGCGGGAGCGGTCATCGGCTCAACCGCGATCGCCGTCTTCACGTCGTCGCCGTCGGGGAAGATCCGGGTGATGAAGACCTGGATGAAGTTGTGTGAGGCGTCGGCCCAGAGGAGCACGCGGCGCCCGTCGGCGGCGCGCAGGCCGTGCACGCTCTCGCCGTCGACCATGCGGACATCGGCCCAGGCATCGTCGAGTTCGAGGTCGCCGATGCGACGGCCCGAGCGGAGGTCCCACTCGGTGCCCTCGACCGGGCTCTGACCGGTAGGGATGAGGCGCTCGTCGACCTCGATGTGCACCGCCGCGTCGACGGTGATCTCGAGCTCGTCGGTCGGGACGTCGCCGATGGCGAGGAAGGGGTGCGTGCCGATCGCGACGGGCGCCTCGTCGGCTCCGACGTTGATGACACGGTGGAGGACCTTCAGGCCGTCGGCCTGCAGCTCGTAGCGGACCGAGGTCTCGAGGTGGAACGGGTAGCCCGCCTGCGGCACGACCGGCGCGGCCAACTCGACGAAAGAGGGCCCCTGGTCGATCAGGCGGTAGGGAACGCTGACCAGCAGGCCGTGGATGGCGTTGTGGTACTTCGGCTCGGTGATGGCGAGCTGGAGCGTCTCGCCGCGGTGGTGCCAGCGCCCGTCCTTCACACGGTTGGGCCAGGGCACCAGCACGATGCCCGAGCCGAACGGCGGAACGGTGCTCTCGGGGTAGGAGGCGGTGATCTCCACGGCGTCGACGGAGAGGTGGCGCAGCGCTGCGGCCACCTCGGTCACGACGGCGTGCAGGGTGCGTCCCTCGGCAGTGAGGTCGAGCGAGAACTGGCGCCCGGTGGCGGGAGCGGGGGTGAAGTCGGCCATTGCTCGATCCTACGGACTGACACGATCGCCGAGCGCGCGGCAACGGGTGACCGCGAGCCCCGCCTCCTCCAGGTCGGCGACGAGCTCGTGGGCGGCGCCGGCGCCGGTGAGCAGGCGGTCGAACTCGTCGGTGGCGGCGACCCGGCCGAGGTCGATGACGCCGAGTTTGGAGGAGTCGGCGACCACGATCCGCCGGGTCGCCGCGCGCAGCATCCGGCGCTTCAGAGCGGCCTCGGGCAGGTTGACGTTGGTCACGCCAGCCTCGGGGTGGACGCCGGTGCAGCCGATGAAGGCGACGTCGGCGCGGATGCGCTCGAGCATCTCGGAGGCGAGCGGTTCGACCAGCGAGTGCTGAAGCGGGCGCAGGGTGCCTCCGGTGACGACGACCGTAAAGCGGGGGATGGCCGGTTCAAGCGCCAGCGCGGTGGAGAGCCCGTTGGTGATCACGGTAACGTCGCGCAGCTCCTTCCGCTTCACCAGCGCGTGCGCGATGGCGAGCGGAGTGGTACCCACGTCGAGCACGATGCTCTGGCCGGAGGAGACGGAGGCGGCGGCCTCGCGCCCGATCGCGGCCTTCTCGTCGGACGCGGCACTCAATCCTTCTTCGAGCGAGCGCTCGCCGGAGCGGGCGGGTATCGGGATCGCTCCCCCGCGTACGCGCTGCAGGACGCCCTCGCTCGCGAGCACCGCGAGGTCGGAGCGGACGGTGACGACCGAGACGCCCAGCAGGTCGGCCATCTGGGCGACCGCGACGAAGCCCGAGTTCTCGGCGGTCAGGCGAAGCCGCAGCCGGCGCTCGATCGCCGACGTCGACTCCTGCTCGCTATCCGTTCTCATCCGCCTATGCTGCCGCGCCCGGGACGACTTGTCAAAGAGAAACCCAACTTTCTTTTTCGAAGATTTAGCGCTACGGTGGTGTTTGTCATGAACGAAGCGATCACTCTCTCCGCCGGCGTCGTCAAGCGCCCGCACACGCTGGCCGACGGCCGCGAGCTCCTCTACTTCGACGACGCCGACACGACACTCCCCCTGGAGCGCGCCGCCGATTCCCGCCACCTCGACCCGCGCCCCGCCACCGCACGAATGCGCCAGGACGTCCTGACCGGTGAATGGGTGTCGATCGCCGCCTCACGCCAGAACCGCGTGTTCCTGCCCCCTGCCAAGCTCGATCCGCTCGCCCCCGCCTCGCCGACAAACCCCTCCGAGGTGCCCAGCCACTACGACGTGGCCGTGTTCGAGAACCGCTCCCCCTCTTTCGGCCCGCTCCTCGAGGACACGGACGCGCCCGCCTCGCTCGAGGATCTGCGCGCCCTGGGGCTCGGTCGAACCCTCACCAGCGTCGGCCGCTGCGAGGTCGTCTGCTTCAGCCCCGAGAACGAGGGCTCGTTCGCCACGCTCAGCACCTCCCGCGCCCGAACCGTTGTCGAGGCCTGGGCCGACCGCGTGGGCGCCCTCTCGGCTCTGCCCGGCGTGCAGCAGGTCTTCCCGTTCGAGAACCGCGGCGAGGCGATCGGAGTCACGCTGCACCACCCCCACGGGCAGATCTACTCCTACCCCTACGTCACTCCCCGCACGACCCGCCTGCTCGCCTCGCTCGACAGCTACGGCCCGTCGATGTTCGCCGACGTCCTCGCCTTCGAGCAGGACGGCGAGCGCGTCCTGATCCGCGGCGAGCACTTCACCGCGTTCGTACCTTTCGCCGCCCGCTGGCCCATTGAGATCCACCTCCTGCCGCACCGCCACGTCCCCGACTTAGCCGCGACGACCCCGGCGGAGCGCGACGAGCTCGCGACGATCTATCAGCGGCTGCTCCGCGGCATCGACGCGCTCTACGACACCCCGACGCCCTACATCGCCGCCTGGCACCAGGCGCCGGTGCATGTGCGCCGCGACGAGGTTCGCCTGATGCTCCAAATCACCTCGCCCCGCCGGGCGGAGACGAAGCTCAAGTACCTCGCGGGCAGTGAGGCGGCGATGGGCGCCTGGATCGGCGACATCGCCCCCGAGACGAGCGCTGCGGACCTCCGCGCCGCTCTCGAGCGGGCCGACGCCGCCGTGATCGAGGCCGGGCTCGCCCGGCACCCCGACGCCGCTCTGCAGACGACCGCGCACGGAGACGGGTCGCTGCCCGACAGCGCCGCCACCACCACCACCGCGGCCGACATCGCCGCCGCTGCCGCCGAGGAGAACCGATGACCGCCGCTTCCCCCTCTCTCACCGCCGTCGCCGAGAGCGCGGCCGCCGCGTTCGAGCGGAGCTACGGGCGCGGCGCCGCGGGCGTCTGGGCGGGCCCCGGTCGCGTCAACCTAATCGGCGAACACACCGACTACAACGACGGCTTCGTGTTCCCCTTCGCGATCGACCGCGCGACTGCAATGGCCGTCGCTCCCCGCGAGGACCGCACAGTCCGGATCAGCAGCGCATTCTCGGCCGAGGTCGTCGAGGTCGCTCTCGATGAGCTCGGCCCGGGCGCCGTTGCCGGCTGGTCGGCCTACCCGCTCGGCGTGGTGTGGGCGCTCACCGAATACGGCGTCGACCTCGATTCCCGCTCGGGCTTCGACGCATACGTCGACTCTGACGTGCCGGTCGGCGCGGGGCTCTCGAGTTCGGCCGCACTGATGTGCGCGATGGCCGTCGCCCTCGACGAGCTCTGGGGCCTCGGCCTCGACCGCACCACGATGGCGCGTATCGGCCGCCGCGCCGAGAACGTCGCCGTGGGCGCTCCCACCGGGATCATGGACGAGTCGGCGTCCCTCTTCGGAGAGCGCGACGCCGCGGTCTTCCTCGACTGCCGCAGCCTCGACACCGAGGTCATCCCGCTGGGCTTCGAGGAGGCGGGACTCGTCCTGCTCGTCGTCGACACTCGTGTCGAGCATGCGCACGCCACCGGCGGATACGCCGAGCGGCGCGCCTCCTGCGAACTCGGCGCCGCAACGCTCGGGGTGCCGTCGCTGCGCGAACTCTCGATCGACGACCTGCCGCGCGCCGAGAAGCTCCTGGACGACATCACGTTCCGCCGCGTGAAGCACGTCGTGACGGAGGACGCCCGCGTCCTCGAGACCGTCCGCACGCTGCGCGAACACGGGCCGAGGGCGATCGGCGACCTGCTCGACGCGGGCCACGTCTCCCTCCGCGACGACTTCGAGATCTCGGTACCCGAACTCGACACCGCCGTCGAGGCCGCCCGCCGCGCCGGAGCGATCGGTGCGCGGATGACCGGCGGCGGCTTCGGCGGCTCGGCCATCGCACTCACTCCGGTCGAGAAGGAGGAGGAAGTCCGCGCGGCCGTCCTCGCCGCCTTCGTCGCGAAGGGCTTCACGACGCCCGAGCTGTTCCTGGTAGCGGCAGCCGACGGTGCGGGCCGGGTGCTCTGACACGCGATCCGGGAACTCCCTCGGCGACCGCGCGTCGTCAGGAACATCCCGGAAGCGCTACTGCACCGAATCCGCCCGACGGACCTCCCGCGGTGACCCCGCAGTGACGCGCACTAGCTCATCGAAGTTCGTCGGATAGACCGTCTGCGCGTGTCCCGCCGCGGCCCAGACCACGTCGTAGGCGGCGAGGGCCGTGTCGACCACCGTTCGCAGCAGCGCGGGATGGCCCACCGGAGCGACCCCGCCGATGGTCTGGCCGGTCGCGGCCTTCACCTCGACAGCGGAGGCACGGCCGATCACTCCGCCCAGCTGCTCACCCAGCCACTCGATATCGACGCGGTGGCCACCGCTGGTCAGCACCAGCAGCGGCACACCATCGAGCAGGAACACGAGCGAGTTCGCGATCTGAGCGACCTCGACTCCCAGCGCTGCGGCCGCCAGCGCGGCCGTCGACGCTGCCTCGTCGAGCCAGCGCACCGGCGGGTGCACGCCGTGCCGATCGAGATCGACGAGGACGCGGTCGACGGCCGGGTGGCTCCGTTCGCTCATGCCGCTGACGCTAGCGCCCCGGCCGCACTCACTTCTCGAAGGTGGACGCGTCGATCACGAAGCGGTAGCGCACATCCGAGGCGAGCACTCGCTCGTAGGCCTCGTTGATCTGGGACGCCGAGACGACCTCGACCTCGCTCGCGATGCCCTTTTCGGCGCAGAAGTCGAGCATCTCCTGGGTCTCGCGGATACCTCCGATGCCGGAACCTGCGAAGGAGCGGCGGGCTCCGAACAGCGTGAAAACGTGCAGAGGGAGGGCCTCGGCCGGGGCGCCGACGTTGACCATCGTGCCGTTACGGCGGAGGAGTCCGAGGTAGGCGTCAAGATCCAGCGGCGCGCTGACCGTGTTGATGATCAGGTCAAAGGTGTTCTTGAGGTCGGCGAAGGTCGACTCGTCCTTCGTCGCGTAGTAACGGTCGGCGCCCAGGCGCAGGCCGTCCTCCTTCTTGCTGAGAGTCTGTGAGAGAACGGTAACCTCGGCGCCCATCGCGTGAGCGAACTTCACGGCCATGTGACCGAGCCCGCCGAGTCCGACCACGGCGACGCACTTGCCGGGACCTGCCTCCCAGTGCGCGAGCGGCGAGTAAGTGGTGATTCCTGCGCACAGTAGGGGCACGGCGGCCTCGTAGGGGATCGACTCCGGCACATGGAGCACGAAGTCCTCGACGACGACGTGGGTGGAGTATCCGCCCTGCGTGATGGTGCCGTCACGGTCGATGGAGGCGTAGGTGCCGGTGTTACCCGCGAGGCAGTACTGCTCCTCGCCGGCAAGGCAGTTCTCGCATTCGCCGCAGGAATTCACCATGCAGCCGACGCCGACGCGGTCGCCGACGGAGTGCTTGGTGACCTCGGAGCCGACCTCGGAGCCGACGCCGACGATCTCATGACCCACGGTCAGCGGGTACTGGACCGGGGCCCAGTCGCCGCGCACGGTGTGGATGTCGGAGTGGCAGATACCGGAGTAGGCGATTTGGATCAGCACGTCGTGCGGTCCGACGTCGCGGCGCTCAATGGTGGTGGGGACGAGCGGCTCGGTCGCGGAGGGGGCGGCGTAGGCGGTGACGGTGAGCATGGGTTCTCCTCGTGGGGCGGGCGCGCTCCGAGGACGTGTCCCACAGGTGGGGGACGCGAGAGCGCCGACCTACGCTACCGGGAGCCGACTGCATCTCTCCCCCGAACGCGGGCCGGCACGGGCCGTGCGGGCGAGGCGAGGCGGACGGCTCAGCGCAGAGCTCGCTCCGCCGCCCTCACCACATTGTGGATGAGCATCGCGCGCGTCATCGGGCCGACGCCGCCGGGGACGGGCGAGAGCCAGCCCGCGACCTCCGCCACCGAGGGAGCGACGTCACCCGCCAGCTTCGCACGGCCGGTCCCAGGGTTCTCGACCCGGGTGATACCCACATCCAGGACCGCGGCACCGGGCTTCACCCAGTCGGCCGTGATCAAGCCGGGCACACCGACCGCAGCCACGACGATATCGGCGCGGCGCACCTCCGCGGCGAGGTCGATGGTGCGGGAGTGGGTCAGTGTCACGGTGGCGTCCAGCCCCTTCCGCGTGAGCAGGAGGCCGAGCGGACGGCCGACGGTGAGCCCGCGGCCGACGACGACAACGTGCTTGCCCGAGGTGGGGATCCCGTAGCGCTGCAGCATCTCGACGATCCCATTGGGCGTGCAGGGCAGCGGACTGTCCAGCTCGCCCTCGACGCCCAGCACGAGCCGCCCGAGGTTGGTGGGGTGCAGGCCGTCGGCGTCCTTGTCCGGATCCATCAGCTCGAGCATCGAGTTCTCGTCGATGCCCTCGGGCAGCGGGAGCTGGATGATGTATCCGGTCACTGCCGACGACTCGTTGAGCTGCCGGATCGCCGCGCGGATGTCCTCCGCCGACGCGGTCGCGGGAAGGTCGACGCGGATCGACTCGATCCCCACCTCCGCGCAGTCCCGGTGCTTGCCCGCGACGTACGAGCGCGAGGCCGGGTCCTCTCCCACCAAGAGCGTACCGAGCCCGGGCACGACGCCCCGCTCTCGCAGAGCGGCGACCCGCTCGGCGATCTCCGTCTTGACGGCCGTCGCCGTCGCGACGCCGTCAAGTACCTGTGCCGTCATCTTGGGCTCCTCGTTCGGGGCGCGGCGGAGAGGGAGCGAGGCCCCGCCTCCGCCGCGCGGGTGGTGCAGCGGATCGACTACAGCCCGGGGTAGAGCGGGAAGTCGTCGGTGAGGCGGGCGACACGATCGCGCAGCGCCTCGAGATCGGCCGAGGGCTTCAGCGCCTCGGCGATGACGTCGGCGACCTCGGTGAATTCGGTGTCGCCGAAGCCGCGGGTCGCGAGCGCCGGGGTGCCGATGCGCAGACCCGAGGTGACCATCGGCGGGCGCGGATCGAAGGGGACGGCATTGCGGTTGACCGTGATGCCGACCTCGTGCAGGCGGTCCTCGGCCTGCTTGCCGTCCAGGGGCGAGTCGCGCAGGTCGGCGAGCACGAGGTGCACGTCGGTGCCTCCGGTGAGCACGTCGATGCCCTCGGCCTTCGAGTCGGCGGCGGTGAGGCGCTCGGCGAGGATCTGCGCACCGCGGATGGTACGCGCCTGGCGGTCGGCGAACTCGGCTTCGCCGGCGAGCTTGAACGCAGTCGCCTTCGCTGCGATCACATGCATCAGCGGACCGCCCTGCTGACCAGGGAACACGGCCGAGTTCACCTTCTTGGCGTACTCCTGCTTGGCAAGGATGAGGCCTGAGCGCGGGCCCGCCAGCGTCTTGTGGACGGTGGTCGTCACGACGTCGGCGAAGGGCACCGGGGAGGGGTGCAGGCCGGCGGCCACCAGGCCGGCGAAGTGGGCCATATCAACCCAGAGCTTCGCGCCTACCTCGTCCGCGATGGCGCGGAACGCCTCGAAGTCGAGCTGGCGCGGGTAGGCGGACCAGCCAGCGATGAGCACCTGCGGGCGGACCTCCAGGGCCTTCTCGCGAACAGCGTCCATGTCGATCCGGAAGCTCGTCGGGTCGACGCCGTACGCGGTCGCGTTGTAGAGCTTGCCCGAGAAGTTGAGCTTCATGCCGTGGGTCAGGTGTCCGCCGTGGGCCAGCTCGAGGCCGAGGATGGTGTCGCCGGGCTGCACCAGAGCGGCGAGTGCCGCCGCGTTGGCGGACGCGCCGGAGTGGGGCTGGACGTTGGCGAACTCGGCGCCGAAGAGCGCTTTGGCCCGGTCGATCGCGAGCTGCTCGGCGACATCGACGAACTCGCAACCGCCGTAGTAACGACGACCGGGGTAGCCCTCGGCGTACTTATTGGTCAAGACGGAGCCCTGAGATTCGAGGATCGCTCGCGGAACGAAGTTCTCGCTCGCGATCATCTCGAGGTAGCTGCGCTGGCGATCGAGCTCCTGCTGAAGCACGATGGCGATCTCGGGGTCGACCACCGAGACGGGCGCGTCGAACAAGGCGGCGACGCCGGGGTGCGCGGAGGAAGGGGATGAGGACACGGACGCTCCTTGGCTGGGAAACGGAAGGGGCCCGGCAGGTCGCGGCGGCGCGACACGGCTCGTTCGGGCGACCCGATCAACGGTATCCGTTCCAGCCCAGGCGTGCGGCGGGAAAAGTGTCCGGGACGCTACCCCGGAGGAGGTGCCGCTCCCTGATGGTCACCCATCCGAACGCCAGTCGCGGCTCGCCTACTCTAACAAGCGGGTCGCGTGGCGCGGAGCCGTGCCATCCGTCGAAGGCACCTCGGCGCCGTGGGCCAATCATTTTGGCGGCTCCGGCGCGGGGCCGGTAAGGGGGCGTGGCGGTGGGTCTTCGACGCGGCGCCGAAAACGTCGACGCTCTCGGCGATCGCGAGCTGCTTGCGCTCGTACGCAGCGGACGCACCGACGCCGTCTCAGAGCTGTGGCGCCGTCACTCCGGAGCCGGACGCACCGTCGCTCGCGCGTGGTCGAGCAGCTCGGACCCCGATGACCTGGTCTCGGAGGCGTTCCTCCGCGTGCTGCGGGTGGTCGAGGGCGGCGGCGGCCCCGAGGGGGCCTTCCGCCCCTACTTCTTCACCTCGATCCGCAACGTCGCCGGCTCCTGGGCCCGCCGGAGCCGGCGCGAGCAACCGTTCGACGAGAACGACCAATCCCTCCCCGCTACCGGCCCGGACCCGGAGGAGCGCGCACTCGCGGCACTAGAGCGCGATCTCAGCGCCCGGGCGTTCCGAGCGCTGCCGACCCGCTGGCAGGAGGTGCTCTGGTACACCGAGGTCGAGGGCCTGGCCCCCGCCGAGGCCGCGCCCCTGCTCGGGCTCCGGCCTAACGCGGTCGCGGCCCTCGGCATGCGCGCGCGGGAGGGCTTGCGGGCGGCCTGGATCCGCGAGCACGTCCTCGACTCCTCCGCGACCGGCGAGTGCGAGTGGGTGCTCGAGCGGGCGGGGGCGCACGCGCGCGGCCGGCTGCCCGCTCGAGACAGGCTGCGCCTGAACGGCCATCTGACCGAGTGCCTTTCCTGCCGAGAGGCGCTGGCCGAGGCCGAGCACGCAGGCCGGCGGCTCGCGACGGTGCTGCTGCCGCTCGTCGCGGGGTTGGGTGGAGCCGCGGCGTGGGGTGCCGCGGGCGGAGCGTCGACGTCGAGCGCGGCCTCGGCTTTCGGCGCCGGTGCGCTGCGGAGCGGCGTCCAGGCGTCACGCGCCGGGAGCGGAGCGGGCGTGGTCGTCAGTGTGGCCGTCGTGGCCGGGCTCGCGATCGCGGGAGTCGCCGGGGGCGCAGTGCTGCTGTCCGGAGGGACCGTGCAGTCGGTCGTCGCATCCGAAGAGGCACTCACGCAGGCGGAGGACGACGAGACGGGACGCATCCCGGCTCCGGAGTCGAGCATCGCGGCCGCGCCGAGCGCGAGCACCGACGGGCAGGAGCCCGAGCAGGTCGCGTCGGTCGATGTGGCCGGAGGGGCGGACAACACGCAGTACCGGAGCGGAGCAGCTGAGGCCGACCGGTCCGACGCTACCCCGCCCGCAGCAGCGGAGGCCGAGGCGACGCCGAGCGACGGTTCCCCTGCGGCAGCGTCGGCTCCGCGCACCGGCGATCGGGCACCGCAGGAGGAGACGACGGCTGAACCCGCTCCGTTCGGCGGAGCGACGGCGACACCCATCGCCTCCGCACCGAGCGGCGATCCGGAACCGATCCCGGCACCCGTGCCCGCACCCCTGGCTGCACCGGTCCCGACACCAGCACCTGCGCCAGCACCAGTCCCAGTCCCAGTCCCAGCACCTGCACCTGCACCTGCACCTGCACCTGCACCTGCACCTGCACCTGCACCAGATCCCGCACCAGCACCAGCACCAGATCCCGCACCCGATCCGGTGACCCCTTTGCTCGACCATGACTCGATCCCAGCACCGCCAACCCCGATTCCGGCTCCGGATGCGCCGAGCACCCCCGTACCGCCGGGCACCTCCACCATGACATCCCCGTCGCCCACCCCGGAACTCCCGCCGACCATCGCCGAGCCCATCCTCATGCTCGACACCGACGGCCGGCTCCTCCCCGACGCCGCGGGAACCGCCGGACCTGGAGCTGCGGTCCTCCCCGTCGACCGCACGACCGTGCCCGTCCCGTCCGGGTCGGCAGCGGGCGCACCGGCGAGCGTCGATCTGCGTGCACCGATGCTCACGACGCCGGACTCGGCGAGCGCCGGCGAGGTCGGCGTGCTCGTCCTCGCCGACTCGGACGCCGACGGAGTGGAGTTCCCGGTCGACGGCGAGCCGGTGCAGGCGCTCGCCCTGGAGCCCCCGTCCTCACCGCGACCGCCGACCTGACCGCTGGGAGGCACGGGCGACCGCCTGGGAGCAGCCGCCACCAGCACCGTGACGGTCGAATGACCGGCACGGGTCCCCGTTATCCTGGGCGGATGCAGCCCGAACCCGCCGCGCCCGCGACTGATCGGCCCGCCCCGGCGAGCACACCCTCGACGGGCAGCGACGGCGCCTGGGCAACCGACCGGTCCGCGGGCAATCACTGGACCCTGACCTTCGCCTGCACCGACCAGCCCGGCATCGTGCACGCCGTATCCGGCGCCGTCGTCCAGGCCCGCGGCAACATCACCGAGAGCCAGCAGTTCTCGAGTGCCGACACCGGCCGCTTCTTCATGCGCCTGCAGGTGGAGTCGCCGATCACCCGCGAGGAGTTCGCCGCGGCGTTGCTGCCGATCACCGAGCACTACGGGATGACCTGGCGCCTCGACATCGTCGGCCGGCCGCTGCGCACCCTCGTGCTGGCCTCCACCGCCGCGCACTGTCTCAACGACCTGCTCTTCCGTCAGCGCGCCGGACAGCTCGCGGTCGACATCCCGCTGATCCTGTCGAATCACGGGAGCTTGCGCGACCTCGCCGAGTTCTACGGCGTGCCGTTCGAGTCCCGCCCCGTCGTCTCGCCGCAGACTAAGCGCGAGTTCGAGGAGCGCGTGCTCGCGGTCGTCGAGGAGCACGACGTGGAGCTCGTGGTCCTGGCGCGCTACATGCAGATCCTCTCGCCCGAGCTCTGCGCCAGCCTCGCCGGCCGCGCCATCAACATCCATCACTCGTTCCTGCCGGGCTTCAAGGGCGCCAATCCCTACAAGCAGGCGCACGCCCGCGGAGTCAAGCTGATCGGTGCGACAGCCCACTTCGTCACCAGCGACCTCGACGAGGGACCGATCATCGAGCAGAACGTCGTGCGGGTGGACCACTCGCACTCGGTGGCGCAGCTCGTCGCGATCGGCCAGGACGAGGAGAGTCGCACGCTCACGCAGGCGGTGAAGTGGATTACGGAGGACCGGGTGCTCCTTGACGGCGCCCGCACCATCATCTTCCGCTGACCTTGGGCCGTTAGCATGATCCGCGTGAATCGAGCAGGAGCGGACGCTGCGGGCGCCGAAACGCGAGTCGGGCCGAACGCGATCCTCCGCTTCCTCCTCGAGTTCGTCGCCCTGGCGACGTTCGCCGTCTGGGGCTTTTCCTCGTGGGACCTGCCGTGGAGCATCGTCGTCGGCCTCGGTGCACCCGTGCTCGCCGCGCTGATCTGGGCGCTCTTCCTCTCGCCGCGCGCGGTCCTCGGGATCGACGTCTACGGCCGCTCCCTGATCGAGCTGCTGGTGATGGGAGCCGCCGCGCTGGCGTGGCTGGACCTCGGGCACCCGGTCGTCGCAATTGCGTTCGGCATCGTCGCGGTCGTCTCCGGCGTCATCGCGGGGCGCCGCTCCCTCTGACGACCGTGCGGGTCTGCTCGGGGGCAGGGGGTCACTCGGGCTCTCGCTCGCGTGGCTGCGCCGCTCTGGCTTCCGCATCGACGCATCGACGCACTTCCGCGCCGACGCACAGCGAACGGCCGCCCCACCGCTCCGGGAGGAGCGAGGGGACGGCCGTTCGCGGCGATCGCTAAGGGCTACTCCGCGGAGGCCGCCTCCTGCCGCGCGAGGGCGCGGCGTCGGAGGACAGTGATCACAGCGCCCGTACCGAGGAGGGCGACGGCAGCGGCTCCGAGGAGACCACCGTCGAAGCCCGTTGACGGAAGGCCACCGGCACTGTATCCGAGCGCGCTCGATCCGGTGGGCTCCCCTGGACTGCTGATCAGGTCGACCGTCGGTGTCATGGTCGACCCCGAGGTATTCTCGGACTCCGGAGCCGGGTTCGGCGCCGGAGCGGGCGGAACCGCTTCGGTGACGTCGACGCTCACGAGCGTCGCGAGTCCCGAGTCGTCGTAGACGACGCGACCGAGGTAGCGGGCCGGGCCCGCCAGGTTCGACCACGAGACCGCATAGGTGGCCGGCTCGCCCTGGACCGCGTCGATTTCGGCCGAGTCGGTGCTCAGCGATCCGAGCCCGTTCTCCGGAGTGATGAGGAAGCTGCGGAGGTCGAACGTCGAGGTCGAGGACCCCGGCGCGGTCGAGTAGACATCGGCCCGGACCGTGTACTCGCCCGGGGCGGGGTCAGCGATGTCGACGCGCTCGTCGGCCGAGCCGGTCGCCGACGTGAAGACCTTCTTCGTGCTCAGGCTCGTGACGGTCAGGTCGAGGTCGGCCGTGCTGTCGACCGAGTCGAGGTCGAAACGAGCGAACTCGGCGCCCTCGGGCACTACCACGGTGCTCGTCAGCGACTTCCCCGCGGGGAGGGTCGCCGAGTGCCCATCGGCGGCGGTCGCGTCCTGGGCGAGGACGCCCTGCGCGAGGCCGCTCGCGGCGAGCGGCACCGAGCCGGTGATACCGGGCGTGACCGTCACCGAGCCGGTGCCGGTGGAACCGGTGCCGGACATCTCGTGGGGCGCGCTCAGCAGGATCGGGCGCACCGCGATCGGGCTACGGACGTCGTGCTCCGAACTCGCCCAGGTCAGATAGCCGGTGGCGAACTGGGTGAGCGGCGCCGAGCCGGTGGTGAAGGACACCGTGTACTTCGCCTTCTGGCCCGCCTCCGTGAAGGAGAGGGTCGAGGGCGAGACGACGGCGTCGACCCCGGCGAGGCCGTCGACCGAGGCGGTGTAGGTGCCCGCGCCGGTCGAGGTGACCGTGCGGGTCACGGTCTGCTTGCCCGCGAGGGAACCGATCGCGATCGAGGCCTGGTTGAGATCGGACGGGTCGATCGCTTCGATCCCGTTGGTCGGCGTGAACGCGTAGCCCGCGCCCTTGAGGAACGCGGTCCAATCCGTCGCCCCGCTCTCGTAGATCAGTCCAGGATCCAGGAACGCGGCCGGATCGACGTGTCCGGCGCCCTGCGCGAAGACGTCCTCGGATGCAGCGCCCGACTGGTTGACGCTGTTGTAGGCGGAGGTCATCATCGCCGACTTCACCGCGGACGGTGAGGCCTTTGGCGCCGCGCCGAGGATCAGCGCGCCCAGCCCGGCGACGTGCGGCGACGACATCGAGGTGCCCGACTCGAACGCGAAGGCAGGGTCCTCACCCTTGAGGTTGGTGAAGTCGGCCAGGATCCCGACGCCGGGCGCCGTGAGGTCGGGCTTGAGCACGTCGGAGCCGTCCGCCTCCGCGGGTCCACGCGACGAGAAGCCGACGACCTGGGGGACGGGGATGACGGCGCCGGAGGAGTTGCCCTCGGAGAGCTTCACCGTCGCACCGGCGGTGCCGGCGTAGTCGGTGATGGCGTTATAGGCCTGCGAGTCGATCTGGATGCTCGGGATCAAATGGTCATCGACGTCCAGAGCGTTCGGGGTCGAATTGATCAGCAGCATGCCGATGCCACCGGCCCGCTCGACCTCGGCCGACTTGGAGAAACGCGAGGTGACACCGCTGGTGCAGGCGACCACCGCGCCCGTCACCTTGTCGGGGTCGAGCGTTCCGGGCTCGCAGACGGTGGGATTCTTGGTGCCGGCGCGGACGACGTCGGCGCTGTTGACCAGCGGACCGGTGACGTCCTTATGAACCGAGATGGATGCTCCGACGAACTTCTGGCCGTCACCGAGGGTGGCGGTCGCGGTAGACGTCGGAATGGAGGACGCCGCGACCGTGGTGTACCAGGGCGACGCGTGGTCGAGGGTGGAGGCGCCAGAACCGGAGTTGCCGGCCGAGACCGCGATGAACACGCCCGCCGCGGCGGCGTTGAGGAACGCCTCGTCGAGAACGCTCAGAGTCGTGGTGGCCGAGCCGCCGCCGATCGAGAAATTGATGACGTCGACACCGTCCTTAGTCGCGGCGTCGACGGCGGCGAGCATTCCCGTTCCGGAGCAGGAGGTACCGCTGTTGTCGGCTTCGTTCCAGCAGGCCTTGTACGCGGCGATCTTGGCGGCCGGCGCGACGCCGGAGATCCGCCCGTAGTCGTAGCCGTCGACGCTGGCCTCGACGCCATTGTTGCCGGCGGCAGTGCTCGCCGTGTGCGAGCCGTGTCCTACGGCGTCGCGCGGGGAGTGGTACTCGGGATTGTCCTTCGAACCGACCTTCTCGTCTCCGAGGAACCAGCGGGCGCTGATCAGCTTCTGGTTGCACTCGTGGCCGTCCCACTGCTCGGAGGCGGGGAGCCCCGGCGAGCAGGAGCCGACGAAGGTTCCGCCGTCCGACTTCACGAACGAGGTGGTGGTTCCGTCCGTCGAGGGAGCCGCTCCGGGCGAGGTCGCTAGAGGCGCGCCCGCGAAGGAGGGGTTCTCGGGTGCGATGCCGGAGTCGATGACTCCGACAACGACGCCCGCGCCTGCCTTGTCGACGCCGCCGAGCTTCTGCCAGACGCCGTCCTCGCCCTCGAGACCGAGGAAGTCGGTCGAGCGCTGCTGTCCGGTGTCGGGCGCAGGGATGCCTGCGGCGGCCGAGGCGAGCGGCGACGTCCGCGCGGCACCATCGAGCCTCAGATTCTCGACTTTGCGGACCTGAGCGACGTCGCGGCGGTTCGCGAGCTCGCCCGCCTGCTCGCCGGAGAGGCTCGCCGAGAACCCGTTGAGGGCGACGGTGTAGTGGTAACCAATGGCGGCGTCGACCGCGGAGGCGACATCCTGCTGGCGCCGCTCGAGATGGGCAGAGTAGTCCTCCACCGGTTCTGAGGCGGCCTGCAGCTGCGAGCCCTCGACGGGCGCGGTGCGGGCGAAGCGGGCGTCCGTGCCCTGGTACGTGGCCGCGGAGGGCTCGACCAGCGTGACGACGTAGTCGCCGTCATCGAAGCTCTGGCCGACGGAGAGCCCGCCGACGAGCGACGCGCCTCCGGCGAGGGGGACGGCACTGGCGCCGGTGCTGGCGAAGGCCGTCGTTGCGGCTACTCCAAGGAGGGCGAGGCCCGCGAGGATGCGCCTATCGGGGCGGCGGACGGATGGACGGTGGGTGAAGTGGATCGGCAAACGGTGTCCTTACTCACAATCGCTGGGAACCAGAGCGGTTTCCACGCAGAACCGACCCTACGAACTCAATTGCCCAGCTTTGTAACAAAAGGGTAACGATGTGACCAGATCAGGGACAATCGAACTTGGCACTCCCCCGGGCAGAGTGCTAAATTTTCTGACGTTGAGTCGGTCAGGCTCAACTTTTGAAACTCTTCGTTGTACGACTGAATGGAGTGATCTCAATGGCTGTCACCTACGATCCCGCCCGCGAACTCGATCGTCTCGCCGCCGCTGTCCTCGGTTCCGGCCAGGGGCCACGCCGGATGCCGATCGACCTCTACCGCGACGGCGACCACTACGTCCTCACCGCCGACCTGCCCGGAATCGACCCGGGATCGGTCGATGTCGATGTCGACGGTCAACTCCTCACCATCCGCGCCCAGCGCACCGTCACAAGCAGTGACGATCTGACCTGGATCACGCGGGAGCGCCAGTCGGCGACTTTCGTCCGTCAGCTGAGCCTCGGCCAGGGCGTGGATACCGAGCGGATCGCGGCGTCCTACGACAACGGCGTGCTCGCGGTGACGATCCCCGTCAGCGAGAAAGCCCGTCCGCGCCGCATCGAGGTCGTCTCGAATGCCCGGCCTGAACAGGTGCGGATCGGTGAGGCGAGCGCCGAGTAGCAACCGCCACCCGAGGGCCCGTCCGCACTCGTGCGGGCGGGCCCTCGGCATGCCCGCACGCCTACGCTGACCAAATGCACGCCTTCTCCTCCGACAGCACCGTCGGCGTCCTGCTCCCCCGCGATCTGCCCGCCGCCGAGGTGCTCGACTACGCCCGCCGCGCCGAGGAACTCGGCTTCGACGAGCTGTGGGTGGTCGAGGACCTCGGCTTCCGCGGCGGTATTGCTCAGGCCGGTGCCGTCCTCGCCGCGACCGAACGGATCGTCGTCGGCATCGGCATCCTGCCCGCAGCCGTCCGCACCGCCGCCTTCACCGCGATGGAACTCGGCACCCTCGCCGAGCTGTTCCCCGGCCGGATCCACGCAGGCATCGGTCACGGCATGCCGCACTGGATGCGCGGACTCGGCGTCTGGCCGCAGAGCCCGCTCACTCTGCTCAAGGAGCAATTCGACGCGATCCGCTCGCTACTCACCGGCGAGCACACCGCCCGCTCCGGCCGCTACGTCCGCATGGACGACCTCGCGCTGGAGTCACCACCCGCCGTCGTGCCGCCGCTCCTCGCCGGTGTCCGCGGGCCGAAGTCGCTCGCGCTGGCGGGTCGGATCGCCGACGGGGCCGTCCTGGCCGAGCCCGTCACGCCGGAGTATCTGGCGGTGGCCCGCCACCACCTCGGCGACTCCGGTCGGATCGTCGCCTACGCTGTGGCCGCCGTGGACGACGACCCCGCCGCCGCCCGCGATGCGGTGCGTCCAGGACTGGAGTGGATTGGCGAGCCCGACTGGGCGCCGCACATCGAGCCGCTCCCCTTCGCCGACGACTTCGCCCGGCTTCGCGCCGCCAGCGCCGACCGGACCGCCTTCGTCCGCGACCTGCCCGACACCTGGTTGGACCAGCTGGCCGTCGTGGGAGCACCCGAGGGCGCCCGGCGCCGCATCGCCCAGCTGCATGCTGCGGGAGCGTCGAGCGTAGTACTGATGCCGTCCGGTCCGGATCCGCTGCGCGCAATGGAGCAGCTCGCCCGAGCGCTCTGAGTCGTCCTTGCGCTCCTCGTCCCGACTGCGATGACGCGCCCGGCTCGCTGGATCCGTGCAAGCCGGGCGCGCTAGCGAAAGCCGACGATCAGGCCGACATGCGGGTCTTCAGGTTCTCGTCGAGGGTCGCGAGGAACTCCTCCGTCGTCTGCCAGCCCTGCTCGGGGCCCACGAGCAGCGCGAGGTCCTTGGTCATCCTGCCGGACTCGACCGTCGTGATCACCACGTCCTCGAGCGTCAGCGAGAAGTCGATGAGCTCCTGGTTGCCGTCCAGCTTGCCGCGGTGCGCGAGGCCGCGCGTCCAGGCGTAGATCGAGGCGATCGGGTTGGTCGAGGTGGGCTTGCCCGCCTGGTGCTGGCGGTAGTGGCGCGTGACCGTGCCGTGCGCCGCCTCCGCCTCGACGACGCTCCCGTCGGGCGTGGAGAGCACCGAGGTCATCAAACCGAGCGAGCCGAAGCCTTGCGCCACGGTGTCGGACTGGACGTCGCCGTCGTAGTTCTTGCAAGCCCAGACGTAGCCGCCCTCCCATTTCATGGCCGAGGCGACCATATCGTCGATGAGGCGGTGCTCGTAGGTGAGGCCGGCGGCGTCGAAGCGCTCCTTGAACTCGGTCTCGAAGATCTCCTCGAAGATGTCCTTGAAGCGGCCGTCGTACGCCTTGAGGATCGTGTTCTTGGTCGAGAGGTAGACCGGGTAGTTGCGCGAGAGGCCGTAGTTAAGCGACGAGCGGGCGAAGTCACGGATCGAGGCGTCCTGGTTGTACTGCACCTGCGCGATGCCGTCATCGGGGGCCTTATAGACCTCGAACTTCATCGGCTCGGAGCCGTCCTCTGGCGTGAACTCGACCGTGAGCGTGCCCTTGCCCTTGAAGACGAAGTCGGTAGCGCGGTACTGGTCGCCGAACGCGTGACGTCCGATGATGATCGGCTTGTTCCAGCCCGGGACCAGGCGCGGGATGTTCGAGATAATGATCGGCTCGCGGAAGATCACGCCGCCGAGAATGTTGCGGATCGTGCCGTTGGGCGACTTCCACATCTTCTTCAGGCCGAACTCCTCGACGCGGGCCTCATCGGGGGTGATGGTCGCGCACTTCACGCCGACCCCGTGCTTCTGGATGGCATGCGCCGCGTCGATCGTGACCTGGTCGTCCGTCTCGTCACGGTGCTCGATGCCGAGGTCGTAGTACTCGAGGTTCACGTCGAGGTACGGGTGGATGAGGGTGTCCTTGATCTTCTGCCAGATGATGCGCGTCATCTCGTCGCCGTCGAGCTCGACGACCGTTCCCTCAACCTTGATCTTGGACATTGCTCTCCCATGATGTCGATGACCCCGCACCTGTGCGGGACGGGCGGCTCTGCACCGCTCCGGATGGCCTCGGCCAGCCTACCCGAGGCCCGAACTGTCTCGATGTCGAGACACTTCTCCGCTCTCGGCTCGTGGGACTGCCCGCGTCGCCCGCCAAAAGGATGCCCCCCATGCAGCCCGCCGCTACAGTGACGGCATGAGTGACCTTCGCTTGGAAGAGCTGTCCGCCTCGAACATCTCCGCCGTGAACGGGCTGAGCCTCAAACCCGGCCAGGAGCAGTTCATCGCGCCGGTCTCCTACTCCGCCGCTGCCGCCGTGATTGACCCCGGCGCCTCCTGGCAACGCGCCGTGATGGACGGCGACGAGCTGGTCGGCTTCATCCACGCGCACTTCGATCCGGAGGCGGCGGAGGAATTCCGCAGCTGCATCTGGCGCATCAACATCGACGCCGCGAAGCAGGGCCGCGGTGTCGGCACGTTCGCCGTCCGCGCCACCGCCGAGGAGGCCCGCGCCCGCGGCTTCGGCACCCTCACCGTGATCTGGGAGTCGGGCGAGGACGGCCCCGAGCAGTTCTTCCGCTGGATCGGCTTCGAGGTCGTCGGCGAGACGCAGTACGGCGAGAACATCGGGGCGCTGACGCTCTGAGTGAGCAGGTCGACGGAGATCGACCCGACTTCATCGCAGCAGTTCTGGGCGTCGTCGAGTCAATCCCGCCCGGGCATGTGATGGCGTACGGCGAGATCGCCGCGGTGCTCGGCAGCCGGGCGGCCCGGGTCGTCGGGACGGTGATGGCGCACTACGGCTCGGACGTCGCCTGGTGGCGTGTTGTGCGCTCGGGAGGCGCGCCCGCGCGAGGACACGAGGAGCGGGCCCGCCGCGAGTACGAGCGCGAGGGCACGCCCCTGGTCGACACTCCTGGCGGCTACCGCGTCGACATGGCCGCCGCCCGCTGGCGTCCCTGACGCGTCCGCGCGAGCCGCCCCACCGACCGCCACTGTCCGATTCGCAGGAGCCCGTCCCCTTCGCAGGACCCGGTTCGATTCGCAGGAGCCCGTCTCCTTCGCAGGAGCCAGTTCGATTCGCAGGGGATCCGCCTCCCGTCGACTCATTCTCGCGGCAGGATCATCCTCCTCACGAGAATCCCCTGCAAACCGCACACGTCCCTGCAAACCGCACGCCTCCCTGCAGACCGCACGCCTCCCTGCACATCACACCCCCAGGCGCGCCCACGCCTCAGACGAGCGAGTCGCGCCAAGCCGCGTGCAGAGTGGCGAAGCGTCCGTCTCCGGCGATGAGCGCCTGCGGAGCACCGTCCTCGACGACGCGGCCGTGCTCCATCACCAGCACGCGGTCAGCGATCGCGACCGTCGAAAGGCGGTGCGCGATGATCACTGCGGTGCGGTCGGCCAGCAGCGTCTGAAGCCCTTGCTGCACCAGCCGCTCGCTCGGGATGTCGAGCGAAGAGGTCGCTTCGTCGAGGATCAGCACGGCCGGATCCGCCAAAAACGCGCGCGCGAACGAAATCAGCTGACGCTGCCCCGCCGAGACGCGCCCGCCGCGCTTGTTCACATCGGTGTCGTAGCCGTCCGGCAGCGCCTGGATGAACTCGTGCGCACCCACGGCCTGGGCCGCGCGCACGATCTCGTCGTAGGACGCAGACGGCCGTCCGATCGCGATGTTGTCGGCGACCGATCCGGAGAAGAGGTAGGCCTCCTGCGTCACCATCACGATCGCGCGCCGCAGGTCCTTCGGATGCAGCTGCCGCAGATCCACGCCGTCGAGGGTCACCACGCCGTCGCTCGGGTCGTAGAAGCGCGAGATCAGCTTGGCGAGCGTCGTCTTGCCGGCACCCGTCGATCCGACGAGCGCGATGGTCTGCCCCGCCGGGATGTCGAGATCGAAGCGCGGCAGCACCTCGCGGTCGGCGGTGTAGGCGAAGCGGACACCCTCGAAGCCGAGCCGACCGCGCGCGTGGCGCAGGTCGATCGGACGGGTCGGATCCGGGACGCTCGGCTCCTCGGCCAGCACGCCCGAAATCTTCTCGAGCGCGGCCGCGGCCGACTGGTAGGAGTTGTAGAACATCGCCATCTCCTCCACCGGGTCGAAGAAGCGCCGGGTGTAGAGCAGGACCGCCAGGAGCGCGCCGATCTCGAGCCCACCGTCGAGTACGCGGACGCCGCCGATGAACAGCACCACCGCGACCGTGATGTTGCCGATCAGCACGAGCCCGGGATCGAAGGTGCCGAACACGCCGAAGACGCGCTTGTACGCGAGCCGGTACTGCTCGACGACTCCGCCGAACACCGTCTCGTTGCGCTTGTGCCTGCGGAAGGTCTGCACCGCGCGGATGCCGGTCATCGACTCCACGAACTGCACGATCAGCCGCGACGAGGCGACTCGCGTGCCGCGGAACAGCGTCTGCGAGCGCTTCTGGAACCAGCGAGTCAGCAGCGCGAGCGGCACGAGGGCGCAGGCGAGCACGATGCCGCTCACCCCGTCGAGCGAGACGAGCGCGATCGCGACGAAGCCCATGTAGAGCGCGCCCTGCACCAACTGGTTGATACCGGAGTCGAGCAGCTCGCGGATGGAGTCCAGGTCGCTGGTCTGCCGCGAGATGATCCGGCCGGAGGTGTAGTTCTCGTGGAACTCCAGGCTCAGCTTCTGCGTGTGCAGGAAGACGCGCTTGCGCAGGTCGATCAGGATCGCCTGGCTGACCCGCGCCGACAGCACCGTGTACCAGGCGACGAGGAGTGCGCCGATCAGCCCGGTCAGGATGTAGGCGCCGACGGTCAGGGCAAGCGGGACGGCGTTTCCCGCGAGCACCGCGGGTAAGCCGTTGTCGATGCCCGCCGCGATCAGCGCCGGACCCGCCACCTGCGCCGCCGTCGCGACGACCACGACGACCGCCGTCAGCGCAAGACGAAGCCGCAGCGGCCGCAGCAGCGACCCGAGGAGTCGCAGCGAACGCCGGCGCAGGGCCGTCGACTCCGCCCGAGAGAGGTCGTCGCGTTCCTCGGCGGAACCGAGCGTGCTCATGATCGCGTCTCCTGGTGGGTCGTCGCGGGGCGGGAGCCGAGGCGCTCGATGCCCGCGGGCCGGGTCAGCTCGTCCTCTTCGAGGCTCGAGATGACGAAGCGGTAGTGCGGGCTGCTCGCGAGCAGCTCGCTGTGCGTGCCGACCGCGGTGATGCGCCCCTCTTCGATCACGGCCACACGGTCGGCGAGCGCCACCGTCGACGGACGGTGCGCGACGATGATCGCGGTGGTGTCGCCGAGTACCCGGCGCAGGCCCGCCTCAACCCGCGCCTCCGTGTCGACGTCGAGCGCCGAGAGCGGGTCGTCGAGCACGAGCACGGCGGGGCGGGCAGCGACAGCCCTGGCGAGGGCCAGGCGCTGGCGCTGGCCACCGGAGAGGCTCATCCCCTCCTCGCCGACCGTCGTGTCCAGGCCGTCGGGGAGCCGGTGCACGAAGTCCGCCTGCGCGATCTCGAGCGCCTCGAGCAGCTCCTCCTCGCTCGCCTCGGGGCGGCCGAGCAGGACGTTCTCGCGCACGCTGGTGGAGAAGAGCGTCGCGTCCTCGAACGCCATGCCGACGTGCGTGCGCAGCTCGTCGCGCCGGAGCCGGCGGATGTCCACTCCGTCGAGTTCGATCGCTCCGCCGGTCACGTCGTAGAGCCGCGGAAGCAGTGCGGTGAGCGTGGTCTTCCCTGAGCCGGTGATGCCGACCACCGCCATCGTCTCGCCGGGCTCCACCTCGAGATCGAGCCCGTCGAGCAGATCCGGATAATGTTCGGGCGCGTCCTGATAGCGGAAGTGGACGTCGCGGAAGCGCACATGGCCGCGCGGCTGGGCGATCGTCTCCGGCTCCTCCGGGTCGGTGATCGTGTTCCGGCTGTCCATGACCTCGAAGTAGCGGTCGACGGCAGTGCGGGTGTCGAAGGTCATCGAGAGGAGGAACCCGATCGACTCGACCGGCCATCGCAGCACGGTCGCGGTGGCGAAGAAGGCGAAGAGCTCGCCGACACTCAGCTGGCCGTCGGCGGCGAGCCAGACTCCGCCGAGCAGGCAGAGCGCGAAGGCGATGTCCGGCACCAGCAGCAGCACGAGCCAGATCCCGGCGATGGCACGGGCTTTGTCGATCTCGGTTCCGCGGAGCTTCTCGGCCTGCCCGGCGAAGTTTTCGAGCGCGTGCTGGTGGCGCCCGAACGCCTTCAGCACACGGATGCCGTGCACCGACTGCTCGACGGTCGTCGCGAGATCGCCGGCCTGGTCCTGACTGCGGCGCGCGATGCTCGAATAGCGCTTCTCGAAGGCGAGTCCGTAGATCCAGACCGGGATCGAGCAGACGACGAAGAGCACGCCGAGGATCGGGTTCCAGGAGACGAGGACGCCGAAGCCGACGACGATCGTCAAGGCGTTGACCACGAGCAGCACGAAGCCGAACGCGATCCACCGGCGGATGAGGCTGAGATCGCTCATCGCCCGCGAGAGCAGCTGCCCGCTCTGCCAGCGGTCGTGGAACGACACCGGCAGGTCCTGCAGGCGGCTGTAGAGAGCCGAGCGCATGCGCGCCTCGATGCGGGTGCTGGGGGTGAGGACCATCCGGCGCCGCAGCGCGATAGCACCGGCCTCGACGACACCGAGAATCAGGATGACGGTGACGGGGCCGATCAGCGGGCCGAGGTCGCCGGAGCCGGCGGCCGTCGCTCCGTCGCCCAGGGGTCCGTCGACGAGCTGCTGCAGGACGATCGGGATGGCCAGCGACACCAGGCTCGCCACGAGAGCGACCCCGATGCCGCTCAGCAGGCGGGGCAGAGCGTCGCCGACGAACGGTACGAGGCGCAGTAGGGTCCGCCGGGTGCTCGGGCGCTTGTGCTCGGTGACGCCGGGCGACGGGAGGGCAGATGCGGACACGGTGCGTGCTTTCGCGACGAGGACGGAGCCTTCCCCGAGCCGGGAGGAGTGGGGAGACAGGAATGCCACCGGGACGGGGGCCCGGGGCAGCCTCGCAGGCTATACCCGGACGTGGTGTCCCGTCCAGCGGCCGTCGCCAGACCGCCCGCCTCCGCCCTCAGCGCACGCGGACCGAGAGGCAGGTCACGCAGCCCTCGAGCTTCTCGAACTCCGAGATGTCGACGGTGAGCACGCGGTAGCCGAGGCTCCTCAGCAGCTCGGCACTGCGCGGAGCGGAGGCGGCCATCAGGAGGGTGTCGTCGTCGAGGACGACCACCTGGGCGCCGGATTCCTCCGGCATCGGCAGGAAAGAGGGGAACAGCCGGGGCTCGTCGACGGCCGGCTCCCAGCCGATGACGGTGCCGTCGGGCAGGGCGGTCACTGCGCTCTTGAGGTGGAGCACCGTCGAGAGCGGGACCGCGACGACGTCGTACCCGCGAGGGCGCAGGATCGCGCGTAGCTGGGCGATTCCGGCCGCGTCGGTGCGGCCTCCGCGGCCGACGTAGACGGTTGAGCCGACTGTCAGGACGTCGCCGCCGTCGAGCGTCGCCGGCTCCTCGATCCGGTCCACGGTGAGGCCGAGGGCGCGCGCCGCCTCTTCCGCGCCGGCAGCCTCGCCGCGGCGGGACTGCGCTCCGGAGCGGGCAATCACGGCGTGGTCGCCGAACACGACCACGGCGTCCTCGAGGAAGACGGAGTCAGCGAGGTCGGGCGCGGGCGCGGCTTCGACGCTCTCCCAGCCCGCCCGCTCGAGCAGGTCGACGTACGCCTCCCACTGCTGCTGGGCACGCTGCTGGTCGACGGGGACGCGCTCGAGGTGGGTGAGCTCGCAGGCGGAGAGGTCGGCGGCCGGGGCGCGGACCAGCGCGATGCGGCGGGCTGAGGCGGAGGTCGGCGCTTCGTCGGTGCGGACGCGGAGCCAGACGGCGCGACCGACGGTCGCCGCCGAGACGGTGAAGGCCAGGAGGAAGACGAGATTGAGTCCGGCGAAGGTCTGGAAGATCGACACCCACACCGCGCCTGTGACGGGGGCACCGGTGGCGCTGGCCTGCACGAGCGTGCCGAACACGGCGCCGACCACGCCCGCGACGAGCCCAGTGAGGGCCGCGAGCCAGGCGCGGCCGAGGGTTCCGGCGATCGCGAGTGCGAGCACGACGACGAAGCCGAGCACGCTCGAGAGCAGGAAGTACGCGTTCACCTGCGGGATCGACCCCGGCTGAAGCTGGTTGCCGATGAAGTAGGCGAGCAGGTTCGCAAGGTGCGCGACCAGGGCGGTGGCCGCGGCGGCGAGCAGCGCGAAGAGGAGGCGGCGCCCTGTCGCGGGCGTCCGGTCGGTGGCGCGGATGGTCACGGCGGTCACGGGCGGGTGGTCGGGCGTCGAATCGGAATGCACTCGGCGACCCTACGCGCCGCAGCCCGCACCCCACCTGTCGAACCCCTTGCATCCCCCTATGAGACCGGCCCGCCGCCACCCACTCGCCACGGAACTCCCGCCACAAGGCAGAGCCGGTTCAGCGGAAATCGCGTGCCAAGCGATTTCCGCGACCGGCGACGCACCTCGCTCTGTCGGACGCACCGCGCCACAAAGCCAACCGCGCCACGCCGCACAAGGAGCGGGGTGGAAATCACACACCACTTCTTTCACTGAGTGCCGGGCAGCGCCCGTCACTCAGTGAAAGAAGTGCCGCTCCCCCGTCGTATACATCGTGATGCCGGCGCGGGTGGCCGCGTCGATGACCTCGGCGTCGCGGACGGATCCTCCGGGCTGGACGACCGCCTTCACGCCCGCGGCGAGGAGGACGTCGAGGCCGTCGGCGAAGGGGAAGAACGCGTCGGACGCAGCGACTGAGCCGGAGGCGCGCTCGCCGGCGCGGGTCACGGCGAGGTGACAGGAGTCGACGCGGTTCACCTGACCCATGCCGACGCCGACCGAAGCACCGGCCTTTGCGAGCAGGATCGCATTCGACTTGACCGCGCGGCACCCTTTCCACGCGAATTCGAGGTCGAGCATCGTGTCGGCGTCCGCGGGCTCGCCCGCGACCAGCTGCCAACCGGAGCTGACCTCGCCGGGTCCGCCGACGAAGCGGTCCGGCTCCTGGAGCAGCAGACCGCCCGAGATCTGCTTGAACTCGCGTTCGACGGGGGCGTAGAAGTCGGGAAGTTGCAGCAGGCGCAGGTTCTTTTTGGTCTTGAGCACCTCGAGCGCCTCGGACTCGAATCCGGGGGCGACGAGCACCTCGGTGAAGATCTCTTTCACCGTCTCGGCCATCGCGAGCGTGACGGGCCGGTTCGCGGCGATCACGCCTCCGAAGGCCGAGACCGGGTCGCACTCGTGGGCGCGGCGGTGGGCGGAGGCGATGGGGTCGATGGCCTTGCCGCTCGCGATCGCGATGCCGCAGGGGTTGGCGTGCTTGATGATCGCGACGGCAGGCAGCACGAAGTCATAGGCCGCACGGACGGCCGCGTCGGCATCGACATAGTTGTTGTACGACATCTCTTTGCCGTGCAGCTGCGTCGCCTGCGCGATGCCGGTGCCGTCGGGAGAGACGTAGAGCGCCGCCTTCTGGTGCGAGTTCTCGCCGTAGCGGAGCACCTGCTGGAGAGTTGCACGGATCTCGACGGAGCCCGCGACACCCTCGTCCGCCTCCTGCCCGGCGAACCAGGCGGCGACGGCGCTGTCGTAGGAAGCGGTGTGCGCGAAGGCGCGGGTCGCGAGGGTGCGGCGGGCGGCGAGGGTCGTACCGCCCACGGCGAGAGCGGCGACGATACCGGAGTAGTCGGCCGGGTTGACGACGATCGCGACATTCGCGTGGTTCTTGGCGGAGGCGCGTACAAGGGCGGGGCCGCCGATATCAATGTTCTCGACGACGGTCGCCGCGTCGGCACCACCGGCGACAGTCTCGCGGAACGGATACAGGTTGACCACGACCAGCTCGAACGCGGCGATGTCCAGCTGCTGCAGCTGCTCCCGGTGCGAGGCGAGACGCAGGTCGGCGAGGATGCCCGCGTGCACGGCCGGGTGCAGCGTCTTCACGCGGCCGTCGAGCGACTCCGGGAACCCCGTGACGGCCGAGACGTCGGTGACCTCATGTCCGGCGCCGCGGAGGGTCGCGGCGGTCGAGCCCGTGGAGACGAGCTCGACGCCGGCCGCGACGAGCGCCGCTCCGAGCTCGAGCAGGCCGGTTTTGTCGCTGACCGAGATCAGTGCCCGGCGGACGGGCACCAGGTCGCGGTCGTCGTAGCTGCTGGGGTCGTGGGCGGTAATGCTCATGCGCGGGCGAGTTCCTCGAGGTCAACGGTTCCGTGGGCGATGTCGAGCACCGTCTGCACCAGCAGGCGACGCTCGATGGTCTTGATGCGCTCGTGCAGCGCGGCCTCGCTCTCGCCGGGGAGCACGGCGAGGCTCTCCTGGGCGATGATCGGGCCGGTATCGACTCCGGTGTCAACGAGATGCACGGTGACGCCCGTCTCGGTCGCGCCCGCTGCGAGGGCATCGCGGACGGCGTGCGCGCCGGGGAAGAGCGGCAGGAGGGCGGGGTGGGTGTTGATCATCCGCGGGCTGAGCGCATCGACGACCACGGGGGGCAGGATCCGCATGAAACCCGCGCAGACGACGAGGTCGGGCTGCCACTCCTGGATCCGCGCGAGCAGGGCGGTGCCCCACTCGTCGCGCGAGGCGAAGTCGCGCGGCGCCACGGTGAAGGAGGGTGTGCCGCGCTCGTCGGCGTAACGCAAGCCCGCGGCGTCGGTGTCGCTGCCCACCGCGACGATGCGGGCCGGGAAGCCCTCGGCGCAGGTGGCATTCAGGAGGGCGCGGAGATTCGATCCGCCCCCTGAGACGAGCACGACCAACTTGAGCACTGCGCAAGTCTAGGTGTACGGGCCGGGGAGGTTGGTGGAGGTGTGACGACTCGCTGCCATCGGTGAGACGGGGATGAGGACCTCCCGGTCGAGAGCGGGGTGCTCCGGCGTCGACGCTGATGGGGAGGTCGTCCCACGCTCGCGCCACTCTCGCGCCTGGATATCGCTCGCGGAGCGGCCGGTGGCCTTGCGGCCTGCAGCGACAAAGTCCGCCAGCCTTCTTGTCAAGCGTAGTAATGTGCCTCTCGTTCGCGTAGGTCTCGTACGCCGAACCGCGGGGTTTCGTGTGTGCCTTCCGCTTGCGTGCACCGTCGCCTCGGTTGCTGTGAAGGTCTGCACGGCGGTAGTTGCCCATCAATCGTCGCGTCCGCGGTTCTCTCAACGGTGAGTCCGTGCGTGATCACCCTGTGCAGTGCGATGCGTATGCGAGTGTGTTGAACCCAGTCGAAGGAGTATCTGTATGGCGAACGTGTCGACACAATCCCGATCGAGGCTTGCGCGGCTCTCCTCGGCAGCCATGCTGTTGATCGCGCTGTGCATGAGCTTCTTGCCGGTGAATGCTGATGCGGCGCAGGGCGCCGATGATGTCAGGCCCACGGTGGGGTTGGTGAACGAGGATCTGGCCTCCGAGTTCAATGGCGACGAGTACACGTTCGGCACATCGTTCGTCGACCGGATCTCGAAGGACTCCGAGTACAACTGGATCGTGCTTTCCCGCTCGGTCGCTGAAAAGGCGTACAGCGATGGCTCTGTCGATGCGATCTTATACATTCCGCAGTCGTTTACGCGCGACATCCTGACCCTTCAGGATACCAACCCCACGAAAGCGACAGTCGAGTACAAGCTCGAGCCACAAGCGGACAAGCGAGCGGATCAGCTGCTGGAGGCCAGGATCATAGCAATAGTGAGTGGGTTCAACGAGAGCGTCATCAAGATGTACTACGCCTCCCTAGCGGATAATCTCGCCGAGGCAGACGGACAAATGCACGGGACCCTTAGCAACCAGGAAGCACTCATTACTGCTCTGACCACGGATGTGCAGAAACCATTCTCGGGCACGATTCCCAACATCGAGAACTTTGTCTCCAGCGCAAAAGATCTCAAAGACGTGAACACCGCGACCGTCGAAGCTCAGAATACGTTCACGAAGTCGGTCGCGGACTCGCTCACCTCCAGCAGCGAGGCGCTTTCCGGGCAGCTGCAGAAGATTGATGAGTACGCGCGCAGGCAGCAAGAGATCGCACAGATCAACGCGACCAATAGCAATAAAGGCATCGCGGATCAGGCCGCGTCTGATCGACGCTTCTACGGTTCCCAGTTCGAGGCGCTCAAAGCCAGCACGCTGTGTAAGCTGGCAGGGCTCGACGCCACAGATCTGCCCGCGCCCTGCACGCGCCCGGACGGTACCAGTCCGCCGCATCTGGACGGCAGGATCGCCGAACTTCAGCAGGCGATCGCGCAGTACAGAGCAGATCACACCCTCGCGATCGACAACCTCTCTGCCGACCTCGACACGAGAATCCAGAACCTCAAAGCCGTCGAAACACGCCTCAGCGGCTCGGCCGCTCCTGTCAACCCGGCGGATCCTGCCGACCCAAGGCGCCCGTCGGTTCCGGCCGGTGTGGGTGATCCGGCGATCGTCGCGAGCCTGCAGGAGGAAATCCTCGCGCTCGAGACCACCCGTGACTCGCTCCGCACCGGCCTCCCTGGCCCAACGTTCGATTCTGCCCTCACGAACGTGGACACCTGGTACAACGAGACGATCGCGAGCCTCAAGGAGGCGTCTCTCACAGAAAACACCGTCACCAGTCTCAAGGTAGGCGACTGGAGCAGCCGCACCCCAGACAGCTCCGGGCTCTTTATCGATAGCAGCGATGACCTCCGCACCAGTATCACCGGGCTCGTCAGTCAGACCGATCAGACCAGCAGCCAGATCACGAGCAGCGCAGGAACCGTGCCCGATAACACGAGCCAGTTCGACGCACTCCTGAAGAACGCCACGACCACGTTCGACGGCGTCGAGAACGTCTTCACAGGACTCAACAAATTCGTCGCCACGGGCAATACCGGCCTCAAAGAGACCCAGGACTACTACGCGAACTTCGCAAGCGTCCTCGCGAACACCCGAACACCGGGCGTGGACACGAGCGGCATCTACGACTTCTTCGCCGCGCCCATCAACGCGAAGAACATCACATCAGACCACACAGCGGCCGCAGACGCGACCGATCCGGTCAGCTGGTTCGAACCGCAATGGGTGGCCGTGTTCGGCGGCGGACTGTTCGCCGGAATCCTCGCCACCGTACTCAGCGGCGCCTTCCGCAGAAGAAAGAAAGCCTGAACGGAGACAACGCTGGCACTTTCCAGCTTGGCTAACCAGATTGTTCAGTACTCGACTGCCATCGAGCATGTCCACGGTCGGATGCCCTGCCTCGTCCGGGCCCGGTCGATATCCTTGAACTGTATCTCGACGGCGACCCGGTCAACAGGCGAAATTCCCGAGCGGATAGCCCCGCGACTGGGGTCGGCGGCGATCTGCAGTCCGTCCCAGAGCAGCCCCCGCCGGGCTTCCTCTTTCCGTTGCCGGTGCTGTCCACCTGAATCAGCCGGCTTTCAGACGATGCGCGAGCGAAGAGATACACTCCTAGGGTGTCCACGATCGCGCAAGTAATCACCCGCCTGGATCCCCTGCCCGAGTCGGTCAGGGTGGAACTCGCCTCCAATCTGGAGGCTTATGCAAAATTGGTTTTTTGCTGAGTGAAGAAGATGAGTCCGCGGACGGCGTTGAAGCTTATGCAAAATCCGGTTGATCGAGGTGAAATCGTGCGTGTCTGTCACGGGTAACACCGGCTGATCCGCTTCGATTGAAGGGCAACTTCCAACAGACGCTCTTCACGAAGGAACCAGCCGGTGCACATGCAGACTACTACGGGAATGACGGCCGAGCACTACGCGATCCTCGTCGAACGGATGGAGAACGAATTTCTGTGGCAGCGGCGGCGAGGACGGCCACGCAGACTCTCGCTCGCTGGGGCATTGCAGGTCACTCTTCTTTACTATCGCCACAACGTCACCGAGCAGTTAATAGCCGATCTCGTCGGCGTCGATCAGTCGACCGTTTCGCGAACGATCGCGTTGGTTGAAGCGATGCTTAACGTCGTGACGGACGACGAACAGCCGGACGTCGAGGTGGCGCTCGGTGAGACGACGGCCGTCATCGACGGTATTCTCCTGCCGTGCTGGTCCTGGGCTGACGCGCCCGAACTGTACTCCGGGAAACACACGACCACGGGGCACAACTGTCAGGTCCTGGCTGATCTCTCCGGCCGGTTGATTCACATCTCGGATCCCATTCCCGGCAAGCACCACGATACTCACGCATTCCGAGAAACCCGCTTAGCCAACACCCTCATCCTCTCCAACACGCTCGCCGACAAAGGTGAGGTGACCCATTCTTTCTGGTCCACCGCAGAATTGGTAAGATTACCGCGATGACCGAAAGGAAGGCCCGGGATGTCCAGTTCCCGTGGGAAGTATTGAGGCTTATGCAAAATACGATTGATCGAGATGGATTTGCGCGTGTCGGTCACGAATAACACCGGCTAATCCGCTTTGATTGAAGAGCAGCCTCTAACAGAAACTCTTCGCAAAGGAACCAGCCGGTGCGCACACAGTCTACTACGGGAATGACGGCCGAGCACTACGCGATCCTCGCCGAACGGATCGAGAACGAGTTCATGTGGCGTCGGCGGCGAGGACGTCCGCGCAGACTTTCCCTCGAGGGAGCATTGCGGGTCACTCTTCTCTATTATCGCCAGAATGTGACCGAGCAGTTGATCGCTGATGTGGTCGGTGTCAGTCAGTCGACCGTGTCGCGAACGATCGCGTCGGTTGAGGCGATGCTCAATGTCGTGATAGACGACGAGCAACCGGACGTCGAGGCCGCGCTCCGCGGGACAACGGCCGTCATCGACGGCACGCTCCTGCCGTGCTGGTCCTGGTCGGACGCGCCAGAGCTGTACTCCGGGAAACACATGACCACGGGGCACAACTGCCAGGTCCTCGCCGATCTCTCCGGTCGGTTGATCCACATTTCGGATCCGATCGCGGGCAAGCATCACGATGCCCACGCGTTTCGAGAAACCGGGTTGGCCGACACCGTTAACCTCTCGAACACGCTGGCCGACAAAGGCTACCAAGGCACCGGAATGGTCATACCAATAAAGAAGAGGCCAAGCGAAGAACATCTGCCAAATTACGCCAAACACCACAATCGCTTCGTGAACACCCACCGATACGTGATCGAGAGAACAATTGCTAGCATCAAGACCTGGCGGATATTCCACACCGACTACCGGCGGCCACTGCGCACCTTCCGAGATGCCTTCAACGCCGTCCACGGACTCATCTTTTTCACTCGGCAAAAAACCAATTTTGCATAAGCCTCATTCTCCGGAGTTCCGCGCGGAGGCAGTGCGCGAGGTGATTGATAGGTCGCGATCCGTCGCGGACGTCGCTCGAGAGCTCGGACTGGTTCCGCAGACCCTCACTAAGTGGGTGGCGGCGCATCGCCGAACCAGTGCCGGCGGCGAAGAAAAACTGACCGTTCAGGACAGGGCACGAATAAAGGAATAGGAGCGTCCCTGCCCGACAGTCAAACTCCCCAGGTTCGCCACCACCCGGTTTAACTCCGCCAGAAGGTTTCTGACCTGACCGAACCCCGGATTGGTGGCCTCATACGTCGCCCACGCCTCCTGCTGAGACTTCGCGATCAGACGCAAACTTCTCCCGGTCTCACTCGCCGGCTAGCTCAGCCTCAAGCTGCGCCTTCCACGCGAAATCACCTTCCCAGTTCTGCCAAAAGTCGTCTTTCTTCTCTTCGGCCGTCAGATCGTCATAGTACGTCCAGTCACTCTCCACCTGACCCGTTTTTGTGTCCACCGCCCAGCGAAACCGAACCGGAGACTTACCCTGCAGAGCGATAAGCAAGTCATGCAGCTCCTCAATTCGAGGGAGAATAAATCTCGAATTCTCGCGATACTCTTCTTTGGTCACAACTTTGATGTTGTCAACCACCTTGCCATTCACAATCGCGTATTCCAGTTGCCCCTGAACACTGGTAATATTGCCGAGACCATCGTCAGTGACCTTACCTTGAATGTAGAGCTTCTCTACATTAGAGACCACCTGGCCCAAGGTGAAGTCAATGATTCCTTCCTGGATCTGCGACAATCTCTCAAAGTTTGATGCGTTGTTCATGCCCGCTCCGATCACTAGTCATTGGTTAGAGGATTCGGAATAAGTGCCCTGGATGGCTTTCCGTCAATCTCGTACTCGACTTCAAACCCAGTCGGTCGTTTGTTACCGTCGTATAGGACCTTGATCTCGATATCAATAACGGTGCGTGGTGGGACGTCGGTGAGAGCATCTCGCCAGTCGCGTTCCATTTCGTTCCATTTCCGTCCATTCTGAGCCCGCGCCGCGGTTGACTGCCCGTGCTTGGCTGATGAGGTTGTCGAGTTCTGGGCTGCCGTCAAAGAGATCCGCGATCAGGTGACCCGCGTCGTCCGTGGGGAGCTTGTCTGGCGTGTTCCGCGCGTTGTCGAAGCGAGCACGGCCGGTGGGCTTCAGATGGAGGTCCTCGACCGTGACACGGTCGATCAGACCATCAGCGTTCGTCTCATACACGTACTGGTGATTCGTGCCGGGTGCGCTCGCACGATATCCCACGTTAGGAAGCAGCGCACCCCGACGGTTCGGATCGAAAGGATCCAGAACCTCTGTCTTCTCGCCAGGAACGCCAAGCTCTCGCTCACCGCCACCACGCGCCTCCGCCGCCGACCCGTCGATGCCGTCTGCTGGTCGTCGTGTCGGGGTGAATTCATCGCTGACCGTCACCCCGCCCGCGCGGACGCGGTTCGTGATCCAATCCAAGGCGCTGCTGGTCTCACTCGCAGTGGAGATCGTCACGGGCTTCCCGAAGCCGAGATCATCGGCCTTCGTGATCAGATTGTCTGAGCTTGTTCAGCTTCGTCGCAGCGCCGAGGGGGAGAAGGTTCCCCGCGATCTGGCCGATCACCAACGCGCCACCTCCAGCGGCCTTACCGGCGATAGCGGTCAACTGGTTCCACAACTGGGAACGCGCCTCGTCACTGGTCGCGAGAGTGAACACACCGCTCACCATGCCCTGCATATTCAGCCGCCCCCGCCCCCGCGGGAATCTACTCACTCAAGGAAGCGCAGCTCGTACCGATTAGGCACCGCATCATGCTGATAGTAGTGCCAAAAAATGTCACCAGCTTCGATCGCGTCGAACGCCTCCTCAGCGGGAACTCTATCAACACGACCGTTCCAAGCGATATCTGCACTCCCCGCGGACTTTTTACCTTCGGGCGAGAGGCGAGCGAGCCTGTAGAGGCTATCGGAGCCGTCCGCATTCTGCTTACGCACCTCGATCATCATCACAGCCGCACTCCCAGCGGCCTGCAAAAACAGATCCGCCCAAGCGCCAGGCAGATCGTCTCTCAACCGCTTGCCCTCGGGCAGTCGAGATAAAGAAATCGCGAATTCGCTTTTACCATCTAGCAGCATCGGCGCGCGTCGAACAACTTTTTCAGCAAGCTGGCCACTCAAGATTTCCAGTCTCGAAACTCCGTTATAAGTGAATACATGCGTGACTGACATATCCCGAGCTTTCTCTTTATGGAATTTCTTGAAGGATGACTTCGACGATCTCGATCGGTTCACCGTTCAAGAGACCCCTCGCCGGATTTTCTGACGACACCCTGCTATCAAAGAGACGCTGACCATTCCCGCCTCGCTGATACTCAGGTGTAGCGCTACCGCTTTTAACTTCAATTCCGACGTACCGATTTCCCCCCAAATCGATTAGCCCATCATAATAACGGAGTTGTCCACCAGCTTCGAGCCTTACACCAACCTGATCAGAGAGTATCTCCACGCCCAGTCTATCACGAACTTTCTCTAGTCCGAGTGCTTCTTTGTTCGCGCTGATCGCGTCTGAACCTGTGTAATGCCCGAAAATGTCTCGCTTGTCGCCTCTATCGATGCCTCGAAGCTGGTCTCGAATTAGATTCGGGAGGGACTTTATTTCTTCCGAAGTCAACTCGCCCCGTCGAATCTTCTCTACAACGCTCTGCAACCCGTCTGCTGATCGTATGGTCGGCTCGAATACGTCGCTGACGGTCACCCCTCCCGCGCCGAGGTGGTTCTTGAGCCAGTCCAGGGCGCTGGTGGTCCTGCTCGGGTTCGTGATGACGGGTTTCGCGAAGTCAGCGAATTTGTCAGCCCGGCCCAGAAGTCCGCTCGTTTTCGCGACTTTCAACGCCACCGCTCCGGGCAGGATGTTCCCCACGATCTGTCCGATCACCACCGGGTTACCCGCTCGGACCTGGTCAACGAGCGTCGTGACCTGCTGCAACGCTTGGTTACGCACATCCTCATCGAACAGGAGGGCCTCGATCCCCCGCCCAGTGTCACGCAGATTCATCTGCGCCGCACCGCTGATCATCTGCCCCACGCCAGACCCAACACCAGCAACGAGCTGCCCCGCCCACGACCCGGACTCAACCGCCGGCCGCATCACAGTGACGTCATACCAGTGGGCCACCTGATCGCTGACCATCCCGACCAGATTCAACCCCTCACCAGTAGCCGCGATCGACGCGTGATCAATCGCGCTATTCACACCCCCCACGATCAGCGACCCACCCAACGCCGCCAACGCCAACGTCGCACCCGCGCTGAACGGCGTACCCACCACACCAACCGCGAGAATCAACACACCCTCAACGACCTGAATCCCGTCCCACAGCACCCCCCACAGGGCATCCTCTTTCCGCTGCCGTTCCTGTTCAGCTTCAACATCATCGACATACCCAGAGAACAAGACGTCCCACCCGTCGGACGCGACCTGCTGGTTCTCCCGACAGTAATCCAGCATCCCCCCGGTCAACCCGCTCAACGTCTGCAACGCGAGAGTGAAACTCCCCGCCGTGTACGAGCGCCCTTGCCCAACAGTGAGACTCCCAACATTATTCAGGATGCTCTTCAGCTCACCGAGAAGATTCTTGACCTGATTGAACCCATGATCCGTAGCCTCATACGCCTGCCACGTCTCATGCTGAGTTTTCGCAACCACCTGCATATTCTCGAACTCGCTGATCGTGCCCTCAACCGCATCCGCCCCCGCGCTACCCAACGAGACCAGATGCGACGCACGGGCAGCGATCCCCCGCAAATCAGTAGCAAACCCCCGCAACAATTCCACACCGGTATCAAGCTGGGTGACATGGTCATCGAACTCGTCATTCACGAGCCGGAAGTTGCCATCCGCGTCAACCTCGCCATACCCACTCCAGTACACCCCGATCGCCGTCTGGAACGTGTACAAACACACCAACAGCGACTGCACAATCGGGACATGCACCTCCCGAATATACGCCCGCATCGCATCAGCACCCGCACCACTGATATTGCCTGACCCCGCCAGGCTCTCCAACCCCTGCGCAAGATCAGTCAACGCCTCGACCCAGTCCCCTAACCCCTCCTGTAAACCCGGAGACGACGCCTGCCACGAATCAGCAGAAAACTCCACCACACTCACTGCGCCACCTCACACACCTGCGCATCCTGCGCATCCTGCACCTCGATATTCACCCCAAGCTGATCGAACTCACCGGTATCCCTCTGCGCCAAAGCACCATACGACGCGATCAACGCCGACAGCTCAGAATAAATCTCCGACACAACCGTAGTGCCGGTCACATTCAGCCCATCTCCCCGACCCCATCCACCGCTCGTCTCCGCCACGCAGGACGTCAGAGTGGACACGGTCCGGGTCTGCTCATGGAACCCGCAACGACTCCATCGCGGGGATTGTCCGCGCAGGCGCAGACCCTGCCCATCGATCCCATCAGCGTGTGCCGGCGTAGTGCCTTCACGAACTTGTTCGAGCGGAACTGCGACCCACGATCGGAGTGCATGATCGAGGAAGGTCAGCGTCGATGTCCTGGCGGGACGTACATCCTCTCGGGTGTCAGTTCTCGACCGGTCGGCGTGTCGACGATACGTTTGCCGTGCTCGTCGATGACGATCTGCAGATCGCTTCCGACCGGGAGGTCGTAGATACCGATCAGCGCGGGCTCGATCTCGCACG
Source organism: Rathayibacter rathayi (assembly GCF_004011095.1). Classification (GTDB taxonomy): domain Bacteria; phylum Actinomycetota; class Actinomycetes; order Actinomycetales; family Microbacteriaceae; genus Rathayibacter; species Rathayibacter rathayi. The sequence goes on along the minus strand of NZ_CP028129.1, from coordinate 442,396 downwards.
CATCGTTGAAATCGGTGATGCGCCAGTTGTCCGAGTCGGCGAGGTACTCGCTGCTGTCCGCCGCGCTCATAATCCGCCAGCCGTTGTCGACCGGTGCGTTCGACCTCTCGCGCAGCATCCACCGCACCGGAGCGCGACCCTCCCACGCGTTCACCGTCATCAGACATGCCCCTGCCTGAGGAATAATCTCCATACCCTGCTCCCGTCTCATGAGATCACGTCGATATCTTGCCCGGTCGCCGCAGCATACGCGCGAACCTCATCACGCATGAAACCAAACCTGGTTTGCGCGAAATACTGTCCCACGCTGGCCTGACGCCGCCGATCGACATGCGCTGTCAAGTCAGGTCGAGAGTGCGCCGTGACCGCAGCGAACGCGGCCCGCAAATATTCAGGCTTAGCAGAAATGTTTGTGAGAAGCATCGTCAGTGGAAGGCCGAACCTGGGTGAGCGCAGATTGATGTCCGCCCCACCGTCCAACAACCGTGCGATCAGCGCCGCTTCCGCTTCAGGGTCACGATCCCGCGCGCGACCCCACAAAACATGCAGCACATTCACACGATCACCATCAGTGCTCACCAGACTGGGATCCGCGCCATCATCGAGCAGACGATTCGCGATCGCCAACCGCGCCCGAGGATCCTTATTCATCAAAGCCAGCCCGAGGAGCCCATCTACGCCAGGCCTCGGGGTGAACGGCATGGTAGCGGGGTCGTATCCGGCGCAAAACTCCTCATATGTCCCATATCCAGCAGCATGACTCGGAGATGCCATAGTGTCCTCCTCTTCTCATTTTCTATTCATCGATATATTCATCGATATGCGACCGGTTTCTGCCCGGATCTTCAACCTGATACTTCTCCACGTCGTGATATTCATCCAAGAATTCTTCCTTCGTAATCTGATGACTGAGGTACCGATTTCGAAGTTTGGCATATTTAGCCTCAGGGAGGTGTCCCATGTCCCAGAGGCCAGCGCGGGGTTCTCCGGGTCGCCACTCGATGAGTTTCCAGTCGCCTGACTTGTTTTTGACCCAGAGCTGATCCGGCCCCGGAAGACTCGGCGGCGCCCCCACTTCGCCGCCCTCAATGTCGAGCAATTGTTTCTCCCGGGTAGCGTTCCACACCTCTTTGACTTGTCCGGGCGCGTAATCAGGGCGACTATTCGCGTAGGGAAGACGAACCCCGTCAGAATCATACCCGAAAGAGTTCGGTATACCACGCTTCGGCAACCGGCCAGTCGGATACTTCACCGGACCCGGAGCATTACTACCGCCCGGCTGGTCGACAGAATACGACTTCACGGTCGACCCGTCAATCGCGTCTGCTGGTCGTATGGTCGGCTCGAATACGTCGCCGACGGTCACCCCTCCCGCGCCGAGGTGGTTCTTGAGCCAGTCCAGTGCGCTGGTGGTCCTGCTCGGGTTCGTGATGACGGGCTTCCCGAAGTCAGCGAACTTGTCAGCCCGGCCCAGAAGTCCGCTCGTTTTCGCGACTTTCAACGCCACCGCTCCGGGCAGGATGTTCCCCACGATCTGTCCGATCACCACCGGGTTTCCCGCTCGGACCTGGTCAACGAGCGTCGTGACCTGCTGCAACGCTTGGTTACGCACATCCTCATCGAACAGGAGGGCCTCGATCCCACGCCCAGTGTCACGCAGATTCATCTGCGCCGCACCGCTGATCATCTGCCCCACGCCAGACCCAACACCAGCAACGAGCTGCCCCGCCCACGACCCGGACTCAACCGCCGGCCGCATCACAGTGACGTCATACCAGTGGGCCACCTGATCGCTGACCATCCCGACCAGATTCAACCCCTCACCAGTCGACGCGATCGACGCGTGATCAATCGCGCTATTCACACCCCCCACGATCAGCGACCCACCCAACGCCGCCAACGCCAACGTCGCACCCGCGCTGAACGGCGTACCCACCACACCAACCGCGAGAATCAACACACCCTCAACGACCTGAATCCCGTCCCACAGCACCCCCCACAGGGCATCCTCTTTCCGCTGCCGTTCCTGTTCAGCTTCAACATCATCGACATACCCAGAGAACAAGACGTCCCACCCGTCGGACGCGACCTGCTGGTTCTCCCGACAGTGAGGCTTATGCAAAATTCCGGTAGGGCTTCACAACAGCCCAGGTCAAGGGCTTGTTCCCTGGGTGTGCGAGGGGATTTTGCATAAACCTCAATGACATGGACAATCTTGACCGGTTGCCCCTCAATAACCGCTCGAAAGCTGCGGTGTTGGTTATTCAGATGTCGGACTCTTGATGGTCATCGAACGGACGTGAGGGATCAAGCCCCTGGCGCTCCTCTTCGCGCTCAACATTCGCCCAGTGTGGTGACAAGACTTGAAGGACGATCTTTGCACCAAAATTCTCTACTGCGAGGCGGCTTGAATCGTCGAAATCCCAGTGGTATTGACGCATACCAGGAGTCTTCGTCTTCCCGCCGTCGAGGATGACGTTGACGTCGTCAACGATCGCGCGGAAGCTTGACCTCAGATCAGGTTCCAGATCGTTATCTAGATTTCGTACTCTGTCTGAGACTGGGATGTTGACTTTTAGAACGCATTCATCGCTCAAGAGCACGTTGACCCGGTTATCACTCAGGGGCAGCGCAGCAAGCAGATCAATGCCACTTTCTCGGTCTGAAGTAATCTCCCAATGAAGCCTTTCGGCTACCGACATTATATCCGCTCTCGTAGCAGGCCATTTTAGTGCTCGAAAAGCCTCGATTATCGGGTGTAGCTGGTCGGCGTCCAGCCGTGTGAAATCGCTCATACTTCTCCTATTAGACACATTCGTGCACCTGATTGCAAGGCTACGCAAAATCCTCTGGGTTTTACTCGCCGGCTAGCTCAGCCTCAAGCTGCGCCGTCCAAGCGTTGTCACCCTTCGAGAACAGCCAGAAATCGTCCTTCTTCTCCTCGTCAGAGAGATCATCGTAGTATGTCCAATCACTCTCAGCAGTGCCCGCTTTGGTGTCCACCGCCCAGCGAAACCGCACTGGGGATTTACCCTGCAGGATACGGAGGATGTCGTGCAGCTCCGTGATTCGCGGCCTGACGAAAGCGACATTCTCATAGAACTCAGTATCGTCCAGGACAGCAGAGACGTCGAGGACGCGACCGCCGACAATGACAGTCCTGATGTTACCCTCGACGCTTGTGACATTTCCATAACTATCGTCCGTAATTCTACCTTGCACGTAGAACTTGTCGACTTTATCACCGACCTGCTCCATGGTGAACATAAGAATCTCGTCTTGGATCCCGAATAGGCGTTCGAAACTAGTCTCGTTGTTCATTACAGTTCCCTAATCGATATTTGGTATGGTGTTTGGGAAATTTCTGCCACCAGGTTTGCCGTCGATTTTATATGTGACATCCAAACTTATTGGTCGTTTGCCGCCGTCGTAGAGAACCTTGATCTCGATATCAGTGACGGCGCGTGGTGGTACGTCACGGAGAGCATCTTCCCAGTCGCGTTCCATTGCCCTCCATTTCGAGCCCGCACCGCGATTGAGAGCTGTTGCTTGGCTGACGAGGTTGTCGAGTTCTGGGCTGCCGTCGAAGACATCCGCGATCAGGTGACCCGCGTCATCCGTGGGGAGCTTACCTGGCGTGTTCGGGTCATGCTTGAAGCGAGGGCGGCCGGTGGGCTTCACATGGAGGGTCTCGACGATGACCCGCTCGATCAGACCGTCAGCGTTCGTTTCGGCCACGTAGTTGTGGGTCGTGTCGGGTGCACTCGCACGATATCTCACGTTGGGAAGCAGCGCACCCTTACGGTCCGGATCAAAGGGATCCAGAACCTCTGTCTTCTCGCCAGGAGTACCAGACTCTCGCTCGCCTCCACCACGCGACTTTACGGTCGACCCGTCAATCGCGTCTGCTGGCCGTATTGACGGCTCGAATACGTCGCTGACGGTCACCCCTCCCGCGCCGAGGTGGTTCTTGAGCCAGTCCAGGGCGCTGGTGGTCCTGCTCGGGTTCGTGATGATGGGTTTCGCGAAGTCAGCGAATTTGTCAGCCCGGCTCAGAAGTCCGCTCGTTTTCGCGACTTTCAACGCCACCGCTCCGGGCAGGATGTTCCCGACGATCTGTCCGATCACCACTGGGTTTCCCTCGCGGACCTGGTCAACGAGCGTCGTGACCTGCTGCAACGCTTGGTTACGCACATCCTCATCGAACAGGAGAGCCTCGATCCCCCGCCCAGTGTCACGCAGATTCATCTGCGCCGCACCGCTGACCATCTGCCCCACGCCAGACCCAACACCAGCAACGAGCTGCCCCGCCCATGACCCGGACTCAACCGCCGGCCGCATCACAGTGACGTCATACCAGTGGGCCACCTGATCGCTGGCCATCCCGACCAGATTCAACCCCTCACCAGTAGCCGCGATCGACGCGTGATCAATCGCGCTATTCACACCCCCCACGATCAGCGACCCACCCAGCGCCGCCAACGCCAACGTCGCACCCGCGCTGAACGGCGTACCCACCACACCAACCGCGAGAATCAACACACCCTCAACGACCTGAATCCCGTCCCACAGCACCCCCCACAGAGCATCCTCTTTCCGCTGCCGTTCCTGTTCAGCCTCAACATCATCGACATACCCAGAAAACAAGACGTCCCACCCGTCGGACGCGACCTGCCGGTTCTCCCGACAGTAATCCAGCATCCCCCCGGTCAACCCGCTCAACGTCTGCAACGCGAAAGCGAAACTCCCCGCCGCGTACGAGCGCCCTTGCCCAACAGCGAGACTCCCAACATTATTCAGGATACTGTTCAGCTCACCGAGAAGATTCTTGACCTGGTCGAACCCATGATCCGTAGCCTCATACACCTGCCACGTCTCATGCTGAGTTTTCGCAACCACCTGCATATTCTCGAACTCGCTGATCGTGCCCTCAACCGCATCCGCTCAGTCGTCAATGACGAGTTCAACTTTCCGTTTAGCACGCGGATCGTAGGACGTCACAATCCATTCTGCAGAAAGTTCCGCACGCACTCGTTTCGCTAATTCAAATCCATCTTCAAGAAAATTGGCCGGAGCGGCACTGTTAGCTGGGTCGTCAGCTTCGAATTGAGCATCGGCTGCATCGCTCCAGGCCAAAAGATCCCGAACGAGCTCCGAGCTGAGGCCGATCTCATGGCCGGCGATACTGTCGATCCCGTATCTCCCATTAAGCCAAAGCGGGAATTGCGTCCATTCGTAGTGAATGTCCACATGGGGACGTTCGTTCGGAGCAATCACAGGAAGCGTGATATTGGAATCGCTCATCTGATATTCGCTCCTACGATGTAACCATTGCTTCCAATAGTAATAGCAATTTTCATTGTCTCGCCATTATACTCCACCTCGTAGATTGGGCGTCCCGTCCTTTTCCCTTGATAACCAACAATCTTGTTCTCCTGGATTGCTCTCGAAAGGAGATCGGGGATCTGGGATTCACTGATCCCTTTCTGAGCGAACTCATCTCCGTGTGCTTCGATAATATGAGCAAGGCCTGATGGATTTGGTGTCACATCGCCTGTGGTCCCTCGTTCGAGCCAGACGATCTTGCCCTCTGGTGTCGTCATTATTGTGACGACCTTCTCGGGGCTGACTTTGATACCGACTCGGAGGAGTTGATCCATAAGGGCTTGGTGTGCGGTAGGTACCAGATCTCCCCCACCATTCACCCCTTGTTTCACGGAGTCCATTGCGTTGCCGACGGTCACCCCTCCCGCGCCGAGGTGGTTCTTGAGCCAGTCCAGGGCGCTGGTGGTCCTGCTCGGGTTCGTGATGACGGGCTTCCCGAAGTCAGCGAACTTGTCAGCCCGGCCCAAAAGTCCGCTCGTTTTCGCGACTTTCAACGCCACCGCTCCGGGCAGGATGTTCCCCACGATCTGTCCGATCACCACTGGGTTACCCGCTCGGACCTGGTCAACGAGCGTCGTGACCTGCTGCAACGCTTGATTACGCACATCCTCATCGAAGACGAGGGCCTCGATCCCCCGCCCAGTGTCACGCAGATTCATCTGCGCCGCACCGCTGATCATTTGCCCCACGCCAGACCCAACACCAGCAACGAGCTGCCCCGCCCACGACCCGGACTCAACCGCCGGCCGCATCACAGTGACGTCATACCACTGGGCCACCTGATCGCTGGCCATCCCGACCAGATTCAACCCCTCACCAGTAGACGCGATCGACGCGTGATCAATCGCGCTATTCACACCCCCCACGATCAGCGACCCACCCAACGCCGCCAACGCCAACGTCGCACCCGCGCTAAACGGCGTACCCACCACACCAACCGCGAGAATCAACACACCCTCAACGACCTGAATCCCGTCCCACAGCACCCCCCACAGGGCATCCTCTTTCCGCTGCCGTTCCTGTTCAGCCTCAACATCATCGACATACCCAGAAAACAAGACGTCCCACCCGTCGGACGCGACCTGCTGGTTCTCCCGACAGTAATCCAGCATCCCCCCGGTCAACCCGCTCAACGTCTGCAACGCGAAAGCGAAACTCCCCGCCGTGTACGAGCGCCCTTGCCCAACAGTGAGACTCCCGACATTATTAAGGATGCTCTTCAGCTCACCGAGAAGATTCTTGACCTGATTGAACCCATGATCCGTAGCCTCATACGCCTGCCACGTCTCATGCTGAATTTTCGCAACCACCTGCATATTCTCGAACTCGCTGATCGTGCCCTCAACCGCATCCGCCCCCGCGCTACCCAACGAGACCAAGTGCGACGCACGGGCAGCGATCCCCCGCAAATCAGTAGCAAACCCCCGCAACAATTCCACACCCGTATCCAGCTGAGTGACATGGTCATCAAACTCGTCATTCACGAGCCGGAAGTTGCCATCCGCGTCAACCTCACCGTAACCATTCCAGTACACCCCGATCGCCGTCTGGAACGTGTACAAACACACCAACAGCGACTGCACAATCGGGACATGCACCTCCCGAATATACGCCCGCATCGCATCAGCACCCGCACCACTGATATTGCCTGACCCCGCCAGGCTCTCTAACCCCTGCGCAAGATCAGTCAACGCCTCGACCCAGTCCCCTAACCCCTCCTGTAAACCCGGAGACGACGCCTGCCACGAATCAGCAGAAAACTCCACCACACTCACTGCGCCACCTCACACACCTGCGCATCCTGCGCATCCTGCACCTCGATATTCACCCCAAGCTGATCGAACTCACCGGTATCCCTCTGCGCCAAAGCACCATACGACGCGATCAACGCCGACAGGTCTGCAGAGATCTCGGACACAACCGCGACCCCTGGAACATTCAGGTCACCTCCCCGATCCCATCCACCGCTCGTCTCCGCCACGCAGGACGTCAGAGTGGACACGGTCCGGGTCTGCTCATGGAACCCGTCAACGACTCCATCGCGGGGATTGTCCGCGCAGGCGCAGACCCTGCCCATCGATCCCATCAGCGTGTGCCGGCGTAGTGCCTTCACGAACTTGTTCGAGCGGAACTGCGACCCACGATCGGAGTGCATGATCGAGGAAGGTCAGCGTCGGTGTCCTGGTGGGACGTACATCCTCTCGGGTGTCAGTTCTCGACCGGTCGGCGTGTCGACGATGCGTTTGCCGTGCTCGTCGATGACGATCTGCAGATCGCTTCCGACCGGGAGGTCGTAGATACCGATCAGCGCGGGCTCGATCTCGCACGCATCGTTGAAATCGGTGATGCGCCAGTTGTCCGAGTCGGCGAGGTACTCACTGCTGTCCGCCGCGCTCATAATCCGCCAGCCATTGTCGACCGGTGCGTTCGACCTCTCCCGCAGCATCCACCGCACCGGAGCGCGACCCTCCCACGCGTTCACCGTCATCAGACATGCCCCTGCCTGAGGAATAATCTCCATACCCTGCTCCCGTCTCATGAGATCACGTCGATATCTTGCCCGGACGCCGCAGCATACGCACGAACCTCATCACGCATGAAACCAAACATGTTATCCGCAAGATACTGCCCCACGCTGGCCTGACGCCGCCGATCGACATGCGCCGTCAAGTCAGGTCGAGAGTGCGCCGTGACCGCAGCAAACGCGGCCCGAATATATTCGTGGCTGGCAGAAATATCCGTGACAAGCATCGTCAGTGGAAGGCCGAACCTGGGTGAGCGCAGATTGATGTCCGCCCCACCGTCCAACAACCGTGCGATCAGCGCCGCTTCCGCTTCAGGGTCACGATCCCGCGCGCGACCCCACAAAACATGCAGCACATTGATACGATCACCATCAGTGCTCACCAGACTGGGATCCGTGCCATCATCGAGCAGACGATTCGCGATCGCCAACCGCGCCCGAGGATCCTTATTCATCAAAGCGGGACCGAGGAGCCCATCTACGCCAGGCCTCGGGGTGAACGGCATGGTAGCGGGGTCGTACTCGGCACAAAACTCCTCATATGTCCCATATTTAGCAGTATGACTCGGAAATGCCATAGTGTCCTCCTCTTCTCGATTTCTATTCATCGATATGCGACCGGTTTCTGCCCGGATCTTCAACCTGATAATTCTCTGCGTTGTGATAATCGTCCAAGAATTTTTCCTTCGTAATCTCGTGATTGAGGTACCGGTTTCGAAGTTTGGCATATTTGGCCGATGGGAGGTGTCCCATGTCCCAGAGGCCAGCGCGGGGTTCTCCGGGTCGCCACTTGATAAGTTTCCAGTCGCCTGACTTGTTTTTGACCCAGAGCTGATCCGGCCCCGGAAGACTCGGCGGCGCCCCCGGACGGCCGGCCCTGATATCGCTCACTTGTTTCTTGCGGGTTTCCCTCCACACCCTTTTGACTTGTCCGGGCGCGTAATCAGGGCGACTATTCGCGTAGGGAAGACGAACCCCGTCAGAATCATACCCGAAAGAGTTCGGTATACCACGCTTCGGCAACCGGCCAGTCGGATACTTCACCGGACCCGGAGCATTACTACCGCCCGGCTGGTCGACAGAATACGACTTTACGGTCGACCCGTCAATCGCGTCTGGTGGTCGTATTGACGGCTCGAATACGTCGCTGACGGTCACCCCTCCCGCGCCGAGGTGGTTCTTGAGCCAGTCCAGGGCGCTGGTGGTCCTGCTCGGGTTCGTGATGAGGGGTTTCGCGAAGTCAGCGAATTTGTCAGCCCGGCTCAGAAGTCCGCTCGTTTTCGCGACTTTCAACGCCACCGCTCCGGGCAGGATGTTCCCCACGATCTGTCCGATCACCACCGGGTTACCCGCGCGGACCTGGTCAACGAGCGTCGTGACCTGCTGCAACGCTTGGTTACGCACATCCTCATCGAACATGAGAGCCTCGATCCCCCGCCCAGTGTCACGCAGATTCATCTGCGCCGCACCGCTGATCATTTGCCCCACGCCAGACCCAACACCAGCAACGAGCTGCCCCGCCCACGACCCGGACTCAACCGCCGGCCGCATCACAGTGACGTCATACCACTGGGCCACCTGATCGCTGGCCATCCCGACCAGATTCAACCCCTCACCAGTAGACGCGATCGACGCGTGATCAATCGCGCTATTCACACCCCCCACGATCAGCGACCCACCCAACGCCGCCAACGCCAACGTCGCACCCGCGCTAAACGGCGTACCCACCACACCAACCGCGAGAATCAACACACCCTCAACGACCTGAATCCCGTCCCACAGCACCCCCCACAGGGCATCCTCTTTCCGCTGCCGTTCCTGTTCAGCCTCAACATCATCGACATACCCAGAAAACAAGACGTCCCACCCGTCGGACGCGACCTGCTGGTTCTCCCGACAGTAATCCAGCATCCCCCCGGTCAACCCGCTCAACGTCTGCAACGCGAAAGCGAAACTCCCCGCCGTGTACGAGCGCCCTTGCCCAACAGTGAGACTCCCAACATTATTAAGGATGCTCTTCAGCTCACCGAGAAGATTCTTGACCTGATTGAACCCATGATCCGTAGCCTCATACGCCTGCCACGTCTCATGCTGAATTTTCGCAACCACCTGCATATTCTCGAACTCGCTGATCGTGCCCTCAACCGCATCCGCCCCCGCGCTACCCAACGAGACCAAGTGCGACGCACGGGCAGCGATCCCCCGCAAATCAGTAGCAAACCCCCGCAACAATTCCACACCCGTATCCAGCTGAGTGACATGGTCATCAAACTCGTCATTCACGAGCCGGAAGTTGCCATCCGCGTCAACCTCACCGTAACCATTCCAGTACACCCCGATCGCCGTCTGGAACGTGTACAAACACACCAACAGCGACTGCACAATCGGGACATGCACCTCCCGAATATACGCCCGCATCGCATCAGCACCCGCACCACTGATATTGCCTGACCCCGCCAGGCTCTCCAACCCCTGCGCAAGATCAGTCAACGCCTCGACCCAGTCCCCTAACCCCTCCTGTAAACCCGGAGACGACGCCTGCCACGAATCAGCAGAAAACTCCACCACACTCACTGCGCCACCTCACACACCTGCGCATCCTGCGCATCCTGCACCTCGATATTCACCCCAAGCTGATCGAACTCACCGGTATCCCTCTGCGCCAAAGCACCATACGACGCGATCAACGCCGACAGCTCAGAATAAATCTCCGACACAACCGTAGTGCCGGTCACATTCAGCCCATCTCCCCGACCCCATCCACCGCTCGTCTCCGCCACGCAGGACGTCAGAGTGGACACGGTCCGGGTCTGCTCATGGAACCCGCAACGACTCCATCGCGGGGATTGTCCGCGCAGGCGCAGACCCTGCCCATCGATCCCATCAGCGTGTGCCGGCGTAGTGCCTTCACGAACTTGTTCGAGCGGAACTGCGACCCACGATCGGAGTGCATGATCGAGGAAGGTCAGCGTCGATGTCCTGGCGGGACGTACATCCTCTCGGGTGTCAGTTCTCGACCGGTCGGCGTGTCGACGATACGTTTGCCGTGCTCGTCGATGACGATCTGCAGATCGCTTCCGACCGGGAGGTCGTAGATACCGATCAGCGCGGGCTCGATCTCGCACGCATCGTTGAAATCGGTGATGCGCCAGTTGTCCGAGTCGGCGAGGTACTCGCTGCTGTCCGCCGCGCTCATAATCCGCCAGCCGTTGTCGACCGGTGCGTTCGACCTCTCGCGCAGCATCCACCGCACCGGAGCGCGACCCTCCCACGCGTTCACCGTCATCAGACATGCCCCTGCCTGAGGAATAATCTCCATACCCTGCTCCCGTCTCATGAGATCACGTCGATATCTTGCCCGGTCGCCGCAGCATACGCGCGAACCTCATCACGCATGAAACCAAACCTGGTTTGCGCGAAATACTGTCCCACGCTGGCCTGACGCCGCCGATCGACATGCGCTGTCAAGTCAGGTCGAGAGTGCGCCGTGACCGCAGCGAACGCGGCCCGCAAATATTCAGGCTTAGCAGAAATGTTTGTGAGAAGCATCGTCAGTGGAAGGCCGAACCTGGGTGAGCGCAGATTGATGTCCGCCCCACCGTCCAACAACCGTGCGATCAGCGCCGCTTCCGCTTCAGGGTCACGATCCCGCGCGCGACCCCACAAAACATGCAGCACATTCACACGATCACCATCAGTGCTCACCAGACTGGGATCCGCGCCATCATCGAGCAGACGATTCGCGATCGCCAACCGCGCCCGAGGATCCTTATTCATCAAAGCCAGCCCGAGGAGCCCATCTACGCCAGGCCTCGGGGTGAACGGCATGGTAGCGGGGTCGTATCCGGCGCAAAACTCCTCATATGTCCCATATCCAGCAGCATGACTCGGAGATGCCATAGTGTCCTCCTCTTCTCATTTTCTATTCATCGATATATTCATCGATATGCGACCGGTTTCTGCCCGGATCTTCAACCTGATACTTCTCCACGTCGTGATATTCATCCAAGAATTCTTCCTTCGTAATCTGATGACTGAGGTACCGATTTCGAAGTTTGGCATATTTAGCCTCAGGGAGGTGTCCCATGTCCCAGAGGCCAGCGCGGGGTTCTCCGGGTCGCCACTCGATGAGTTTCCAGTCGCCTGACTTGTTTTTGACCCAGAGCTGATCCGGCCCCGGAAGACTCGGCGGCGCCCCCACTTCGCCGCCCTCAATGTCGAGCAATTGTTTCTCCCGGGTAGCGTTCCACACCTCTTTGACTTGTCCGGGCGCGTAATCAGGGCGACTATTCGCGTAGGGAAGACGAACCCCGTCAGAATCATACCCGAAAGAGTTCGGTATACCACGCTTCGGCAACCGGCCAGTCGGATACTTCACCGGACCCGGAGCATTACTACCGCCCGGCTCGCCTTCACCACGCGACTTCACGGTCGACCCGTCAATGCCGTCTGCTGGCCGTATTGACGGCTCGAATTCGTCGCTGACGGTCACCCCTCCCGCGCCGAGGTGGTTCTTGAGCCAGTCCAGGGCGCTGGTGGTCCTGCTCGGGTTCGTGATGATGGGTTTCCCGAAGTCAGCGAATTTGTCAGCCCGGCTCAGAAGTCCGCTCGTTTTCGCGACTTTCAACGCCACCGCTCCGGGCAGGATGTTCCCCACGATCTGTCCGATCACCACCGGGTTACCCGCTCGGACCTGGTCAACGAGCGTCGTGACCTGCTGCAACGCTTGATTACGCACATCCTCATCGAAGACGAGGGCCTCGATCCCCCGCCCAGTGTCACGCAGATTCATCTGCGCCGCACCGCTGACCATCTGCCCCACGCCAGACCCAACACCAGCGACGAGCTGCCCCGCCCACGACCCGGACTCAACCGCCGGCCGCATCACAGTGACGTCATACCACTGGGCCACCTGATCGCTGACCATCCCGACCAGATTCAACCCCTCACCAGTCGACGCGATCGACGCGTGATCAATCGCGCTATTCACACCCCCCACGATCAGCGACCCACCCAACGCCGCCAACGCCAACGTCGCACCCGCGCTGATTCGATCCGCGTCTCCCGCTGACACTTCACAATCAGACGCAAAATTGTCTGGGTTTTACTCGCCGGCTAGCTCAGCCTCAAGCTGCGCTTTCCACGCGATGTCACCCTTCGAGAACAGCCAGAAATCGTCCTTCTTCTCCTCGTCAGAGAGATTATCGTAGTATGTCCAATCACTCTCAGCAGTGCCCGCTGTGGTGTCCACCGCCCAGCGAAACCGCACTGGGGATTTACCCTGCACGATACGGAGGATGTCGTGCAGCTCCGTGATTCGCGGCCTGACGAAAGCGACATTCTCATAGAACTCGGTATCATCCAGGACAGCAGAGACGCCGAGGACGCGACCGCCGACAATGACATTCCTGATGTTACCCTGGACGCTTGTGACATTTCCACGACTGTCGTCCGTGATTTTACCTTGCACGTAGAACTTGTCGACCTTATCACCGACCTGCTCCATGGTGAACATAAGAATCTCGTCTTGAATCTCGAATAGCCGTTCGAGACTAGTCTCGTTGTTCATTAAAGTTCCCTAATCGATATTTGGTACGGGGTTTGGGAAATTGGCGCCGTCAGGTTCGCCGTCGATTTTATATGTGACATCTAAACTTATTGGTCGTTTGCCGCCATCGTAGAGAACCTTGATTTCGATATCAGTGACGGCGCGTGGTGGGACGTCTCTGAGAGCATCTTCCCAGTCGCGTTCCATTGCCCTCCATTTCGAGCCCGCGCCGCGGTTGAGAGCTGTTGCTTGGCTGACGAGGTTGTCGAGTTCTGGGCTGCCGTCGAAGACATCCGCGATCAGATGACCCGCGTCATCCGTGGGGAGCTTACCTGGCGTGTTCCGCGCATTCTCAAAGCGAGGGCGACCGGCGGGCTTCAAATGGAGCCTCTCGACGATGACCCGCTCGATCAGACCGTCAGCGTCCGTCTCGGCCACGTAGTTGTGGGTCGTGTCGGGTGCACTCGCACGATACCTCACGTTGGGAAGCAGCGCACCCTTACGGTCCGGATCAAAGGGATCCAGAACCTCTGTCTTCTCGCCAGGAGTAACGCTTCCCGGCCCGTCAACACCACGGGGCCTTTCCTCCGGACCATCAACACCACGAGGCTTCTGCTCCGGCCCGTCAATACCGCGGGGCTTGCCGGTCGACCCGTCAATGCCGTCTGCTGGCCGTATTGACGGCTCGAATTCGTCGCTGACTGTCACCCCTCCCGCGCCGAGGTGGTTCTTGAGCCAGTCCAGTGCGCTGGTGGTCCTGCTCGGGTTCGTGATGATGGGTTTCCCGAAGTCAACGAATTTGTCAGCCCGGCTCAGAAGTCCGCTCGTTTTCGCGACTTTCAACGCCACCGCTCCGGGCAGGATGTTCCCCACGATCTGTCCGATCACCACCGGGTTACCCTCGCGGACCTGGTCAACGAGCGTCGTGACCTGCTGCAACGCTTGGTTACGCACATCCTCATCGAAGACGAGAGCCTCGATCCCCCGCCCAGTGTCACGCAGATTCATCTGCGCCGCACCGCTGATCATCTGCCCCACGCCAGACCCAACACCAGCAACGAGCTGCCCCGCCCACGACCCGGACTCAACCGCCGGCCGCATCACAGTGACGTCATACCAGTGGGCCACCTGATCGCTGACCATCCCGACCAGATTCAACCCCTCACCAGTCGACGCGATCGACGCGTGATCAATCGCGCTATTCACACCCCCCACGATCAGCGACCCACCCAACGCCGCCAACGCCAACGTCGCACCCGCGCTGAACGGCGTACCCACCACACCAACCGCGAGAATCAACACACCCTCAACGACCTGAATCCCGTCCCACAGCACCCCCCACAGAGCATCCTCTTTCCGCTGCCGTTCCTGTTCAGCCTCAACATCATCGACATACCCAGAAAACAAGACGTCCCACCCGTCGGACGCGACCTGCCGGTTCTCCCGACAGTAATCCAGCATCCCCCCGGTCAACCCGCTCAACGTCTGCAACGCGAAAGCGAAACTCCCCGCCGTGTACGAGCGCCCTTGCCCAACAGTGAGACTCCCAACATTATTCAGGATACTCTTCAGCTCACCGAGAAGATTCTTGACCTGATTGAACCCATGATCCGTAGCCTCATACGCCTGCCACGTCTCATGCTGAGTTTTCGCAACCACCTGCATATTCTCGAACTCGCTGATCGTGCCCTCAACCGCATCCGCCCCCGCGCTACCCAACGACACCAGATGCGACGCACGGGCAGCGATCCCCCGCAAATCAGTAGCAAACCCCCGCAACAGTTCCACACCCGTATCCAGCTGGGTGACATGGTCATCGAACTCGTCATTCACGAGCCGGAAGTTGCCATCCGCGTCAACCTCGCCATACCCACTCCAGTACACCCCGATCGCCGTCTGGAACGTGTACAAACACACCAACAGCGACTGCACAATCGGGACATGCACCTCCCGAATATACGCCCGCATCGCATCAGCACCCGCACCACTGATATTGCCTGACCCCGCCAGGCTCTCCAACCCCTGCGCAAGATCAGTCAACGCCTCGACCCAGTCCCCTAACCCCTCCTGTAAACCCGGAGACGACGCCTGCCACGAATCAGCAGAAAACTCCACCACACTCACTGCGCCACCTCACACACCTGCGCATCCTGCGCATCCTGCACCTCGATATTCACCCCAAGCTGATCGAACTCACCGGTATCCCTCTGCGCCAAAGCACCATACGACGCGATCAACGCCGACAGCTCAGAATAAATCTCCGACACAACCGTAGTGCCGGTCACATTCAGCCCATCTCCCCGACCCCATCCACCGCTCGTCTCCGCCACGCAGGACGTCAGAGTGGACACGGTCCGGGTCTGCTCATGGAACCCGCAACGACTCCATCGCGGGGATTGTCCGCGCAGGCGCAGACCCTGCCCATCGATCCCATCAGCGTGTGCCGGCGTAGTGCCTTCACGAACTTGTTCGAGCGGAACTGCGACCCACGATCGGAGTGCATGATCGAGGAAGGTCAGCGTCGATGTCCTGGCGGGACGTACATCCTCTCGGGTGTCAGTTCTCGACCGGTCGGCGTGTCGACGATACGTTTGCCGTGCTCGTCGATGACGATCTGCAGATCGCTTCCGACCGGGAGGTCGTAGATACCGATCAGCGCGGGCTCGATCTCGCACGCATCGTTGAAATCGGTGATGCGCCAGTTGTCCGAGTCGGCGAGGTACTCGCTGCTGTCCGCCGCGCTCATAATCCGCCAGCCGTTGTCGACCGGTGCGTTCGACCTCTCCCGCAGCATCCACCGCACCGGAGCGCGACCCTCCCACGCGTTCACCGTCATCAGACATGCCCCTGCCTGAGGAATAATCTCCATACCCTGCTCCCGTCTCATGAGATCACGTCGATATCTTGCCCGGACGCCGCAGCATACGCACGAACCTCATCACGCATGAAACCAAACATGTTATCCGCAAGATACTGCCCCACGCTGGCCTGACGCCGCCGATCGACATGCGCCGTCAAGTCAGGTCGAGAGTGCGCCGTGACCGCAGCAAACGCGGCCCGAATATATTCGTGGCTGGCAGAAATATCCGTGACAAGCATCGTCAGTGGAAGGCCGAACCTGGGTGAGCGCAGATTGATGTCCGCCCCACCGTCCAACAACCGTGCGATCAGCGCCGCTTCCGCTTCAGGGTCACGATCCCGCGCGCGACCCCACAACGCATGCAACACATTGATACGATCACCGCTCGTGCTCACCAGACTCGGATCCGCGCCATCATCGAGCAGACGATTCGCGATCGCCAACCGCGCCCGAGGATCCTTATTCGTCACAGCCTTACCGAGGAACCCAAGTCCGCCAGCAGATGCGTCGAACGGCATGGTCGCGGGATCGTACCCGGCACAAAACTCCTCATATGTCCCATATCCAGCAGCATGACTCGGAGATGCCATAGTGTCCTCCTCTTCTCATTTTCTATTTATCGATATATTCATCGATATGCGACCGGTTTCTGCCCGGATCTTCAACTTGATACTTCTCCACGTCGTGATATTCATCCAAGAATTCTTCCTTCGTAATCTCATGACTGAGGTACCGGTTTCGAAGGTCGGCATATTTAGCCTCAGGGAGGTGTCCCATGTCCCAGAGGCCAGCGCGGGGTTCTCCGGGTCGCCACTCGATGAGTTTCCAGTCGCCTGACTTGTTTTTGACCCAGAGCTGATCCGGCCCCGGAAGACTCGGCGGCGCCCCCGGACGGCCGGCCCTGATATCGCTCACTTGTTTCTTGCGGGTTTCCCTCCACACCCTTTTGACTTGTCCGGGCGCGTAATCAGGGCGACTATTCGCGTAGGGAAGACGAACCCCGTCAGAATCATACCCGAAAGAGTTCGGTATACCACGCTTCGGCAACCGGCCAGTCGGATACTTCACCGGACCCGGAGCATTACTACCGCCCGGCTCGCCTCCACCACGCGACTTCACGGTCGACCCGTCAATGCCGTCTGCTGGTCGTATTGACGGGGTGAATACGTCGCCGGCGGTCACCCCTCCCGCGCCGAGGTGGTTCTTGAGCCAGTCCAGTGCGCTGGTGGTCCTGCTCGGGTTCGTGATGAGGGGTTTCGCGAAGTCAGCGAATTTGTCAGCCCGGCTCAGAAGTCCGCTCGTTTTCGCGACTTTCAACGCCACCGCTCCGGGCAGGATGTTCCCCACGATCTGTCCGATCACCACCGGGTTACCCTCGCGGACCTGGTCAACGAGCGTCGTGACCTGCTGCAACGCTTGGTTACGCACATCCTCATCGAAGACGAGAGCCTCGATCCCCCGCCCAGTGTCACGCAGATTCATCTGCGCCGCACCGCTGATCATCTGCCCCACGCCAGACCCAACACCAGCAACGAGCTGCCCCGCCCACGACCCGGACTCAACCGCCGGCTGCATCACAGTGACGTCATACCAGTGGGCCACCTGATCGCTGGCCATCCCGACCAGATTCAACCCCTCACCAGTCGACGCGATCGACGCGTGATCAATCGCGCTATTCACACCCCCCACGATCAGCGACCCACCCAACGCCGCCAACGCCAACGTCGCACCCGCGCTGAACGGCGTACCCACCACGCCAACCGCGAGAATCAACACACCCTCAACGACCTGAATCCCGTCCCACAGCACCCCCCACAGGGCATCCTCTTTCCGCTGCCGTTCCTGTTCAGCCTCAACATCATCGACATACCCAGAAAACAAGACGTCCCACCCGTCGGACGCGACCTGCTGGTTCTCCCGACAGTAATCCAGCATCCCCCCGGTCAACCCGCTCAACGTCTGCAACGCGAAAGCGAAACTCCCCGCCGTGTACGAGCGCCCTTGCCCAACAGTGAGACTCCCAACATTATTAAGGATGCTCTTCAGCTCACCGAGAAGATTCTTGACCTGATTGAACCCATGATCCGTAGCCTCATACGCCTGCCACGTCTCATGCTGAATTTTCGCAACCACCTGCATATTCTCGAACTCGCTGATCGTGCCCTCAACCGCATCCGCCCCCGCGCTACCCAACGAGACCAAGTGCGACGCACGGGCAGCGATCCCCCGCAAATCAGTAGCAAACCCCCGCAACAATTCCACACCCGTATCCAGCTGAGTGACATGGTCATCAAACTCGTCATTCACGAGCCGGAAGTTGCCATCCGCGTCAACCTCACCGTAACCATTCCAGTACACCCCGATCGCCGTCTGGAACGTGTACAAACACACCAACAGCGACTGCACAATCGGGACATGCACCTCCCGAATATACGCCCGCATCGCATCAGCACCCGCACCACTGATATTGCCTGACCCCGCCAGGCTCTCTAACCCCTGCGCAAGATCAGTCAACGCCTCGACCCAGTCCCCTAACCCCTCCTGTAAACCCGGAGACGACGCCTGCCACGAATCAGCAGAAAACTCCACCACACTCACTGCGCCACCTCACACACCTGCGCATCCTGCGCATCCTGCACCTCGATATTCACCCCAAGCTGATCGAACTCACCGGTATCCCTCTGCGCCAAAGCACCATACGACGCGATCAACGCCGACAGCTCAGAATAAATCTCCGACACAACCGTAGTGCCGGTCACATTCAGCCCATCTCCCCGATTCCACCCATCCTTGGTCTCTGCCACACGGGACGTGAGCGCAGAGACATTCCGGGTCTCGTCATGAAACCCATCGCGAATACCTCGCGTACCGGCGTCCACCATCTGATACCTCCTTGTGCCTGTTTAGTTCAGCGCGATCGCGACGGCTTGCACGGAAAGAGCCGGATGCTCGAGCGGGTTGATCGAAAAAGCGAGCGTGCGCTGTTTGCTCTTGCAATCGCTGATGGCCTGCTCGATCTGCTCACTGATCTGTTCGAAGTTCGACTTCGCGGTGTCGACAGAGGCCGTGAATCGGGTGCGTCCTTGCCCCGCCCACTGCGCCCCTCCCGCGTCTTTGTAGTCATCGACACGGAACGCCTGGACAGTGCTGCGCACAGTGTTCAGCTGAGCGATGACCTCGTCGAGTTCCTGCACCTGCGCTAACGCCCGCTCGTCATTCATCGTCGTCTCCCAGGTCCCGCACACTGGCGAACGGGTCGTCCTCGGCAGCCCTGGCAGCGGACGCTACCGGGACGGAAGCGGAGACCGATTCGTTTCGTTTCTGCTGGAATCGAGTGTGGGCATCGTTCAACATGTCGACGGCCAGTTCGTCGTCCGTGTCTCGGTACCCTTCGTGCACGGTCTTCATAATGTCGTCCTGGTTGAAATAGGCGATATTCGTGTGGATCAGGCCCTCCGGGTACAGGAACGCGCCATAGTCGAAGAACGCATCCTCGAAGATCGATCCGCGGCTGACGATCAGGAGCTTCTTCACGGAACCCTTCAGAATTACAACACTTCCCAATGGCAAGAACGTGCGGCTCTCGTCGTGCCCGGAGTCAGGCTGCAGATCGGTCATACTTGTCTTCCTTTTCGTCGTAGCTCACTAAATGGGTCTGTGGCGTTTTTCGCTCTCTTGGGTGGCGCTCCCGCGCCCTCGGCCGCAGCCGGTGGAGGGACAGCGGCGGGTGTGGTGAGGTCAACGGTCAGGGCGGGCTCCGCGGCGGGAGCGGGCGAGACGTGGGGCGGAAGCTTCGCGTTCTCGAGCAGATACTCCGCGAATGCCGTGTCTTCGCGGTTGCTGTGGCCGCGATGGATGACGTTCGTGATCTGCGTCTGTCGAATCACGATCTCGCGCACTCCGGCCCCCGCGCCTTGCGGATGGGGCACACCCTTGTAACCGGCGAGGAAGCCGCCGTCATGCTTCTGAAAGCCCCGCGCGATGATGATGTAGATGTCGTTGTCGCCCTCGATCTCGACGGCCGTCCCGAGGGGCAGCAACTCCTGACCCTCAGTCATGCGCCCGCTCCTGCGGAAGCTTGACCTTCTCGAAGACGCTGCCGCCGCGCAACACGAAGTACGGCTCGTCGATGCTCGCCTCCGGCTCGGTCGACGTGCCCATGCCCTTCACCAGCGGGCTGTCATAGGCGCGAGCGCCGACGAAACCGGTGAACTTCTGTTCCCGCAGAAGTTTGGGCACCGGGTCGAACGATTTGGCCAGGTAGTCGTGCCTACTGAAAATCATGAAGTCCAGCCCTGATTTGAAGGTGTTCTTGACCGCGAGCACGAAGTCGTCCGGTTTCACCCCGGTGCTGGCGATGAAGTCGGGCAGGTTCGCGATCACGAGCACCAGAGGGGTACCCTGCGCCTTCTGCTTGTTGAGGCTCAGGTACGCGACGATGCCGGCGACGATCTCGCTCACGTCGCTCTTGCTCGTGATGTAGCTGAAGTTTGCGGGCAGCGGCGTGCGCTCGAGTGCCTCGTCGAATCGTTCGTCGAAGTCGATGACCAGGAAGCTTGTGTTTACCCTCGCGCCCCGAGTGAGCAGGGTCTGCTGGAAGAGAAGTTCCTGTTCGTCGTCCTTGGCGGCGAACAGGAAGAACGGCTGCGAGCGCGGCAAGAATCCGCGTGCCTCGGTGGTGGCCTTCGACAACGCCAACGGTACGCCGCCTGCGCTCTCGACGGTCATGACGGTCGAGAACCCGGCGAACGCCTCCGGTGTGAGCTCGCGCGGCACCATCGGGATCCGCGCAGGGCGCTCCCCCGTCCAGGCGGCGTCGAGTGCGGAGACCTGCGCTTCGAGCGCGGCGAGCGTCTCGGCGCTGGTCTCGCCGGGAGCCGGTTGGTAGAACTGGATCGCGGTCGGCGTCTCCACGATCAGCTGTCCTCGGCCGAGTGTGTCGACCTGCAGCAGCCGTTCGCGGCCCATGAGCTGAGCGAGCTCGCTCTCGTCGTTGAGGTACAGGCTCAGCTTCGTGGAAATGGTGCTGAGCATGTTCACGCGCACTCCGCCGACCCGGCTTGCGCTCATGACCAGATACACGCCGAGGCCGGCGCCTTCACGGAGCACCTGCAGCAGCAGGTCGTCGATCTGTTCCTTCCGCCGATCGTTCGCGGTGAGGTTGTCATATCCGTCGAGCACGTTCACCACGACCGGGAGGCGCCGACCTGTCTTCGCGGAGTACTGCTCCAGATTCGCGACACCGGCGTCTCTGAACGACTGCTTCCGCGCCGCCAGCAGGCCACCGATCCCCTCCAGCATCTTGCCGAGCTTCTCGCTCTCTTCGAGCGTGACGATATCGGCGACATGAGGGAGGCCACGCAGCGGCAGCAGACCGTTGTTCCCGAAGTCGATGAGGTTGACCTGCACCTGCTCAGGCGTCGACGCCTGAGCGAGGCCGATCGTCAAGGTCTGCAGCACGGTCGACTTGCCGAAGCCGGGGCTGCCGAAGAGAACCGTGTGCCCAGCTTTCGCGAGGTCGAAGTCGTAGCTCTCCTGCGCCTGCCGAGCCGGGATATCGAGCATGCCCAAGGGCACGCGCAGACCGGATCCCGCGGGTTCCGGAGCGGCGATGTTCTCGGCGAGGTTCGGTAGCCACGGCTTGTCCGGCAGCTCGAGCCTGGGGTCGCCGGTGAAGATGGTGGCGATGGAGTCGATGACGGCTTCGAGCTGTGAGGGCAGATCGCTGGTGTCTTTGCCCTGTTCGACCTCTTCGTCGGGGTCGTAGAACAGCTCGTACTGGCCGACCTCGTTGATTGTGTAGATCCGCTCGTCCACCTGCTCGGTGACGACCGCATTCGGGTCGTACGGCACGCCGGCGTAGCCGCTCTGGAACAGCTCGTAGACCTCGTTCTGCCCGACCTTGAGATAGCCGCGCCCCGGGTTGGTGATGTGAGCCGCATCGGTGGTCCTCAACAGCTCGTTCGAGTCCTGTTCGCTCGCCATCTTGAGCGCGATCTTCGACGTCGAGTTCGCCTCGATCTGGTCATTGACCACACCGCTGGGCTTCTGCGTCGCAAGGATCAGGTGCACGCCCAGGCTTCTACCGATGCGGGCGACCGAGGTGAGCTCGTCGAGGAACTCCGGCACGTTCGCCTTCAGCTCCGCGAACTCGTCGGACACCAGCACCAGATGCGGCAACGGCTTCGTCGGGTACTTCACGTCGGGCTTCGGGGCGTGCCGTTGCTTGTACAGGCTCATGTACGCGTTGATGCTGTTCACCCCGTACACCGCGAACTCGCGCTGGCGCTTGTTCAGCTCCGCCTTGATGCTCGCCAACGCCCGCGCCGTGCCCGCACCGTCGAGGTTGGTGATGGCGCCCATGAAGTGCGGCAGCTTGTCGAGCGTGTTCGCGATGCCACCGCCCTTCCAGTCAATGATGAGCATCCCCACGTCTTCCGGGGAGAAGTTGATCGCAAGCCCGATCAGGTACGTGGTCAGGAACTCGGACTTGCCGGATCCGGTGGTGCCGCCGACCAGCGCGTGCGGGCCGTGGGCGCGCTCGTGCAGATCCCAGTACACGGAGTCGGATCGGCCGCGCCACCCGATGAGTGACGCGATCGACTTGTTCGGTTCGGCCCGGTCCCACCGCTGCGCGATCTGCAAGTCCTCGACAGTCGCGACCTCGTACTGCTCGAGCAGGGTCAACGTCTCCGGCACGGCGTTCTTCTCGACCTCGAGGTGGTTCAGGTTCGACAGCTTCCGCAGTGAATGCTCAAGATTCGACGGCATGACATAAGGGACGAAGGGCGTCGCGACGTACACGTCAGAGTTAGTGACGAGTTCGCCTTTGACGAAGTTCGGCGCCTGGATGAGTGCTGTGACCGTCTCGGGCAGGAGTTTCGCGTCTTCGCTGCACCAGATCACCGTCACCCCCAGCTCGCTCATGTCCTCGGCGAGCAGTTCGTTGATGCCGTGGCCGACGAGGTGCCGGTCGTCGCAAATCGCGAACACATAGTGCGGCGCGAACTGGGGCTTCTGCGCGCCTGCGTCCTTGACCGCTTGCTTCCGCTTCTGCAACAGCTGGTAGAAGCTGTTCAATACGATGTCGCGCAGTCTGTCGTTGTACACGAGCCCGCGCATGTTCAGCTCCTGCATCCTGAAATGCGGCAACAGCCGCCACGCGCGCCACGTCTGCCGGTACGCCTCACGGGAGGTGAGGCCGACGATGTTCACGTCACGGTACGAGTGGAAGAACGCCGTCTGGAACAGCACTGCCTGCAACTGGGCCTGGACGACCTCCGGCGGGCCGACGAATCCGAAGGTCTGCCCCAGCAGCCCGACCGGTGTCGGGGCGTCGCGTTGCGTCCCGAACCCCGCTGCAAGCTCTGCGACCTGCCGCGCCTCGTCGCTGGCGTCCTTGTCGTTCACCTCGGAGGACACCGTCACCGCCGACGGGCGGTCGGAGTATCCGAGGGAGACGTGGAGGAAGTCCTTATTGAAGCGTTGACGCTCGTAGATCCTACGGTCGTACACCTCGACCAGGTCGCTGAGTTCCCGCGGGCTCGGCTGCTGATATCGCAGTACGTCGCCCTCCTCGTTGTGTGCCTGGGTCACTGCGGCAATGGTTCTGACGAGGTATCCGGCATAGTCCTCCTCCTGCGTGAGCGCGGCCACTGTCGTCTCCTTTTTCTCGGTGACGTACTGCGACACCGTGAACGATGCCGTCAGCAGGGTCGCGAGCCCCAAACCGACCATCATCGCCGGGTTGCTGCCGGTGATCATCACCGTCATACCGGATGCCGCGAACATGAAGAACGGCGGCAAGATCAGCCGCATCAACCGGTTCTTCGGCTTCGAAGGCGGCTTGTCGGGCCCCTGCAGTCGGAACTCAGCCTCGCGGACCTCCACGTTCAGCTTCGGGGACCTCCGATAGTCGGGGAACCCTTCCGGAAACTCCCGTACCGCGGGCTGCACCAACGCCCTCGCGGGGTCGACCACGGCCCCCGGCCCGAAGCTGGTGAGCCTGAACTGGGCCGGACGCTTCTCCACGAGGTAGCCGGCAGTGAGCACCACCGTGCCGACAACGAGATCGCAGACCTGCCTTCCGCAGACCAGGTCTCCATTCACGTACACGAGCTGGTCGCGGGCGTCAACGATCAGCACGTCCTCACGCAGGACCAGCAACGGCGAATCCGCGACCCTGATACCGGCATTTGGGTCGTCACCGATGACGAAGTCGCTACGACCATCGATGGTGAACGTCACCGTGCACGCGCGGGCGGCCGGCACCACCACGCACTCCAGTGCACCAACGCCCTGCAGCCCGGCGCTGAGCTTCTCGCCGTCCACGTAGAGGAGGTCGTTGATCACACTGAACTTATGACCCTGATGCTCGACAAAGGGACGCGCCTCGGTCAGCGACAGCGCGATCGCGCGCTGATCGTCCAGTACATACACCAGGAAGAGCAGTTCGGCCGGGACGAGCCGGGAATCGAGCACCGCGCGCTGGGCGCTCCCTGGCTGTTCCGTGTCGAACACGCTCATCGTTCGCCTGCCGGGTCGCCGGTGCCGCCGAGCTTCGCGGTCAACTCCTCGATCGCTTTCGCGTACTCGTTGAGAAGTTCCTGCTTCCTGCCACCAGCCATCTGGGTATTCAGCTTCGTCGCCTGATACAGATCCGTGTAGGCCAGCAGAGTGAGCTGATCGTCGCCGAGGTTCTTGGCGTAATCGAGAGCCTCCTCAAATTCACCGCGACCCATCGCGATCCAATAGTTCAGCGTGACATCGTCGGTCTTCTCGGAGATCGTATTCAGGATGTTCTGCTTCTGCGTCGCCGTGAGATCGTGGAGATTGACGCTCGACACCGCCAGCACATACTTTGCAGACGCAGGCAACGACGGAGCTGCGACATCGTTCAACTCGGCCAGTGTGCCCGCATAGTCGCTCGCAAGGAACCGGGCTTGGCCGGCGACCACCGCGGCCTGCACACGGTTCTGCGACCCTGTCTGCCATGCGAAGGCGCCGGCGGCCAGCGCTGCGACGACGCCGAGCACGCCGAGCACGCGATACCACGAGTACCGGCGCTTGGGGACGCTCACCCTGGTCGCTGCGACATCCGCCTGCTCGGCTCTCACCTGCGCATCTATGCGCGAGAACAATTCGTCCGTCGTGGTGGCGTGCGTCACCTCGGTCGAGAACGTGTCCCGTAGAGCTGCTGCCCCGTCCACGAGCTGCTCGAACGCCAGCTTCGGACGGAACACCTGGAGCACCATCGCCTGCAGCGACGCGAGGAACCGCGCCTCATCGAACACCACGGGAGCGAGCATGCCCTGCAACCCGACATGCACCACCCGGAGGAGGCCACCGGACAGATAGACATTATCGGGGTGAATCAACGGCACCGCGAGACCACCCCGGTAGCGGACACAAGCCACCAGGCTCTGAGCCAAGAGCAGCCGATCCAGCCGCGTCCGCGCTCGGCCGATCGCTTCCCGGAAGCTGATCTCACCCGCCGCGAGCCCATAGTCGAGCGCGATCCCTGTATCGGTCTCGTGGACGTCGACGTATCGAGCGATCACATCCAGACACGAGCCGTCAAACCCGTTCTTCTCCAGACGCACATGAAGGGCATCAGGGCTGTGATCGAGTTCGAGAGCCGTGCCCTCCACAGTAATGCGCATCACTCGCTCACTCTTGAGTCCCAATCTGGAGGCGGTCACCGTTGCCGATCCCGAACGACGAGATGACGTCGTAGCCGCTTACGGCAAAGGCTTTGTCATTAAGCGCCAAAGAGAATCCTTTGGGCAGCGCCAGTCCCCTCGCCGCACAGCCCTCCCGGATCAGCTGCGTCAGCCGATTGACCGTGACTTCGCTGGGTACCAGCAGGTCGATGAGCTTGCCTGCGTGTTCCAGGGTGACTTCGATCACAACGGTGCCCGCTTTCTCCTCGCCCAGAGCCTCCCTAGCAACACGCCCGCTACGAGCACCACCGGCACAGCCACCGCAGCTGCTGCGCCGTACGACACGGGAGACGCTTCGCTCTTTTCCGGCGTCGCCTTGAGCGCGTCCCGCGACGAGTAGTCACCGAACAGTGCCGCCCGAACCTGTTGATAGTTCACGCTGGTCTCCACGCGCGCGAAGTCGAGGGTGGTGGCGGCCGTCAGCCGGCCAGCCGCCGCCTCTTGCTCCTCCTGCGCCCTCGCGGAAACATCCGCGGAGAACAAGTCGCCTCGAATTTTGAAGTCTCCAGAGGAAGCGGTGCCCACCGACTCGTTGACGAGAACATGAGTGTCGAGGTCCAGCCGCCCCTCACCGTCGTCATCGATGGCGAATGCGGCAGCAGGTGCGCTTACCGTCAGCACGGCAGCAAGCGCACCTACACACGACCCTCTCACGAGGAGTGAGCGCCGTGCCGAGTCTTTTGTGCGCGGGAAGCTACTAAAAGCCGAAGCTCTGCGCATCCTGCGCGTCACGCTCAGCAATAGTGTCCGCATACTTGTTCAACTGCTCGTTGATGTTCACCAGCAGCTCCTCGAACTTCTTCACGCTCTCCGACAGCTGGTTGTACTGCTCGAGATACGCCTGGAACGCCTGACCCTTCCACTGCTCAGCAATGGTCGAGTTCATCTGGTTCACCTTCTGAATAGCCTGCTCGATCTCTTCCTTCGAGCGGGTGTAGACCTGAGCCTGCTGCTTCAGTTCTTCCGGCGTAACACTGATTTGAGCCATGAAAGATCCCTTTCTTGATACTGCTCGGCACTCTAGCATGCCGCCTGTAAAGAATAAGGAGCCCCGAGAGTCACCATCGTCACGAAGGCGCGAAGTGAAACGCCGTTGGCGCAGCCGAGAAAGGACTTAATGTCCCAAAGAACGTGATCGTGGACAACACGAAACGGAGGCTTATGCACAGTATCCTTACCTGACTATCGTATAATTTTCAGTCAAAAACTGATTTCATTCGGGACTCCTATCATCGAACTCCTCACGAAGCCGAGCAGGCGTGGATCACCGAAAACCTCGCTGCACGACCAACTCTTCACCTGGTCCAGGAAACGTTGGGCGGCTCACCGCGCGGCAGAAGAAGCGGAGGTGATGCGAGAGGCGCTGGCGTCTTTCGCATCGTGCGAGGTCGGCGCGCAATCCTGTTTCCACTGGCCGTGACGTTGTCGTTGACGAGATCGCCGTCGCGGTCGCCTGCGTCAGCCGCGCACGGTGCGACCAGCGGCGAGCCCGAGCCCGGCCGCGAGTGCCAGTTCGAGGGCCGCGACAGCCCCGACCACCAGCGGATCCGGCCCGACCTGCGCGAGCCGCCCTGGCCCTGCGGCCCCCGCCGAGAACCAGGCCAGCAGCCCGAGCAGCAGCCCGCCCACCACTCCGATGCCGGCGGCGGCCGCGGCACCCCAGCGCAGCAGTGAGCGGCCGTCGAGGGCGTCGAGCACGGCGCAGCGCATGCGCCATCCGGCGGCGAAGCCCGCGAGCGCCGGCACCAGCAGACCGAGGAACCCGAGTGCCGAATCGCCCTGCGGCAGCGCGGCGAGCACCGGGATCGACGGGATCGGTCCGAGCAGCGTGCCCGCTGGGCTCACCGAGGAGCCCGCTCCGAGTGCGAAACCCGGCCCGATCAGCCAGCTCGCGGCCCAGATCACGAGGTTGGGGACGAATGCCACTTGCCCGAGCGTCAGCGTGAACCCGCCGAGCGCCTCGCCACCCAGTGCCTCGTACAACGCGACGACGGCGGTGTAGTTCGCGACCACAAGCACCGCGACCAGAACAGCCGCCGCGCCGATCACACCCGCCGTCGCCAGAGCACCGCCGCGCAGCGACGCGAGTACGAGGCCGGGCGCGGGCGCGGGGAGGCGATGCAGAGACTCCGTGGCAAACTCGCTCATCCGGCCTCCCTCGCCACTGCCTGCGGACTGCAGCGCCGCTCCGATGAGCACGCCGAGTGCAAAGACCAGGGGCGGAAGCACCGTCCCTTGCACGGGGTCGACCGTCGCCGCAGAGCCCGAGGAGCTGAGCACGACGAGGAGCGCGAGAACAAGGTAAGTACCGATCGCAACAAGGATTCCGATAGCGCGGAACGGCGACTCCTGCGCACGCCTGCCCGTGCGCACGCCGAGGAACAAGGTAAGCAACGAGAAGGCCAGCGGCGCGATGGTGACGGCGAAGCGCTCCGTGCCCCCCGGCAGCCCCAGGGCGAGGGCGGAGTCGGGAGCCAGGCCCGCCTGCAGGTCAGCGCCGTGCCCGAGCAGCCAGAAGTCAGCGGCGATGCGCCAGAACACGCCCCAGTCGACCGCGGTGTGGTACTGCACGGCCCAGAGAACGGTGAGCGGGACGAGCGGTATCGCGATGCCGATCAGCGCCGAGAGCGCGGCATCGAAGGCGGCGAGGAGGGCAACGGTGATCCGGTTCATGGGCCTGTCGAGCCTAGCGGCGGCTCACTCCGAGCCCGGGCAGAGGCGCGCCGCGCGGTCGCTCGGTCCCCTACTGTCGAGCCGTGACGAGGACCAGTGATCGACCGAGCGGGGCGGAGCCTGGACCGCCTGGTGAACGTCACCGACGCGACGGTCGCCATCGCGATCACCTTTCTCGTGCTATCGCTGGTCGACGTCGTCCAGGAGGGTCGCTCGCCCGATCTGGGGACGCTCCTTGCCGGGAACTACGGCGGGCTCTCCGCCTCTCATCACCTTCGCCGTGATCGGGCGGCTCTGGATTCTGCCTTCTGCTGCTCGCACTCGCGCGTACGCTGCTGGTACCTGCCATCGGGTTGTGGTGGCTGCTCCTGCTGGTCCTGCAGCATCCGGTCGCGGCGCTGCTCTTGCGGGCCTCCCGCGGGTGATATCGGAGGCTCGGCAGCGAGACGCGCTGAAACGGACGAGACGCGCTGAAACGGACGAGATCCCTCGCCGCGGCAGGGGACCTCGTCCGTTCGGCCGTATCTCGCGACATTTCACGAGAGGAGGAGGGTCGCCTACAGCGCCACGTAGACCTCGCGGAGCAGGGCGGCCGTCTCGGACGGCGTCTTGCCGACCTTCACCCCCGCGGCCTCGAGGGCCTCCTTCTTGGCCTGCGCAGTCCCGGCCGAACCGGAGACGATCGCGCCGGCGTGGCCCATCGTCTTGCCCTCGGGGGCGGTGAAGCCCGCGACGTAGCCGACGACCGGCTTCGTGACGTTCGCCTTGATGAAGTCCGCGGCCCGCTCCTCAGCATCGCCGCCGATCTCGCCGATCATCACGATCGCCTTCGTCTCCGGGTCGGCCTCGAACGCGGCGAGCGCGTCGATGTGCGTCGTGCCGATGACCGGGTCGCCGCCGATGCCGATGGCGGTCGAGAAGCCGAGATCGCGCAGCTCGTACATCATCTGGTAGGTCAGGGTGCCCGACTTCGAGACGAGGCCGATCGGGCCCTTGCCGGTGATCGTCGCGGGGGTGATGCCCACGAGCGACTCGCCCGGCGTGATGATGCCGGGGCAGTTAGGGCCGATGATCCGGGTCTTGCCGCCCTTCTCCTGCGCGTACGCCCAGAACTCGGCCGAGTCCTGCACCGGGATGCCCTCGGTGATGACGACGAGGAGGCCGATCTCGGCGTCGATCGCCTCGATGACGGCGTCCTTCGAGAAGGCGGGCGGGACGAATGCGATGGAGACGTCGGCGCCGGTGGCTGCCATCGCCTCCTTCACGGTGCCGAAGACGGGGAACTCGACATCGCCGTGGGTGACGGTGGTGCCGGCCTTGCGGGCGTTGACCCCGCCCACGACATTCGTTCCGGCCTTGAGCATCAGCGCGGTGTGCTTGGTGCCCTCGCCGCCGGTGATGCCCTGGACGATGACCTTCGAGTCCTTGGTGAGGAAGATCGACATGCTTGTTCTCTGATTCCTTGAGTCGTCGGATCGGTTACGCGGCGGCGAGTGCGGCGGCCTTGTCCGCGCCCTCGTCCATCGTCGCGGCGAGCGTGATGAGGGGGTGGGCAGCGGCCTGGAGGATCGCGCGGCCCTCCTCGACCTTGTTGCCGTCCAGGCGGACGACGAGCGGCTTCGTTGCCGAATCGCCGAGGATCTCGAGCGCCTGGAGGATGCCGTTGGCGACCGCGTCGCACGCGGTGATGCCACCGAAGACGTTCACGAAGACGCTCTTGACCTGCTCGTCGCCAAGGATCACGTCGAGGCCGTTCGCCATCACCTGGGCGGAGGCTCCGCCGCCGATGTCGAGGAAGTTTGCCGGCTTCACGCCGTTGTGCTTCTCTCCGGCGTAGGCGACGACGTCGAGGGTCGACATGACGAGGCCGGCGCCGTTGCCGATGATCCCGACCTCGCCGTCAAGCTTCACGTAGTTGAGGTCGTTCTCCTTGGCCTTAGCCTCGAGCGGGTCGGTG
This sequence comes from Rathayibacter rathayi, assembly GCF_004011095.1. Classification (GTDB taxonomy): domain Bacteria; phylum Actinomycetota; class Actinomycetes; order Actinomycetales; family Microbacteriaceae; genus Rathayibacter; species Rathayibacter rathayi. Next base: position 411,727 of record NZ_CP028129.1, on the reverse strand, counting down.
GCGTCCTTGTCCTCGAGCGCGGCGTGATCGGCGTGGCGGAAGCCGGCGTTCTCGTCGAGCGAGACCTTGCCGTCGAGCGCGACGATGTCGCCCTCCTCGGTCAGCACGAGCGGGTTCACCTCGACGAGCGTGGCGTCCTCGCCGGTGTAGACGTCGTACAGCTTCACCAGGACGGGTGCGACCTTGGCGATCAGTTCCTCCGGGAACTTCGCCGCGCGGGCGATCTCCTCGGCCTTGGCCGCATCGATGCCCTGGCCGGGGACGACCTCGACGCGTGCGAGCGCGTCCGGGCGCTCGACGGCGAGCTGCTCGATCTCCATCCCGCCCTCGTAGGAGGTGAGCGAGAGGTAGGAGCGGTTGGCCCGGTCGAGCAGCACCGAGAAGTAGAACTCGCGGTCGATGCGCGCACCGCCGGCGACCATGACGCGCTTCACTACGTGGCCCTTGATGTCCAGGCCGAGAATCGACTGCGCCGCGGCGAAAGCGTCCTCGGGGGTCTTCGCGACCTTCACGCCGCCCGCCTTACCGCGGCCGCCGATCTTCACCTGCGCCTTGACGACGGTGACGCCGCCCAGCTTCTCCGCTGCGGCGCGCACCTCCTCCGGCGTGTCGGCGACGATGCCCGGGAGTACGGGGACGCCGTACTTCTCGAACAGATCACGGGCCTGGTATTCGAAGAGATCCACGCTGCATTCCCATTCCGCGCCGAGCGCGCTTGCGTTTCGAGTTCGAGGTGGCCCGGACGGCGCCGGAGTCTCGGCACTGTCCCTGGGCCGCGCCGAGTCTACTCCGCACCCGCCGGACGCTTCCCGTACCGCGGCTCAGCGTCGGCCGCGCGCCCGCCGAGCACCTCTGCCGCTGCTCCGGTTCGCTGCGGCCGCGTAGCGTGGTCGCATGTCATCGGCCTCCCCGACCCCGGACGTCTTCCGCGAGGGCGTGTTCCTGGTGGCGGGTGCGCGGGCGATCCTGCTCCAGATCGCGTACCCCGCCGTCGGCCAGGGGGTCGCCGAGCACTCCGACTTCGTGCGCCGTGCGGCGAACCGCCTGCACGGCACCCTCTCCTACCTCTACGTCCTGCACTACGGCACCGCGGAGGACGTGCGTGCCGTCCGCCGCCGGGTCAACCGAGCGCACCTGCCCGTCCGCGGACCCGGCTACACCGCGTTCGATCCGGAGCTGCAGCGCTGGGTCGCCGCGACCCTCACCCAATCGATGCTGCAGCTCTACGAGGGCGCGTTCGGCGCGCTCACCGAGGAGGAGGCGGACGACATCGTGCGCCGCTCCGTCGTCGTCGGCGCGGCCCTGCAGATGCCCGAGGAGCTTTGGCCCGACTCCCGCGCCGCCTTCGACGCCTACTGGCAGCGCGAGCTGGGACGCCTCGAGGTCACGCCGGCCGCCCGCCGCGTCGCCCAGGACCTGCTCGGACCGAGCATCGCCGCCTGGTACCTGCGCCCGCTCGGCCCCTACCTCCGCCTGATGACGGCCGGGCTACTGCCCGCCGAGCTGCGCGAGCCGTTCGGCTTCCGCTGGAGCGCCCGGCAGGAGGCGCGGTTCGAGCGTGCGCTCGGGTGCACCTTCGCCATCTACCGCCGCCTCCCCGCGGCCTTCCGCACGGCGCCGAGCCGCTACTACCTCGCCCGGGTCCGCCGCGACGCTCAGAAGGCGGCCACGACCTCCCAGCCCGCGTAGGCCGCGAGTTCCAGCCCGAGCGCCTGCGCCGCCGCTCGCGCCTCGTCGATCCCGCGCTCGTCGCGCACATCCACGGTGATCGGCACGCTGTCCCCGAAGCCCGCGATCTCGACTCGCGCACTCGTCGGACCGCTGTAGAGCGGCACATGCGCGTCGGCCGTCCGTGCCCCGACCACGCGGGAGCCGGTCGCCTCCGCGATCACCGCCAGGGCGAACGGAGCGGTCACGACGGCGTCCGTGTGCAGCGTCACCTCACCGCGCATCTGCGCCTCCCGTCGTCTCGCCCCCGGAGCCGGGCACTCCGACTGTAGGTAACGGCGCTCGCCGGCCGCACCCCCTTCCGCCGGGAGCCGGGATGCGCACGGCCCGCCCACCCGTGCTGACGATCCCGTGCGGAACGCTCGACGCGGCCGCCCGGCGGATCTACGGTGGAGCACCCGGTGACTGCCGCGGCGGTCACGACGACTGGAGCCCCGATGAGCAGCACCGAACCCCGTATGGCCGAGGCCCCCGCCGCTCCCCCACCGCCGACCGCCGCCGTCGGCACCCTCTCCGTCGCGGCAATCCTCGCGGAGGCGGCGCGGCGCACTCCGGACACGATCGCGATCCGCGTTTGCCGCCAGACCGTCGACTACGCGACCCTCTGGCGGCAGACCCGGGCCTACGCCGGAGCTCTCCGCGCCGAGGGCATCGGCCCGGGCGACCGCGTGGCGCTGCTGATCCCGAACGTCCCGGATTTTCCGCGCGGCTATTTCGCGGTGCTCGCTTTGGGCGCCGTGGTGGTCCCGGTGCACGCACTGCTCAAGCACGACGAGATCGCCTACGTCCTGCGCGACTCCGGAGCCGCCGCGCTCGTGTGCGCGGCTCCTCTGCTCGCCGAGGGCGCCGCCGGTGCGGACCTCGCCGGCGTGCCCGTGCTCAGCGTGATGGTGCCCGACGGCGACGACTCGCCCCTGCCGCGCCTCGAGGACCTCGCCGCCGCCGCGACTCCGATCGACGGCTACGTGCCCCGCTCCCCCTCCGACACGGCGACGATTCTGTACACCAGCGGCACCACCGGACGCCCGAAGGGGGCGGAGGGGACGCACTTCGCGATCGTCTCGCAGTCGGACGTGCTGCTGATGAACACCTTCGACCTACACCCCGGCGACGTGGTCCTCGGGGCGCTGCCGCTGTTCCACACCTTCGGGCAGGTCTGCGCGATGAACACGGCCTTCCGCACCGCCGCCACCGTCGTGCTGGTGCCGAAGTTCGACGGCGACGCTGCGCTCGAGGCGATGATCGCCCACGGCTGCACGGTGTTCGAGGGCGTGCCCACGATGTACGTCGCCCTGCTCGACGCGGCGACTCGGCGCGCGGACCGGCCGCCGCTGCGCTACGCGGTCTCTGGAGGTGCCGCCCTGCCCATCGCGGTGATCGAGCGGTTCCGCGAGGTGTTCGGAGTCGAGATCTACGAGGGCTACGGGCTCACCGAAACCTCCCCGGTCGCCACGTTCAACCACGTCGGAGTTCCACCCCGGGCGGGTACCGTCGGCACACCGATCTGGGGCGTCGAGGTCGAGGTCGCCCGGCACGACGTCGCCGACCACATCAAGCTGCTCCCGCGAGGCGAACTCGGCGAGATCGTGGTCCGTGGTCACAACCTGATGAAGGGGTACCTCGGTAATCCGGTAGCCACCGCGGAGGCGGTCGTCGACGGCTGGTTCCGCACCGGCGACCTCGGCACGAAGGACGAGGAGGACTACGTCCGCATCCTGGACCGGACGAAGGACATGATCATCCGCAACGGCTACAACGTGTACCCGCGGGAGGTCGAGGAGGTGCTGATCAGGCACCCGGCCGTGCAGAACGCAGCGGTCTTCGGCATCCCGGACGAGCGCCACGGTCAGGAGGTGATGGCCGCGGTGATCCTCGCCCCGTCGGCGACCGCCACGGCGGCAGAGCTGATCGCCCACGCGAACGAACACCTCGCCGCTTTCAAGTTCCCGCGCCGCATCGAGTTCGTCGAGGCGCTCCCCCTGGGCCCGAGCGGCAAGATCCTCAAGCGCGAACTCGTCGCCCGCTACGCCGACTAACCAGCCCCGCCCCCCCCTCCCCGCGAGATGCCACTTGAGTACGCCCGACACGGCGTGTCGCCTTCATAAGAGGCATCTCGCGGGGCTCGGGGGGCGGGGGGAGGGGGCGGGGGGGCGGGGGTTAGGCGAGGAGGGACCAGACGGTCCAGGCGAGGACGGTGCCGACGGCGGCGCCGGCGAGCACTTGGGCGGGGGTGTGCGCGCCGAGGCGCACCCTCGACCAGAGCACCCAGAGCACGATCGGCACGCTGATCAGGAGGGAGAGCGGTCCGTAGCCGATCAGCACGACGACGGCGCAGGTCGCGACGACCGCCGCGTGACCGGACAGCTTCCACACGAGAGTGACCAGGCCGACGGCCAGCACCACGGCCACCGTCACCACACCGAACGTCGTCACCGCCGCGGGAGCGCCGAGCAGAGCGAGAAGCACCAGCCCGACCACGATGGAGACCAGCGCCAGGCCGATCGGCAGCGCGCGCTCGCGCCGGTCCGGTATGTGGTGGTCGCCGTGGATCCGCCCGCTGCGCAACAGCAAACGGATGATCAGGTAGGGTACCGCCCCCACGAAGAGGGCCGCCAGTGCACCCCACGCGATGCCGAGCAGAGGCGGATCCGCGACTCGCGCGCCGACCAGAACCGGCACGATGACCGCGAGGACCGCCGGCGAGAACGCCTCCGTCGCGAACCGCGCCGACGCTGTGCCGCCCACCACCGGGCTAGATCTTCTCAATCGGCGCGACCTTGATCAGTAGCTTCTTCGCCCCGACCTGATCGAAGAGCACATGCGCGACACGCTTCGAGCCCTCACCGGTCACCGCGTTCACGCGCCCCTCGCCGAAGTCGGTGTGCCGGATGCGGTCGCCCGCGATCAGCTCGAGGTCGCCGTTGTCGCGCACCATGCCGGTGATCCGGTTGGGGAAGTCTCCCTTGGCCTTCGGCGCCGCGGCGAGCGCCTCCCGAAACTCCGTGTTCGAGCGCGACCGGCCGAAGCCGGGCCGTTGCGCATTGAGCGCCCGGGGCTGAGTGCCGCCCCGCGAGGTCGCCGCGCCCGGCGACTGCCGCCACTGGATCAGCTCGCCGGGGATCTCTTGCAGGAACCGGCTCGGCATCGCGACCGAGGTCTCGCCGTACTGCGCGCGAGTCATCGCGAGCGAGAGGTAGAGCCGCTTGCGGGCGCGGGTGATGCCCACGTAGAACAGCCGCCGCTCCTCCGCCGGGCCGCCCGGCTCGTTGGCCGAGATGCGGTGCGGCAGGAGGTCCTCCTCGATACCGGTGAGGAACACGGCGTCGTACTCGAGCCCCTTGGCCGTGTGCAGCGTCATCAGGGAGACGGTGCCGGAGTCGTCGTCGAGGTCGTCGGCCGCGGCGACGAGGGAGACCTCGGTGAGGAAGTCGACCAGTCCGCCGTCGGGGTTGTTGCGCGCGAACTCCTTCGTGACCGCGATCAGCTCGTCGACGTTCTCGGCGCGCGCCTCGTCCTGCGGATCGCGGCTCGCACGGAGCATGTCGAGGTAGCCGCTGCGAGTGAGCAGCGCCGTCAGCACCTCGTGCACCTTCGCCTCGCCGCCCTCGCGAGCGGGGTCGAGCATCAGCGCGCACTCGTCGAGGAGAGTCACAAGGTCAACGATCGCCTTCGTCACCTTCGGGCCCATCCCCAGCGAGCCGGCGTTGCGCATCGCCTCGCGCAGGGTCACCGCGTTGGTGTCGGCGAACGACTGCAACTGCGCCTGGGTCGCCGGGCCGATGCCGCGCTTCGGGGTGTTCATGATGCGCCGCAACGCGAGAACGTCGGCCGGATTCGCGACGGCGATCAGGTACGCCAGCGCGTCCTTGATCTCGGCGCGCTCGTAGAACTTGGTACCGCCGAGGATCCGGTAGGGCAGTGCCGAGCGGATAAAGATCTCCTCGAGCGCACGGGTCTGGGCGTTGGTGCGGTAGAAGACCGCGATCTCGTCGTAGCCCGTGCCCGCCGCGTGTAGGCGCGCGATCTCGTCGACGACGAACTGCGCCTCATCGTGACCGGAGTACCCGGTGTAGCCGACGATCTTTTCCCCGTCGCCGCTGGAGGACCACAGGTTCTTCGCCCGCCGGTCGAAGTTGTTGGAGATGACGGCGTTCGCGGCCGAGAGAATGTTCTGCGTCGAGCGGTAGTTCTGCTCGAGCAGGATCACCCGGCAGCCCGGGAAGTCGCGCTCGAACTCGACGATATTGCGGATGTCGGCCCCGCGGAACGCGTAGATCGACTGGTCGGAGTCGCCGACAACGGTCAGCGAGGCCCCCGGGATGGAGCCGTCGGCCGTGACCGGTCCGCGGTAGGGCCGGTCGAACCGGGCCGCCGAGATGGTTGCCGGCGGGACGGGGCGGGTGAGCTCGTGGATCAGCGAGTACTGCGCGTGGTTCGTGTCCTGGTACTCATCGACCAGCACATGCCGGAAGCGGCGCTGGTATTTCGCGGCGACCTGCGGAAAAACCCGGAAGAGGTAGACCGTCTGCGCGATCAGGTCATCGAAGTCGAAGGCGTTCGCTCCCTCGAGCGCCCGCGAGTAGGCCCGAAAGACCTGGAGGAACATCTCTTCATTCGGGTCGCTGAGGTTCGCCGTCCGCGCGTAGGAGTCGACGTCGGCCAGCTCGTTCTTGAGCTTCGAGATCTTCGCGGAAGCGCTCGCTACGGTGATCCCGAGCGAGTCGGCCTCCAGGTCTTTCACGATGCGCTTGAGCAGCGCCCGCTGATCTCCCGAGTCGTAGATCGTGAACGAACCGGTCATGCCGAAGTTCTCGGCCTCGCGGCGCAGAATGCGCACGCACGCGGAATGGAACGTCGAAATCCACATCCCCTCGGCTCTCTGCCCCACCAGCTTCTCGACGCGCTCACGCATCTCGGCCGCGGCCTTGTTGGTGAACGTGATCGCGAGGATCTGACTCGGCCACGCCTCGCTATTGCCCAGGAGGCTCGCGATGCGCCGCGTCAGCACGCTGGTCTTGCCCGAGCCCGCCCCCGCGACGATCAGCAGGGCGTCCCCGCGGTACTCGACCGCCTCGCGCTGCTGCGGGTTCAGCCCTGCGACCAGCTGCTCGTGCGCCGGGTCGGTGGTGGGCGCCTCCGCGGGGCCGCCGGGGGACCGACGATGACCGGGGTGGCGCGGGAGTCGCTCGGATCGAAGAGAAAGCTCATGTCCCTCCGAGTGTAGATCGCCCCTCCGACACCGGGACCGGGTCAGGCGCTCCGCGGCCGCGGCACGGACGAGGTGAGCGCCCCGCCGACATCCAGGCCGCGCCAGGCGAGCGAGAAGCCGAGCACGGCAAGAGTCGAAGTCGATACCGCCAGCAGCTGGAGCAGGGCGAAGGCGGCGAGGTCCTTCGTGTCGTCCGGGTAGTACTGAATGCCCTGTACGGCGAGCGCCGCGAGCAGCACCACCACGACCACCGCGCACGCCAGGAGCAACCGGTTCACGCCGCGTCGCGGGTGCTTGCGCGGCGCTCGGCCCACTTGAGCACGCGTCGTCAGCCAGGCGCAGGCCGCGGAGGCGGACACCAGCGCGACGAGGTCGGCCCCAGGACATCGCTCGCTCGATGCCAGGATGCGGCCATCGTCACATTGCCGACCAGCACCACGACCGCTCCGCCCAGCGAGAGCACGACGGTGCGCGCTCGCCCGGGCACGACCATCGCCAGGGCGAAGACGACCGAGACCGCCGCTGCGGTGTGCCCGCTGGGGAAGCTGCCGCCGGTGTACCAGGAGTCGGTGTCGACCAGCTCGGGCCGGTCGAGCACCACGTTCTTCAGCAGCTGTGTGAGTCCGGCGGTGACCACGATGGAGCCGACGGACGCGACGGCCAGCGCGGGCCGCCGACGGATCAGCGCGATCGCCGCAGCGAGCAGCGCGCCGACGACCATCGAGAGCGGAGTGACGTCGGCGAGGGTTCCCGCCGCGGTGCCGGCGGCCCGGCCGAACACGAGATCGGCTCCGCGGAGCCCCGAGTTCTCTACGCCCTGGCCCTGCGGCGTGAGGACGGCGAGCCAGTACACGGCGGCGACACCGATCGCGGCGAGGACGCCGGTGGTGATCCAGCGGCGGGTGATGCGGTCGCGGGTGGACACGGGCCCTCCTCTCGAACGGGGGTTGCGGCCAGAGTGTCCCGATGATGCCAGCGCAGCCTCCGCGTCCGCCCGGCACGCGCCGGAGGGCCAGCGATCCACGCCTCGGGTGCGCTCAGCGGCGGTGCCGGCGCTCCAACTCTGCGGCTCGCGCCTCGATCGCCAAGTCGGGCTGATCGGCGAAGACGCCGTCGACTCCGCAGCGGAGGATCATCGCGAACTCCTCCCGCCAGGCGCCGTACTCCGCCGGGTCCTTCCCGCGGCGGTGCACCTTCTCGAGGAAGCGGTTCTCGGCGCGCAGGGTCCAGCAGTAGACCTCGAGCCCGGCGTCGTGGGCGTCCGCGACCAGTGGGCCCGCCCCGATGGCCCGTCCGGCCGCGTCGCGGGAGAGAAGCATCTTCTTGTCGACGCTGATTCCGTCGACGACACCGACGAGATTGCGCAGCCCAGCCGGCGTGGTGAAGGCGGAGTAGGGGGTCGCGGCGGCGCCGTGAGCGGCGACTAGGTCCGGCGGGGCTCCCCGCGACTCGAGCAGGTAGACGCGGCGAGCGCCAACTCCGCTCACCGCGAGCCGCTCCAGAACGGTCTTCTCGAAGCTCTCGATCGTCAGCCGCGGGTCACGCGGACCCCAGCCGGCAGCGGAGAGTTCCTCGCGCAGCAGCACGTCCAGCGGCAGTCCGATCGCCGCGAAGTAGGTCGCATGCTTAATCTCGGCGACGAGCCCCGGCGGCGCGAGCGGCTCGTCCTGCGCCGCCCGATCCAGCAGCGCCAGCAGCTCGCTGAAGCGCAGCAGGGGGAACTGCCCGTCGAAGGTGGCGCTGGAGGGGCGTGCCGAAGGCAGCCGCTCGCGGGCGCGGAGCACCGAGAGCTCGTCCCAGGTGAAGTCCTCGGTGAACCAGCCGGTGATCTCACGGCCGTCGATCCGCTTGGTGGTGCGCCGCGAGGCGAACTCGGGGCGCCGCTCCACATCGGTCGTGCCCGAAATCTCGTTCTCGTGCCGGAGGACCAGGACGCCGTCGCGAGTGGCCACAAGATCGGGCTCGAGCGCGTCGGCGCCGAGCGCAACAGCCAGCTCGTATGCGGAGCGGGTGTGCTCGGGGCGGTAACCGCTCGCGCCTCGGTGGCCGATGACGAGCGGGGACAAGCGCGCGGGCATGCGGGCATCCTACGTGTGGGCTCGTACGACTCGCAGCGGAGTCGAGGTCCGCTCGAAGAGAACAGCCAGACTCTGAGAGGTGCTCTCAGATAAGGTAGTGGTCATCGTCGCGATTCCTTCGGGAACATAGCGGCGCACCCCGCACCCACAGTGACTCAGATTCGCGAGCTCCTTCGGAGACCGGCGCACCTGAAAGAAGAGGAACCATGGCAAGCAACAATCCGGCCTTCGGGCGCCCGGAGTTCAGCAACCGCGGCTACGCCGGCCGCGTGCAGGACGTCCCTGACGTCTCCCCCGGCACGCTCGACCAGATGTACAGCCGCCCGGCCGCCGGGTCGGTCGAGACCGATCGGATGACCGTCGAAGACACTCTCGCGAAGACGGCACTCGCCTTCGTGGTGCTCCTCGCGGGTGCCGCCGTCGGCTGGTTCGTCCCGCAGCTGATGCTCCCGGCCGTGCTCGTCGCACTGGTCCTGGGCATCGTGAACGCCTTCAAGAAGGTCCCGTCGCCCGCACTGATCCTCGGCTATGCCGCGACCCAGGGCATCGGTGTCGGAGCGATCTCCCGCTTTTTCGAGAGCGCGTACGCCGGAGCGGTCGTCCAGGCCCTCATGGCGACCGTCATCGTGATCGGCGTCACCCTGGCGCTGTTCATGAACGGCAAGATCCGCACCTCGCCGAAGCTCAACAAGATCTTCTTTATCGGCATGATCAGCTATGCGGTTTTCTCGCTGGTCAATCTGGGCTTGGGCCTCTTCGGCGTGGGCGGCGGCTTCGGTCTGCGCACCGGCTTCATCGGTATCGTGATCGGCCTGATCGCCGTCGCTCTCGCCACGTACTCGCTCGTGATGGACTTCGAGTTCATCCAGCAGGGCGTGCGCAACCGCCTCCCCCGCATCTACGGATGGACCGGCGCCTACGGCATCCTGGTCACCGTCGTATGGATGTACCTGGAGCTGTTGCGCCTCATCGCGATCTTCCGCCAGTAGCAGTCCGCCAGTAGCAGATCGTCCCCGAGTAGCTCAGCGCGACACGTCCGACGGGCGCTCGACCTCCGGGTCGGGCGCTCGTCGTCGTCTGTGCTCCCTGTCAGCCTCGCCGCCGGCCCGGATGCTCTGCCCGCGGGCCTGGCACGATGGAGTGATGAGTGTCGCCGCAGACTCCCGCATCGTCGGCCTCGATGTCGCGCGCGGGCTGGCCGTACTCGGGATGTTCGCCGCCCATCTCGCTCCAGTCGAGATCGAAATGCTCTGGAACGGACGCAGCTCGGTCCTCTTCGCCGTACTCGCCGGAGTGTCGATCGGGCTGATAACCGGAGGCGCCGGCCGCTCCCTTCACCCCTGGCGCGACACCGGGTCAATCCTGCTCCGCGGGCTGTACCTGCTCATCCTCGGCGCCGCCCTGACACTGCTCGGGACGCCCATTGCGGTGATCCTGCCGCACTACGGCGTGATGTTCCTCGTCGCCGCGCTCCTGCTCTTTCTGCCCCGGGCGCTCCTGGCCGTGCCGGTCGCGGTAACCGCGATCGCCGGTCCTCTCGCGGTCGACGCGCTGGCCGACACCGGCGGCACCTGGCTCTCGGCTCTTCCGCCCACTGAGGCGCTCCTCGCCGCGCAGCCGCTGAACTGGTTCACCCAGTACTACCCGGTCCCGTCGTGGACCGCGTACGTCATCCTCGGGCTGCTGATCGCGCGCTCCGACATCCGCTCGGCGACCACTCAGCGCTGGGCCGTCGTCGGTGGTGCCGTGGCGGCGGTCCTCGGCTATGGCGGGGGCTGCTACAGGGTGGGCCGGAGGCGGTCGAGGCACACGCGAGCACGACGGCCGAGCTGATCGGCGCGGGCGGGGTCGCCTGCGTCGCCATCGGAGCGCTGACGGCCCTCCTGCAGCGGCTGACCCTTCTGGCGCGGGCCGCAACTCCGCTGGCCGCCGTCGGCGCCATGCCGCTCACGATTTACTCGCTCCAGCTCGTCGCGCTAGCGATCTACCTGGTGCCCTACGAGCCGTTCGACTTCGAGGCGTGGCGGAGCTGGTCCCTACTCGGAGTGTTCGCGATCGGCTCCCTCGTCGCCGCGGTGGTGTGGCGGCGGTTCGTGGGGCAGGGTCCGCTGGAGTGGCTGCTGTCGCGCGCGTCGCTGCGGCCTCCGGGTCAGCGCCCGGCGCTGGGTTAGGGTGGCCGGATGATTACGCGTCGCGAGGCCGCTCAGCGCCTCGACATCCCCCTCGAGATGGCGACGCGGCACGGCATCCCCACCCGCCTCTCGGAGGAGGAGCTGGCCGCCCTCGAACAGGATCCGCCGGCGTGGCTGGTGCAGTCGCGCGCAAATCGCACCGGTCGGCGTCCGGTATGGGTGAGCCTCGACTGCACCGTCTGCGGCCGCTCCGAGGCCGCCCGCCCGAAGAAGTGGTGGCCCGAGTTCACCTTCCTCGTCTGCGAGGACCACTCCCCCGCCTCCTGGCCGCACCACCCCGAGGGCCACCGCCGCGACGAGTACGACGGCATCGGCACCCGCTTCATCGGCGTCCTCGACACCCCCGCCTAGCCCCCTCCCGGGCCGACACCGTACGCCCCACCGCACGATTCGCAGGACTCCGCACGATTCGCAGGGTCTTCTCGCCCCTCACACCATCGCAAGCCGCAGGATCCGCCTCCGCGGCCAAATCCCCTGCAAATCACACCCGCCCCGCCCCGCCCGCGGGCCTCCGCGCGGTCAGCTGCAAGGCGGAGAAGGGCGCGATACCAGCGGTATCGCAACCGACGACAACGCCGCAGATGACCGTGCGGAGGCCCGCGGGGCTACTCCCACTCGATGGTGCCGGGGGGTTTGGACGTCACATCCAGTACGACCCGGTTCACTCCGCTCACCTCGTTGGTAATGCGGTTGGAGATACGGGCGAGCAGGTCGTAGGGCAGGCGGGTCCAGTCGGCGGTCATCGCGTCCTCGGAGGAGACGGGGCGCAGCACGATCGGGTGGCCGTAGGTGCGGCCGTCGCCCTGGACGCCGACGGAGCGGACATCCGCGAGGAGGACGACCGGGCACTGCCAGATCTCGGAGTCGAGGCCGGCGGCGGTGAGTTCGGCGCGGACGATCGCGTCGGCGTCCTGGAGCAGGTCGAGCCGTTCCTGGGTGACCTCTCCGACGATGCGGATGCCGAGTCCAGGCCCGGGAAACGGCTGGCGTCCGACGATCGCCTCGGGGAGGCCGAGCTCGCGGCCGATCGCCCGGACCTCATCCTTGAACAGAGCGCGCAACGGCTCGACGAGCGCGAACTGCAGGTCCTCCGGGAGCCCGCCGACGTTGTGGTGCGACTTGATATTGGCGGTACCGGTGCCGCCGCCGGACTCGACGACGTCGGGGTAGAGCGTGCCCTGCACGAGGAAGTCGATCGACTCGCCCTCGCCCTTCGCCTCCAGCACGAGCGCTTCGGCAGCCGCCTCGAACGTGCGAATGAATTCGCGTCCGATGATCTTGCGCTTCTGCTCCGGATCGCTGACGCCGGCGAGCGCGTCGAGGAACTGCTCGCGCGCGTCGACGGTGACCAGGCGGACACCGGTCGCGGCGACGTAGTCCTCCTCGACCTGGCGACGCTCGTCCTTGCGGAGGAGGCCGTGGTCGACGAACACGCAGGTCAGCTGGTCGCCGATCGCGCGATGCACGATCGCGGCGGCGACAGCGGAGTCGACTCCGCCGGAGAGGCCGCAGATCACGCGGCCGGAGCCAACCTGCTCGCGGATCACCGCGACCTGGTCGTCGATCACAGTGGAGGAGTTCCAGTCGGCGGGGATGCCCGCGGCACGGTGCAGGAAGTTCTCGATCACGGCCTGGCCGTAGGCGGAGTGCTTGACCTCCGGGTGCCACTGCACGCCGTAGAGGCGCCGCTCGTCGTTACCGAAAGCGGCCACCGGGGTGGAGGTGGTGGAGGCGAGAACCTCGAACCCCTCTGGCGCCTGGGCGACCGAGTCGCCGTGACTCATCCACACCGTCTGGTCGGCGGGCTGATCGCCGAGGAGCACGCCGCCGTTGGTCGAGATCGCGGCGTCCGTCGCTCCGTATTCACGCAGCCCCGTGTTGGCGACCTCGCCGCCGAGCGTCTTCGCCATCACCTGGAAGCCGTAGCAGATGCCCAGGACGGGGACCCCGAGGTCGAAGATCGCCGGGTCGAGCTGCGGGGCGCCCTCCTCGTACACGCTGGACGGGCCGCCAGAGAGGATGATGCCCACCGGTGACCTCGCGGCGATCTCGGCGGCCGTCGCGTTTGAGGGCACGATCTCGGAGTACACGTTGGCCTCACGGACCCGCCGTGCGATCAGCTGCGCGTACTGCGCGCCGAAGTCGACGACGAGCACCGGCTGCTCGGACAGGTGCGGTTGGGGAGCGGTGGGCTGCTCGCTAATGGGGGGCCTCCACGGAGTCGGTCGGGGTATTCGGGTCAGTGTTGGCGCTCCGGCGCTGGAGGTACTGCTCAACTTCGCGGGCGATACGAGTCTCGACAATGAAGGAGAGGGTTGGCACCACGCCTCCCAGCGCGATCAGGACAAAGCGGGCGAACGGCCAGCGCATCAGGCTCCACAGGCGGAAGTCGGCGAAGAGGTAGACGACGTAGAACCATCCGTGCGCGATCAGGATGCCCGTCGAGACGTTCGCGCCGGTGCCGCTCGACCTGTACTCGCCCCCCGGAACCTCATACATCGGGGCGACGTGCAGCACGCCCTGCTGGCCGAACGCGAACAGCTCGAGGTGGAGGACGTACTTCAGGAGCATCTCGGCGCAGAGCAGGAGCAGCATGACGCCGGTGATGATCGAGGTCACCCGGTAGAAGCGCAGCGCGCTCCGGATCGCAGGGAACTGCGCAGGCTTGGGCTCGAGGGGCATGGCGACCAGTTTACGATGCGGGGGCGGGCGACCCGGCCCCGGCGGCCCGGGCGCGCTCCTCGGCGTCGAGCGCCTCCTCGGCCTCGCGCTCCCAGGCGTCCTTGACCAGGCGGAACCAGAGGTAGAGGGCGAAGCCGGCGAACACGGCCCACTCGATCGCGTAGAAGACGTTGAGCCAGTTCAGCGAGACGTCGCTGACGCGAGCCGGGGAGTCAATGGCCGCCAGGCCCGCGACCGGCTCGTCGATGACGACATAGCCCAGATAGACGTCCCGCGGCGGGTCCGGCCAACGGTTCACGAGCGCGGGGATCGAGAGCGCGGTGAGCGTCGTCGGGTCCAGGCCCTCGGCCGGTGCCTCGGCGGCCTCGTTCGCGACGAGGCGGCCGGAGAAGGAGGAGGGTGCCTGCTCGCGTCCACTGTTCAGCGCGTCCGCGACCGACTGCGCCCGCGCCTGGTCCCGAGTCCAGCCGTAGGCGAGCACCAGATCGGCGTCGGCGGTTCGGGTGCGGGCGATCACCCACCAGCCGGGCTGCTCGCCGTTGAGGCGGCCACCAAGGATCTCGGCTCCGCCCGGCACGAACGCGGAGGAACCCTCCACGCGCTGGCCGTCGGCGGTGGCCGTAATCGAGCGGGAGGGGGTCGCGACCTCCCGGAGCGGGAGCGTCGTCTCCGACACTCCGGAGTCGGGCGCGGCGGCCTCGACCGCACGGCCGACCTGCCACTGGCCCAGCCCAGCGAAAAGCCCGGCAACCAGGAGCGCGAGCAGCAGCGCGGCGATCCAGCGCGGGCGCCTGGCCACCTGCCAGAGCGTGCTCTGCATCATTCGTCCCTCGTCCGACTTCGATCCGCGCGGTGTCCCGCGGGCCCCAGGAAGCCTAACCCGTGAGCGTGGGAGGTCCGTGGATCAGTAGTCCGGCTCCCGCGGGCGGCGGGGGCGGGAGTCGTCGGCACCGTCGGACTGCTGCATCGCCTGGTCGATCAAGACCTGCCGCATCGGATCGGGAAACTCGTCGTCCAGCTCGTCCGGCTCCGCGGGGCGTCTCGGAGGAGCGAAGGCCTCCTCGGCGGTGGCGGCGGGTGCGGCCATCGCGGCCTCCACGAGCGCGAAGTCCTCGTCGTCCATCGCCGACATCGCCGCCGGTGCCGCGTGATGCCTCCTGCGCGAGAGCAGCGCGCCGATGCTCTCGGAGCGCGAGGCCAGGATCGGTCCCACGATCGCCATGATCAGCACGTACAGGCCCGCGAAGGGCTGAATCCGCTCGTCGAGCCCGGCCGAGAGCGAGAGTGTCGCGAGGATGAGCGCGAATTCGCCGCGGTTGTGCAGGATGAACGCCGCATTCAATCCCGCACGCGGCCCGAGCTTGTTCAGCCACGCGACGAACTGCCCGGCGCCAAGATTGAGCACGATCGTCATCACCGCGGCAATCAGCACCGGGACTACCACGCTCGGGAACGCACCCGGGTCAAGCCCCAGCCCGAAGTTGACGAAGAAGAAGGCGCCGAACACGTCGCGCAATGGGATCGCGATGTGCTCGACCCGGGAGCGGAACCGCGTCGCTCCGATCACGAGACCGATCAGGAACGCGCCGATCGCGTCCGTCACTCCGAGGACCTCGCCGATCCCGCCGAAAAGAAGGGCGAGGCCGAAGAACAGGATGGTGAACAGCTCATCGTCGCGGGTGCGGAAGAGGCGTGAGACGACCTTCCCGCCCCAGCGGGCGACCGAGAACATCACGACGAGGAACGCGAACGCTATGAACAGCTTCAGCACGACCGGCCACGGCTCGGTCTCGCCCGAGAGCACGACGGACACGATCGCCAGGTACACCGCGATGAAGATGTCCTCGACCACGGTCACGCCCAGGATCATCGGCGTCTCGGGATTCGCCAGGCGCTTGAGCTCGATCAGCAGCTTGGTGACGATCGCGCTCGAACTCGTGGCCGTGATGCCGGCGATGATCAGCGCCTCACGACTCCCCCAGCCCAGCGCGAAGCCGAAGCCCAGGCCAACGGCCATGTTGACCGCGATGTACGAGCCGCCGGAGAGGATCAGCCGCACGGCGTTGCCGAAGAACTCGTCCTGGTCGAACTCGAGGCCGAGGTTGAACAGCAGCAGGATCAGGCCGAAGACCGCGGTCAGCTCGATGTAGCTCGGCTCGAAGTCCAGCGGGAACAGTGGGAAGTTCGGACTCGCGAGGAGCCCGACGACCATGTAGATCGGGATGGCCGGGAGCCCGATCGTCCTCCCCAGACGGCCCAGGACGTAGGCGACGACGAACAGGAGGCCGAGGACGATGAGGTCTTCGCCGTGGTGCATCCTCAGGCTCCGGGCGGGGCGTCGACCGTCTTGGCGAAGCTGCCGGTGCGGAAGAAGGCAAACGCCTTGGCGACCTTCTCGGGGCTGCCCGCGACCACGAGGGTGTCGCCCGGGAAGACCCGGAAGTCGGGGGCCGGCGCCGGATTCGCGGCGTCCCCGCGGACGACGGCGACGACGGTGAGGCCGACGATCCCGCGGTCGGCGGGCTTGCCGAGCTGCTGACCGGCGATGTGGTCGTCGTAGTCGACGGTGAACCAATCTATCGAGAGGCCGGGGATCTGGTCGAGCGCGGTCAGCGACTCGGTGATCTGCGTACCGCCGAGCAGCTCCGCGAGTGTGTGCGCCTCGTCATCGCTCAAACGGAGCGACACCTTGGCGCCGTCCTGGTCCCCCTCGGCGAAGGTGATCAGGTCGCTGTGCCCCGACCGGTGCGCGATCACGCCGACCTTGCCACCGTCGGCCGTCAGGAACGTGTGCAGCACTCCGACACCGGGCAGCTTGACCCTGCGGACCTCGACCATGCGTGCTCCCTCCGCGCCGTGCGACGCTGCTGACTCGGTGACCGAACTAGCTTAGGCGCGCGCGCCTCCCTCCTGTCGAGGGAACCCCGACCCGTCCAGGGAGCCTGCTAATCGTGGAGGCCTCGACGGTCCGGGGTTCCCTCACTATCCACAGGGGGGTGGGGGGTTTCCACAGATTGGGGGGAGGGGGTAGGAGGGAGCGGGGGGAAGGGGAGAGTGGGGGGATGAGTGCGGTGGAGATCTTTCAGGACGAGGGCTGCGGACGGTCGGACGAGTTCGTGCGGCTGCGCCGTGGGGTGTACGTGCGAGCGGGCGAGTGGGGGAAAGCCTCCGTGGACGAGCGGCAACGGGCGCGGATCGACGCCGTGGCCGCGACCTGGACCGCGCCCTTCTTCCTCCGCGAGTCGGCTGCGGCGGTCTGGGGGCTCCCCCTGGTCGAACCACTCGCGGCGACCGTCCACGTCGAGGGAGCAACGGACGTCGGTAGCCGGACGCGGAACGGCGTCGCGGAGCATCGGAGCGCGCGTCTGCCCTCACTCGCACTGATCGACGGACTCGCCGTCTCCGACCTCGCGCAGACCGTCTTCGATCTGGCGCGGTTCTCCTCCTTCCGGCGCGCCGTCGTCGCGGCCGATCACGCCCTCCGCCTCGTCGATGAGGACGGGTCACCCCTACTCAGGCGAGAAGAGCTCCTCTGTCGGCACGCGGAGCTGCCGCCCGGCTCCCGCGGCCGCACGACCAGCGCCGCGGTCATCGCCTTCGCCGATCCCGCCTCCGAAACGCCGCTAGAGTCGATCAGCCGGGTGGCGATGCACAGCGGTGGACTACCCGCACCAGTGCTGCAACATCCTGTGCACGATGATGATGGACTCGCCGGAAGAGTCGACTTCTTTTTCGAGGAAGCGGAGGTGGTCGGCGAAGCGGACGGCGACCACAAGTACTCCGACCCCGCGTTCCTTCGGGGTCGCTCCCCCGAGTACGTGCTGCTGGCCGAGAAGCGCCGGGAGGATCGACTCCGCGCCCGCGGCCACCGGGTCGTCCGCTGGGGCTGGCGAGAGGCCTACGACAGCCGACCTCTGCTCGTCCGGCTGGCCCGCGCTGGGGTGCGCCGCATCGAGGGAACCACCGGCCGTCGAGGGAGCCCGCTATCAAGGGCGCCCTCGACGGCCCGGGGTTCCCTCGCTCGGTGAGCGTCAGCTCGGCTGGTAGGGGGCTACGACGACCTCGACGCGCTGGAACTCCTTCAGGTCGGAGTATCCGGTGGTTGCCATCGAGCGGCGGAGGGCACCGATCAGGTTCGCGGTGCCGTCGGCGCCGGTGGCGGGGCCGTAGAGGACCTGCTCGAGGGTGCCGACCGTGCCGACCTCGACGCGGCGGCCGCGCGGAAGCTGGGGGTGGTGCGCCTCTGCTCCCCAGTGCCAACCCCCGCCGGGAGCATCGGTCGCGCGAGCGAGTGCGGAGCCGAGCATGACGGCGTCCGCGCCGACGGCGACGGCCTTCACGATGTCGCCGGAGGTGCCGAGGCCGCCATCCGCGATGACATGCACGTAGCGCCCGCCCGACTCGTCGAGATAGTCGCGGCGAGCGCCGGCGACGTCGGCGACCGCGGTCGCCATCGGGGCCTGAATGCCGAGCATGGTGCGGGTGGTGGAGGCGGCGCCGCCCCCGAAACCGACCAGGACGCCCGCCGCCCCGGTACGCATCAGGTGCAGGGCCGCGGTGTAGGTGGAGGCGCCACCGACGATGACGGGCACGTCCAGCTCGTAGATGAACTTCTTGAGGTTCAACGGCTCGGTGTTGCGGGAGACGTGCTCGGCCGAGACGGTCGTGCCACGGATGACGAACACGTCGACACCGGCGTCGACGACGCTCTGGTACAGCTCCGCGGTCCGCTGCGGTGACAGCGCTCCGGCGACGATGACACCCGCCGCCCGAATCTCGGCCAGGCGTGCGGTGACCAACTCGGGGCGGATCGGTGCGGAGTAAATTTCCTGCATCCGCTGCGTCGCCGACTCGGCGGGTAACTGCCGGATCTCCGCGAGCAGCGGTTCCGGGTCCTCGTAGCGCGTCCATAGGCCCTCAAGGTCGAGGACGCCGAGCGCGCCCAAGTGCCCGAGCCGGATCGCCGTCGCCGGCGAGACCACCGAGTCCATCGGCGCCGCGAGGATCGGCGTTGCGAACTGGTACGCGTCGATCGACCACTTCACCGACACGACCTCGGGGTCGCGCGTCCGGCGGCTCGGAACGACGGCGATGTCGTCGAAGGCATACGCGCGGCGGGCACGCTTGGCGCGCCCGATCTCGATCTCCATGACGCCGAGTTTACTGTGGCTCGCTCCTCGCTCCGCTCGTCGCTCGCCCGCGGTCGGCCCACACGGATGCCCACGATCCACAGAGCGCCCCACGTCCGCGCCGCGACGATCCGCTGGAACGCGGATCGCCGGTCACCGCTCCCGCCCTGCTCCGTCGCTCACCGGCGCCCGTCGTTGCGGGCGTCGGCGACTCCTCGCGTCCGGGACTGCGGAAGCCCTCCCACCGCAGTCGCGGCGGCGCCTCGCGCCGCTCACGCTGCGTCCCCCGCTCCTCAGCCGAGAACCGGTGCTCGTCTCCCGGAGGGGGAGGCGGCGGGTCGGGATCGCGGCCCCTCCGGTGTGGCGGGCGTACAGGCCGAAGGCCCGTCGGGCAGAGGGGCCGCGATCCCGACCCGCCGCCGCTCCCCCGCCAGAACCCCTCAGCGCCGGTAGTTCGGCGCCTCCACCACCATCTGCACGTCGTGCGGGTGCGACTCCTTGAGCCCCGCCGCCGTGATCCGTACGAACTTTCCGCGCGCCTTCAGCTCCGGGATGGTGCGGGCTCCGACGTAGAACATCGACTGGCGGAGTCCGCCGGCGAGCTGGTAGGCCACGTTCGCGAGCGGGCCGCGGTAGGGCACCTGGCCCTCGATGCCCTCGGCGATCAGCTTGTCGTCGGTGGGGACGTCGGACTGAAAGTAGCGGTCCTTCGAGTAGGAGGTGCGCTCGCCGCGGGTCTGCAACGCGCCGAGGGAGCCCATGCCGCGGTAGGTCTTGAACTGCTTACCGTTGTGGAACACGAGGTCGCCGGGGCTCTCCTCGCAGCCCGCGAGGAGCGAGCCGAGCATGACGGTGTCGGCGCCGGCGACGAGCGCCTTCGCGATGTCGCCGGAGTACTGGAGGCCGCCGTCGGCGATCACGGGGACTCCGGACTCGCGTGCGGCGAGGGACGCCTCGTAGACCGCGGTGACCTGCGGCACGCCGACGCCGGCGACGACGCGGGTGGTGCAGATCGAGCCGGGTCCGACTCCGACCTTGATGGCGTCGGCTCCCGCATCGACGAGGGCCTGCGCTCCCGAGCGGGTAGCGACGTTGCCGCCGATGACGTCGACGCCGGCGAAAGCGGAGTCGGACTTCAAGCGGCGGATGATGTCGAGCACGCCGGCGGAGTCGCCGTTGGCGGTGTCGACGACGATCACGTCGACTCCCGCGTCGAGCAGAGCGGCGGCCCGCTGCCAGGCGTCGCCGAAGAAGCCGATAGCGGCGCCGACCCGCAGGCGGCCCTCGTCGTCCTTGGTCGCGTTGGGGTACTGCTCCGACTTGTCGAAATCCTTGACGGTGATGAGGCCTGCGAGCTTGCCCTGCGCGTCGACGAGGGGCAGCTTCTCGATTTTGTGCTGCGCGAAGAGCGCGATGACCTCGCTGTCGGGGATGCCGACGCGCCCCGTGATCAGGCCGGAGCTGGTCATCACATCGCGCACGAGAGTGGTCGCCTTCTCGAAGGGCGAGACGAACCGCATGTCGCGGTTGGTGATGATGCCCACCAGAACGCCGGTCGAGTCGACAACGGGGAGACCGCTGATCCGGTACTGCCCGCAGAGCTCGTCGACCTGGGCGACGGTGGCGTCCGGAGTGGTCGTGGCGGGGTTCGAGACCATGCCCGACTCGCTGCGCTTCACCCGGTCGACCTGGTCAGCCTGGTCGGCGATGGAGAGATTGCGGTGCAGGACACCGAGGCCGCCGTGACGCGCCATAGCGATTGCCATGCGCGCCTCGGTGACGGTGTCCATCGCGGCCGAGAGGAGTGGAGTCGCCACACTGATGCGCTTGGTGAGGCGGGAGGCTGTGTCGGCCTCGCTCGGAATGACGTCGGTATGCCCTGGGAGGAGCATGACGTCGTCGTAGGTGAGTCCGAGGAATCCGAAGGGATCCGGCTGGTCCATCAATGCCCCTTTAGCAGGTCGTGTGCGGGAGCCAGGAGAGGGGACGGGGGTCCGCTCCCGAGCACCACGGTTGTTCGATCTTAAGCGCCACGCGACCCGCGCTATTCCTCGCCGGAGGGCCCGAGGGGACCCGCTCGGGCGTTGGAGCGCTCTCCTGTCCCCCATAATGTCGTCACGCGCATGTGCCGACGGTGAAACACCGCCGACACATGCGGAACGTATGGTCAACCAATGTTGTTTGACGACGGCGATTCGGGTGTGCCCGGAGACCCCATCCGTCTGTGCACCCTGACGAGAGGTAAACGTCTTGCTCACAGCCAGCCGTTCGATGCGCCGCCAGCGCTCGACGACCCTGCATCCGACGGACCGGGAGGCGCCCCGTGGATAGGACACGCTCGAGGCTCCGCGACCGGCTGCTCGCTCTGGGCGTGCTCGCCGCGACCCTGACCGGGATCGCTGCGGCGGCGCCTGCCGCACTCGCCGCCACCACCGCCGACCAGTCGATCATCGCCTGGATCCGTGTGCAGGGGACGAACGAGAATCTGACGGGGGTGGCCGTTGAGCTCGGCGGCGACGCCTCCGCAACCGTGACCACCGGCGACGACGGCCGGGCCACCTTTCCCCTCGAGGCCGCGGGTACCTACACGGTGACCGTCGACGAAGAGACCCTGCCCGCCGATAAGGGCTACCCCGCCGCAGGTCAGAACCCGAAGCAGGTGAAGATTGTCGCCTCGCAGAACCAGATCGTGAACTTCATCGTGTCGACCGCGAACCCGAAGGGCACCGGGGCGAGCGTCCCCGTGCCGACGGACTCCACCGCTCCGACGAGCCCCGCGACCGAAGGCACGACGGGGAACGACGCGACGAACCCCGACGGGACGTCCAACGCCGTGAACCAGCCGGTGTCGGCCGACACCTTCTGGATCATCTTCTGGCCCAAGGTCGTCACCGGCCTGATCTTCGGACTCCTGATCGCCCTCGCGGCAATCGGAGCCTCCCTGATCTACGGCGTGACTGGGCTGAACAACTTCGCCCACGGCGAGTTGGTCACCTTCGGCGCTCTGATGGCGTACCTCCTCTCCGGCGTCTTCGGGCTCCCGGCGCTGCTGGCCATCCCGATCGCGGTGGTCCTCGGCGGGGCCTTTGGCTTCGTCCAGGACGGACTGCTCTGGAAGCCGCTGCGGAAAAAGGGCATCCAGCTCATTCCACTGATGATCGTGACGATCGGCCTCTCGCTCGCGCTGCGCTATGTTTTTGTGTTCTTTTTCGGAGCCGACCGCCTCTCGCTGCCCAACAGCACCGCCCCGTTCTTCACGGTGCCCGAGCTGGGGATCAGCCTGAAATTCACCGATATCGTGGGAGCTGTCGTCGGCGTCGTCTGCATCGTCGGAGTCGCTTACGTCCTCACGAAGACCAAGATCGGCAAAGCGATGCGAGCGGTCTCGGACAACCGGGCCCTCGCCTCCGCATCGGGCATCAACGTGGAGCGCGTCATCCGCGTGGTCTGGGTGATGTCGGGGGCTCTCGCCGCGCTGGCGGGCGTCTACATCGGCTACTACCAGTCGCTGCGCTGGGACACCGGAGCGTCGATCCTGCTGCTGATCTTCGCGGCGATCACCCTCGGCGGACTCGGCTCCGCTTACGGAGCACTGATCGGCTCGCTCATCATCGGTTTGATGATGAACATCTCGACGATCTGGATCCCGGAGAACCTCAAGTATGTGGCTCCGCTCATCCTCATGATCATCATCCTTCTGGTCAGGCCGCAGGGAATCCTGGGCCGCAAGGAACGGATCGGCTAAGACACCATGAACCTCAACTTCATCTGGCTGGCGATCGGGCAGATCGTCGATCCCACCGTCGCCGCATATGCGTTGGCGACCATCGGCCTGGTCATCCACTTCGGATTCACGGGGCTGCTCAACTTCGGACAGGCCGGCTTCATGGCGGTGGGCGGCTACGCCTTCGCCATCACCTCAGTCAAGTTCGAATGGCCCGTCTGGGGCTCCTTCCTCGCGACGATCATTGCGGCCACCGTCTTCGCCCTCATCCTCGGAGTCCCGACGCTCCGGCTGCGAGCCGACTACCTCTCGATCGTGACGATCGCGGCGGCAGAGATCATCCGGCTCTCGGTCAAGACACCCGAGTTCTCGGCGATCACCGGCGGCTCCGAGGGCATCAACGGCGCGGCGAAGGCGTTTAACGACCTCAATCCGCTGCCGGAGGGCCGCTGGGGAATCGGCGTCCTCACCTACAGCCAGGACCAGTGGTGGGTGCGGATCGTCGGCTGGGGCCTCGTGCTCTTGGCCTGCCTCCTGGTCTTCCTCCTCATGCGCAGCCCGTGGGGCCGCGTCATCAAAGGCATCCGCGAGGACGAGGACGCCGTGCGCTCGCTCGGCAAGAACGTCTTCTCGTACAAGATCCAGGCGCTCATTCTGGGAGGCGTGCTGGGAGGCCTCGCGGGAGCGCTGTTCATCCTCCCCCGCTCTCTGCAGCCCGACAACTACGGCACCCAGCTCACATTCTTCCTCTACACGATCATGCTGCTGGGCGGTGCCGCGACGGTCTTCGGACCCGTCGTCGGCTCGATCATCTTCTGGGTCGTCCTCGGTCTGACCGACGGACTGCTCACGCTCGGGATCGACACCGGGGTCCTCAATAACGACCTCATCCGCCTCACCACCGTGCAAACCGGACCCATCCGGTTCATCGTGGTGGGGGTAGCCCTCATGCTCCTGGTGATCTTCAGACCCCAGGGGATCTTCGGCAAGAAGAAGGATCTGCACTTTGCCTAAGACGCCGGTCTCGGACATCACCGAGGAAACAATCGTCCCCGGGGTGAGAAAGAAGGACCCCATCGTCGTCGCCGACAACGTCAGCCGCCGCTTCGGCGGTCTGACGGCGGTCGACGTCGCCCACCTCGAGATCCCTCGCGGATCCATCACCGCCCTGATCGGCCCGAACGGGGCCGGTAAGACCACGTTCTTCAATCTGCTGACGGGCTTCGACAAACCCAACACCGGGAAGTGGAACTTCAAGGGGAAGAACCTCGCCAACGTCCCGGCCTACCGGGTGTCGCGGATGGGCATGGTACGCACTTTCCAGCTCACCAAGGCGCTCGGCGGCATGACGGTACTCGAGAACATGCTGCTCGGCGCGAAGGGGCAAAAGGGCGAGAACATCTTCACCTCGCTCATCCGCCCACTGTGGTCGAAGGAGGAGGACACGATCGAGCAGCGCGCGATCCGCCTGCTGGAGAAGTTCAAGCTCGACACGAAGCGGGACGATTATGCCTCGAGCCTGTCGGGCGGTCAGAAGAAGCTCCTCGAGATGGCGCGCGCGCTGATGTCGGAGCCCGAGCTGGTCATGCTGGACGAGCCGATGGCGGGTGTGAACCCGGCGCTGACCCAGTCGCTCCTGGGCCACATCGTGAACCTGAAGGACGAAGGCATGACCGTGCTTTTCGTCGAGCACGACATGCACATGGTCAACACCATCGCCGACTGGGTGATCGTGATGGCCGAGGGCAAGGTCGTCGCTGAGGGTCCGCCCTCCACGGTGATGAACGACCCGGCCGTGATCGACGCCTACCTGGGCGCTCACCACGACACCGACCTTGGCACGATCGAGGGCCAGCTCGAGGTCGCTGAGGAGATGGACTCCGACCTCGTCCGCGAGGACGTGGAGCGGCGAGCGGAGCAGGCCGGTATTCCGACTCCGGGCCCCGACACTCCGACCGGCGCCCCGACATCCGCACCGACGAGCGTCGCCCCGACGACGGACTCTCCCGCTATCGAATTCGAGAAGGACGAGAAATGACCGCCGACACGACGACTCCGAACACTCTCGAGACGCACGATCTGCATGCGGGCTACGTCCCGGGAGTGAACATTCTGAACGGCTCGAACGTTTACGTGAAGCGCGGAGAGCTTGTCGGCATCATCGGCCCCAACGGCGCTGGGAAGTCGACACTTCTGAAGGCGATGTTCGGCCTCGTGAACATCCGCCAGGGCACCGTCCTGCTCAACGGCGAGGACATCACCGGGCAGAAGGCGGACAAGCTGGTGTCCAAGGGCGTCGGGTTCGTGCCGCAGAACAACAACGTCTTCCCGTCGCTCACCATCGAGGAGAACCTCGAAATGGGCATGTACCAGAAGCCGAAGATGTACAAGGAGCGGCTCGAATTCGTCACCGAGCTCTTTCCCGAGCTCAGTAAGCGGCTCAAGCAGCGCTCGGGATCGCTCTCGGGCGGTGAGCGCCAGATGGTGGCGATGTCTCGTGCATTGATGATGGAGCCCTCAATGCTGCTGCTCGACGAGCCGAGCGCGGGTCTGTCGCCGATGCGCCAGGACGAGACCTTCGTCAACGTGCAGCGGATCAACCGCGCCGGCGTCTCGATCATGATCGTCGAGCAGAACGCCCGGCGGGCACTTCAGATTTGCGACCGCGGCTACGTCCTCGACCAGGGCCGCGACGCGTACGAGGGTGCGGGCCGGGAGCTGATGAACGACCCCAAGGTGATCGAGCTCTACTTGGGCACGCTCGCGACGACCAACGAGGTGACCACGAGCACTCCGACCGTCGGCGGCTGACCCGACGCTGCGAAGGGCCCGTCGTCTCCGGGCGGCGGGCCCTTCGCAGCGTCCGAGGCGGGAGCGGGAAAGGAGCCGACGCCTGAGGGAGGCGGAGCGAGGGAGTTTCTGGGGCCGGGAAGTGCCTCCGGAAGATCCTGACAATGCCCGCGGGGGGCGTCAGGCATCGAGGGGCCGGCCGCCATCGCTCGTCGGTCCGCGGGACGAGAGAGGACAGCGAGAGTCTCTCCGCAGGCGAACCCCCCAGTAGAGGGCCAGATTATCGCTCCTCCTGCCGTAGTTTGAGGGACACGGGGCCGCCCCGAGGAAACGCCCCATCCTGATCTCCTACCGCTCGGGGCCGGGATCGGCCGCCGAACTCCTCCCCGCGGTGCTACGAGCGCCGTCTTGTCCGACTCGAAGGAGCCGACCATGAAGAGCTATACCCCCGCCCCCGTGGAACTCGGAGCCGGCTTCGGCACGGGCGCGATCGGTGATTACGACCGCTGGCACGTCGTCGGCGTCTATGCCCAGGTCGTCATCGCCGAAACCACCGGGGGCAAGCGGCGCAACTACAGCCGCTCCTTCGTTACGTATCGCCTTGCGCAGGAGGCGGAGCTGCTGCACGCTTCCTGAGTGCGGCTCCCACCGCGCCGCGGTCGACCGGCGACGACCTGACGTCGGCGGGGTGAGCAGTTCGTCATCGGGCACCGCGCGCGGCCTGCGGACGCTCGCGAGTCACTCCCGGCCATACGAAACCGTTGCCCGGTGTGGCCAGATCTGCGGAACCGCCGTCGCCCGTGGTGCAGGTCCCCGATCGCGCTAGTCGTGTCGCGTTGTCACCGCTGAGATCGTCCGGGGGACGAGCGGTGCTGCGACGAGCGGTGCGATCGCGATGACCGCCCACGCCAACGGCCACGACCCGATCGCCAGTAGCAGGGGAACCAGCAGTGGTGTCACGAAGGCGCCCGTGAAAGCCGTCGTGTTCTCCAAGCCCAGGGCCGCCCCTGCGCGACTGGTCCCCGCCATGACCGCCATCTCGGTATAGGCGACTCCATGCCATGAATTCGCAAGAATTCCCGCAACGACGAGCGCGAGCGCCACGACCACCGTCGGCGCCCACAGGAGGCTCACCGCGGCGAGCAGCGAGCCGCCCGTTAGTAGTCCGATGACTGTGACGAATCGACGCCGGTTTCCCTTCCGGTCCGTGTATCTGCCGGACCAGACTCGGAGCACTGCCCCGCCGACCTGCACCGTCAGAATGGTCGCGCTGATGACAATCAAGTCGGCGTGCTTGACATCGTGGAGATAGATTCCGGCAAAGCCGAGGATCGCGATCTGCGGCATGGTGAGAAGGGCGCTGGCCAACGCGATTCTCCAGCAGTCCCACCGCACCAGTGGAGAACGGCCCTGCGCCGGGTCGCCAGCGGCAATCGGTCCGACCGGGTTCGGTTCCTCCCGCGGCTCTCGGAGCCAACGAGCGGTGGCGAGGGCCGTGGCAAGGCAGAATCCGGCGAGGACCAGGAAGACAGCCCGAAACCCCGAGAACGCCGCCAGCCACGGAAGCAGCGCCGCACCGATCGCACCGCCGGCCGGGATCGCTGTCTGCCGCACACTCATCGCGAATCCTCGCTGGCCATCGGTGAACCAGAGCATCACCGCCCTCCCGGAGGAGGAGTTGACGCTTCCGCCCAACAGCCCGACGAGCAGCAGACCCCCGGCCAGGAGCCAGACGGAGGGAACCCTTGCCTCCGACGGCACGACGAAGACGGCCATCACGACGAAGACCAGACCAGTCGAAATCAGTCCGATGAGAAGGACCCGACGGTCCCCGAACATGTCGGTAAACAGGCCCCAGACGATCTCGGACGCAGCCACTCCGAGCAGAATGGCCGCAAGTACGACGCCGAGTTCGCCCGTCGTGAGGTGGTAGGCGGTGCGCAAGAGCGTACCGGTCACCGGGATTCCGGCGAAGGCCGCGGCGAAGCTCGCCTGAGCCGCCACCCCGACGCCCAGAACGACCCACCGATGTCGCGAGCCTAAAGGCTTGACGGGATCCGTGGTGCGAGATGCAGAGAAGCTGGGCAAAGTCGGTCCTATCGTGTGCAGTCGGAGGGTGAACGGGCGCTAGAGCGGCTGGACCGGCTTCTCCCAGACCACGAGAGCGAGGCAGCCGAGCGGGCTACGAGGTGTGTGCACGCTGCCCGGAGACAGACTGAGGAGACTTCCCGCCGGGTATCTGCCTGCTTCCGTCTCCAGTTCGCCACTCACCACGTAGATCAACTCGTGGCCGGAATGCCTGTGGGTCTTCGCCGTGGCGCCCGGCAGGTACCGTGCCACCGCCGCCGCGCTTCCCCCGGTCTCCGCTGCGGTGTACAAATGGTGGATCTCGACGCCCGACCGCCCGTCGGACGTCAGCGGTTCAAAGGTCAGGGCGGACTCGCCGAAGCCACCGTCCGCGAGAGTACGGAAAAGGACGGGAAACGATTGTTCTGAAGTGTTGTGCATCTGGATGCCTTCTCGTCTGAATCATGCTGTGAAACTAGGGGAGAACTTCTCTTTCGCTCCTCTACCGCTACGACGTGCCGTCGCCGACACGCCCCGGAGTCCCATCAATCCATCGGGATGCGTGACGGTCAGCCGCTGCCTGATCCCGAAACGCATAGGTCTTGAGCAACCAGCGCTGACGGGCTCGCTCGGCGTCGTGGATCTCCATCTTGTCCCGGCAGTGCAGTCCGTCTTGGTTCGCGAAGGTGAACAGATCGCCGGTCTCGATACGGTGACGAGTCTTGGGCGCGTGCACCATCGCATTCTTTAACGCGAGCAGGGCGTCCTTGGCTCGTTCCGGAGCGCCGGGAACAGTCGTCGTACTGGTATCCAAGTAACGAAAACTGTGCTCGTTCTCGAGGATCGAGTGCTCCTCGGAGGTGCTGAGGGCACCATTGTTGTCGCGGGAGAAGACGTCGTACGGAGTGATGAAGAGCGGCTCCCTCAGAGTCGCCTGCATGTCGGTGGAGAGATTCGCCAGAAGATCTCGCCCATCGATGAATCCTGTGTAGATGAAATCACCCTCTGGCGAGCGCATCCCGAGCAGCGTGATGAAGTCGGCGCGGACCGGATGCGCTGTACGCTCGTTGTGATAGACGAGTTCACTGTCACTGAAGCCCGTCTGCATCCCGCTGTACTTCTCGATCGCTACGACATCGACGAAGAACGCCCCATTGAACCGCGACCCGTAGGAGAGCAGCGGAGTCTGTACGAGAATCCCGAACAGAGCCATAAACGCTTCTGCTACGAAGGTCGACTTCTTTGCGACCTTATCCGCGACCGGATCTTTCGAATCGAGTTCGGGAAGGCTCGCGTCGAGCGGGCAGCCGCGGATCACATGCGCCTGATCGCCACCAGTCGCCCGGTCCCGCCGAATACCGTCGCACAGTTCGTCGAAGTAACCCGGAACCAGCCCGCGCTCGATCAAGCGCTCCACCTCGTTCATGAAGCTGCGGTGGTCCTCATACGGACTCGTACGTATCGTCGCGAACAGCTCCTGGAAGCCTTCACGTTGCTCACTGGTAAAAGTAAAAATGGGTGTCATTGTGTTCCGCTCTGAGTGGTGGAGGTGGAGATCGAAGCGGCAGAGCCGAACTCCGAGGCGAGTCTCGCCTTGACGACAGACAGGTCTTCGCAGTCTCCCTTGCGATCGAGGATGTGCGTGTGATAGAGATCCTGTAGCGTGTGGTCATCGACCTCTATGTGCAGTTCGCTGAGGAGATGACGCAATACGCTGGTCCCCGAGTGCCGTCCGATGAACATCCCCCGTTCTCGCCCGAACTGCGAGGGTTGCACGAATTCATACGTCGCCGGGTTCCGCAGCATCCCTTGCTGGTGCATCCCGGCCGCCGTGCTGAACGCATAGGTGCCGAAAATGGCCTTGTTTCGAGGCTCGTCCAGCGAGATGAGATGACGCAGGAGCGTGTACACCTCGTACATGCCCTCGAGATTCAGGTCGGTGTACAAACCCGTCGCGTCCTGCTTGTACGCGAGTAGAGCAGCGATCTCCTCCAGCGCAGTGTTGCCAGCACGCTCCCCTACGCCTCCGAGAGTCACCTGGACCTCGTCGGCTCCAGCCATTATTCCTGCAAGCGCATTGGCCGTCGACAGCCCCAAGTCCTCATGGCAGTGAGTGGAAATCATCACCGACTCGGGCACCCATGACCGAAACCTCGCGATCAGTTGTCCGTACTCCACGGGCAGGAGAGCGCCGGCGGTATCCGCGACGACAAGCGTCTGAGCGCCGGCATCGACCGATCGCTCGGCCAGCTCTCGAAGCAGTGAATCCGGTCCTCGGCTCGCGTCCTCGATTCCGACCGAGATATCGGTGATACCCAGAGATCGTCCATGTTTGATGCACCTGATGACTTCATGGACCCCCTCCGCGCGCGATATCCGGCGCTTGTGCTCGAGGTGAATATCGCTGCCAGTAGCCGCGATCTGGATCTGATGGCGAGCAGTTCCGCCCGCACTGACGGCAACTGTGATGTCGGACGGCACCGCCCGGCAGAAGCTCGCGAACGTCGCATCCACCAGATGACGCGAAATGAGCCGCGTTGCTTCGTAGTCGCTCGCCGAGGACGCGGGAAACCCGGTCTCGATCCGATCGACGCCAAGGCTCTCGATCGCGAGCGCCAGCTGCAGCTTCGCCGCCGGATCCATCGCATTTCCCGGAGCTTGTTCGCCATCGCGGAGCGTCGTATCAAAAAATTTCACCCGCCGCACTGTCACGACCTCCCGATCTCGGTAGTGGTGCGCGAACACGAGAGGTCGGTGTCGAGCCCGTTCAGACGCTCGACAACCGCGACTTCGATCCGCTTGATTCCCTCGACAATCGCCTCGGAGGGCGCAGCGAACGAGAGACGCAGGTGGACACCGGATTCTGGGCCGAAAGCGTCCCCCGGGACGACGGCCACCCGAGCGGTCTCGAGCAGCCAGTGCGCGAAGTCCGTCGAACTGCTGAACCCGACCTCCTCCACATTCGGATACAGATAGAAGCCGCCCTCGGGCATCGGACAACGGATTCCCGGGATCCGGTTCAGGCGATTGACGGCGTCTGAACGCCGCCGCGCGTACTCCTCGTGCATCGCCTCGATCTCCTGTTGCGGCCCTTCCAGGGCCGCAACGCCGCCGACTTGCACAAAAGTGCCTGCGCTGCCGACGGAATGCTGGTGTGCCTTCACCACCTCCGCCATGACGGCTTCAGGCCCAGCAACGTAACCGAGTCTCCACCCCGTCATCGCAAAGGTCTTGGAAAAACCATTGACCGTCAGCACGCGGTCGGCGCAGTCGACGATTGATGCCGCACTCACATGCTCGAACGGTTCGAACACGACCCGCTCGTAGATCTCGTCCACAATGACGAGGAGATCGTGTTGCCGTGCGAATGACCCGATCGTCTCCAGCTCTTGCCTGGTCAGAACGTGTCCCGTCGGGTTGTTAGGCGTATTGACAAGAAGCACCCGAGAACGGGGCGTCCTCACGTTTTCAAGGGAGTCCGCTGTGAGCTGGTACTCCGTTTGTTCATCGAGTGGCAGAAAGACCGGTACACCATGCAGAAGCCGGACCATCGACGCATAGCTGACCCAGCTGGGAGTCGGGATGATCACCTCATCCCCCGGCTCGATCACCGCCATCAGAGAGACGAACAGGGCATGTTTCGCCGATGGCGTGACGATGATCTCGGTATCAGGTCGGACAATGACACCATTCTCGAGTGCCAACTTCCGAGCTATGGCAGTCAACAGCTCAGGGAGTCCGCGACTAGGAGCATAATGCGTCTGCGCCTCTCTAAGGGCTTCGATAGCAGCGCTGACGACGTGACTCGGGCTGTCGAAGCTCGGCTCACCACCGCCGAGGTCGATGACCGCGATACCCTCTGCGCGAAGCGTGGTGACTCGCTCCATCAGCGCGATGGTGTGTGACTCGCCGATCTGGCGGAATCGTGAGGCCGTACGAGCACTCATTCTTCTCGTCCTCTGCCAAGCGCCTTCGAGACCGTCGACAGTGATGCCGAACGACCGATCACGCGGAGAGCGGCTTCGTGTATCTCCTCACTGTCGGCGGCGGTTGCGTCTTCGAGAACCTCGATGTGAAAGCCTCTGTCATGACCATCTCTAGCCGCGGCTAGAACGACCATGTCGGTCGCGACACCAGCGAGGAGAAGCGTATCCACGGCCAGCGACCTCAGAACGACCTCGAGGGTGGTTGCGTAGAAGGGACTGATTCTGTGCTTCACGACGACTGGCTCTGAGGGGATGCTTGCCACGCTGTCATGCACGCGCGTCCCCCAACTTCCGAGTAACAACCTGCCGTCTTCTCGGGCACCGCTGAAGACCGGTGAGTTGCTCGGCCACTCCGGATAACCCTGGGAAAATGCGACCACCACATGGATGACGGCGATATTCGATTCTCGCGCCCGAATGAGAGCCGCTGTGGCTTTCTCAAGAACACCCCTTGTGCGAACCTGGGCAGCATAGCCCTCGCGGCCGTACTTACCGTCCTCGTGCACGATCTCGTTGATGAAATCGAGCATCAGCAGTGCACGGGAGCCCATCCACTCACCCCATCTCGCCACAGTCGAATCCGAACACAGGTACTCCACCACGAGAGACAGGCGCATCCAAGTCTCATGAGAACCAGGTATGGGGTTATTCCTGAACCTCATACACCGCCGACGTCGGCGGCGCGTGACCTATCGTGCTCGAAAGAGCTGACATGTGTGTCTGCTCCTTCTGTGTGAGCGGAAAGGACGAAGTTTGGCACATCACTCGGCTGACCCGATGCCACCACCCTTTCGAGTGGTCATCGTCGGCAGCGGACCCCGGGGGCTCAGCGTTCTCGAGCGGATCGCGGCTCGGGTGCTCCTCGACCCACCAGAACGCCGGATCGAGATCACCCTCGTCGACTCCGCCGCCGTCGGAACCGGCCGCGTGTGGAAGGTCGATCAGCCGAAGTGCTTTCTGATGAACACCCCGGCGGGAGAAGTCTCGGCATTCTCGGGTCGTCCCGACGGCGGCCCTCCCCGCCCTGGTGCCGGGCCGTCCCTCGCCGAATGGTTGGACCGCTCCCGACCAGGGGTACCGCACGACCGCACCTACGCTCCGCGCGCAGACCACGGTGAGTACATGCAGTTCGTCCTCACGACGATCGAGAGGTATCTACCGGACAACGTCGAACTCAGGCGCCTGACCGCCGAGGTCACGGACCTCGAATCTCACGGCTGTGAGTACGCGGTCTCTCTGAGGAGCGGATCGCGCCTCGAAGCGGATCGAGTCGTCCTCACAACGGGACATGGTCGTCCTACTCTGACCGGCAGTCACCGGACCTACTCCACGTACGCGGACACCCACGCGGCCACGAACTATTTTCGCGGAGACTCCCCTGCGGATATGCCGCTGGCGAGCATCCCGGCCGGCTCAGCGGTCGGCGTCCTAGGGCTGGGGCTGTCCTTCTACGACGTCATGGCGGCCCTCACGGAAGGGCGGGGTGGCCGGTTCCAGGTCACCGATGACGGAAGCTATCACTACATCCCGAGCGGGAATGAACCCGTGCTCGTCGCTGGTTCGCGGAGTTCCATGCCTGTCCTCGGACGCGGAAGAAACCAGAAGGATGTCGACTTCCGCTATAGTCCGCGTCTCTTCCGTCCGAGGAAGGTCCTGTCCAGATCATCGGCGCCGCTCTCCTTCATGAAGGACGTCTGGCCGTGGCTCCATGCCGAGATGCACCTGGTCTACTACGAAACGGCGATTCGGCGAGACGCTGGTGCAGACGCCGCACTGTCCTTCGTATCGAACACGGTCGCCTCATTCGACATCGACGATATCTCTCGTATCTCCCGCTGCGCGGAGCGCTTCGGGATCACCGACCTTCCGCCCCTCGACCTGGAGCCCCTGACGCGACCCTTCGGTGGTCGACGGTTCCGCACCTCGGCGGCCTTCACGTCGGCCCTGACTCAGGTGATCCGATCAGACATCTCCCACAGCATGCAGGGGAACGTCGGCTCGCCGCTCAAAGCGGCACTCGAGGTTCTCCGAGATTCTCGTGCAGATATTCGAGAGCTCGTGGATTTCGGCGGCCTGACCGCTCGTTCTCACCGAGACGAATTCTTGGGCTGGTTCGCTCCTCGCGCGTCCTTCCTCGCCGCCGGTCCGCCGGTGCACCGAGTCAGGCAAGTGCTCGCGCTCATCGAAGCGAGAAGCCTCACGATCGTGGGACCGGACGTGCGTGTGGGTGTAAGCGAGGACTCACCGGGTTTTCTCATGGATTCACCTCACGTAGGCAGCACACCGTCGAGAGTCTCGGTCCTCATCGACGCACGAATACCGACTCCCGACGTGTCATCAGACACATCCAGGCTCACTCGATCGCTCCTCTCTCGCGGCATGATCACGAGCTTTATCAACCCGGCGGGTCCTGACTCGTTCGACACAGGGGGAGTCGCGGTCACCCGATCCCCGTACCATCCCATCGGGCTGACGGGCGAGGCCGACCGCGGTCTTTACGTCCTGGGTATTCCGACGGAACACACTCGATGGTTCATGCAGGCGGGAAGCAGTCGACCCGGCTTCTGGACGGACTTCGTCCGGGACGCGGACGCCATCGCGGCTGACGTGCTCGCGCCGACCCTGGGGACGACCACGACACCCGTCATCGACGCTCCATCAGCGGTGGGAGACGAACTGCATGCAGCGAACGCTGGCTGAAAAGATCTGGGACTCGCACGTCGTTCGAACCAGCGAGGGGGGTGAAAGCCTGCTCTACGTCGACCTCCAACTGCTCCACGAGGTGAACACGCCACAAGCCTTCGACCGGCTACGGAATGTTGGGCGCCGGGTCCGGCGACCGGACCTGACCCTCGGTACAGAGGATCACAACACGCCGACAACGAATATCCGACGGCGCATCGCCGACCCGTCGGGACGTCGTCAATCCGAGTTGATGCGCAGTAATTGCGAGCAGTTCGGAATCCCGCTGCACCGACTGGGAGACGATCGACAAGGGATCGTCCACGTCATAGCTCCCGAACAGGGGCTCGTGCGTCCTGGCATGACCATTGTCTGCTGCGACTCGCACACGACGACGCTCGGGGCCTTCGGGGCGCTGGCGTTCGGCATCGGTGCAAGCCAGGTCGAGCACGTCCTGGCCACTCAGACATTGCCGATGCGCCCCCTCAAGCACATGGCGGTGACTGTGCACGGCACGTTGCGCGACGGGGTCTTCGCGAAGGACCTGGTCTTGGCGCTCATCGCGCAGATCGGGACTGCCGGTGGTCACGGTCACTCCATCGAGTATCGGGGAAAGGCGATCGAGCAGATGTCGATGGAGTCCCGGATGACACTCTGCAACATGTCGGTCGAAGCAGGATCTCGAGCGGGACTCGTCGCCCCGGATGAGACCACCTTCCGCTACCTTCGCTCCCGCGTCGATCTCGACGACGCACAGTGGACTGAGGAGCTGCATCATTGGCGGTCGCTGAGAACTGATCCCGGCGCGCTCTTCGACGCAGAAGTGAGTATCGACGCCGACGCCGTCACTCCGTTCGTCTCCTGGGGCACGAACCCTTCACAGAGTGTGGCCTTGAACGCAGTCGTCCCTGCCCCCGAAGACTTTCCCAGCGAGTCGGAGCGAACCGCAGCTCGACAAGCGCTCGACTACATGAGGCTCCGGCCGGGTACTCGACTGCGCGACGTCGCCATCGACACCGTGTTTATCGGGTCGTGCACGAATGGACGGATCGAGGACTTGCGAGCCGCTGCCCGAGTCCTCTCGGGACGTCGCGTCTCACCTGCGGTCACGATGATCGTTGTTGCCGGCTCGGCCGCAGTTCGGCGGCAGGCGGAGACAGAGGGGCTGGATAAAGTCTTCGAGAGGGCGGGTGCCACTTTCCGGGCGGGATCAGGCTGCTCCCTGTGTGCGGCGCTGAACGAAGACCGGCTCGCATCGGGACAACGTGCCGCGTCGACCACCAACCGAAACTTCGAGGGCCGGCAGGGGAAGGGGTCCCGCACTCATCTGGTCTCGCCAGCCGTAGCAGCTGCCACTGCAGTAGTGGGCAAGCTCGCGATGCCGAGCGACCTCGGAAAGGTCGACTCATGATGACTCCGTTCGTCGTTCACCGGGGGACGGCGGTCCCACTTCGACGCACTGACGTGGACACCGATCAGATCATCCCCGCCCGATTCTGCACCAGGACGACTCGTGACGGGCATGCCGACGCGCTCTTCGCCGACTGGCGCGACGAGAAGGATTTCGTCCTCAATGATCCACGGCATTCCTCGGCCTCGATCTTGATTGCGGGGCGTGACTTTGGCACTGGTTCCTCACGCGAGTACGCAGTGTGGGCACTGCAGGACTACGGGTTCCGTGTGATCATGGCTCCTCGCTTCGGCGACATCTTCCGAGGCAATGCGCTCACTGGTGGATTGCTCGCCATCCAACTGAGCAGCCATCACATCGAATCGCTGTGGAACACCGTCGAAGGTGACCCCGACACGACGATCGAAGTGGATCTCGACCGTCAGCGTGTGACGGTCGCCAGCAGCAGCATCCCGTTCGACATAGATTCGGACTCGCGACGTCGCCTCCTGTTAGGGCAGGACCCGATCGAATTCACACTTCAGTACGAGGAGGAGATCGCGCGGTTCGAGGAGTGTCGGCGAGCCGGGCTACCCACCACGAAGCAGTAGTCCTCGGCGGAGTTAGACCGCCAGCGCCTGATCCTGAGAAGCCATACGAGCGACGCAGGCGAATGCGCTCGTGAGGACTCTCTCCACTTCCGGATGCTCTCGTCCACGGGCACTCGATGCGACACGCTGACAATGAGTCTTAGCGGGCAAGAGCTGCAGGGCCTTCAACCCTGTGGCGGAGGTCGGTAAAGCAATTCCAGGTAGGAGCGTGATCCCGCGTCCCCTCGCGACCAGAGTCAGCAGCGTCGACAGGTCATCGACACGCAACTCGACGGAGGAAGTCCCACCCTGACGACGCAGGAACTCGAGTGTCTCGTCCTCGCTCGTCCCACCGACGGTGAGCAGCTGCTCACCGTCGAGATCGCGGACGGTCACGAAGGGGCGAGCCGCAAGACGATGTCGGGCTGGTACGACAACGTGTATCGCGTCTGATACGAGAAGGTCCGCTGTCTCGCCGAGCCCGGTGAGCGTGGCAATTCCGACATCTACCGCGCTGTCCCTCAGCCACTCCTCGATTTGAGCGCAGGGTCCTACGCGGATGTCGAGACGGATGTCGCGGCGAGGTCGGATCTCTTCGACCAGCCGTGGCAGGAGGCGCCGCGAGAAGCTCCGGCTCACTCCGATCCGGAACAGGCGCGGCTCGGTGGAGTCGACGGATCCGATACTCGCGATCTCTTGGGCGTACCGCACGATCAAGCGCGCTCTCTCGAGCACGTCTCGCCCGGAGGAGGTCAGCATCGCTCTGCCGCAGTCGCGATCCAGGAGGACGAGCCCCAGCTCGCTCTCCAGTGCGGCGATCGAGCGACTGATGGCCGACTGAGTGACACCCATGATGCGAGCAGCCGACGTGAACGTCCCCTCATCGACGACCGAGATGAGTGCGGCGCACTGAGACAGTTTCACTGTGCCCGGACGCCAACAGGGCGAGCCGCTGCGAGCAGTCCTGTGCTCACAGCACTGGTCTTCGTCACAATGTCCACTTTCCACAGCTCCGAGAGGAATATGAAGGGGTCTCCTACGGGAAGACGACTAAGGCTTCTGCGAGACGCCGTCGCCTGCTAAATGAGCACGCCTGCGACGAGTCCTCTGCCGCTGTCCGCCTCCCCTGCACCGTGATACCGCGGCGATCGTGCCGCCTCGGTAAAGCCGCAGGGCCGACATCGTTCAGCCGAGCCCGAGATCCACTACCGCCTCTCGCTCGATCGGCTGCTGTTCGTGACGGTGCCCTCGGGCACGCGGGCTGCCCGGAGACGGTCAGCCGCCGTGACCAGGCGGCCGACCCGATGACGAGCCGATGCCGGAAAGAGAGGAGGTTTGCTCATGAGAGTTGTTTAGCACGTCGCGAAGTGGCCGTCAATGTTGCCGCAGAAGCACCCGTTCGGCGCCGTGCACTCCTCCGTCGCGCCACCTCTCCGTACCGTGGCAGCTCGGCTTCAGCGCACGTCACGAACGACGAAGGGGCCCGGTCAGAAGACCGAGCCCCTCGGGCAAGCGGCCGGAGCCGCGTCACCGCGTCGTCAGTTCAGCGAACCTTCGACGGTCTCCTCGAACGAGGTGGTGTTGCCCGCCCCGTACTTGTAGATCGAGACAGACGCCTCGCTGGTGTCACCGTTGTCGTCGAACGAGATCGGACCGGACAGGCCGTCGTAGTCGATGTCCTCGCCGTCGGCGATCAACGTCGCGCAGTCCGCGAAGCTGGTGCATTTCGTGCCGCCCCCAGAGACCGACTTGAGGTTGTCGCGGATCGTCGTGCCATCGGTTGCACCGCCCTGCAGCGCGGCGAGCGCGGTGAGGACGGTCGCGTCGTAGGACTCGGGCGCATAGCTGAACACGGTCAGTGCGTCGTTGCCCTGCGACTCAACGAGCGACTGCAACGTCGACTGGAAGTCGTCCGATGCCTGAACTCCGGGATTGGTGAACTGCGCTCCGGCGATATCGACGTTGGAGTCGGACTCGCCGATGACTCCGTAGTTGCCATCCGTGCCGTAGAGCTTCGAGAAGTCGAAGCCCTTGGCCGAGAGCTGCTCCGCGATGGTCTTGATCTCGTCGAACGAAATGACGACCAGCGCGTCGGGGTTCGGAGCGAGGACCGAGGTCAGCGCCGAGTTGAAGTCCGTCGACGCCGGCTCGAAGATCTCCTCGGCTGCGACGGACGCGCCGCCCGCCTCGAGGGTCTCCTTGATGTTCTTCTCGAGGCCCGTGCCGTAGGCGTCGTTCATGTACAGGATGGCGACGTTGGTCTTGCCGTCGCCGAGGATCTTGTTACCGAGAATGCGCCCCTGGAGCACGTCCGAGGGAGCGGTGCGCCAGTAGTAGCCGTCGTCGTCGTAGGTCGTGAAGTCCGGCGAGGTGTTGGCCGGCGAGATCTGGACGACGCCCGCCTGGGTCACCTGGTCGATGAAGGTCTTCGAAACGCCCGAGGACGCCGCTCCGATGATCGCCGAGACGTTGTCCGCGATCAGCGAGGTCGCGGACTGGGTCGCGATATCGGTCGTGGTGTCGCCCGAGTCCTTCTGCTCCGCCTCGATCGTGATGCCGGCCTTGGCGGCGTTGATGTCGACGACAGCCTGGTCGACGCCCGCGATCTCGGGCGGACCGAGGACGGCGAGGGTGCCGGTCTGCGGGAGGATCGTGCCGATCTTCAGGGACAGGTCACCCGAACCGCTGTCGCCGCCCGATCCGCTGTCGCCACCGCTGGCGCAGCCAGCGAGGACGAGAGCGCTGACGCCCAGAATGGCGACACCGCCGAGGGTTGCCCGGAGGGACTGCGCGCGGGCCGAGCCGACCTTCGCGTAAACGCCCATGTTGCTCCTTGAGAGGTGTGTGTCAGTGGGAGCGGCGCCGGTTGCAACCGCTCGGCCAACCTAACCTTTGAAGGAGCCGTGAACAATACGAGGGTGTTACCAACTCGTTTCGCGACCGGATCGTTACCTTTCCGCTGTCGCGCCGCGTCAGGACGACGTGTTCCGCAGATCAAACGGCGAACCGGCGCCGCCTGCGCTCGGCTGCGGCGAGATCGCCTGAGAAGATTGCCAGGGCGGCCCACACCAGCGCGAAGCCGATCCAGCGCTCCGGTGGCATCTCCTCGTGGAGCACGAACGCGCCGACCAGGAACTGCAGGAACGGTGTCAGGTACTGCACGAAGCCGACGATCGAGAGCGGTAGCCGGCGGGCGGCGCCGGCGAACAGGAGCAGCGGGACGGCCGTGACGATGCCGGCAGAGGCCAGGATCAGCGCGTGCCCGGTCCCCTCCGTCGTCAGGGTAAGCCCGACCGTGGAGCCGACCACGATGAGCTGAACGACGGCGAGCGGAGTCAGCCAGAGCGTCTCGAGCGTGAGTCCGCCGACCGCATCCACCGTGCCGCCCACCCGGCTCTTCACCAGGCCGTAGAAGCCGAACGAGAAGGCGAGGGCGAGCGAGATCCAGGGGAACGATCCGTAGCCCACCGCGATGACCAGCACCGCCACGGCACTGACACCCATCGCCACCCACTGCAACGGACGGAGGCGCTCGCGCAGCACCAGCACACCCAGCAGCACCGTGACCAGCGGATTCATGAAGTAGCCCAGCGCCGCTTCGATCACATGGCCCGTGGTCGTGGCGATCACATAGACCTGCCAGTTGATGTAGATCAGCGCGCCGGCGATCGCCATCACCCCGAGCAGGCGGGGGCGGCGCAACAGAGCGCCGAAGGAACTCCAGCCGCGGAGAACTGTGAGCAGAATCACGCACAAGACGAGCGAGAAAAGCACCCGGAAGGCGACGATCTCGAACGGCGACGCCGGCGCCATCGCAATGAAGTAGAGAGGCATCGCGCCCCACAGCAGGTACGCCGAGAAGGCGAAGATCAGGCCGGTACCCGACGTCGTGCTCGGGCCCCTCGTCGTCGCGCCCGCCTCCACCCCCTCGCCGACGGGCACGACCGCGGTCGACGAGGCGGACTCGGTCGTGGGGCGGGAGCTGGACACTCCCCCGATGCTACGCAGGCTTGAGGTGACTGAACCTCCCTGCGCCCGCCGGATCAGGCCACTGGTCGCGAGGAGGACCGGGAACGACGCAAGGGCCCGCCGACCGAGGTCGACGGGCCCTTGCGGGGAGAGCTGACTAGCGAACGACGACCGCGAGGACGTCGCGAGCGGAGAGGACCAGGAGGTCCTCGCCACCGAACTTGACCTCGGTTCCGCCGTACTTGGAGTAGATCACCTTGTCGCCAACGGCGACGTCGAGCGGCACGCGGTTACCGTTGTCGTCGATGCGACCGGGTCCGACGGCGACGACCTCGCCCTCCTGCGGCTTCTCCTTAGCGGTATCGGGGATGACGAGACCGGAAGCGGTCACCTGCTCCGCCTCGACCTGCTTGATGACGATGCGATCTTCGAGCGGCTTAATGGACACCGACACGGTTGACCTCTTTCTTGACGACGATGTGGGCGGAACGTGGTTCTGGCACACACGCTCCGAGAGTGCTAGATCCATCGTAGGGGTTTCGCTGGCACTCGTGCAATCAGAGTGCCAAGCAGGGGGCCGGACCCATCAGAAGGCGTGGCCTAGCATGGCCGGATGCGACGCGACGAGCTGGTCGAGCTCCTCTCCCCCGAGGGCCTGCGGCTCCTGGACGCCCTCGACGGCTATCGGTCGGACGACCTCGTGCGGGCCGTTGCCCGCCTGCGCGCAGCCGGTCACTCCCCCGTCCTCGTCTCCGCGGTGCTGACGCAAGCGCGGCTGCGGCAGAAGGCGGAGGCAAAGTTCGGCGAGTTCGCCCGCTCGATGCTCTTCACCGATGCTGGCCTGGAGCAGGCGACCCGGCTACGGGTCGCCGCCCTGCACGCCGGCCGCTTCGCCGCCGCGGGAGCGCGGCGCATCGCCGACCTCGGCAGCGGCATCGGCGGCGACGCCCTCGCGATGGCCGCCATCGACCTGGCGGTCACCGCCGTCGAGGCCGACGAGGTGACCGCGACCCTCGCCAGCTTCAACCTCGCCCCGTTCCCGGCAGCGAGCGCCGTGCATGCGACAGCCGAGACCTTCGACCTCGACGGCTTCGATGCCGTCTACCTCGACCCGGCC
Source organism: Rathayibacter rathayi (assembly GCF_004011095.1). Taxonomy (GTDB): domain Bacteria; phylum Actinomycetota; class Actinomycetes; order Actinomycetales; family Microbacteriaceae; genus Rathayibacter; species Rathayibacter rathayi. Next base: position 370,394 of record NZ_CP028129.1, on the reverse strand, counting down.
CGCCGCACGGCCGGCCACCGCGAGACCCGCCGACTCGAGGATCCGGACGACTACTCCCCCTCCCTCGAGTTCGCGTTCGGCCTCGCCGAGCACCGCCCGGTAGGCGTGAAAGTGGGTCCCGGCTTCGACCGTGACCGCCTTCCCCGCGACGCGGAGGCGCAGTGGGTCTCGGTGGAGGGCGAGCTGGTCGAAACGGGGTTGTGGTTCGGCGCACTCGCCCGCCCGGGCGTGGGCCGATCCGCCCTCCTGCTCAGCTCGGCCGGGTCGGCTGAGCTGACCGCGGCGGGCGACAGCGAGGACGAGGAGGTCGGCGAGCTCGGTAGCTACGTCCACGAGCCGGACGGCTCCGCGATCCGCGCGCGTCTGCTGGGTGAACTCGCCCGCGCGAGCGGCTCGCGGATGCTCTCACCCGGCATTGCCTACCTGACCGGCGACGAAGTGGCCGTCTCGCCCTTCCTCCGCAGTTTCCGAGTGCTCGCCGAGCTGCCCCTCGACGAGCGCACGCTGTCGAAGGAGCTGCGCTCGCGCGGTATCGGAGTGCTCGAGATCAAGAAGCGCGGGGTCGACGTGGATCCGGCCCGCTTCCGCAAGCGCCTGGGCCTCGCCGGACGCAGCAGCGCCGTGTTGATCCTGACGCGGGTCGCCGGGCGCCACCGCGCCCTCCTCGCGGAGCGCGCTGCCTCCGCTCAGTAGCCGGAGGTCCCGGCAGCGACTGCGACCGCAAAGAACACGATCGTGATCGCGAGGAAGATCATCGAGAGGACGACGCCGGCCAACCCGGTGATGATCGCCGTCAGTGCGAAGCCTCGGGCATCCGCCTCGCGGCGACGTCCGAGGAAGCCGAGCACGACGGCCGGTGCCGACAGCAGGAAACCGAAGCCCCAGGCGAAGACCGTGATGACCAGACCGACAATGCCCAGGATCATCCCGACCAGGCTCAGCGTGCGAGGAACGAGCGGAGCCGGCGCGGAGGCGGGCGCCGAGGGGTAGCGGGACGCGGAGGCGAGGCTCGGGGCGGACGGCGGCGGCGAGTCGTAGGCCGGCGGCGCGGTGTCGGCGAGCGGGGCGGACGGACGCGCTGCGCGCGAAGGCGGAGCGGGCGGGACCGGCGGGACCGGAACGGAGCCGTGCTCGTCGTCGGAGCCGGGGCCGGGACGGGTGCTGTCGTCGCTCATGGCGCGAGTCTAGCCAGCACCCGCGCCGGCGGCGGGGCCACTTCCGCCGAGTCAGGCGGGCAGGTATCCGTCGTCGCGCAGCTCGCCGACGAAGGCGGTCCAGGTGATCGACGCGATCACGGCGAGGATGAGCGCGAGGTAGCCGAGCACGAAGCCGGCGACGGCCAGGCCTCTGCCCCGCTGACCGGAGCGCCCGGCCTGGGCGAAACCGACGTGGCCCAGCACGATCGCGGCCGGGGCCAGACCCAGGAGAGCGCAGACCAGCGCAGCGATCGCCAGCGCGTTCATCGGTGGCCGACGGGGCGGGAGTCCCGGGTAGGGGTCGGCGGCAGGCGGCGGCGGGGAGGCCGCCGATGGCTCGCCGAGAGGAGGTGGAAACGGCGCGGGCTGCGGTATGGGCGCGGTGTCGTCGGTCACGGTGTCCTCCTGGCGGTGCGGGTGCCCCTGGGGGCGGTCGATCAGTACCCGGGGGCGGGAATCGTCGCCGCGATCCAGAAGAACACGACGAACACGACGACGGAGATGATGATCGCCGCGAAGCCGATGATGACGGCAGCGAGAGCGAGACCACGCCCCTTCTCTCCGGTGCGCTTGATCTGCGACAGGGCGATGAAGCCCAGCACGATGCCGACGAGGGAGACGAAGAACGAGGCGATGAAACCGACGATCGCCAGGACGTTGTAGCGGTCGGAGGCGGGCGTGTACGGAGTGGTCATGGGATCCCCCAGGGTCAGGAACGAGTGGATGCGGCCCAGAGTGGCAGCGGTGTGCTCCGCCTGTCAAAACGCTAGGACGCCGCTCGCGCAGGTCGGTCACCGCTCAGTCGTGCCCTCAGCGGACCTGGATCTCGGTCACCGGCAGAGACGAGTCGGCACCGAAGCCGAGCCCCGACGGCGGATGGCCCGCCTCGATCAACTGCGCCGCCAGGGCAGCGATCATCGCTCCGTTGTCGGTGCAGAGCGAGAGCGCCGGGATCCGCAGGGTCACTCCGGCCGCCGCGCAGCGCTCCTCCGCCAGCGCCCGGACCCGCTCGTTGGCGACGACGCCACCGCCAAGCAGGAGGCGCGGCACGCCCCGGTCGCGGCACGCGGCGAGCGCCTTCGTGAGCAGGACGTCCGCGACCGCCTCACGGAAGCTCGCCGCGACGTCGGCCACGGGCACCTCCTCCCCCGCGTCCTGGCGCTTCTCGACCCAGCGGGCGACCGCCGTCTTGAGCCCGGAGAACGAGAAGTCGTAGCGGTGGCGCTCCAGATCCTTCGGCACGCTGAGCCCGCGGGGGAAGCGGATGGCCCTCGGGTCACCGCCGGCCGCGACCCGGTCGATCTGTGGACCGCCCGGGTAGGGCAGACCGAGCACGCGCGCCACCTTGTCGAAGGCCTCGCCGGCTGCATCGTCGATGGTCTCGCCGAGCAGCTCGACGTTCGAGACCAGATCGCGCACATGGAGGAGCGAGGTGTGCCCACCCGAGACCAGCAGCGCGATCGTGGGCACCTCGACCGGGCTGCCCTCGCTGCCGTCGGCGCGGAGCACGTCGGCTCCGACGTGACCGACGAGATGGTTGACCGCGTACAGCGGCAGGCCCAGCGAGACGGCGAGCGCCTTCGCGGCTCCGACGCCGACCATCAGGGCGCCCGAGAGGCCCGGTCCGCTGGTGACCGCGATCGCGTCGAGGTCCGTGAGCGCGACCCCGGCCTCGGCGAGCGCGGCGTGCAGAGTGGGTTCGAGCGCCTCCAGGTGCGCGCGGGCTGCGACCTCCGGCACGACACCGCCGTAGCGCGCGTGTTCCTGCATCGAGGAGGCGATGGTGTTGGCGAGCAGAGTTGTGCCGCGGACGATGCCGATGCCGGTCTCGTCGCAGCTGGTCTCGATCCCGAGGACGAGGGGTCCGGTGCTCACAAAGTCTCCTGGGTGGCGGCGAGGGGCAGGCGCATCACGATCGCGTCCACTCCGTCGGGCTGGTAGTAGGCGGGGCGGACGCCGATCTCCTCGAAGCCCTCCGTGCGGTAGAGCGTCTGCGCGGCCGGGTTGTCGGCCCGGACCTCGAGGAACACCTCGCGGGCACCGCGCTCGCGGGCCGCGTCAAGTAACGCGCGCAGCAGGCGGCGGCCGAGCCCGGTGCGGCGCACGGAGGCGATAACCGCGAGGGTCTGCACGTCGCCCTCGTGGGCGCCCGCGGGGCAGAGCAGCCCGGCGTAGCCGACCACCTCTCCGTCGCGCTCGGCGACCAGGTACCGCGTGTGGCGGCTGCGGATCTCCTCCGCCATCATTCCGCGCGTCCAGGCGTCGGCGAACTCCGACTCCTCGATCGCCATGATCGCGTCCAGGTCGCCCGCGGCCGCGTCGCGCAGTACGACGTCGCTCACGCGGTCACCCGCTTCGGGCCGGCCGAGAGCGTGACGTCGGGGGAACGGAGGTAGAGCGGCTCGTCGGGGGCGCCGGTGCGGCCGGCGGCACGCAGCCGGGCGGCGACGACTCCGAGTTCGGCGGCCGAGACCGACTCAGCCTCCAGGCGGGCGAGCTCCGGATGCGGGAGGGCGGGCGGCTTGTCGAGACCGGGCCCGGCGAGGCGGACGGGGAGGCCCTGCTCGTCGAGACCGTCGTAGGCGCTCCAGTACAGCTCGCGTCGGCGGGCATCGGTCACGACGAGGAACCCGGCGGCGCGACCCTCCCTCAGCGCGGCGAGCGCAATCGCGTCGTGCGAGACCACGGGGAGGGTCGGTACGCCACGGCCGAGCGCGAAGGCGCGGGCGGCGGCGATCCCGACCCGGAGGCCGGTGAAAGGGCCCGGACCCATGCCGACGGCGACCGCGTCGATCTCGCCCGGTGCGATTCCGGCCACCTCGAGCGCCTCCTGGATGAGTCGGCCAATGACCTCGGCGTGACGCATGGTGTCGGTCTCGGTGCGCTCGGAGCGCACCTCGCCCGCGGCGTCGACGACGGCGGCAGAGGTTCCGGAGGAGGTGTCGATCGCGAGGAGCACCCGTCCAGGGTACCCGCGGGCTCAGCTCCAGCCGGTGCCGCGGAAGCGGACGGTACGCGGCTCCACCGGCTCCTCGCCCTCCTCGCCCTCGAAGCCGCCGGAGCCGCCGGTCGGCCGCTCGATGATCACGTCGAGCCAGGACTCCGCGACGCCGTCGAGCATCCCGGCACCCCACTCCACCACGACCACCGAGTTCGCTAGGTCGAGGTCGAGGTCGTCGAGGTCGACCGGCGAGCCCACGCGGTAGGCATCGACGTGCACCAGCGGCGGCCCGTCGTGCAGCGGCGGGTGGGTGCGTGCGATCACGAAGGTGGGGCTGGTCACCGGCCCGCGCACGTCGAGACCCTCGCCCAGCCCCCGGGTGAAAGTGGTCTTCCCCGCCCCGAGCGGACCCGTCAGCACAAGCAGATCGCCGGCACGCAGCACCCGGCCAAGCTCTCGACCGAGCTCCGCCATCGCCTCCGGATCCGGGACCTCGACGGTGCGGTCCGCGAACCGGGCGCGCTCAGCCACGGCCGTCCGCCGCGGGCAACAGCCGCCGCTGGACGCGCGGCCCGAGCCGGGTGACCAGCTCGTAGTTGATGGTGCCGCACCAGCGCGCCCACTCGTCGACCGAGGGGACGCCGGTGCTCGGGTCTCCCCAGAGCGTCACCTGGTCGCCGGTCGCGACAGACGCATCACCCACGTCGACCACGAACTGGTCCATCGCCACGCGCCCCGCTATCCGGTGGCGGCGGCCACCGATCGCGACCTCGGCGGCGCCGGAGGCACTGCGCGGGATGCCGTCGGCGTAACCGAACGGCACGAGCGCGAGCGTCGTCTCACCCTCAGCGCGCCAGGTGTAGTCGTAGCTGACAGCGGTCCCGCGAGGCACGCGGCGGACGCCCGCGATCCGGCCCTGCAGCGTCATCGCCGGGACGAGGCCGAGCTGGAAGGACGTCTCGTCCTCGAATGGCGAGAGCCCATAGAGGCCGATGCCGATGCGCACCATGTCCAGCCGCGCCTCCGGGATCCGCAGCGCCGCCGCGGTCGCCGCGAGGTGGACGACCGGCGCCTGCACGCCGTGCGCGTCGAGCAGCGCCTCGGCGCGGCGGAGCAGCGCGAGCTGCGCGAGGTCGTCCTTGCGGGAGGAGTTCGAGAGGTGCGAGAACACACCGGTGAGGTGCAGGGTGCCGCGCGCGCTGTAGCGTGCGAGCGCGTCCGCCAGCCGCGGCCACTCCTGCTCCGGAGCGCCGTTGCGGCTGAGGCCGGTGTCGACCTTGAGCTGCACGGCGGCGCGTACACCGCGGTCCTCGGCGGCCTGCGCGAGGGCGTCGAGCTGATCCACGGACGAGACGGCGACGTCGATCGAGTGCTCGAGCGCCGCGTCGAAGTCCTCACCGGGGTCGTGCAGCCAACAGAGGATCGGAGCGAGGATGCCTGCCTCGCGCAGGGCGACGGCCTCGCGCAGCTCCGCGGTGCCCAGCGCATCCGCTCCTCCGTCGAGCGCCGCCTGCGCCGCCGCGAGGGCGCCGTGTCCGTAGCCGTTCGCCTTGACCACCGCCATCAGGCGTCGGGCACCGGTGAGCTGGCGCAGGCGTGCGGCGTTGGCGGCCATCGCCTCGACATCGATCAACGCCTCGCGGTAGGACAGCGGAGCCCTCATGATTCGGCCGCCCTCACGACTCGGCCGCCCTCACGACTCGGCCACCACGAACGCGCAGGCCACGCCCGCGTCGTGGGTCATCGAGAGGTGCAGCCGGGTGATCCCGCGCGCATCGGCGGCGGCGCGGGCCGGGCCGTGCAGAGCGAAGGAGGGGTTACCGCGCTCGTCGCGCTCGATGACCATGTCGTGCCAGCGCGCGCCGGCGGAGTCGCCGAGCGCCTTGATCAGCGCCTCCTTCGCGGCGAAGCGGCCGGCCAGCGAGGCGACGGACAGGTCGCGTTCGCTCTCGGCGAACAGGCGATCGCGGAGACGGGGTGTACGCGCCAGGGAGCGCTCGAAGCGCCCGAGGTCCACGACGTCCACCCCGATCCCCACGATCACCGCGCGCTCACTCGACCGTGACCGACTTGGCGAGATTGCGCGGCTGGTCGACGTCGAGGCCCTTAGCACTGGCGAGCTCCATCGCGAACATCTGCAGCGGGGTGACGGCGAGCAGCGGCTCGAACAGGGGGTCGGCGAGGGGGATCGGCACGACTTCGTCGGCGATCTGGATCGCGGCCGTGTCGCCCTGCTCGGCGATCGCAATGACGCGGGCGCCGCGGGCCTTGATCTCCTGGATGTTCGAGATCACCTTGCGCTGCAGCTCGTACGATTCGCTCGGGCTGGGCACGATCACGAAGACGACCTGACCCGGCTCGATCAGCGCGATCGGCCCGTGCTTGAGCTCACCCGCCGCAAACCCCTCAGCGTGGATGTAGGCGAGTTCCTTGAGCTTCAGCGCACCCTCGAGCGCTACCGGGTAGCCGACGTGGCGACCCAGGAACAGCACCGCGCGGGTGTCGGCCATCCAGCCGGCCAGCTGGGCGATGTCGTCGGAGGCGTCAAGCACCCGGGACAGCTTCTCCGGGATCGCCGCGAGCTGGGCCGCCTGCGAGGCGACGAGTTCGGCGGAGGCGGCGCCGCGCACCGTGGCCAGGTGCAGTCCGAAGAGGTAGAGCGCCGCGATCTGGGCGACGAACGCCTTGGTCGAGGCGACCGCAACCTCCGGACCCGCGTGCGTGTAGAGCACCGCGTCCGACTCGCGCGGGATCGTCGCCCCCTGCGTGTTGCAGACCGAGAGAGTCGTCGCTCCGTGCTCACGGGCATACTTGACCGCCATCAACGTGTCCATCGTCTCGCCGGACTGACTGATCGAGATGACGAGGGTGCGCGGGGTGAGCACCGGGTCGCGGTAGCGGAACTCGTGGCTGAGCTCGACCTCGACGGGGACGCGGGCCCACTTCTCGATCGCGTACTTCGCCACCATGCCGGAGTAGGCGGCCGTCCCGCAGGCGATGACGGTGATGCGGTCGATCTCGGTGAGTACCGGGTCGAGCGCCTCGAGTTCGGGCAGCGTGATCGCGCCGTCGCGGATGCGTCCTCGGAGCGTGTTCGCGACGGCCTCAGGGCCCTCGGTGATTTCCTTGGCCATGAAGCTCGACCAGCCGCCCTTCTCGGACGCGGAGGCGTCCCAGGCGATCTCGAACGGCTCGGTCTCGACCGAGGTGCCGAAGAAGTCGGTCACCGTGACGAGCTCGGGGGTGATGGTGACGATCTGGTCCTGCCCGATCGCGACCGCGCGGCGCGTGAATTCGACGAAGGCTGCAACGTCCGAGCCGAGGAAGTTCTCGCCGTCGCCCAGGCCGATCACGAGCGGCGAATTGCGCCGCGCGCCGACGACGACGCCCGGCTGGTCCTGGTGCAGGGCGAGCAGAGTGAATGCACCCTCGAGGTGCGCGACCACGGCCTGGAACGCGAGGACGAGGTCGCCGGTGCGGCGGTATTCGCGGGCGATCAGGTGCGCAGCGACCTCCGTGTCGGTCTCGCTCTCGAACACCGCGCCCTCGGCGAGCAGCTCCTCCTTGAGCGGCTGGAAGTTCTCGATGATGCCGTTGTGGATGACGGCCAGCTTGCCGTCGTCCGCGAGGTGCGGATGCGCGTTGTGGTCGGTCGGACCGCCGTGCGTCGCCCAGCGGGTGTGACCGATACCTGTGGTGCCCTCCGCGAGGGGGTGCGCCTCGAGGTCGTCGACCAGCACGCTGAGCTTGCCCGAGCGCTTGCGGCTGTCGAGCTGGCCGTCGGCGTCGATCACGGCCACTCCGGCCGAGTCGTAGCCGCGGTACTCCAGACGCTTCAAGCCCCCGAGCAGCACGGCCAGGCTGTCGCGCGCACCGACGTATCCAACGATTCCACACATGGGGTCGATTCTAAGCGGGGCGGAGGCGCCTCCCGCGGTGTCCGGCGCGGCGGGGCGGACGCTAGAATCGGTCCTCATGCCGTCGTCTCCTCGCGATCCCGCACACGACGCGCACCCCTCCCCCTTCGTCGAAATCGTCCGCTCGGACTGGGCCGAACTCGCCCGCAGCACCGAGCTGCCGCTCACCGAGACAGAGGTCGTGCAGCTGCGGGGGCTGGGCGACCTCTTGAGTCTCACCGAGGTCGCCGAGGTCTACCTGCCGCTCTCACGCCTCCTCACCCTCTACGCCGGAGGCGCACGTCAGCTGCACCGCGCGACGAGCACCTTCCTCGGGGAGCGCGCGCGGCCGACTCCGTTCGTGATCGGCGTCGCCGGCTCGGTCGCCGTCGGCAAGTCGACGATCGCGCGCCTGCTGCGTGAGCTGCTCGCCCGCTGGGAGGACACGCCCCGCGTCGAGCTGGTGACCACGGACGGCTTCCTGCTGGCCAACCGCGAGCTCGAGCGCCGCGGCCTGATGAGTCGCAAGGGCTTCCCGGAGTCATACGATCGGCGGGCGCTGCTGCGCTTCGTCTCGGAGGTGAAGGGCGGGGCGGCGGAGGTGCGCGCTCCGTTCTATTCGCACCTGTCGTACGACATCGTCCCCGACGCCGAGATCGTCGTGCGGCGCCCCGACGTGCTGATCGTCGAGGGTTTGAACGTGCTGCAGCCGCCCGCACCGGGTCACGGGCTCGCGGTGAGCGACCTGTTCGACTTCACCGTCTACGTCGACGCCCGCACCACTGACATCGCACGCTGGTACGAGGAGCGCTTCCTCACCCTGCAGCAGGGTGCCTTCGCAAATCCGAACTCCTACTTCCACCGCTATGCGGCGCTGACCCCTGGCGAGGCGCGGGAGCAGGCTCGGAGCATCTGGACCGCGATCAACGAGCCGAACCTCGTGCAGAACGTGCGCCCTACCCGTTCCCGGGCGAGCCTGGTCCTGCGCAAGCAGGCCGACCACACTGTCTCTTCCGTCCTCCTCCGCAAAATCTGAGCCGCCGTGCACTGCCCGGCCCGGCCGGCTCGCACAATCACCGTCGGCTCGTCGGATCAGCCGAATCTCGCGAGCCGAAGCGGATTCAACGAGCCGAACGTCTCGTACCTCGAGACGCAGAACAGCGAGCAGGGACCGGCGTTTTAGACGTCGGAGCGCAGCTGCGTGAGGACAACCGCCGCGAGCGATTCGGCGAGGCGGTCCGCCGTCTCCTGGGTCTTCGCCTCGACCATCACGCGCACCATCGGCTCGGTGCCGGAGGGTCGCAGCAACACTCGACCGTCACTGCCCAGCTCGGTTTCGGCGACGGCGACGGCGGAGGCGATGACCTCATCGTCCCGGACGCCCTCGCGATCCACTCCGCGCACATTGACGAGTGTCTGCGGAAAGATGGCCATCACGGCTGCGAGGTCGGCGATCGTGCGTCCGGTCCGCGCCATCTCCGCGGCGAGCTGGAGGCCGGTGAGCACTCCGTCGCCCGTGGTGGCGTAGCGGCTCATGATGACGTGGCCGGACTGCTCCCCGCCGAGCGAGTATCCGCCGTCGTTCATGGCCTCGAGCACGTAGCGGTCGCCGACCGCAGTCTCGATGACGCGGATTCCGGCGTCGCGCATGGCGAGTTTCAGGCCGAGGTTGCTCATGACGGTGGCGACGAGGACATCGTCGCGAAGCGCATCGCGCCGGGCCAGGGCGGTCGCGAGAATGGCCATGATCTGGTCACCGTCGACGATGCGACCCTGGGCGTCCACCGCGAGGCAGCGGTCGGCGTCTCCGTCGTGCGCGATGCCGATGTCGGCCCCGGCCGCGCGGACAGCGTCGGCGACGGTGTCGAGGTGGGTCGACCCCACTCCGTCGTTGATGTTGAGGCCGTCGGGGTCGTTACCGATCACCGTCACGGTGGCGCCGGCGTCCGTGAACACCCGCGGCGAGATCCCGGCGGCAGCGCCGTGTGCGCAGTCGATGACGACGTGCAGGCCGTCCAGCCGGGTTCCCTCGAGGGAGCCGAGCAGATGGAGGACGTAGCGATCCTCGGCGTCGGAGAAGCGGGTGATGCGGCCGACGTCGGCTCCGGTCGGCGTGAGCGGAGAGACGCCGAGGGCCGCTTCGATGCGGTTCTCGAGTTCGTCCGGGAGCTTCCGCCCGCCGGCGGCGAAGAATTTGATGCCGTTGTCAGCGGCGGGGTTGTGCGAGGCGGAGATCATCACTCCGAAGTCGGCGTTCTCGTCGGCGATGAGGTAGGCGGTGGCGGGCGTCGGGATGACACCCGCGTCGAGCACATCGACACCGGCGCTCGCGAGACCCGCCGCGACCGCGGCTCCGATGAACTGACCGGAGATGCGGGGGTCGCGGGCGAGCACGGCGACGGGTCGACGGCCCTCGGCCCGGGCGACCGCACCGAGTACACGGGCGGCCGCCTGGGCGAGGCCGAGAGCCAGGTCGGCCGTGACCTCGCGATTCGCGAGGCCACGGACGCCGTCTGTTCCGAACAGGCGCGGCATGGTGCGCAGTCCCTTCTCGAGCTGCTGGTCGTGCGGCCCTGGGGCCGCGGCGACTAGCGCTTCGAGAACTGGGACGCCTTGCGGGCCTTCTTGAGACCGGCCTTCTTGCGCTCGATGACGCGGGCGTCGCGGGTCAGGAAGCCCGCCTTCTTCAAAATCGCGCGGTTGTTCTCGCGGTCAATCTCGTTCAGCGCACGGGCGATGGCGAGACGGAGGGCGCCGGCCTGACCGGAGGGGCCGCCGCCGGTGATCTTGGCGACCACGTCGTAGGAGCCGATGAGATCGAGCACCGTGAAGGGGTCGGTGATCAGCTGCTGGTGCAGCTTGTTGGGGAAGTACTCCGCGAATTCGCGGGCGTTGACAGTCATGCCGCCGTTGCCGGGGACCAGGCGCACGCGGGCGATGGCCTGCTTGCGTCGGCCCACGGCTGCGCCGGAGACGTTGAGGACGGCGCGGGGCGTCGTGGACGCCTCGGTAGCCGGGCTTTCGGTGGAGTAGCTCTCGGGAGCCACGTCGATCTGGTCTGCGATCTTCGCCACGGTGTAGGTGATCCTTTGTCTTCGAAGTCTGAGGTGTCGGGGAGGGCCGGAGCCTACTGGGCGACCTGGTTGAAGGCGTACGCCTGCGGCCGCTGGGCCGCGTGGGGGTGCTCGGAGCCGGTGTAGACCTTCAGCTTGCGCAGCTGAGCGCGGCCGAGGGAGTTCTTCGGGAGCATGCCGCGGATGGCCTTCTCGACGGCGCGGACCGGGTTCTTCTCGAGGAGTTCGGCGTAGGTGGTGGCCGAGAGGCCGCCCGGGTAGCCGGAGTGGCGGTAGGCCTTCTTCTGCAGGAGCTTCTGGCCGGTGAGGGCGACCTTCTCCGCGTTGACGATGATGACGAAGTCGCCCATGTCCATGTGCGGCGCGAAGGTGGCCTTGTGCTTGCCGCGCAGGAGCGCAGCGGCATGAGTGGCGAGACGGCCGAGCACGACGTCGGACGCGTCGATGACGATCCAGTCGTGCTGGACGTCAGCCGGCTTCGGAGAAAAAGTGCGAGTCACGGGAGTGCTGCTTTCTGGTCGGAGTGAGGTGTTCGTGAATCCCGCTCCGTGGCCGTTCGTCCCGCGAGGGGGCGAACCGATCCGGTGGAGGGCTCAACTTCGGGCGCTCGGCACACGGCCGAAAACACCAAGGGTCGACATTACAGCACAGCGCCTGTGCGGCCAAGCACGGATCCGGCGGACGGCCGATCCGGGCGACCTCCGGTCACCCGATCGTCACGAGCGCCGACTCCATGAGTCCCACCAGTGACGCCTGGTCGCCGACGAAGGAGCGGAGGGTGACCAGGCGCGTCCCCTGGAGCACGACCACCGTCGCGGCCGGGTCCGCCGACGGGTTCCCCGCCCGGAACAGGGCCTGGTCGCCCAGGTTCACCGGCTCGGTGGCGCCTGCCTGCTCCTGTTCGACGAGCGAGGCGGCCGTGGCTCCGGAGGACGAACTCAGGGTCAGTGCGGTGGCGTTCCCCGCGATCGTCCACGCGCAGGTGCCGTCCAGGGCGGACTCGGTGACGAGGTCCGGCGGCAGCTCGAACGCCGCGGTGATCGTGTCCAGCGGCAGGATTGCAGCGCAGTCGAGCGTCTCGTCGACGAGAACGGGCGCGGTCGGCGTCACGACGGGCTCGGCAGCGGGATCGGTCGTCGGCGTCTGCTCCGCAGCGGTCGGCGTCGGAATGTCCACCTGCGCGTCGCGCGGTACGTCGATCGTGCTGGACGAGCAACCCGCGAGCAGGAGCACCACCGCGGTGACGGCCAGCGGCCTCGAACTCCGCCGTGCAGCCATGCGCCACTGGATCATTCCGTGTCCTCCCTGTCGGGCCCCTTCGTCCAAACGGTCCGCTTGGCCCGTGTGAGCAGAGCGCGATCGGCCAGCGAGGCGTCCTCAGGGTAGTCGACCTCGCGCAGGATGAGACCCCGGGCCGGCATAACGGCGAACGCGTTGGTCCGCCTGGCTGCATCGCGCAGCAGCGGCACCGCTCCCCCGTCGAGCTTTCCGGCGCCCACAGCGACGCAGGCTCCTACAAGGGCCCGCACCATGCTGTGGCAGAAGGCGTCGGCGCGCAGGTGCGCGTGCAGAACGCCGTCGGCGTCGCGTTCCCACCTGAAGTCGAGCAGGCTCCGGATCGTGGTAGCACCCTCCCTGGCGCGGCAGAACGAGGCGTAGTCGTGCAAGCCGAGAAGCGACCGTGCCGCGGTCGCCATTGCGTCCAGATCGAGAGAGTCGGTGATCCAGGTCGTGTAGCCGCGCTCGAGCGGATGCCGCATCGAGCCGGCGTCGGCCAGTCGGTACTCGTAGCGGCGCCACCGCGCCGAGAACCGCGCGTCGAACCCCGCCGGCGCCTCGATCACCCGGTGCACCGAGACGTCGGTGTAGCGGCCTAGGATCCCGCGGAGCCGCCGCTCCAGGATCGACGCGGGCGGGAGCGGCTCCTCCCCGGGCCTGCGCCGTCCGCCGCTGATGCGGCCCCACTGCTCCGGAGTGAGATCGACATGGGCGACCTGGGCACTGGCGTGCACCCCGACATCGGTGCGCCCCGCCACGGTGACGGTGGGGTGCTCCTTCGAGCGCAGCACCAGCGCGAGCGACTCCTCGAGCACGCCCTGCACCGTGCGCAACCCGGGCTGCTTGGCCCAGCCGGAGAACTGCGAGCCGTCGTAGGCCAGGTCGAGGCGGACGCGGTGAAGCATCAGACGAGTCTAGGGGCGAGGCCAGGAGCGGCTCAGGCGACGGCGAGCGGCACGCCGACGCTCGCCAGAGCCGAGACCGCCCAATCGACCAGGGTCGACTGCTTGCCGATGGAGGAGACGATCCGCAGCTCCCAGCCGCCGGCAAGCACGGCGAGTTCGGACGGAGCGGGCGCGAGGCCCTCCAGCCAGTAAGCGGCCGTGCCGAGGGAGATCGGAACGGCGCCGATCGCCTTTCCCTCTCCGGTGAAGGTCTCGAGGAGTGGACCGCGGTGCAGGATCAGCACGACGGCGGAGTCGTTGCCGGCGAGGGCGTAGGAGCAGGTGTCACGGGCGGCGGCGAGCACCACGGAGCCCGCCGGCAGGCCGGTGTCCTGCTCGATGGTAGTGACGGGGAGGGCGCCTGCGCAGTCCACGTCCTGCTCCACCGCTGTCGGCGCGGGAGTCGCGGTCGGGGCGCTCGTCGCGCTTTTGCCGCGCGCCGAATCGGGGATGTCGATTGCGGTGCCGCAGGCGCATCCGCTCATGCCGATGGCCAGGGCCAGGAGCGCCGCGGCGGTCGGGGAGCGCAGTTGCACAGGACTCCTTCGAGGATCGTCGGGGGCGGACCCCGGGAGCGCCGGTCGTGACGCGGCCGTGCTCGACGAGCGCAGCAATGCCATCATCAACGACGATTCGCGCCACTCTGCCCGCCCGGGAACGACGCGAGCCCCCCGTCCTGGAGGGGACGGAGGGCTCGCACGGGAGAACGTCACTACCGAGACGCGCCGGTCTCCTCGGCCGGGGCGTCCTGCGCGGCGTCCGCTGCGGGAGCTTCCTGCACGGGAGCCTCCTCGACGGGGGTCTCCTCGACCGGTGACTCGTCCGCGGGAGCCTCGTCGACCGGAGCGGACACGGGCGCCGCGGTGGTACGCGACTTCTTCACCTTGGGGGTGACGGGCTCGAGGACGAGCTCGATCACGGCCATCGGCGCATTGTCTCCCTTGCGGGGTCCGATCTTGGTGATACGGGTGTAGCCGCCCTCGCGCTCGGCGACGAGCGGAGCGATCTCGGTGAAGAGCTCGTGGACGACCGACTTGTCGCCGATCGTCGCGAGGACACGACGGCGGGCATGCAGGTCGCCGCGCTTGGCAAAGGTCACCAGGCGCTCGGCGAGCGGCCGCAGCCGCTTGGCCTTGGTCTCGGTCGTCTTGATGCTCTTGTGCGTGAACAGGGCCGCGGCCAGGTTCGCGAGGAGCAGACGCTCGTGTGCGGGACCGCCTCCGAGGCGGGGGCCCTTCGTGGGCTTGGGCATGGGTTTACTCCAGTACTAAAGGGGTGTCAGCAGGTCGGACGCGAGGAGCCGGGGCTCCGGGGCGGAGGACCTAGATGCTCTCGTCGTCGTAGCTGTAGAAGTGGGCGCCGTCGAACCCGGGGACCGAGTCCTTAAGCGACAGGCCGAGCTCCGTCAGCTTCTCCTTGACCTCATCCACCGACTTCTGACCGAAGTTGCGGATGTTCATGAGCTGCGTCTCCGAGAGGGCGACGAGCTCATTGACGTTGTTGATGCCCTCGCGCTTGAGACAGTTGTAACTGCGCACCGAGAGGTCGAGGTCCTCGATGGGCATCGACAGCTCGGTCGAGAGGACCGCATCGACCGGCGCGGGGCCGATCTCGATACCCTCGGCCGCAGTGTTCAGCTCGCGGGCGAGACCAAACAGCTCGGTCAGCGTGCGACCGGCGGAGGCGATGGCGTCGCGCGGCGAGATCGCCGGCTTCGTCTCCACGTCCACGACCAGGCGGTCGAAGTCGGTGCGCTCGCCGGCGCGGGTGGCCTCGACGCGGTAGGTGACCTTCAGCACGGGCGAGTAGATCGAGTCGACCGGAATCTGGCCGGCCTCGGAGAACTCGCTGCGGTTCTGAGTCGCCGAGACGTAGCCGCGACCGCGCTCGATCGTGAGCTCCAGCTCGAACTTCGCCTTGTCGTTCAGCGTGGCGATGACGAGTTCCGGGTTGTGGATCTCGACACCGGCCGGAGCCGAGATGTCCGCGGCGGTGACCTGGCCGGCGCCCTGCTTGCGCAGGTAGGCGGTGATCGGCTCGTCATGCTCGGAGGAGACGACGAGTCCCTTGATGTTCAGGATGATCTCGGTGACGTCCTCGCGGACGCCCGGGACGGTCGTGAACTCGTGCAGGACTCCATCAATCCGGATGCTCGTGACAGCGGCGCCGGGGATGGAGGACAGCAGGGTGCGACGCATCGAGTTGCCGAGCGTGTAGCCGAAGCCGGGCTCGAGGGGCTCGATGACGAAGCGGGAACGGAACTCCGAGATGTTTTCCTCGGTGAGCGTCGGACGCTGTGCGATAAGCACTGATGATTCCTTTCGATCACGTGTCCGCTATATGACACGTGCGTTTGCGAGGTGTGAAGTTGTGAAAGAAATGCGGGATCCGCCGGTCGGCCCCACTCGCCGCCCGGAGGCGGTTCGTGCGGCCGACCGACGGCTGCGAGTGCTGCTTAGACGCGACGACGCTTGGGCGGGCGGCAGCCGTTGTGCGCCTGCGGGGTGACGTCGTTGATCGAGCCGACTTCGAGGCCCGCGGCCTGGAGCGAGCGGATCGCGGTCTCACGACCCGAGCCCGGGCCCTTCACGAAGACGTCCACCTTCTTCATGCCGTGCTCCTGAGCCTGACGCGCGGCCGACTCGGCGGCGAGCTGAGCGGCGAACGGGGTCGACTTGCGTGAGCCCTTGAAGCCGACTGCACCGGACGAGGCCCAGCTGATGACGGCCCCGGAGGGGTCAGTGATCGAGACGATGGTGTTGTTGAACGTCGACTTGATGTGGGCCTGGCCCACAGCGATGTTCTTCTTCTCCTTGCGGCGCGGCTTGCGCGCGGCCGACTTGGGGGTAGCCAATTCTTTATCTCCTCTAGGTCCGTGTCGCCCGCGTTACTTGCGGCCGGCCTTCTTCTTGCCGGCGACGGTGCGCTTGGGTCCCTTACGGGTGCGCGCGTTCGTCTTGGTGCGCTGTCCACGAACCGGGAGGCCGCGACGGTGGCGGAGGCCCTCGTACGAGCCGATCTCGACCTTGCGGCGGATGTCGGCGGCGACCTCGCGGCGGAGGTCTCCCTCCACCTTGTAGTTGCCCTCGATGTAGTCGCGGAGCGAGACGAGCTGGTCGTCGCTGAGGTCCTTGACGCGGATGTTGCCGTCGATCCCGGTGTCGCTCAGGGTCTTGAGCGCGCGAGTGCGGCCGACACCGTAGATGTAGGTCAGTGCGACCTCCACGCGCTTCTCGCGCGGGATGTCTACTCCTGCCAGACGTGCCATTGGGCTTCTCCTGTGAGTGAGTGAGTGGAGGTGTGAAGCAGCACCGGTGCCTCGGCCTCCGACCGAAGGTGTCCTCGCCGTTCACCCCGGCTGGTCCGGAGTGCTGCGCGATTTCTGGTGCTGCGGGTGTGTTCAGTTGTGCGCTCAGGGCGGCGTATCGCCCCTGCCCCCTCGCGGGAGCAGCGGGGCTAGCCCTGGCGCTGCTTGTGACGGGGGTTGCTACTGCAGATGACCATCACGTTGCCGTGGCGGCGGATGATCTTGCAGTGGTCGCAGATGCGCTTGACGCTGGGGTTGACCTTCATGATTTCTGTCCTTGATTTCGCTGGCGTCGTGCTCCCAGCGGATGCCGGGGCCGTTCCTTACAGAACACGCACGTCGCGAACGTCAGCGGAGCGAACGCCTACTTGTAGCGGTAGACGATCCGGCCGCGGGTCAGGTCGTAGGGGCTCAGCTCCACGATCACGCGGTCCTCGGGGAGGATCCGGATGTAGTGCTGACGCATCTTGCCCGAGATATGGGCGAGAACTTTGTGTCCGTTGGTCAGCTCCACGCGGAACATCGCGTTGGGGAGCGCCTCGACAACCGCACCTTCGATTTCGATGACACCGTCTTTTTTGGCCATAGCCTCACTGTCGTTCGGAAGTAGTGTGTGTACTGGTCGTGCGAATGTTTCCGCGACGATCCGCCACCGGGCGAGAGCCTGGATCGGGGTTCGCGGGCATGCCGGAGCACGCGCAAAACACCAAGGGTCGATACTACGCGAATTGCCAGCGCTCCGCCACCTCGGGCGTGTCTCGCCGCTTCTCCGCCCGCGCCGGCTCGCCGCGCGCGCCTCTGCTTCCGCGCCGACGTCGCGCCCGTGCCGAGCGGCGCCCGCGCCGCCGCCTAGGCTGGCTCCGTTGAGCCGGAGGGAGAGCACATGGCGCGCACGACGAGGTCCACGACCGGAAAACGGCGCTGGTATTCGCACCCGGCGGTGACGATCCTGGCGGCGATCGTGCTGATCGCGCTGGTGCAGACCTTCCTTGTGAAGGTCTACACGGTGCCGACCGGCTCGATGGAGAACACCCTCCAGGGCGGCGGCTTCTTCGGCGACCGCATCCTGGTCGACCGCACCCTCGCACTCCAGGGTGGTCCGCAGGAGGGGCAGATCGTCGTGTTCTCCCGCGACGCCGAGTGGGGAGCGGACGACGAGGTCGGCAGCCCTCTCTCCGAGGCCGTGAAGACCTTCGGCGATGTCACCAGCATCGGGCCTTCGCACGAGGAGTTCCTCGTGAAGCGATTAATCGCTCAGGGAGGCCACACGGTCTCCTGCTGTGACGCCGAGGGCCACCTGCTGGTCGACGGGAAGCCGCTCGATGAGTCCTACGTCTTCGAGGACTTCCCCTTCACTCCCGGCACCCTCGACTGTGCGACGAGCCCGGCGTCGCAGCGCTGCTTTGACGAGTACACCGTCCCCGAGGGCTCAGTGTTTGTCCTCGGCGATCATCGCTCCAACTCGAACGACTCGCTGGGAGGCTGCCGCTCGTCCCTCGGCCCGATCGACTCCTGCGTGAAGACCGTGCCGATCGACCGGGTCACCGGGCGCGTCTTCGCGGTGGCCTGGCCCCTCACTCGCTGGCACCTGTTCTAGCTCTAGTTCGCAGACCTGTTCCACCGGAGGTGTTGAGCCGCAGACACCGACCTATCGCCGCTTCCGGGTCGGCACCCAGGGGCCTATCGAAGCGACCGCCGGACGACCGCGGCTCCGCCCCCAGGCGCGACGAAACCCGCACCCATCGGGTCGTCGAGCGCGAAACGCTCAGCACGCGAAGCGATATCAACAGGCTATCTGCGCCTGACCGAGGCTCCAGTGTCACTATGAACTCCCTGATCACCGCCGATTTCCAAGCTGTAGATCGTGTGCTCTGAATAAGCCTCCGGGGCTGCCGCAACGTCGGGCTACTCGTCCTCAGTGAGGACCTTAAGCATCGCTTCGACCTCTGCGATCGTACGCAAGATGGTCGATTGGTTGACGCCGACAAGGCCGGCGATCAGGTGCTCGGTAAGGTTGTGGCAAAAGTAGAGAAGCGTGATCTGAAGCGCTCTTGAGGGAGAAAGCTTCCGCGGGCGCCCGGTAGACCTGCACCAGATGAACTCGCTGCCGATTCGCTCGGCGAGGGGTGCGTCTTGCTCGGAGGCAATTCCCGTCATCATGTGTGCGCACCGGCCGATTCCCCTATGAGAGGTTTCTTCATACGCACTTCTCGGGTAAAGCGGGTCGGTCGGTGTCATTCGTGAGCGACACGCCCGGATCCACGACCCACAAACGAGTTCTGAATAGGCCTCCTTATGATCTGATCCGACTCGAGACGTCGGATTAAGAAGTTCCCGATCTGCATCCTGGAGACGACGCGCGATGAGCGGACGGCACTCCGGCACCCCCGCCGCACATGAGCTGAGCTACGTGACCTGTCCTCCAACAGATCGCATTCCCAATCCGTAGCCAAGTCCGGGAAGCTCGTCGTAAAACCATCGCGCGAGAAGTGCCTCGTAGCTCGCAGAGGCGAGCAGACGCGCTAGTGACTCGTCGAGTGCGCTGCGCAGTGCTGTGTCCCGCGGTCTCATCATGAACCCGTAACGATCCAGACCGAGCCGGATGTCGAGGAGTTCGACGTCCGAACGGGGCGACGCGGCGACCGCACACCGCAGAATAACCTCATCAGCGACGATACCCCCGACCGCTGGGTCGTCAGTGAAGGCGTCGAACGCTTTTCCGATAGACGAGTGCCCGACAAAGGTTGGCTGGAAGCCGAGGTCACCGGCCGCTTCGAGCGCAGCCTGGCTCGTCGAGCCGCGGATTCCTGCCACCAACACAGCAGCGCCTCGCCTCCGCATCGAGCCCGTCCTCACCGCGATCCGATGACGAGTCTCGAAGATCGGCACCGTGAACGCGACCTTCTCCAGCCTCGCCTCCGTAATTGTGGTAGATCCACATTCGATGTCGATCGCTGAGTTCAGCAGCAACGACTCGCGCGTGGTCGATGTGACTTCAACAGCCTGCGCCGCGGTGAACCGATCGGCCCCGAGAATCTCGCTGAGCACAATTCGGGCCACATCCACCGAAAACCCGATCGGCCGAAACGGCGATCCGACCGAGTAACAGAAGGGCGCCGTGCGACGCTGATAGCCGACACGGAAAGCGCCGTCTTCTCGCCCGCCGGTCAGGCTCATAACAATCGCCCCTCGGTCGCTTCTGGTTCCAGCACGTCAATCACGATCCCGCGCAGTGCTTCGGGCTGCTCAAGCAGGTGCAGATGTCCACCCTCGATCAGTGAGAGTTGGAAGCCAGCGGAGGTGTGCAGTGCCCAATTGGCCATCGCCCTCACGTCGACGAGCGGATCGTCGTGCGCTGAAATAGCGTGTACATCGATCGGAAGGACATTGTGCCGCAGTTGCGGGAACTCCCGCGCGATCCAGCTCAGATCCGCGTCAAGAGTCCCCGCAAGCAGCGCACGCACTTCGGATTCGACCGGGAGGTAGCTAATCGCCATCGAACGCACCAATCGGCCGCGCTCGTCCCAGTCCGCCGCCGCCGTATCGGCGACGGCGGACGATGGCGGCAGCTGCGACGACACGACAACCGTCATTTTCCGACGGTCGAGCCGCCATGCCAGCTCGGCGACGGCCCACGCGAGCGTCGCGCCCATGCTGTGCCCGACCAGAACCACCTGCTCATACCGCGAACGAGCCAGCTCGGCCGCGATCGTGGCCGCGACGTCGGCCACCGTGTCGTCAGCGACGCTCTCGCCGACCCGATCCTCCCGCCCTTTCAGCTGCACGAGCATGCTGTCCGCAAATCCGGACAGCGCCTCTGGCCAGCAGCGGAAGGCCGAGATACCCGATCCGGCGTGAGGAAAACACACGACCACTCGCGAGCGCCCGAAGTCGAAAAGCCGCAGGAGTCTTGCATCGAACGAGCCGAGAGTTTCGTCGGATACGCTCGTCATTCCGCAGTCGCCGAGGTTCCAAGGACTTCGAGGTGGCGACGGTACTCCTGCGCGAGGTCCTGGTATTCGCCCGCGGTCGCCAAGAGGACGTCAATGTCACTCTTGCTGAGTGACATCAGCACGGATCCTGGCGACCCCGCGATCAGGCTCGCCGCCGGATAGCTCGGCCCTGCCCCGACCAGCGCGCCGGCGGAGACCCTGCTGTGCTCGCCGATGACTGCGCCGTTCAGGAGGATGGCTCCGATACCGATGACGGAGCCATCGCCGATCGTGCAGCCGTGGAGTACTGCGCTGTGCGCGATGGTCACCTGAGCACCGATGATCACGGGATGATTGGGATCCGAATGTACCATCGCATGGTCTTGCACATTCGCCCCCGCACCGATCCGAACCGCCCCCTTGTCCCCTCGGATCGTCACGCCCGGCCATAGGCTGACGTCGGGGCCGATCTCGACGTCCCCGATCACGGTCACGTTGTCGAACACGTAGGCGCTCGGATGGATCAGCGGGTAGCGCCCGTGAAAACCGTAGACGCTCATGATGCTGCCACTGTCTTCGTCTGCATGGCGAGTCGGCCCAGACTTGCCAACACTTCGTCGTTGGTCAGGCCGAAGTCCACCAGGCACGCGATCTCGTCGACGCCAATCGATCGGAAGTATTCCATCCGTTGTGTGACCCTGGTGGCGTCGCCGATCAGAGAGCTTGTGCTGACGTATCGCTGGAAGACCATCTCCATGAAATCATCCCGATCGTCGCCGAGGTTCTGCAACGTCTCGGCTTTCGCCTCCGCCCCGGACTGGCCCGACGTGGAGTGCTGGGAGACGAACGAGTTCAGGTACTCAGTCATTGCCGGGCGCGCGCGTTCGACCGCCTGCTCGACCGATAGGCCGACGTAAGTGTGCAGCATCAGCGACACCACCCCGCTCGCGGGGTTGTACCCGGCCTTTGCTCGAGCCTCGCGGTAGATGGTGATGCGCTTCTCCAGATCTTTCGGTCCAAAGTTGATGAGCGCGGACAGCACGTTGAATCCCTCCCGGCCCGCGAACTCCCATGCCTCAGTTCTCTGTGACGTCGTTAACCAGATCGGTAGCTCCGGCTGGATCGGACGCGGATAGGTGACAATTGAATGCGATTCCCCATGAGGGTCGGTTCGACTAAGCGTGTCGCCGCGCCAGAGCGACTGCAGCTGCTTGCGTGATTCGTTGAGCCGGCCCGAGCGATCATCGAAAGCACCAGGGTTAAGGACGAAGTCACGAGTATGCCATCCGGGCGCCACCGCGAGGTCGACTCGCCCATGCGAGAGGTTGTCTACAAGCGCCCATTCCTCGGCAACGCGGAGCACGTCGTGGAGGGGCAGGTTCACACTCCCCGCGCGGATCCGGACATTCTTCGTCACCGTTGCAAGAGCGGCGCCCAGAACCGACGGATTCGGATACGACCCTCCGACGTCAGTGAAGTGCCGCTCGGGAGTCCAGATCGCGGTAAACCCAGAATCGTCGATCAGCCGCGCTGCGTCGAGGAGTAGCGCGTATGGGTCGCGGCCGTCCGCTGATCCTGAGAAGAAGATCACGCCGAGATCGGGAGTCTTCCGCGGCGCAGGTGCTGGCTGGTCGGCAGAGCCGACCGCGGCCTTACGCTTCCGGAGACTCTCTGTGAGCTTCGCGAGGCGCTCTGGGTCGAGGTAGATACTTTCAGGCATGTGAAGGCTCCTGACTGAGAAGGTTCTCGAGCATCGCTCCGACACCCGAGATAGAGCTGTTCTGGTAGAAATCGCGAACGGAGACGTCGACCTGGAACGTCTCTCGCAATTTGTTGATCAGCTGGATCGCCATCAGTGAGTTGCCGCCGAGGTCGAAGAAGCTGGATGCCTCGTCGAGCAAGTCGCCGCCCAGGAATCTCGTGAACAGCTCACTAACCACAGCGGTCAGCACGTCTTCGCCGGCATCAATGCCAATGTCGCCGCTACTCGGCACGTCCGCTGCCAGGCTGACGATACCGGGCTGTTTGTCCGCGCAGGCCGGAGCCTCATCGGGCCGCGTCAGGTCGGAGTTGACGCTCCCTCCGAATCCCGAGATCGGGCGGATCCAGTGCTTGCGCTTCTCGAACGCGTAGGTCGGCAGCAGGACGCTGCGGGTGCGGGGGGTGAAGGCATCGATGTCGGTCGCCGGGTCGTGCGCCCATGCAAACGCGATCGCGTCGGCAAAGGACTCGCATTCGTCGTCCTGCTCACCCAGTGCGGCAATCGTCGTCACAGTGATCGCCCCCGACGACGAGAGCACCAGATTACTCATTGCCCGGCCACGACCGATCTCGATGAAGGTGCGCACACCCGCGGCAAGGAGGGTTTCGACCGAGCCGGAGAAGTCGACCGTGCGAACCATGTGATCAGCCCAGTACCGCGGATTGCAGACTTCGTACTCACTGAGGACTCGCCCGGTGATGTTCGAAATGATCGGAATCGTCGGAATCTGGAACCGGCATCCGGTAAGAAATTCAGCGAATGCGTCGCTCGCCTCCTGCATCGACGCCGAATGGAATGCGTGCGATGTTGCCAAGCGCTGGTGGTAGACGCCGAGCTCCTGAGCGCGGACGATCGTTGCGTCGATCGCATCGACGCTCCCCGAGAGCACGAACTGCCGCGGAGAATTCCGCGCTGCGATCGACAAGGTCGCATCAGCGACCAGGTCAAGGAACGGGTCGAGGCGGTCGATGGCCAGCATCGCACCCGGAACGCTCCGGCTCATCAGTCGCGAACGCTGAGCGAGGAGTTCTGCGGCGGTGCGCAAGTCGAACGCACCGGAGACCGCTGCCGCCACGACCTCGCCGAGGCTATGCCCGAAGAGGTAGTCAGGCTTCACACCTGCCTCGATGAGCGAAGTCGCCAAAGCATATTCCACCGCGAAGAGCAGTGGTTGGGCGACGGATGTGTCCTTCAGGTCGGCCGCGTCCCGTCCGGACCAGAGGTAATCCATGATCGAGAAGTCAAGATACTTGTCCAGCGTCTCCACGGTCCGCTCAAGAGCCTTCGCGAAGCCGGGGTTCCCGCGCGCAAGCGCGGCGCCCATCGCCGGGTGCTGGGTGCCCTGCCCGCCGAAAGCGAACGCGACTGGTTCTCGCTTCCGCGGACCCCCACGATGAAACTTGCCGGAGCGTAACCTCGCCACAGCATCGGCCGAACTCGACGCGACGACGGCCCCGCAGAACGGATGACGCGTGCGACCGCTTACCAGCGTCGAGGCGCACTCCGACAGGGACATCCGTCCTGCATTCGCGTCGAGATGCTCGCCGAGCACGCGGGCCTGGCGCGCGAGCGCCTCTTCTGACGTCCCCGAGAACGTCAGAATGCGGGCCCCCGCGACCTCGTCGTCGACGGCGTTCTCGCTCACCAGATGGTTACGCAGCAGGACGTGGCTGTTGGTACCGCCCATCCCGAACGCGCTCACGCCCGCCCACTTCACGCAGTCGGATTCATACTCGATCCCCTGTCCTCGCACGCTGAAGCGGGTTCCCGCCAGCTCGAGCCGCGGGTTCTCGTTGGTGAACCCTACGGTGCCCGGGATGAACTCGTGGCGGAGCACGAGCGCTGCCTTGATCAAGCCGATGATGCCGGCCGCGATGTTGAGGTGGCCGAAGTTGCCCTTGTGTGAACCGATCACACAGGGGCTCCCGTCTGAGCCGTACGCCTGCTTGATGGCTTCAATTTCGATCGGGTCGCCGAGCGCGGTTCCGGTCCCGTGGGCCTCGATATAGCTGACTTCAGCCGGATCGACCCCAGCGACCGTCAATGCGTCCCGCAGTACGGCTACCTGTCCCACGACACTCGGCGCCGTAAAGCTGACCTTCTCCGCACCGTCATTGTTGACGGCGCTGCCAGCAATCACCGCGACGATCTCGTCGCCGTCCTCGATCGCATCCGCGAGGCGTTTAACCAGGACGACGCCGAGGCCGTTCGTGAACAGGGTTCCGTTGGCGGCGGCATCGAAGGGCCTGCACATGCCGTCGGGTGACAAAACTCCGCCGACCTGATACCGATACCCTGCGGTCTCCGGCACCCGAACATAGGCCGCGCCGGCGATCGCCATGTCGCATTCACCGAGGATCAGGCTTTGCACCGCCGAATGCACGGCAACCAGCCCGGTCGAACACGCTGTCTGAACGTTGACGCTCGGTCCGCGAAGGTTCAACTTGTACGAGACCCGAGTCGCGAGGAAGTCTTTGTCGTTCGCCTGGCGGACCATCATTTCGCCGAGTGAATCGACCAGGTCCTCGTCTTGCAACACTCCGAAGAGGTAGGAGCTCATCGCAGAGCCGAGATAGACGCCGATGCGCTTGTCGGTACGGTGCGGATCGATGTTCGCCCGTTCGAGGAGCGCCACGCACAACTGCAGCGTCAGTCGCTGCTGAACGTCCAGAACGTCGGCTTCCTTCGGCGAGTAGCCGAAGTATGCGGAGTCGAACTCGTCGAGATCCTCAAGGATCCCGGCCCGACGAACGTAGTCCGAGGCAGAATACCGCTCTTCCGGGACGCCGGCCTCAGAGAGTTGCTCTTCGGTCAGATCGGAGATCGTGCATTCCCCGTCCACGAGCCGTTGCCAGAGTTCTTCAACATTCGCTATGCCGGGCAGTTTGCATTCCATCGCGACGATCGCGACAAGTTCATCCGTGTTTTCCATGATCCAAACCTTCGTTCTTGACTTCTTCGGTGAGCTGGATCCGGCGTGCCTGCCGCGCGGCGACGAGCTGTCGTCGACCAGGGGCACGTGGTGCCGCGGTGTCGCGGCCGGCGTCTGTCGCTTCACCTCGCCCCATTAATTGCTCGATGAGATGGCATTGCGCATGGAGTGTCACCTTCTCGAACAAGCGAACCAGGGGAAACTGGATGCCGAACTCGCGTTGGATCTTCGCGTGGAGTCCGACGATCGTCAGCGAGGTACCGCCCGACTCGAAGAACGTCGAGGGTGCATTTCCGCCAGTGAGCGCATCGGTTCCTACCAATTCGGCCCAGATGTCCTCCAGCCGCTCCGACACGGTGCGTCTAGATTCAGAGGTTTTTCTCGCCGTGGCCGACCGCGCCTGCTCCGCCAATCGGTCCGAGACCATGTCGCCGAGCCGCCGACGATCGAGCTTTCCGTTCGACAGCATCGGCAACTCGGGCACGAAGACGATCATGGCCGGGATCATCACTCCCATCAGATGCGAGCGAAGGTGATTACGTAACACGGATTCGTCTGGATCGTCCATCTGCACGACTCCGGCCAGGATCTTCCCCGTCAGCCCGGGCACAGCGCAGATGAAGGCGTCTCGAACGCGCGGAGCGGAGCGAACGACGGAGCGAACCTCCTGCAGTTCGATACGCACGCCCCCGATCTTCACCTGGTCATCGCGTCGCCCCGAGATCTCCAGCGCACCGTCCGGTAAGACTCTGCCCAGATCCCCCGTCGGGTAGCAGCGATGAGAATCGTCACCGATCTCTATCCGAACGAACGGACTGACGATCCGTCCTTTGACCAGATACCCGTGCGACGGCCACGCCGCATTGATGTATACCTCGCCGACAACACCGGGCGGGCATTCCGCCTGATTCTCATCGAGAACGAACGAGCGGGATCCCGGGATGGCATGGCCAACCGATTGAATTCCCGGAGCGGGCGCGCTTGGAACCCTAAGATGGTATTGAGCGAGTGTCGTCTCAGACGGCCCATACAGATTGACGACCTGACAATTCGGGAAGACATCGTTCCAGCAGGAAACGAGCGAACCGTCGAGTGGCTCACCCGCGAAGAACGCACGACCGAGGCCAACGATCTGCTGCACATCATCCGCTTCGGCGAGCCACATCTCCGCGATTGACGGCACGACATGCAGACCGCTGATGGCATTACCTCGAATGAAATCGAGCACGTTGTCCGCCCCGAGATGGGTCTCAATGGGAATGCAAAGCGTCGCACCCCCGAGCAGTGGCGAGAGGGCGTCGCGGAACCAGACATCGAACGAAATGTTCGTCAGGTGCGCGAACCGGTCTTCTACTCCGATTGCGAATTCCTCGACCTGCCACTTCAAGAAGTGCGCGAGCCCCCGATGACTGCCGACGATCGCCTTGGGCGCGCCGGTCGATCCAGAAGTGAACGCGACGTAAGCGTGATCAGCGTTGGAGGACCACGCCGCAGCTGCGCCTACCCCACCTGCCCGCGTTCGAATGCGCGAGGTCGCCCCGCACTGTACGACGAAGCTGGCCGCCGCGCTGTCGAGCATCAACTCTCGCCGCGTTTCCGGGAGCGTCTCGTCAATGAGGAGGACGATGCCACCCGCTAGCCAGACAGCAAGCACGGCTACTATCACCGCTGCGCTCCGGCACCCGACGATGGCAACGATACCTCCGCGTTTGAGACCCGATCCTCGCAGCCGGCTTGCCAGCTCCTCTGCGCGCACCAGAAGAGCGGTGTAGGTGATGCGCTCCGTCCCCGATTCGATCACCACCACCTCGGAGAATTCGGCGCACGCACGCTGGATGAGTTTATCGACCGATTCCGCGTCCCCGCTTGCATCCCTGTCGATCATCGCGTCAGTGCCCGACCTGCTGGAAGGTCGCGAGAACGAGGGCTGCGACCATGAAGAGAGCGCCGAACAGTCGGTTGACGAACTTGATCTGCTTCTCGGTCTTCAGGTACCCGGCCACCTTCGCCGCGAGTCCAGTGTAGACGGCCATCACGACGAGATCAGTGAACGCAAAGGTTAGGGCGACGGCAATGTACTGCGGTGGCATCGGGGCCGAGGAGACGAGGAACTGCGGGATGATCGCCAACATGAAGATGTAGCCCTTTGGATTGATGGCGTTCAGGGCGATGCCCTTTCCGATCAATCCGCCAATGCTCGCCATCGATCCTTCGACTCGAGAGACCGAGATGGGCGTCGCCTTGGAAAACCACTGCGTGAGCCCGAGATAGAACAGGTATCCTACGCCGGCCCATTTCAAAACATTGAAGGCCAATGAAGATGCTTGGATGATGGCTCCCAGGCCGACGACAACGACCAGGAATACCGCCCAGAGGCCTATAACGAGGCCGATGGCGCCGAAGTATCCGCGGCGGAAGCCGTAGTTCAATCCATTCGTCATTGAGAATACGGAGCCTGACCCGGGCGAGAGTGAAAATATCCACGATGCCATGAAACAGGTGACCCACATGCTAAGTGCCAAAGAACTATTCCTGTCAGTTTGATGTTCTTGAATTCAATGAAGTATCGGCGTTCGTCGTATATGTGCGGACGTGACTAACCCACCCCCGCGACGGCACGGCGAGTGCAGGATGTGTGAAGATGGGGGTGAAGTAACGCAAGCCGAAATTTAGTTGTTAATCCGCGAGTGATCACCCACCGAGTGCCAGGCCCGGTCGTAGTAGACGAGTGGCAACGGGCGGGCTTCTTCCTCGTGCTCTGAATCGTCGTCTAAGCTACTCTCGACTGCACCTGCAATAATTATGGTGGACTCCCCGATGATGATTCGCTCGAAGACCTGCCCTCGAAGCCACGTCCGCGCACCGCAGAAGACGGGCTCTCCGGTCGGCAGCCGACGCCAGCCGTCGGTATTCGCGAAGCGATCGACTCCGCTTCTCGCCCCGAGAAGCGCCAAATCGATGCTGCGCTCATCCAACATATGAACGACAACACTGTCGGCCCGCGCCACATGCACCGCCGCCGAAGAGAGCGCCGACAGCGAGAACGCAAAAACCGGCGGCTCCGCGCTCACCGACGAAACGCTTGTTACCGTCAAAGCGGCCAGCCGTCCGCCTGATTCCGCCGTTACGAGACAGACGCCGGCAGCGTGGCTTCTGAATACTTGCCTGAACCGATCTGGCGAAAAATTGTCCGATCCACTATAGCTTGACTTAAGGATCTGATCCCGCGATTCTTGCATCAAACCTCCATGGTTGTGAATTAGCGTGCCCGCATCTCAATTGCCGAGGGACACGCAAGGAGGCTTATGCAAAATTCCCTGGCGCGCCCAGCGAACATGCCTCTGACCAGGGTTTTTGTGAAGCTCTATTCGAATTTTGCATAAGCCTCAAGTTGTGACGAAGTAAATATTTTCCGCGAGACGCAAGGTCGCAGCCGAAATGTCGCTGGCGGGTATCGGAGGCTCGCCCGCGTTGCCGCTACACTCCGGTACGACACCCCACAGACGCGAGTGCTCCAGAGAAGGGTGAATGCAATTCACACTTAGAGCGTTATTCATAAGGTCTGATTTGCGCGTGTCGCTCGAAAGGCATCGGCCCCTCGTGCGAGAGAATAGAAGTTATCACACTTCACTATTCTCGGGACAAGAGGCCGATGCGTTACGACTCTACTACAGGGCTTGATTCGGAGCAGATCACGGAACTCGTTTCCCGGATCTGGCAGATCGTGCAGTCCCGTCCGGCGTCGGCGGGGCGAGTGGCGATCCTGAATCTTCGGGAGCAGGTGGTTGTGACGGTGATGTTGGTGCGGCAGAACCTGAACCAGATGACGGTCGGTGACCTGTTCGGCGTCTCCCAGCCGACCGTGTCGCGGATCTACCGGCGGATCGTGCCGCTGATCGAACAAGCGTGCTGCCTGTCCGGCGTGCCACTAGAGGAAGCCGCGATCGGCCGGGTCCTTCTGGTCGACGGTACCGACGTGCCCACCGGGAACCGTGCCAGCGCGGGGGAGAACTACTCCGGGAAACGGCACCGGCAGGGCGTGAACGTGCAGATCGCGTCCGACCTGAAAGGCTCGCTGCTGTGCGTCTCGGAGCCCGTGGCCGGCGCGCGCCACGATCGAGCTGCGATCACGCTCTGCGGCTGGGAGCCTGTCCTCGACGCCGTCGAATGGATCGCGGATCCCGGATATCAAGGCACCACCGCAACAACACCGACAAAGAAGCCCACTGGCGGTGAACTCGACGACAACACGAAAACCAGCAATCGGACACTCTCCATCATCCGATCAGCGGTCGAAAGATGCATCGCCCACTGGAAGAACTGGAAAATACTCGCCACCGGCTACCGCGGCCGACTCCACGAACTCCCCAACCTCATCCGCGCCATCACCAAACTCGAACTCTACCGACTCGGCTGGTAACCCCTTATGAATAACGCTCTTAGATTGTTCAACGTCATTCGACGCGAAGTATCGACGTCACCGCACGGACGCACTCGTGTCGATCCAGCGCGGCGACGGTACTTCGGAGCTTGCCTTCCGGCGCCGAGTGGGTTCCGATGAGAAGGGTCGCAATGTGATCGCAATCTGCTCTGGCCCCTCGTTCTCGCGGTGAGGTCTGAGTGAGGGTCTCCACCGAGACGTCATTGTCCGCGAACACTGCCGCGATTCTCGCCAGCACACCGGGGCGATCGACGACGGTGAGGGCAACCTGATATCGCGTGAAAACATCCCCCATCGGCACCATGGGAAGGGAGCCGACAACGACCGGCGTCATTCCTGGGCTACCCGCGACGTGCCGGCGCGCCGCAGAGACGAGGTCACCGAGAATCGCCGACGCCGTCTCGGCGCCGCCCGCGCCGGCACCGTAGAACATCAGGTCTCCCGCGGCTTCTGCCTCGACGAACACCGCGTTGTAGGCGCCGCGGACCGTCGCGAGCGGATGGTCACGACTGATCAGCGCCGGGTAGACGCGCGCACTGATCCCCACTGGTTCTCCGCCCGGACCGAAGATTCGTTCGCAGATGGTCAGAAGTTTGATCACCAGGCCGTTCAGTCGTGCCGAGTCGATTTGCTCCCGAGTGATCCGCGTGATCCCTTCCCGGTACACCGACTCGAGCGGAACATCCTGGTGAAAGGCAAGCCGGGCGAGGATTGCTGCCTTGTTCGCGGCGTCCAGGCCCTCGATGTCGGCGGTCGGATCTGTTTCGGCGTAACCGGCGGCCGTCGCCGTCGCGAGAGCCTCGGCGAAACTCCCGCCGTGAGCGTCCATCCGATCGAGGATGAAATTGGTCGTGCCGTTGACGATCCCGAGCACTCGGGTGACCCGGTCCCCCGCGAGGGATTGGCTCAGCGGGCGCACGATGGGAATCGCTGTGGCCACGGCAGCCTCATAGTGAATCTCAGCTCCGAACCGCTCGGCTTGGGCAAAAAGTTCCGCGCCGTGGGCGGCAAGCAGAGCCTTGTTCGCCGTGATCACGTCCGATCCGGAGCTGAGTGCCAATTCAATCAAACGCTTCGCCGGGTCGATGCCGCCGATCACCTCGATCACGAGGTCGGCGCCGACGATCAATTGCTCGAAGTCGGACGTGAGCAGTACCGACGGGATGTCGGGATACTTGCACGGGTCGGAAGTGCGTACGCCGACACCGACCAGTTCAACGTCTACGCCGACCCGGTCTCCGAGTTCGTCACGGTGCTCGAGCAGCAAGCGAGCGACCTGGCTGCCAACCGCGCCAGCGCCGAGCAGCGCAACACGTAGTGGACGGTCGTTATCCCTGGCGGGTCGTGCATATAGTCCGCTCATGCTGCGACGCCGTTCGAGACCGCCGCGAAAGCGGTCCGAGCCGCGGAGAGCGGATCAGCATTCGGTTGGCGCGCGCAGGTAGAAGACGCTGGATGATTAGCCACGGTGAGACCTCAAAGATTATGGGAGTGAGTCACTGCTAGGCGAGCGGATCCGGATTGACCCCTGAAGCCATCGGTTTCAGTGCAGCCCCGACAGAACGTCGAGGTGAGCGATTGTCACCTTAGCACAACGGAATCTATCTCAGGTCGGCCTGGCGCGTCGAATGCTCACGATTGGCGCAGCCAGGCCGACGACCGCGACAGCGCCGACATATCCGTCCTCGACGTCCAGGTCGCGCAAGGCGACGTCGGCCGCGCCAGGGCAAGCGAGTACAGTGTGCCCGCCTTCCGCCAGGCCGAGCCGAACCTCTGCCATGGCGGTGTCCTACCGGTGCCAACCGCCTTCAACACGGCCTCCTTGCGCGTCCAGCGCTGAAAGACCTCAAGCCGCGAAGCCGACGCCAACTCGCCCGGCGCCGTGATCTGCTCGTCCAGACGAGCGAAATCGATCTCCGCCACCCGCTCGACATCGACCCCGACGGGGCCGATCGTGGTCAGCGCGACAGCGACCACCTCGCCGGCATGCGACAGCGATGCCTCGATCCCCAACGTCTTCAACCTCGTCTTGCCATGCGGGCGCCCGCACCCCACGCAGGTCCGGTCCACGACGACTTCCGCCGCTGCGAGCCCCGTGACGGCCGCAACAGCACGACGGAGCGTCACCGCGGCAGTCACAAATCGATCGCGATCCGATGCTCGTAGGTAGCGAGCCGCGCGCTCGGTCTCGACCCTGTCCAGCAGGGCCCGGTCCTCGGCTGATGCTCCGCGGACGGCCTGCTGCCACACCCGGACCTCGCCGTCGAAGAGTGGAGCAAAATGGGCAGGAATCGTGAGATTTTAGCTAACCTCTCCGCGACGGCCAACCAAGATGGCGCGATAGTTGAGGCGTGACTATCCGCTCTGCGTGAGGTGTGTTGTTCGCGGCAGACGATCCTCGTCAGGTTGAGCCTGGCGGACAGTCCCCACCTCCGCGGAGCGACTGGCCGCCGCGTCTGTGCTGGGCGCCACGACTGCGCCGAGATGGACCACTCTTCTTCGGCTGGATCGTGAACGAAAAGCTCGGGATCGTCCTTACCAATTCCTCGGTGGTCGAGAAAGAATGGTGCGCCTCGACCTCGATGGCTGAGGACAGCCAGTTCGCACCGCGCGTCATGCCCGTGAACGCAGGAGATCCCGGCCGAGGCGGGGACCTCCTGCGCCCCTCGCGGTGGGGTCAGCCTCGTACGACCGCGACGAGGTGGGGGAAGAGCGGATGCTCAGCAGCAAGCCCCGTGACGTCCGCGACGAACTCCTCCGGCGAGAGCGCCGCCAGCTTCTGCTTCAGCTCCACGCTCTGCGGGTCCTCCGGCACGTCGAAGCGCAGCGCGGCGCCGATCGCCGTCAGCAGTCCTTCGGGGACCCGCCCGCGCTCGGCGAGTTCGGCGGCCGGCCCGATGAAGCGCTCGTGCCGCGAGAGCTTGCGCAGCGGCTGGCGACCCACGCGGTCGACAGTGTCGGTCAGGTGCGGGTTCGCGAAGCGCTTCAGGGTCTTCTCGAGGTAGGCCTGCTGCTCCTGGTCAGTGAAGCCGTGCTTCGCCACGATCAGCGCTTTCGTGTCCTCGAGCGCCGCTTTCACCGCGACGTGCACCTCCGGCAGAGCGAGTGCGTCCGAAAGCTTGTGCGCTCCCGCCGCGAAGCCGACGTAGGCGGCCGTCGCGTGCCCGGTGTTGACCGTGAAGAGCTTGCGCTCGATGAAGGGCTCCAGGTTATCGACATAGGTCGCGCCCGGCAGCGCCGGCTCGGCACCCTCGAACGGAGTGCGGTCGATGACCCACTCGAAGAAGCTCTCGACGGTCACGTCCAGGCCCTGACCCGCATCCTGGTTCGGGACGATCCGGTCGGCCGCCGTGTCGGCGAAGACGGCGCGGGAACGCAAACGCTCCCACTCGACCGCGCCGAGGTTCGCGGCGACTTCGGTCTGGAGCAGGCGCGTCGCGTTGATCGCGTTCTCGCATGCCATCACCGCAACCCGCGGCGCCGACTCGTCCCGCGCGGCGAGACCCTTCGCGATCACCGGAGCGACGAAGCGGAGGATGTTCGGGCCGACGGCCGTGGTGACGATGTCGGCGATCGCGATCTCACGGACGAGCGCCTCCTCCTCGGCGGCCGAGTCGATGGCGCGGAAGCGGTCGACGACGTGCGTAGCCGCCTCCTCCCCCACCTCGTACACCGCGTAGCTGTCGGCAGCGGCGAGGCGCCCGATCAGCTCCGAGTTGACGTCGGCGAAGACGAGTTCGTAGCCGGCGCCGTGCAGAATCAGGCCGACGAAGCCGCGCCCGATGTTGCCTGCGCCGAAGTGGACGGCGGTGGGCATCAGGAGTTGACCTCGCCGAGCAGGCTGTAGAGCGACTGCGCGTCGGGGGCGTCGAGAAGCTTCTGCACCTCGTCCTCCTCCGAGAAGATGATCGCGATCGTGGAGAGGATCTCGAGGTGCTCGTTGTCGACGCCGGCGATGCCGACGACGAAGCGCACCTCGTTGCCGTCCCAGTCGATCGGCTGCGCATAGCGCACGAACGAGAGCGCGGAGGAGCGGATCTCGTCCTTGGCGTCGTTGGTGCCGTGCGGGATGGCGAGCAGGTTGCCCATGTAGGTCGAGACGGTCGCCTCGCGGGCGAGCATGGCCTCGTGGTAGGCGGGGGTGACCGCGCCGACGCCGACCAGCATGTCGGCGGCCTCCTTGATGGCGCCCTCCTTCGTCGTGGCGGTGCCGGAGGCGTCGATCTGGCCGATAGTGAGCACGTCGCTCATGGGGCGTCCTTCCGTAGAGGTACTGACAGCGTGGGAACCCGCAGGGGCGAACGGAGCGTGTGCGCTCTGTCGCACCCTACGGGCTCCCTCCGAGTTGGTGGCGTACTACTTGCCGTGCTGCTCCGCGACCAGCGAGACGACCTCGTCGTACTTCGGGCTGTTCATGAAGTTGTCGACGGAGACGTGGATGGCGCCCGGGGTGCGCTGGCGGGCGCGATCCGTGAGCTCGGCCTGGGTGATGACCAGGTCCACGTCGTCCACGAGAGCGGCGATCGACCTATTGGTGACCGTGACGTCCTCATAGCCCGCCTTCTTCATTTTGTTCCGCAGCACGGAGGCACCCATCGCGGAGGAGCCCATGCCGGCGTCACAGGCGAACACGATGGTGCGCACCTGGGTCGCGGTGGCCGTGGCCCCTGCGGTCGAGGCGCCGGAGGAGTCCTGCGGGGCGTTCGCGCCGCGGGCGTTGATGAGCGAGCCGACGGCGCTCTCCTTGCCCTTGTTGGCCTCGTTCGCGGCGACCGCGGCGGCGAGCTTGTCGTCGCCCTCCTCCTCCGCGGCAAGGTCGCGCTTGCGGCCTGCCCGGATGATGACCGAGGCCACCAGGAAGGACACGCCGGTCGCGAGGATCACCGAAAGGATCACGCCGAGGAAGCTGTCGTTTGCGGTCTGCAGCAGCACCGCGATGATCGAGCCGGGCGAGGCGGGGGCGCGCAGGCCGGAGTTGAACGCGACGTTCGTCGCGACGCCGGTGGCACCGCCGAGGATGACGGCCGCGAGCAGGGCCGGCTTCATCAGCACGTACGGGAAGTAGATCTCGTGGATGCCGCCGATGAAGTGGATGATCGCCGCGCCAGGAGCCGAGGCGCGGGCCGCGCCCACACCGAAGAACGCGAAGGCCAGGAGCACGCCCATACCGGGGCCGGGGTTGGCCTCGAGGAGGAAGAGGTAGGACTTGCCTGCCTCCTCCGCCTGCTGCACACCCAGCGGGGTAAGGATGCCGTGGTTGATGGCGTTGTTGAGGAAGAGGATCTTCGCCGGCTCGATGAAGAGCGAGGTCAGCGGGAGCAGACCCGCGTTGACCAGGAACTCCACGCCCGCACCGAGCGCGGTCGAGAGGCCGACGACGAGCGGAGCGACGCCGGCAAAGGCGAGGAGGGCGAGAATCAGGCCGAGGATTCCGGCGGAGAAGTTGTTGACCAGCATCTCGAAGCCGGGCTTGATCTTGCCGTCCCAGATCGCGTCGACCTTCTTCATCAGCCACGCCGAGAGCGGACCCATGATCATCGCGCCGATGAACATCGGGATGCCGGCGCCGACGATGACTCCCATCGTCGCGATCGTGCCGACCACGCCTCCACGGGCGCCGTAAACCATCCGGCCACCGGTGTTCGCGATGAGCAGGGGAAGGAGGTAGGTGATCATCGGGCCGACGAGGCCGGTGTTGACCACGTCGGGGTCTGCGCTCCAGCCGCCGAGCTGCTGGACCCAGGTCGCGTCGATGCCGAGCAGCGGGAGCCATCCGGTCTGGATGAAGAGGGCCGTGATGAAGCCCCAGGCGATGAAAGCCGCGATGTTCGGCATGACCATTCCCGAGAGGAAGGTGCCGAAGCGCTGGACGTGGACGCGCGCTCCACCGCGCGTCGACGTCGCTGACGTCGTTGTCATGTGCTGTTTCTCCGATTTCTAGGGGTGGGCGACCGGGACGCTCCTGAGGCGTCCCGGTTCCCGAGTGGCGGGGTGGTGCAGGGGGGTGGGTCCGGTGATCCGCGATCAGGAGGCGGCGATCGCCTCGGTGACCGCGGAGCGGGCGTCGGCAGCGCTGTCGGCCGCGAGAGCAAGCTCCGCGTACCGCTTGGCGTCGTCGAGAGTGTGCTCGGCCAGCTCGGCGCGGACGTCGGCGAGGGCCGACGGCGACATCGAGAGGGTCGTCGCGCCGAGGCCGACGAGAACCACGGCGAGCAGCGGGTCGGCGGCGGCCTCGCCGCAGATTCCGACGGGCTTGCCCAGTGCCGCTCCCGCGCGGCCGACCTCGCCGACGAGGCGCAGGACGGCCGGATGCCACGGGTCCTGGAACGCCGAGACCGTGCCGAGCATGCGGTCGGCGGCAAGCGTGTACTGCGTCAGGTCGTTGGTGCCGATCGAGGCGAAGTCGGCGACTCCGAGGATCCGGTCGGCGAGCAGAGCGGAGGAGGGCACCTCCACCATCACGCCGGCGGTACGGATGCCGAGTTCCCGCGCCATCGAGGTGAAATAGCGGGTCTCATCGACGGTCGCGACCATCGGCGCCATCACCCAGAGGTCGGCGTCGGTCGCGGCGTCGGCCTGGGCGAGGGCGGTCAACTGGTCACGGAGGATCTGCTCGCTGGCACGGAGCGCGCGCAGGCCGCGGAGGCCGAGCGCCGGGTTCTCC
The DNA here is from genome assembly GCF_004011095.1 of Rathayibacter rathayi. GTDB lineage: Bacteria > Actinomycetota > Actinomycetes > Actinomycetales > Microbacteriaceae > Rathayibacter > Rathayibacter rathayi. The sequence goes on along the minus strand of NZ_CP028129.1, from coordinate 334,027 downwards.
TCGTGATCGTCATTGAGGAAGCTGAGCGGTTTGTCGGCGCCCGCGTCGAGCGCGCGGACGACCACCTTGCGGCCCGGGAACGCCGCGAGTAGGCGCGTGTACTGCTCCGCCTGCTCGGCGACCGTCGGAGCCTGCTTCGCATCGAGGAAGAGGAACTCGGTGCGGAACAGACCTACACCCTCCGCTCCCAGCTCGACGGCGTTCTCGGCGCCGTCGGCCGAGCCGAGGTTCGCGAGCAACGGCACGGCGTGGCCGTCCGCCAGCGCACCCGGGACGACCGGAGCCGCGAGCATCTCGGCGCGCTCGGCGATCGAGGACTTCGCGGCGCCGATCTCGGCGTCGGAGGGGTTCACCGTCACAACGCCGGAGGTGGCGTCGAGGATGACGAGCTGGCCGTCGCGCAGGTCGAGCGCCCCTGACGTGCCGACGATGGCGGTGATCGACTTCTCGCGGGCGAGAATCGCCGTGTGCGAGGTGGGGCCGCCGTCGCTGGTGATCAGGCCCAGCACCTGGTCTAAATCGAGCAAGGCCGTGTCAGCCGGAGCGAGGTCGCGGGCGACAAGCACGAACGGCTGGTCAGACTCCGGCACGCCGGGAGCGGCGACACCGCGCAGGTGCGCGACGACGCGCTGCGAGACGTCGTCGAGGTCGGTCGCGCGCTCGGCCATGTAACCGCCCATCGCCACAAGCAGGTCGCGGAAGCCGGCGAAGGCCTCGTGCACCGCGCGCTCCGCGGTCTTCCCGCCGGCGATCCGCGCCGTGACGTCGTCCGCGAGGGACGGGTCCTCGGCCATCAGCGCCTGAGCGTCGAGCACATCCTTCGCCGAGCCGCCAGCGCGCTCGCCTCGGTGCCGAATGGTCGCGGCGGTGGCCGAGAGCGAGGAGACAGCGCGCTCCTCCTCCTGCGCGACGCTGCGGGTACTGGCCGTGTCCTCGGGGTCGGGAAGCGGCTCCGGCATACGCAGAACCGGCCCGAGGGCCAACCCACGCCCCACGCCGATGCCCTGGAGCTTGGCAGAGGCGTAAGCGGTCTGAGGAGTGGACAGCGTCATGGGTGCTCGTTCCTGTCGTGCGAGGGAGAGAAGGGGTTCGAGAGAAGGCGGGAGTGAGACGGGAGTGACGGAGGGGGAGTGGGCGGGGCGGGGGTGGGGTCTCAGTGGTGGGGTTTCGCAGAGACGGGGGTGCGACCCATTGAGGGTCGCCGTTGCGTTTTCGGGGCTGCCGTGGGTGCCGGCGCCGTGTGCGCCGGGGCTGCCGCCTTTCGCGACGCTGTGCGTCGCGCAGGGCTGCCGCCTTTCGCGACGCTGTGCGTCGCGCAGGGCTGCCGCCTTTCGCGACGCTGTGCGCGACGCTAGGCGTCGCGCACAGCGTCACGCATCGTGATCCGTGGTGAGGAAAGTCGCCAGCTCGTCGAGCACGGCCTCCTCGTTCTCGCCCTCGACGCTCACGGTGAGCTCGTCGCCGTGCTCGATACCGAGCGAAATGATCCCGAGGATCGACGCCGCATTCACCGGGGTCGCGTCGCCCTTGGCGACCAGGACCTTCTGACCCGACTTGGCCGCTGCCTGGCTGAAGAGCGAGGCGGGGCGGGCGTGGAGGCCCTTCGACGATGCAACCTGCACGGTGCGCTCGACCATGAACGTTTCTCCTTGATCCTGCAGTCGCGACTGCATCAGTGGTGCCCGGAGTCGGGCTCGCTCGGACGGACCGGGCGGGAGGAGGAGTCCATGTCCGCGCCTGCGACGACCGCGCGAGCGGCGAACAGGACGGGCAGGGTCTCGAGCACGGCATCGGCACCGTGCGCTCCGAAGACATCGGGCGGGAGGAGGGCAGCCGCGGCTCCCACGAACTCCGCGCGCTGGCGGAGTCCGTCGAACTGCGACTTCAGGTGTGGTCCCACGAGAAGAACGTCCACCTCGGGGAGCGAGTGATCGAGGCCGGTGAGGGACTCCGAGCGGAACTCGGCAGCAATGCCGCGCTCCTTGGCGCCCGATCGCAGCCGGTGGGCCAGGAACGTGCTCGACGCGCCTGCACCGCAGACGATCAGGATTGTTCGCACCTCGTTCGCCTCCTCGCGTCCGGGTCGTAGTCCATCCAAGCATCCCGAAAGAGGGATAGCACGCTCCAGCAAACAATCTTCCGCAGGGGCGGAAAGCCGCGCACACCGCCCGCGGCGCGGGACTCCCGAGCGCATCACCGTGATGATTGACTGGCGGGACGCACGATTCGCCGCCCGCGTCCTGCGGGCCAGCGGGCCGGTCGTGGCGCTTCCGCGGCCCGGCCCGGACCGCACGCCTGGAGCCTGATGACTGACAACCGCGAACGACTGCTGGAGTACCTCTCCCGCGCCGACGGTTGGGTGACGGCACACGAACTCGCCGACCGGCTCGGCGTGACCACCCGCAGCGTCCGCAGTTACGTCACCGCCGTCAAGGCGCAGGCCGCGCCCCTGGAACCTGTCGAGTCCTCCGCTAACGGCTACCGCCTCGCTCGCGACGCCTATGCGGCGTACCTGGAGGCGCAGCGCAGCCGCGACATCGAGCCCGACACTCCGCGGGACCGGCTCTACAGCATCGTCCGGCGGCTGGTCGACTCGGACGAGGGCCTGGACGTCGTCTCCCTCGCCGACGCGCTGTCGGTGAGCGAATCGACCGTCGACGCCGACCTCCGCCGGGTGAAAGCCCTCGCCGACGAGGCGGGGCTGGGCCTGCTCCGCCGAGGGCCGACGGTGCGCCTCCAGGGCAGCGAAGAGGCGCACCGCCGCCTGATCTCGCGGCTGTTCCGCGACGAGAGTGCGCAGGGCGTCTTCACGCTCGACGACGTGCAGCGGGAGTTCGCCTCCCCAGGCCTCGGCGCGTTCAAGACCGAGCTGCTGGCCGAACTCGAGAGCCGCGGCTACTACATCAACGACTACGGAGTGAACAGCGTCCTCCTGCACATCGCGATCGCCGTTGACCGGGCCGCCCGCGGGATCGGCGACCCCTCCGGCTCGCGCCCCTCCCCCGCGATCCACGGCGAACTCGCCGCAGTGCTGGCCGAGCTGGTGGAGCGGCACTTCGCCACGCGCCTGACCGACGCCGAGCTCGCGCAGCTCGGGATCCTGATGACCACGCGCGTGGCGACTCCCGGCCACAACGAGCCGGTCGCCGCCGTCGTCGAGAACTACCTCGACCCCGAGGACCTCGCCGTCGTCCGCGACCTCGTCGCCGAAGTGAATCGCGAGTACCTGGTCGACCTCGACGACGAGGGCTTCATCGTGCGCCTCGCCCTGCACGTACGGAACCTGATCGCGCGCGCCTCGGAGGGCGACTACTCCCGGAACCCGCTCACCCGCTCCATCAAGACCAGCTACCCGATGACGTACGAGATCGCCGTGTTCCTGGCGAGCGGGCTACAGCGACGGCGTGGGATCGCGGTGAACGAGGACGAGATCGCCTACATCGCCCTGCACGTCGGCTCGTTCCTCGAGCGGGTGTCGCGGCGGGAGGAGCGGCTGTCCTGCGTGATCGTGTGCCCCAACTACTACGACCTCGCGCACATGCTCCGGCTGCGCGTCGAGCGCTCGCTCGGCACCGAGGTCGAGGTCCGCTCCCTGATCACCAGGAGCGACGTCGAGTGGGCCCGGCTCACCGCCGACCTGGTGATCACCACGATCGACGAGCGCCCCGCCTCCGACGACGTGGTGCTCGTGCAGCCTTTCCTCACCGATCACGATGTGGAGGCGGTACGCCGTGCGATCGCGCGGGTGCGCCGGCATCGCCGTCGCGCGCAGATCAAGGACGAGCTGCTGCAGTTCTTCGACGAGTCGCTGTTCTTCCGCAACGTACACGCCCGCGACGAGGCGGCGATGATTCGGATGCTGGGCGGGCGGATGATCGCCGGCGGCCTCATCGACGAGGACTACGTCGACGGTGCCATCGAGCGCGAGCGGATGAGCTCCACCGCCTTCACCGACAACCTCGCGGTGCCGCACGCGATGGCGATGAGCGCGCGCCGGACCTCCATTGCGATCGTCGTGAACGACACGGCGATGAAGTGGGGCGAGCAGCGTGTGAACGTCATCGCGATGATCGCGTTCGCCTCCGCCGGGCGGAGCACGTTCCAGTCGGTCTTCGACCAGTTCGTCGAGGTGTTCGCCGACCGGGCGGAGGTGCAGCGCCTGATCCGCCGCTCCACCGACTTCGGCGGGTTCATTGAGGAGCTGGTGCGGGTAATCGACAGCTAGCCGACTCCATTCCTCCGTGTGGAGGGAGGCGCCGGACGGGAGGAACTCCCGCTCCTGGTCGCACTAGGCGAAGGGCGTCGGCACAATCCCGTAGGGAGCCAGCCCCGCCGCACCGCCGTCGGCGAGCGTGGTGACCCAGATCCCGTCTCCGTGCACCGCGACCGAGTGCTCCCAGTGCGCGGCCGTACTTCCGTCCTCCGTCGCGACGGTCCATTCGTCCTCCCGGACGACGGTCTCTGCGCTGCCGGCGGTCACCATCGGCTCGATCGCGACGACGAGGCCCGGCTTCACCTCCGGTCCGCGCTGGCGCACCCGGTAGTTGAACACCGGCGGCGCCTCGTGCATCGTGCGGCCGATGCCGTGGCCGATGTAGTCGGTGAGGATGCCGTAGACGCGGCCCGAGCGCTCGGCCTCGTCCTCGATGTACTGCTCGATCGCCGCGCCGACCTCGTTGAGGTGACGGGCCGTGGCGAGGACGGCGATCCCCCGCCAGAGCGATCCCTCGGTCACCCGCGAGAGTTCCGTGCGCGCCGCGACCTCCTCGGGACGCAAGGGATCGGGCAGGACGAGCGTCATCGCGGAGTCCCCGTTCCAGCCGTCGATCTCGGCGCCGCTGTCGATGGAGACCAGGTCGCCCGGCTCGAGCACGCGGCCACCGGGTATGCCGTGGACCACCTCGTCGTTCACCGAGGCGCAGATCGTGTGCCGATAGCCGGGGACGAGCTGGAAGTTCGAGTGGCCCCCGCACTCGATGATCGCGGCCTCCGCGATCGCATCGAGCTCGAGCGTCGTGATGCCCGGGCGGATCGCGGCGCGCACAGCATCGAGTGAGGCGGCGGTCGCCAGCCCCGGCGCGAGCATCGCCCGCAGTTGCGCGGGCGTTTTGTAGAGGGAGGAGCGCAGGGCCACGGCTCAGGCGGCCGGGGAATCGAGACGGCTCACCCGGTGGCCCTCGAGCGCGACGACGATCCGCTCGGTCACCTCGTCGACCGGCCCGAGACCGTCGACCACCACGACGAGCCCGCGGGCAGCGTAGACATCGATCAGCGGTGCAGTCTGCTCCTCGTAGAGCGCGAGACGGCGACGGATGACGTCCTCGGTGTCGTCGCTGCGCCCCTGCTCGAGCGAGCGCTTGAGCAGGCGCCCCACGACCTCGTCGGGATCGGCCGTCAACTGCACGACGGCGTCGAGGCGGTTGTCGTCAGCGGCGAGGATCCGGTCAAGCTCGTCGACCTGCTCCGTAGTGCGCGGGTAGCCGTCGAGCAGGAAGCCCGTCGACGCGTCCGCCTCCTGCAGACGGTCGTGGACAATCGCGTTGGTGAGCTCGTCCGGCACATAGCGGCCGGCGTCGAGGTAGGTCTTCGCCTGGAGCCCGAGCTCGGTCTCGTTTGCGACGTTGGCGCGGAAGATGTCCCCGGTGGAGATCGCCGGCACCTGGAGGATCTCGCTCAGCCGAGCGGCCTGGGTCCCCTTGCCTGCACCGGGCGGGCCGATCAGCAGGAGACGGAAGCCGATCGGGTGCGACGTCATCGGAGGAGTCCTTCGTAGTGGCGCTGCTGCAGCTGAGAGTCGATCTGCTTGACCGTCTCCAGGCCGACTCCGACGATGATCAGGATGGACGTTCCGCCGAAGGGGAAGTTCTGGTTGGCGCCGACGAGCGCGAGCGCCACGAGGGGCACCAGCGCGATCAGGCCGAGATAGACCGAGCCGGGCAGCGTCACCCGGGTGAGCACGTAGTTCAGGTACTCGGCGGTCGGGCGCCCGGCGCGGATGCCGGGGATGAAGCCGCCGTAGCGCTTCATGTTGTCGGCTACCTCGTCCGGGTTGAACGTGATCGCGACGTAGAAGTAGGTGAAGCCCACGATCAGGAGGAAGTACAGCGCCATGTAGAGCGGGTGGTCGCCCTTGGTGAGGTAGTTCGTGATCCAGGTGACCCAGACCGGCGCCTCCTGGCCCGCGGCGGGCTGATTGAACTGCGCGATGAGCGCGGGCAAGTACAGCAGCGACGAGGCGAAGATGACAGGCACGACGCCTGCCATGTTGACCTTGATCGGGATGTAGGTGTTGTTGCCGCCGTAGGTGCGCCTGCCGACCATCCGCTTGGCGTACTGCACGGGGATCCGCCGCTGCGACTGCTCGACGAAGACCACGGCGACCACGAGCACAAGGCCCACGCCGAGAACGAGGAGGAAGGTCTCGAAGCCGCGCGACTGCGCGATCGACCAGAGCGAGGTGGGGAACTGAGCGGCGATCGAGGTGAAGATCAGCAGCGACATGCCGTTGCCGATGCCGCGCTCGGTGATGAGTTCGCCCATCCACATGATGATGCCGGTGCCCGCGGTCATGGTGACGACCATGAGCAGGATGGAGTACCACTCGTCGGTGATGATGAGCGACGAGCACTCCGGGACGCCCGAGTTGCCGAAGAGCGCCCCCGAGCGGGCAACCGTGATCAGCGTCGTCGACTGGAGGACACCGAGCGCGATGGTGAGGTAGCGCGTGTACTGGGTGAGCTTGCCCTGACCGGACTGCCCCTCCTTATACAGCGTCTCGAAGTGCGGGATGACCACGCGCAACAGCTGCACGATGATCGACGCCGTGATGTACGGCATGATCCCGAGCGCGAAGATCGACAGCTGAAGCAGGGCTCCGCCGCTGAAGAGGTTCACGAGCTCGTAGAGACCCGAGGTGCCCTGGTTGCCGGCGAGACAGGCCTGTACGGCGCTGAAGCTGACGAATGGAGCAGGGATGAAAGATCCCAGCCGGAAGATCGCCACGATCGCGAGAGTGAAGCCGATCTTGCGGCGGAGGTCGGGGGTGCGGAAGATCCGCGCAACGGCGCCAAACACTACCTAAGGTCTCCTGCTCATTTCTGTGGTGCGGGATACAGGTCGAGCTTGCCACGCGCTCCCAGAGGGAGTCGGCGTGGCAAGCTCGACCGACAAGCTGCTGGTGCTACTTGATGGATCCGCCCGCAGCGACGATCTTCTGCTCCGCAGAGCTGGAGACCTTGTCGACCGCGACGTTCAGCTTAACCGCAATGTCGCCGTCCCCGAGAACTTTGACCTTCTCGTTCTTGCGGACAGCACCCTTGGCGACCAGGTCACCGATGGTGACGTCACCGCCCTGGGGGTAAAGCTCCGCGAGAGCGGACAGGTTGACGACCTGGTACTCGACCCGGAACGGGTTCTTGAAGCCGCGGAGCTTCGGGGTGCGCATGTGCAGCGGCATCTGCCCACCCTCGAAGCCGATGCGCACCGTGTAGCGGGCCTTCGTGCCCTTGGTGCCGCGACCGGCGGTCTTACCCTTGGAGCCTTCGCCACGACCCACGCGGGTCTTGGCCTTCTTAGCTCCGGCAGCGGGGCGGAGGTGGTGGACCTTGAGCACATGCTCCTTGGTCGCCGGCGCCGCCGCGCCCTTCGTGGTGGTCGCCTGCGCCGGAGTCGTGGACTCCGCGGCGGCGGCCTTCTTCGTCTCAGCCATTAGTCAATCTCCTCGACCTTCACCAGGTGGGCGACGGTCTTCACGTATCCGCGGTTCTGGGCGTTGTCCTCGCGGACCACGCTCTGACCGATCTTCCTGAGGCCGAGCGAGCGCAGCGTGTCGCGCTGGTACTGCTTCTCGCTGACCTTCGACTTGATCTGGGTCACCTTGAGCTGAGCCATCAGGAACCTGCCTTCGCGTTGGACGCGGCGGCGAGGGCGTCGGCCTCGGCGCGAACGAGACGGGCCGGCGCGACCTGGTCGAAGTCGAGACCACGACGAGCGGCGACGGCGCGCGGCTCCTCGAGCTGCTGGAGAGCCTCGACGGTCGCGTGGACGATGTTGATGGTGTTCGACGAGCCGAGCGACTTGCTCAGGACGTCGTGGATGCCGGCGCACTCGAGGACGGCACGGACGGGACCACCGGCGATAACGCCGGTACCCGCCGCGGCGGGGCGCAGGAGCACCACACCGGCCGCGGCCTCACCCTGCACGGGGTGCGGGATCGTCAAGCCGACGCGGGGGACGCGGAAGAAGTTTTTCTTCGCCTCCTCGACGCCCTTGGAGATGGCCGTCGGGACCTCGCGGGCCTTGCCGTAGCCGACGCCCACCAGTCCGTTGCCGTCTCCGACCACGACGAGTGCGGTGAAGCTGAAGCGACGACCGCCCTTGACGACCTTCGACACGCGGTTGATGGTCACCACGCGCTCGAGGAACTGGCTCTTCTCGGAGTCACGGCCACCGCGGTCGCGGCCACCCTGATTGCGGTCGCGGCCGCCGCGGCGGGGCTCACGAGCCTCCTGCTGCGGCTGCGTGGATGCAGCGGTCTCGACGGGGGCCTCCGACACAGCGGCGACCTCGGGTTCCTTGTTCTCTGCGGCGCTCACAGGTTGAGCCCTGCCTCTCGTGCTCCATCGGCGATCGCGGCGACGCGACCGGCGTACTTGTTGCCTCCGCGGTCGAAGACGACCGCCTCGACACCGGCGTTCTTGGCGCGCTCGGCGACGAGTTCGCCGACCTTACGGGCCTTGGCGGTCTTGTCACCGTCGAACACGCGCAGGTCGGCCTCGAGGGTCGACGCCGACACGAGGGTACGGCCCTGCGCATCGTCGACGATCTGCACGAAGACGTGGCGGGCCGAACGGTTGACGACGAGGCGGGGGCGCTCGGCGGATCCGACGACCTTCTTGCGCAGACGATCGTGACGACGACCGCGCGCAGCGGACTTACTCTTTCCTCTGGTTCCGAGTCCCATGATCACTTACCGCTCTTTCCGGCCTTGCGGCGAACGACCTCGCCGGCGTAGCGCACGCCCTTGCCCTTGTAGGGCTCGGGCTTACGGATCTTACGAATGTTGGCGGCCACCTCACCGACGGCCTGCTTCGAGATGCCGTGCACGGTGAGCTTGTTGTTGCCCTCGACCGTGAACGAGATGCCCGCGGGCGGGGTGACGACGACCGGGTGCGAGAAGCCGAGCGCGAACTCGATGTCCGAGCCCTTCGCCAGCACGCGGTAACCCGTTCCGACGACCTCGAGGCCCTTGGAGTAGCCCTGCGTGACACCGATGATGTCGTTGGCGATGAGCGTGCGGGTGAGGCCGTGGAGCGAACGCGACTCGCGCTCGTCATCGGGACGCGAGACCAGCACCTGGCCGTTCTCGACGGAGACCTGAATGGGGCTGGCGACCGGGACGGTCAGCTCGCCCTTGGGGCCCTTGACGGTCACAGCGGATCCGGCGACGGAGACGTCGACGCCCGCCGGGATCTCGATGGGGAGTCTTCCAATACGCGACATGGGGGTTACCACACGTAGGCGAGGACTTCCCCACCCACGCCCTTCTTCTCGGCCTGGCGGTCGGTCAGCAGACCGCTCGAGGTGGACAGGATGGCGACGCCGAGGCCGCCGAGCACGGTGGGGATCTCGGCCGACTTCGCGTAGACACGGAGTCCGGGCTTCGAGACCCGCTTGATGCCTGCGATCGAGCGCTCGCGGTTCGGGCCGTACTTGAGGGAGATGGAGAGCGTCGTGCCGACGCGCGCCTCCTCGACCTTCCAGTCGGCGATGTAGCCCTCGGTCTTGAGGATCTCGGCGATATTCGCCTTGAGCTTCGAGCCCGGGAGGGTGACGGAGTCGTGGTGCGCGGAGTTCGCGTTACGGATTCTGGTCAGCAGATCTGCGACCGGATCAGTCATGGTCATGGCTGATGGTGCCTTTCTCGCCTGGTTTCGGCACCCTTTACACGAGTGACGACCTGTGGTGTGGGACGGCGCCGACGACGTCGACGCCCATTCGGCCGCGCGAGCGCAGGCCAACGAGCCATAGTACATGGCCGAGGCGCTGCGGTCGAGAGCCGATCTGCGCGGAGTCCGGGTACTCCGCGCTGCGCGCCGCTACCGGTCGGAATGATCGAGCCGGCCGCGGACGCACGACGAGGCCGGAGGACGATTGATACCGTCCTCCGGCCCCGAGGCTTACTGCTTACGCGTTGTCCGAGGACTTGAACGGGAAGCCCAGCTGCTTGAGCAGCGCGCGGCCCTCGTCGTCGGTCCTGGCGGTGGTCACGACGGTCACATCGAAGCCGCGGACGCGGTCGATGCGGTCCTGGTCGATCTCGTGGAAGATCGACTGCTCCGTGATCCCGAAGGTGTAATTGCCGTTGCCGTCGAACTGACGGTCCGAGAGACCGCGGAAGTCGCGGATGCGCGGCAGCGCAACCGAGAGCAGGCGGTCCAGGAACTCCCACGCACGGTCGCCCCGAAGGGTGACGTGTGCACCGATGGCCTGGCCCTCGCGCAGCTTGAACTGCGCGATGGACTTGCGGGCCTTGGTGACCTGCGGCTTCTGGCCGGTGATCGCGGTGAGGTCCTTGATGGCGCCGTCGATGATCTTGCCGTCACGGGCAGCCTCGCCGACGCCGGTGTTGACGACAACCTTGACCAGGCCGGGGACCTGGTGCACGTTGCCGAAGCCGAACTGCTCCTTGAGAGCGGGGATGATGTCGGCCTGGTACTTGGCCTTGAGCCGCGGCTGAACCTTCGCAGCCACTGCGGTGGTGTCAGTCATTACAGTTCCTCACCCGACGCCTTCGCGTAACGCACGCGAACGGTCCTCGTCACGCCGTCCTTGGTGACGGCCACATTGCGGTGGCCGACCCGGGTCGGCTTCTTGGTCTTCGGATCGACGAGCGCGACATTGGAGATGTGGATCGACGCCTCGACGGTCTGGATGCCACCCTCCTTCGAGCCGCGCTGCGACTGGCCGACGCGGGTGTGCTTCTTGACGAAGTTCACACCCTCGACGACGACGCGGTTGCGCTCGACCAGCACCTCGAGGACCTTGCCCTGCTTGCCGCGGTCTCCGCCGCGGGCCTGGGTAGCGCCCGAGATGACCTGAACGAGGTCACCCTTCTTGATCTTGGCCATGACTAGATAACCTCCGGTGCCAGCGAGACGATCTTCATGAACTTCTTGTCGCGGAGTTCGCGACCGACCGGTCCGAAGATGCGGGTACCGCGGGGGTCCCCGTCGTTCTTGAGGATCACGGCCGCGTTCTCGTCGAACTTGATGTACGAGCCGTCGGGGCGACGGGTCTGCTTGACGGTACGGACGATGACGGCCTTGACCACATCGCCCTTCTTCACGTTGCCACCGGGGATCGCGTCCTTGACGGTGGCGACGATGATGTCACCGAGACCGGCGTACCGGCGGCCGGAGCCACCGAGGACGCGGATCGTGAGGAGTTCCTTGGCGCCGGTGTTATCGGCGACCTTCACTCGGGATTCTTGCTGAAGCATGTGTGTCTCTCCTGCTCACTCAAGTAGGCCGCGGCCTACTTGGCCTTCTCGAGGATCTCGACCAGGCGCCAGCGCTTGGAGGCGCTGAGAGGACGGGTCTCGCTGATAACGACGAGGTCGCCGATCCCCGCGGTGTTCAGCTCGTCGTGAGCCTTGACCTTCGAGGTACGGCGGATGACCTTGCCGTAGAGAGGGTGCTTGACCCGGTCCTCCACCTCGACGGTGATGGTCTTGTCCATCTTGTCGCTGGTGACGTATCCGCGGCGGGTCTTGCGGTAACCGCGAGCGCCCTCCTGCTTGATGTCGTGGGCGGCCGACTCGTGGCCGGCGGTGTCATTGACAGTTGCCATTACTTGGCCTCCTCGATCGGCTCGGTCGCCTCGACCTCGGCCTTGGCGGCCTTCGTGGTCTTAGGCTTCTTCTCCGCCTTGGCCGGGGCCTCGACGGGTGCGGGGGTGGCGCGAATGCCCAGCTCACGCTCACGGATGACCGTGTAGATGCGGGCGATGTCGCGCTTGACCGCACGCAGGCGGCCGGTGGTGTCCAGCTGGCCGGTAGCCGACTGGAAGCGGAGGTTGAACAGCTCCTCCTTGGCCTTTTTCAGCTCCGTGACGAGACGCTCGTCCTCGAAGGTGTCGAGCTCGGCGGGGGCGAGCTCCTTGGATCCGATCGCCATTACGCGTCTCCCTCCTCGCGCTTGATGATGCGTGCCTTGAGGGGCAGCTTGTGGATAGCACGGGTCATGGCCTCACGAGCGAGCTGCTCGTCGACGCCGGCGACCTCGAAGAGGACGCGACCCGGCTTGACGTTCGCGACCCACCACTCCGGCGAGCCCTTACCGGAACCCATGCGGGTCTCGGCAGGCTTCTTGGTCAGCGGACGGTCGGGGTAAATGTTGATCCACACCTTTCCGCCGCGCTTGATGTGACGCGTCATGGCGATACGAGCGGACTCGATCTGACGGTTGGTCACGTAGGCGGGGGTAAGGGCCTGAATACCGAACTCGCCGAACGACACCTTGGTGCCACCGGTGGCCTGGCCGGAACGACCCGGGTGGTGCTGCTTGCGGTACTTGACTCGACGCGGAATCAACATAATTATGCCTCAACTCCTGCTGCGACGGGCGCCTCGCTCTGCTGGCGGGGTGCACGGCGCGGACGGTCGCTGCGCTCGGGGCGCGACGACTTGCTGTTCGCCTGCTCGCGGGCGAGCTCCTTGTTGGTGATGTCGCCCTTATAGATCCAGACCTTCACGCCGATGCGGCCGAAGGTGGTCTTTGCCTCGTAGAAGCCGTAGTCGATGTTCGCGCGGAGAGTGTGCAGCGGCACGCGTCCCTCGCGGTAGAACTCCGAACGGCTCATCTCGGCGCCGCCGAGGCGGCCGGAGACCTGGATGCGGACGCCCTTGGCGCCGGCGCGCTGTGCGCCCTGCAGGCCCTTGCGCATCGCGCGGCGGAAGGCCACGCGGGCGGAGAGCTGCTCGGCGATACCCTGGGCGACCAGCTGAGCCTCAGCCTCGGGGTTCTTGACCTCGAGGATGTTGAGCTGGATCTGCTTGCCCGTGAGCTTCTCGAGGTCGGCGCGAATGCGCTCCGCCTCGGCGCCGCGACGACCGATCACGATGCCCGGACGGGCGGTGTGGATGTCGACGCGGACGCGGTCACGGGTGCGCTCGATCTCGATGCGGGCCACGCCCGCACGGTCGAGCTGCGTGGCAAGGAGTCGGCGGATCTTGACGTCCTCAGCGAGGTAGTCGCTGTACCGCTGGCCCTTCTTGGTGCTGTCGGAGAACCAGCGCGACACATGGTCGGTGGTGATTCCCAGACGGAAACCGTAGGGGTTAACTTTCTGACCCATTACTTGGTCCCCTCCTCAGGAGTGGCCAGCACGACGGTGATGTGGCTGGTGCGCTTGTTGATGCGGAAGGCACGACCCTGAGCACGGGGCTGGAATCGCTTGAGGGTGGTTCCCTCATCGACGAAGGCGCGGGACACGAACAGGTCCTGGTCGTCGAGGTACTCGTTCGAGGCATCGGCCTTGACGCGAGCGTTGGCCATCGCCGAGGCGACGAGCTTATAGACGGGCTCGGACGCGCCCTGGGGCGCGAACTTCAGGATGGCCAGTGCCTCCTGAGCCTGCTTACCGCGGATCAGGTTCACGACACGGCGAGCCTTCTGGGGGGTGACGCGGATGTGTCGCACGCGTGCGATCGACTCCACCATTTCTCTCCTCCTTCTCGTCGCCGCGTCAGCGGCGACGGCCCTTCTTGTCGTCCTTCTCGTGACCGCGGAAGGTCCGAGTGGGGGCGAACTCGCCGAGCTTGTGGCCGACCATGGTCTCGGTCACGAACACGGGGATGTGCTTGCGACCGTCATGGACCGCGATGGTGTGACCCAGCATCGCCGGGATGATCATCGAACGGCGCGACCAGGTCTTAATGACGTTCTTGTTGCCGGCTTCGTTGGCCGTGAACACCTTGCGAAGCAGGTGGTCGTCAACGAAGGGGCCCTTCTTGAGACTGCGAGGCATCTTCTACGCGTTCCTTCTCTGCTTCCGAAGCTACTTGCGCTTCTTGCCGGCGGTGCGGCGACGAACGATGAGCTTGTCGCTCTCCTTATTGGGGCGACGGGTGCGTCCCTCGGACTGACCCCACGGGCTGACCGGGTGGCGTCCACCGGAGGTCTTGCCCTCTCCACCACCGTGCGGGTGGTCGACCGGGTTCATCGCGACACCGCGGACGGTCGGGCGGACACCCTTCCACCGCATGCGGCCGGCCTTGCCCCAGTTGATGTTCGACTGCTCGGCGTTGCCGACCTCGCCGATCGTGGCGCGGCAGCGCGCGTCGACGTTGCGGATCTCACCGGACGGCAGGCGCAACTGCGCATAGGGGCCGTCCTTGGCGACCAGGCGCACCGAGGTGCCGGCCGAGCGAGCCAGCTTGGCCCCGCCTCCCGGCTTGATCTCGATGGCGTGGATGACGGTACCGGTCGGGATGTTGCGCAGCGGCAGGTTGTTGCCGGGCTTAATGTCGGCACCGGCGCCCGACTCCACGATGTCGCCCTGCGAGAGCTTGTTCGGGGCCAGGATGTAGCGCTTCGTACCGTCCACAAAGTGGAGCAGCGCGATGCGCGCCGTGCGGTTGGGGTCGTACTCGATGTGAGCGACCTTGGCGTTGACGCCGTCCTTATCGTTGCGACGGAAGTCGATCAAACGGTACTGGCGCTTGTGTCCACCACCGATGTGACGGGTCGTGATCCGACCGGAGTTGTTGCGGCCACCGGTCTTGGACAGCGGGCGCAGCAGCGACTTCTCGGGCGTCGAGCGGGTGATCTCGGCGAAGTCGGCAACGCTGGAACCGCGGCGACCGGGGGTGGTGGGCTTGTACTTACGAATAGCCATTGTCTGTTTCCTCTACGCTTCTTCGGCTCAGCCGACGCTCGTGAAGATGTCGATGGAGCCGGACTTCAGCGTGACGATCGCGCGCTTGGTGTCCTTTCGCTTACCGGTACCGAACTTCGTGCGGCGGGTCTTACCCTGGCGGTTCAGCGTGTTGATCGACGCGACCTCGACGCCGAAGATCTTCTCGATGGCGAGCTTGATCTCGGTCTTGTTCGAGCGCGGGTCGACCACGAAGGTGTACTTGCCCTCGTCGATCAGGCCGTAAGACTTCTCGGACACCACCGGGGAGATGATGACGTCGCGGGGGTCCTTGTTGAACGCGGCGGACTGGCTCATGCGTTCACCTCTTCCTTGTTGGACTCGACGCCCGACTTGGCCGCGATGAACGCATCGAGCGCGCCCCTCGAGAACACGATGTCGTCGGAGACGAGCACGTCGTACGCGTTGAGCTGATCGGCCGGCAGGATGTGCACGAACGGCACGTTGCGCAGCGAGAGCTCGGCGATGTAGTCGTCACGCTCGAGCACCACAAGAACGTTGCGCGACACCGAGAGGGCGCCGAGCAGGACGAGGACGTCCTTGGTCTTCGGGGTGTCGCCGAGGGCGAGCGACTCGACTACGTGGATACGGGCACCGCGGGCGCGGTCCGAGAGAGCGCCGAGCAGGGCAGCGGCGATCATCTTCTTGGGGGTGCGCTGCGCGTAGCTGCGCGGGGTCGGTCCGTGGACCACGCCACCACCGGTCATGTGCGGGGCGCGGATCGAGCCCTGACGAGCGCGACCGGTTCCCTTCTGCTTGAACGGCTTGCGTCCGGCTCCGGAAACCTCGCCGCGGTTCTTCGTCTTGTGGGTTCCCTGGCGCGCCGCGGCAAGCTGGGCCACGACGACCTGGTGGATCAGAGGAATGTTGGTCTGGACGTCGAAGAGCGCGGCGGGGAGTTCGACCGAGCCCGCCTTCTGGCCCTTGACGTCGATGATGTCGACAGAGGTAGTCATGGAACTACGCTCCCTTCACGGCGTTGCGAACGAACACGAGGCGACCGCGGGCACCGGGGACGGCGCCCTTGACGAGCAGCAGACCCTTCTCGGCGTCGACGGAGTGCACCTTGAGGTTGAGCACGGTGACGCGCTCGCCACCCATGCGACCCGCCATGCGCATGCCCTTGAACACGCGGCTGGGGGTCGAGGAGGCGCCGATGGAGCCGGGCTTGCGGTGGTTGCGGTGCGAACCGTGCGAAGCCGAGACGCCCTTGAAGTTGTGGCGCTTCATAACACCGGCGAAGCCCTTGCCCTTGCTGGTGCCGACCACGTCGACCTTGGTGCCGGCCTCGAAGACGGCGTCCACGGTCAGCTCCTGGCCGGCCGAGTACGAGCTCGCATCGGAGGTGCGGACCTCGGTGAGGTGGCGGCGCGGGGTGACGCCCGCGGCATCGAAGTGACCGGCGGCGGGCTTGTTGACCTTCCGCGGGTCGATCGCACCGGCGGCGAGCTGGACAGCGGTGTAGCCGTCCTTCTCTTCCGTGCGGACCTGGGTCACGACATTGGGACTGATCTCGATGACCGTGACCGGCACGAGCTTGTTGTTCTCGTCCCAGACCTGGGTCATTCCGAGCTTGGTGCCGAGGAGGCCCTTGCTGGTCTTCAGCGTGGGGGAAACAGTGACAGACATGGTGGCACTCCTCCTTAGAGCTTGATCTCGATGTTGACGTCGGCCGGCAGGTCGAGGCGCATGAGCGAGTCGACGGCCTTCGGCGTCGGGTCGATGATGTCGATGAGGCGCTTGTGGGTGCGCATCTCGAAGTGCTCGCGGCTGTCCTTGTACTTGTGGGGCGAACGGATCACGCAGACCACGTTCTTCTCGGTCGGCAGCGGCACGGGGCCGACGACCGTCGCACCGGCACGCGTGACCGTGTCGACGATCTTGCGCGCCGACGTGTCGATGACCTCGTGGTCGTACGACTTCAGTCGGATGCGGATCTTCTGTCCCGCCATGTGTGATCTCTCACTCTCTTGTTATTGCGTCGTACGCGACTCCCCCGGCCGAAGCCGGACTCGTCTCGCATTGGACGCGCTCGCGAAGGAACTCCGGTGACCCGGAAACGTGCAACCAGTGTTCTTCTGTCAAAAGCACCGCATCCGAAGCGCTCCGATCGGCGTGCAAAACGCACGACGCACGGAGGGCCCGTTGAAATGTCGGTTGTTGTCGTTCTGCTACCCGCCGCCTCGACGTCGCATCCGCGAGGCCGCCCTCTCGGGTCGAGCCTCCGCGATGCCGTCTCGGCACTGCCTGGCAGTGTCCCCCGTCCCAGCAGCAGGCCGCGGGAGAAGGAATTTTGAACTAGGAGAGTCTCCCACAGATACACCCGTCCTGCAACCCGGGCGTGTCGCAGTGGAGGCCTCCCTCACGGCCCGTCCGGACAGGATCGGACGCGCCCCTGTCGGTCGCCGCGGCTACTCGAAGAGGAGCGCTCTGACCGCGGTCTCGGCAGAGGCGAGACGAGACGGATCGATGGTCTCGCCGGCCCGGAAGTGGTCGAGCAGGCGCGGATCGACATAGCTAGCACGGGCGACGGTGGGCGTGTTCCCGAGCACATCGGACGCATCGCGCATCGCCTGGGCGATCGCGGAGTTGCGGGCACGCTGCGTCGCCTGCGGTTCGGACTTCGCCAGGCTGATCGCGGCCGCCACGGTGCCGTGCAGCGTCCGGAAGTCCTTCGCCGTGAAATCGTCGCCCGCTCGCTCCCGGACGTAGTCGTTGATCTCGGGCGCCGAGATCGGCCGCCACTCCCGGCCGTCCTTCCAGGCGAGCAGGCGAGCGTTCGGCCCCCTGCGTTTGAGGGCCCGGACGACGCGCGCGAGGTCGTGGTCGAGGATCTCGCTCGTCCAGGCCTGGTGGCTCTTGCCGGGGAAGGCGAGCGCCACCCGATCACCGTGAGTGCTCGCGTGCGCGCAGAGCAGCGTCGAGAGGCCGATGCTGCCGTGCTCTTTCGCATACCTCTCGCTGCCGACGCGGAGGGAACCGGTGTCCAGCATTCGGAACGCCATCGCGAGCGCCCGGTCGCGGCTTGGCCCGTCCGAGCGCAACGCGAGGGTCACCGCTCGACGGGCCCCCGGAAGCGCTTCGGCGAGCCGGAGCGCCCGGTCGAACTTGATCCGGTCCTTTTGCTCGCGCCAGGTCGGATGGTAGATGTACTGCCGCCGGCCGGCCGAGTCGACGCCCGTGGCCTGGATGTGACCGTTCGGATACGGGGCGATCCAGACGTCCTTCCACGCCGGCGGAATGCCGAGGGCGTCAAAGCGCGCCCGGAGTTCCTGGTCGACGACCGTCGCGCCCCTGGGGTCGCGATAGCTGAAGCCGGAACCCGCGCGCACCCGGGTGTAGCCGCGTCCGCTCGAGTCGGTCCTGCGGAGTCGTTGCGCACGCGGATCAGACATCAACCCGACGATAGGACGGCGAATCCGCCAGCCGCACCCGCTTGACGCTGGGCTACAGCAGGAGCACGGGGCCGCTACTCGTCGCCGATGCGCGTGTCCGCCTGACGCTTGAGGTCCTCGATGCGGTCGTCGTAGGTTCCCTTGGTGAGGCGGCTCGCGATCTCGCTGGTCTTCTCGAGCACCTGATCCGAGACCTGCTCCGCCTTCTCGCTGTGGAGTGCGTCCTGCGTTTTCTCGCTGTTGAGCAGTTCGCTGGCCTGACGTCCGAGCTTCCCGAGATCCACGATGATGCCTCCTTGTCGACGCGCACAGGGCGGCGCGTGCTTCAGTGTGACGGCCCCTCCTGGGGGAACGGTGCGGGCGCGCCAGTCAGCGAGCCAGCGCGATCACCCGTGCTGCGGCATCCGCCAGCGCCCGGCCGTAGGAGGGACCGTGGCCCGCGGCGTGGACGGCGAGCGGGTGCAGCTGGTGCAGCTGGTGCAGGCTGCCTCCCACTCGAAGAACTGCGGGCGGGCACGGGCGACGCTCTTCACGAAGGGCATGCGTCCACGCTAGCCGCGCCTGTTCCCGCGAACGACGAGAGGGGCCGCCCGCACAAAGCGGACGACCCCTCTCGCGAGATCGGTAGGACGGACCTACTTGACGATCTTGGTGACCGTACCGGCACCCACGGTGCGTCCACCCTCACGGATGGCGAAGCCGAGGCCCTCCTCCATAGCGATCGGCTGGATCAGCGCGACCGTCATGTCGGTGGTGTCGCCGGGCATGACCATCTCGGTGCCCTCGGGCAGCGTGATGACGCCGGTGACGTCGGTGGTACGGAAGTAGAACTGCGGGCGGTAGTTCGCGTAGAACGGGTTATGACGCCCACCCTCATCCTTGGACAGGATGTATGCGGTGCCCTCGAAGTCCGTGTGCGGCGTGACCGAACCCGGCTTGACGACGACCTGGCCGCGCTCGACGTCCTCGCGCTTGGTACCGCGGAGGAGCAGACCGCAGTTCTCGCCGGCCCAGGCCTCGTCGAGCTGCTTGTGGAACATCTCGATTCCGGTGACCGTGGTCTTCTGCGTCGGGCGGATGCCGACGATCTCGACCTCGGAGTTCAGAGCGAGGGTTCCACGCTCTGCACGACCGGTGACGACGGTTCCACGACCGGTGATCGTGAAGACGTCCTCGATCGGCATGAGGAACGGCTTGTCCTTGTCGCGCACCGGGTCCGGGATGGACTCATCGACGGCGTCCATCAGGTCGAGGATCGACTGGGTCCAGGTGTCGTCACCCTCGAGGGCCTTGAGGCCGGAGACGCGAACGACGGGAGCGTCGTCGCCGGGGAAGCCCTGCGACGAGAGGAGCTCGCGGACCTCGAGCTCGACGAGCTCCAGGATCTCCTCGTCGTCCACCATGTCGGCCTTGTTCAGCGCGACGAGGAGGTAGGGGACGCCGACCTGTTTGGCGAGGAGGACGTGCTCACGGGTCTGAGCCATCGGGCCGTCGGTGGCGGCGACCACGAGGATCGCGCCGTCCATCTGAGCCGCACCGGTGATCATGTTCTTGATGTAGTCGGCGTGACCGGGGGCGTCGACGTGCGCGTAATGACGCTTGGGCGTCTCGTACTCGACGTGCGAGATGTTGATCGTGATGCCGCGCTGGCGCTCCTCGGGAGCGGAGTCGATCGAAGCGAAGTCACGCTGGACGTTGGTCGCGGACGGGAACTTGTCCGCCAGAACCTTCGAGATCGCCGCGGTAAGCGTGGTCTTTCCGTGGTCGACGTGACCGATGGTTCCGATGTTGACGTGCGGCTTGGTCCGCTCGAACTTGGCCTTAGCCACTGTGGGTCCTCCTCAGGACTTAGGTGCAAGCATCCGCATCCGAAAGCCGCACGGGGCGGCACGAGGACGGGAGGACTTGCGGGGGTTTTGTAGAGATATGTTACCGGCAGTGGTCGTGCGGCCGTCCCGCTGCGACAGGGGGCGCGCTGCACTCGGCAGCAAACCCGCACGACACTACCAGGCTGCCGCCGTTCGAGGGAACGGCGACGGCCCAGGAGCGGAGTTACTCGCCCTTGTTCTTCTGGACGATCTCCTCGGCCACGGCCTTGGGGACCTCGGCGTACGTCTCGAACGTCATCGAATAGACGGCGCGGCCCGAGGTCTTCGAGCGCAGGTCGCCGATGTAGCCGAACATTTCGGACAGCGGGACATTGGCCCGGATGACCTTGATGCCGGTGGCGTCCTCCATCGACTGGATCATCCCGCGACGCGAGTTGATGTCGCCGATGACATCGCCCATGTACTCCTCGGGAGTACGGACCTCGACGGCCATGAGCGGCTCGAGGAGGACTGGCTGCGCCTTGCGCGAGGCCTCCTTGAACGCGATCGAACCGGCGATCTTGAACGCCATCTCGGAGGAGTCGACGTCGTGCGCCGCTCCGTCGACCAGGGTCGCCTTCACGCCGACCATCGGATAGCCGGCGAGCACGCCGACCTGCATGGCGTCGCGGATGCCCGCGTCGACCGAGGGGATGTACTCGCGCGGGACGCGCCCACCGGTGACACCGTTGACGAACTCGTACGTCTTGTCGGCGTCGACCGCCATCGGCTCGATGGTGATCTGAATCTTCGCGAACTGGCCGGAGCCACCCGTCTGCTTCTTGTGGGTGTAGTCGTACTTCTCGACGGTGCGGCGGATTGTCTCGCGGTAGGCCACCTGGGGCTTTCCGACGTTCGCCTCGACGTTGAACTCGCGCTTCATCCGGTCGACGAGGATGTCGAGGTGCAGCTCGCCCATTCCCTTGATGACCGTCTGACCGGTCTCCTGGTTCTGCTCGGTACGGAAGGTGGGGTCCTCCTCCGCGAGCTTCTGGATCGCGGTTCCGAGCTTCTCCTGGTCGGCCTTCGTCTTGGGCTCGATGGCGACCTCGATGACGGGCTCCGGGAAGGTCATCGACTCGAGCACGACCTGCGCCTGCGGGTCGCTCAGGGTGTCACCGGTGGTGGTGTCCTTCAGACCAATCACGGCGTAGATGTGGCCGGCGGTGACCGAGTCGACCGGGTTCTCCTTGTTGGAGTGCATCTGGAAGATCTTGCCGATGCGCTCCTTCTTGCCCTTGGTCGAGTTGATGACCTGGGCGCCCGAGTCGAGCTTGCCCGAGTAGACCCGGAGATAGGTGAGGCGACCGAAGAACGGGTGCACGGCGACCTTGAACGCGAGCGCCGAGAAGGGCTCGGTCGAGTCCGCGTGACGCATGATGACCTTCTCCTCGTCGCGGACGTCGTGCGCCTCGATGGCGGGGACGTCGAGCGGGGAGGGGAGGTAGTCCACGACCGCGTCGAGCATCGGCTGGACGCCGCGGTTCTTGAACGCGGAGCCACAGAGCACCGGGTAGATCTCGGAGGTGACGGTCATCTTGCGGATGGCGGCCTTGACCTCGGCGACGGTGAGCTCCTCGCCGCCGAAATACTTCTCGAGCAGCTCGTCGGAGGTCTCCGCGACGGTCTCGAGAAGCTTCTCGCGGTACTCTGCCGCCTTATCGGCGAGGTCGGCCGGGATCTCTTCGATCTCGTACTTGGCGCCCAACGCGACATCTCCCTTGGAGTCGCCGCGCCAGGTGAGCGCGCGCATCTCGACCAGGTCGATGACACCCTCGAAGGTGCTCTCGGCGCCGATAGGCAGCTGGATGACCAGCGGCTTCGCGCCCAGGCGGTTCACGATCGTGTCGACGGTGTAGTAGAAGTCGGCACCGAGCTTGTCCATCTTGTTGACGAAGCAGATGCGCGGCACGTCGTACTTGTCGGCCTGACGCCAGACGGTCTCGGACTGGGGCTCGACGCCCTCCTTACCGTCGAAGACGGCGACGGCGCCGTCGAGGACGCGGAGCGAGCGCTCGACCTCGACCGTGAAGTCGACGTGACCGGGGGTGTCGATGATGTTGATCTGGTTCTTGTTCCAAAAGCAGGTCGTCGCAGCGGACGTGATCGTGATGCCGCGCTCCTGCTCCTGCGCCATCCAGTCCATCGTCGCGGCGCCGTCGTGGACCTCGCCGATCTTGTGCGTGATACCCGTGTAGAACAGGATGCGCTCGGTGGTGGTGGTCTTGCCGGCATCAATGTGGGCCATGATGCCGATGTTGCGGACCTTGTTCAGGTCGGTGAGCACATCTTGTGCCACGGAGTTCCTCCGATAGGTGATGGAGCCAGCGCACCGGGTTCATGGCCGAATGGCTGGGATTCTGGTGGTGGCGGTCGCCCGGTCGCGGGGATCGGGCGATCCACCGCCGTGACCGGGCCCGCAGCGCTGGCGCGGCGGGCCCGGCAGTCGCGGTCACCCGGAGGCGGCCGCGGGGTGCGCTACCAGCGGTAGTGCGCGAAGGCCTTGTTCGACTCGGCCATCTTGTGGGTGTCCTCGCGACGCTTCACAGCGGCGCCCAGACCGTTCGACGCGTCGAGGATCTCGTTCATCAGACGCTCGGTCATCGTCTTCTCGCGACGAGCCTTCGCGTAGCTGGTGAGCCAGCGCAGCGCGAGGGTGTTGGCGCGGTGCGGCTTGACCTCGACCGGGACCTGGTAGGTCGAGCCACCGACGCGGCGGCTGCGGACCTCGAGGGTCGGACGGACGTTGTCGAGCGCCTTCTTGAGCGTGACGACCGCGTCCTGACCGTTCTTGGCGGAGACGCCTTCGAGAGCACCGTAAACGATGCGCTCGGCCAGGCCCTTCTTGCCGTCCAAAAGGATCTTGTTGACGAGCTGGCTGACGACCGGGGCGCCGTAGACGGGGTCTGCGACGACGGGGCGCTTGGGAGCGGGGCC
Organism: Rathayibacter rathayi; assembly: GCF_004011095.1. Taxonomy (GTDB): domain Bacteria; phylum Actinomycetota; class Actinomycetes; order Actinomycetales; family Microbacteriaceae; genus Rathayibacter; species Rathayibacter rathayi. Next base: position 310,890 of record NZ_CP028129.1, on the reverse strand, counting down.
CTTACGAGGCATTACTTCTTCTCCATCTTCGCGCCGTACCGGCTGCGAGCCTGCTTGCGGTTCTTGACGGCCTGGGTGTCCAGGGCGCCGCGAACGATCTTGTAGCGGACACCGGGGAGGTCCTTGACGCGACCTCCACGCACGAGCACCATCGAGTGCTCCTGCAGGTTGTGGCCCTCGCCGGGAATGTAGGCGGTGACCTCGGTGCCATTGGAAAGCTTCACGCGGGCCACCTTGCGGAGGGCCGAGTTCGGCTTCTTGGGCGTAGTCGTGTAGACGCGCGTGCAGACGCCGCGCTGCTGAGGGTTGGCCTTCAGGGCGGGCGCCTTGGTCTTGGTGACCTTCGGCGTACGTCCCTTACGGACCAACTGCTGAATCGTTGGCACTGGTTTTGCTCCTTGAATGCTGCACGGTGACAGCGGATCGATGGTCGACATTCGGCCCTCCCGTCTCCGGGAACGGCCGAGTTCATCTGGACCCGACGCACCCCCGCGGCCCCGCGAGCGGGATCGGGGAGGGTGAGGGGTATGCCGTGGGGGCCGTCCGATCGGACGAACCCGCGGATCCTCGCGGACCCGGTAGAGCGAAGTGCGGCGACGGCGTCGGCCCGGAGGCACGACACAAGCGCACGGCAAAGCGCACACCCCAAGAATATTACGGGGAGTGACGGGGCCGGTCAACCGAGCGGTCTTTGCCGCCGTGGCAGAGGGCAGCCCAAAGACGGCAGCACAGAGACGGCAGCACAGAGACGGCAGCACAGAGACGACGCCGCCGCGACGGGCCGCGGCGACTCTGGGAGATCACTCCCGCTCGTCGCCCTCCCAGCCCCAGTGCGGGCTGCTGCCACCCGCGTCGCGGCGGGCCAGCAGGAGGAGGAACACGAGCTGCACCGCGGCCGCGAGCACGCCGGTCGCGAGCGCGAAGACGGTGGGCGCGTGATCCAGCGCCCAGCCGAGGATCTCGCCAGGCTCCCGTCGGCCGAGGCCGTAGAGCGCACCGCCGGTGAGCAGGAAGAGCAGGTAGACGACGACCCCGGTCAGCAGCGACGGGCCACCCACTCGATGGACGGCGGGGCGCGCGGCGAGGGTGATCATGGCGAGCAGCACGGTGACGACGCAGACCGCCACCGACACCGGCCCCAGCAGCGGACCGGCGTCACGCTCGGGTACGACGTCCTGATCGAGCAGGAGGCTGAGCACCCCGAACGCGCAGACGACCAGCGCGAGGTAGAGGAACGCGGCGAAGGCGGCCAGCGCAAGGCCGTAGCCCAGCCCGGCGTTGCGGCCCTGCCCCTCCGTCGTCACGACGGATCGGCCGCTTCCCGCTCGGCGTTGCGGCGCTTCACGCCCCTGGCCCGCCCGGAGATCGCGGCGCCTCCCCAGACGCTCACCTCCCGACCGAGCACGGCCGCGGCGACGACGGCGGCCAGGACGGCGGGGTCGCGGACGTAGTCGAGCACAAGCGTGCGATCCACCGGCAGCGAGAGCGGCCCGACGGCGCTCCAGCCGCCGGCCAGCGCCGCCGCCGCCGTGAGGAACGCGATAAGGAAACCGCCGAGGACGTAGGCCCACCAGCCCGCACGGTTCACGACGAGCACGATCAGGGCGAGTCCCACGAGGAACGCCGCGACCGGCGCGAGAAAGATCGGGGTCGGCGCCGTCTCGAACGCGAGTGCGACCACATCCTGATTCACGCGATCGACGAGGAGGCGGATCGCCGTGAGCGCCACCAGGTACAGAACGGCGAACACCGCCGTGGTCAGCAGCGCGAGGGCGAGGCCGGCCAGTCGGTTACCGGAACGCCGAACGGGCTCGGGCTCGGCCTCGACCGGGCCGAGGGCGCTCGGCGCCTCGGCAACGGCGACCGGTGGGGTCGGCTCGAGCGTCGGCTGGCCGTCGGTCTCAGGTTCGGGCCAGACGTACTCGCGGGTCGGCTGGGGTCCGGTTCCGCCGGACGTCTCAGTCGCGGAGGGTATCCGCGTGGTCTCGGCGTCGCTGCTCCAGTTCACCCAGACAGCATAAGCACGGGTCACGCCGCTTCCGGGGCGCCGCGCGGCTCCCGCCGATGGGGGATGGACCTAATCGAGTGGATGGAGGAGACGGTGCAGGAACTGCCGGGTCCGCGGCTCGCGCGGCTCCCGCAGGATCTGCGCAGGGGCACCGCGCTCGACGACGACGCCGCCGGCCATGAACACGACCTCCGAGGCCACCTGCCGGGCGAACTCGAGTTCGTGAGTGACCACGAGCATCGTCCAGCCCTCCCCCGCCAGCTCCCGCATCAGCGAGAGCACGTCGCCGACCAGCTCCGGGTCCAGCGCCGACGTCGGCTCATCGAAGAGGAGGAGCTCGGGCCGCAACGCGAGCGCCCGCACGATGCCGACGCGCTGCTGCTGCCCGCCAGACAGCTCGAAGGGGTAGGCGCTCCCTCGTCCGCCGAGGCCGACGCGCTCGAGCAACCGCTCCGCCTCCGCAATGACCTCGGACGCGGGGAGGCGCTGCACCCGCAGCGGCCCCTCCGTGACGTTCTGTAAGACCGTCAGATGCGGAAAAAGGTTGAAGTGCTGGAAGACCATCGCGGAGCGGTCGCGCAGGCCGGTGAGCGCCTTGCGTCCGACGCCGCGGTCGAAGTCGAGCACGCTGCCGTCCGCGAGCTCGACGGTTCCGCCGTCCGGCACCTCGAGGCTGTTCAGCGAGCGCAGGAGGGTGGTCTTGCCCGAGCCGGAGGGACCGATGAGGGCGACGACCTCGCCCCGGCGCACCTCCAGGTCGATCCCGCGCAGCACGTCCACGCCGCCGAACGACTTGCGCAGGCCGCGGGCCGTGAACACAGGCCGGGCGTCGGTCGGGGAGTCAGCGGGCGACATAGCGGTCCAATCGCTTCTCGAGCAGGCCCTGGCCGCTGGAGAGCACCAGGCAGATGAGCCAGTAGATCGCAGCGGCCTCGAGGTAGAGCAGCATGAACTCGCTGGACGCGGTCGCGATCTTCTGCGCCTGCCGAAAGAGTTCGGTCACCAGGATCAGCGACGCCAGCGAGGTGTCCTTCACCAGCGAGATGAAGGTGTTCGACAGCGGCGGCACAGAGACCCGCGCCGCCTGCGGCAGGATGATCCGCCGCAGCGAGAGCGAGCGACTCATGCCGATGGTGTGTGCCGCCTCCCACTGCCCCTTCGGGACGCTGAGGATCGCCGCCCGGATCACCTCGGCCGCATAGCCGCCCACGTTCAGCGCGAAGGCGATCGTGGCGCTGGGCCACGGGTCGATCTTCAGGCCGAGGCTTGGCAGCCCGTAGAAGATCACGAAGAGCTGCACCAGGAGCGGCGTGCCGCGGATAACCGAGATGTACATGCGGGCGGTCCAGGAGAGGATCCGCACCCGCGAGAGCCGCATCAGGGCGACGGCCAGCGCAAGCCCGAGCCCGATCGCGAAGCTCGCCAGTGCGAGTGGGATCGTACCGACGATGCCCCCGGAGAGGATCGGCCAGAACGACCGGAGGACGAGATCCATGAGTTTTCCCCTTCGCGGAGCAGGTCCGCGGTCGGCTCGATCGGGCGGTGGGGTCGGACGTGGATCGTGTCCGCCTCCTCCGGAATGCTGGCACGCCCGGCGCGGTTGCGCCCAGCCCAGCCCGGCGCGGCGAGGACCGGCGCGGCGCACTCCGCCATCGAGAGGCAGAACGCGCGCGGGTCGGCTCCTCTCGGTGCAGGAGGAGCCGCCGAGGCGCGCTACTGGGAGACGTCGGCTCCGAAGTAGCGCTCGGAGAGGGAGACGAGAGTGCCGTCCGCGCGCAGTTCGTCGAGGGCGGAGTCGACGGCGGCGACGAGGTCGACGGATCCCTTGGGGAAGGCGAAAGCGCTCGCGGAGGTGTCGGCGGTGGTGGCGGCGACCTTGAGTCCGGCAGCCTGGTCCGGGTAGGACGCGGACCAGTCGAGCCAGGTGAGGCGGTCATTCACTGTCGCGTCGACGCGGCCCTGCTCGACGAGGGCGATGGCCTGGGCCCAGCCCTCGACGCCCTCGACCTGCGCGCCGTTCTGCTGCGCGACGGCGTACCAGTTGCTCGAGAGCGACTGCGCGGTGGTCTTGCCGGAGAGGCCGGCGAGATCGGTAATGGAGGTGTCGCTCGACGGCACGATCACGACGCCGGGGCTGACCGAGTACGGCGTCGAGAAGTCGTATTTCGCCTGGCGCTCGTCGTTGATCGCGACCTGGTTGGCGATCACCTCGAAGCGCCCGCCGTCCAGGCCCGCGAAGATCGCATCCCACTGCGTCTCCTGGAAGTCGGGCTCCACGCCCAGCTTTTCGGCGACCGCGGTGACCACGTCGATGTCGTAGCCGGTCAGCGCACCGGTGCCGCCGTCGGCGTGGAAGGAGAAGGGCGGGTAGGTGCCCTCGGTGCCGATGGTGAGCTTCCCCGACTCCTTCACCTCGGCCAGGGTCAGGCCGTCGCTCGCGGAGGTCGTGCCCTCACCGCTCGAGCCCGAGACCACGTCATCGGTCGAGGCGGGGGCGCAACCGGCGAGGACCAGGGTGGCGGCGGTAACAGCAGCGCCGAGCAGAACGCGCAAGGGGGTGCGGGCGGAGAGGGTCACGGTGTTGTCCTTCGGTGAATCACGGAGTCATGGCGGCCCCGATGCGCTGAGAGCGGCGCGGGGATCGGAGAGGGGATGGGTCGTCCGGGGCAGACCCGCGGCCAAACGGACCCACCCGCTGAGACGATAACCGGCGGAGGGGCCGACTATTCCCGGATGTCGCCGCGTGACGCTGCGAGCGCCGCCAGGAACCGCTCCGCCCCCGCGACCTCGTCGTCCGTGAGGCCCGTCGCCGACTCCGGTCGGACCAGATGGAAGGGGGTGCTCTGCTCGCGTGCCCAGGTATAGGCGTCCTGGCCGAGATTGTCGTCGATCCAGACCACCGCATCGAGCGGGCCGCGCTCGGCGGCCCGCTCGAGCCATGTCGCGACCGGGTGAAGCTTGCCGGTCTGCCCGGGGAATCGCGGGTCGCGAGGGAGCCCGCCGTCAAAGACAATCGCCTCCGTGCCGCCCGGCAGCCCGAGGTCGTCAGCGAGGACCGAGGTGAGGCGGGGTGGCCAAGTCGTCGCCCAGACGATCGTGCCGACTGCGGCGAGCCGAGCCACCAGCGCCTCTCGCTCCGGCTCGAGTTCGAGCCGGTGCGAGCCGGCCGCGCGATCGCTGCGGACGGAGGGATTCAGGACGCCGTCGACGTCAAGCAGGATCAGGGCGACCATGCTTGTCACCGTAGCGGCGCCGGGGCGGATCGCGCGAGGAGCGCTAGCGTGACGGGATGCCTCCGACCCTCGTGCTGCCGGATGGCCGCGTCGCCGAGCTGAGACTCGATCCGATGCGACCGGAGGCGCTGCTGCTCACGGTCGACGCGCAGAGCAGTCGCTGATCGGCCCGGGGATCCTCGATCGCTGCACCTCGAGTACCTCGCCGGCTCGGCGCGGTCGTGGACGCGACTGCCGCTGCGGGCGAGCCACTGCGCGGGCTGCATCGCTGCGCCCGCGTGCAGATCCCCACGGCGGACGCCTCCGGAGTGCGGCCCGCCTGGAGGGCCGACGTCCTCGTGCTCGACGTCTATGACGGCGACGAGACTCCTGAAAGCTTCTCCTCGCCAGCCGTCCTCGCCCCGCTCGCCGCACGGGTGGGATCCGCGGGGCTGCTCGCGATCGACGTCGCCGATGACGCCGACCACCGGAGGCTGAAGCGCCTGCGCCGGGTCGTGCGGCAGCTGCTCCCGGTCACTGCCGCGGTCGGCGCGACCGCGTTCATCGAGGGGCGCACCAGCGGACATGCGATCCTGCTGGCCTCACGCTCGGCGCTCGCCCGCGGCGTCGCCGCCCGACTGCTGCTCCCTGGCCCGCACCCGGTCTCCGCCGCGCCGAATGGCGACGTCGTGGTCGTCGAGGTGGCGGTAGAAGTCGACCCGTGAGTCGAGCGTGACGCTGGCCTCGAGGTACTTGGCGCGGATCCGCTTGATGTAGGTGCGGACGGTGTGCTCGGCGACGTTGAGGTCGACGGCCACCGTCCTGACCGCGGCTCCGGCTCCGTAGGCACGCATCACACGGCTCTCCTGCGGGCTCAGCACCGGGCGACGCACCTCTCGTCCGTGCACGAGTCGGTGCCGGGCCATGTCCGAGATCCAGGTGCGGCCGGAGGCGACCGAGACGACAGCAGCGGCGAGTTCGCTCGGGTCGTCCCCCTTCCAGACGTAGGCGGCCCTCTCGCGTCGCAGCACGGCCCGCACAGGCTCCAGTGAGTCGGAGGAGGAAAGCACGACGAGGCCGGCCGTCTGCTCCGCGGCGCGCTCCATCGCGGCGGCCACCTCCTCGCCGGGCATTCCGTCAAGGTCGAGGACCGCGATCCGGTCCACACCCTCTTCGTCGTGCGAGAACTGCGGTAGCAGCTGCACGAGCAGCGCCTGGAGCGCGGCGCGCTCGATCGCTGGTCCGTCTGCGACGGCCAGCGTGAACCGTTCGAATCCGGTCACGGAAGTCCCCTAGCAGGGGCAGGTTCGGGTCCGCCCCGGCTGCACCGTAGCGGTCCTGGGGCCCGGCGCGCATCTGATGGGACATTTCGTTTCAGTGGGAGGACGCCCCTAGACCGTTCCGAATCGGCTCATGGACCGCCCGGAAAACGGTTCACGGCCTCCAGCTCCCGCTAGTGTCCCTCAGCATGGACGACAGCTCAGGGGGCTCCACGCGGGCCCGGAGGATACCCGCGGAGCAGGTCCGCAGCCGCATGATCGCCACGGCGCGCGAGGTCGTCTCGACCCACGGCCTCACCGTAAGCTTCGCGCACCTGCCGATGGAGGAGTACATCCGCCTCGCGGAGGTGCCGCGCAGCTCTGTCTACCGCATCTGGAGCACCCGGGAGGAGTTCGTCGCCGACCTCATCGGCGAGGTCTTCGTGCGCGACCGCTACGCCGAGGGCACCGACCCCGAGGCCCTGCAGGAGATGCGCGAGGTCTACGAACGCTTCTCCGATCTGCTCGCCACCGCAGCCGGGCGCAGGCGGGTTGGCTGGGAGATGATCCGGATCGGCGCACGCGCGAACGCGGAGTCGCTCCGCCGCTCCGCCGATTGGTCCTCGTATAACGCCCTGCTCGCCTGCACCTTCTCAATGGAGGACGGGCCTGCGCGGGATGCCGTGCGGGCGACGGCGAAGCGGATCGAGGGCATGCTGACACGTCGAATGCGGGACTTCTACGAGGAAATGCTCGAGGTGCTCGACGCCTCGCTGCGCCCAGGATTCACCACGATTCAGCTCGCCCACCTCACGGCGATCGTGATCGACGGACTCGCGCACCGCGGCCGCCTGCTCGATGACGACCTCGATGCCCCGGTGACGGCACCCGGCCTCGACGGCGAGCCGGTCGAGTGGATGCTCGCGGCCTGGACGATCCGCTCGATCGTCGACGGGATGCTGGAGCCTCTCGGAGAGGACTAAGCGGATCTCTCGCCCGCGACGAAAGCCGTGCGCGGGATCCGGCGCGGATCCCCGGGTCAGCGGTCAGGCTCGGTGAATCCGTCGATCAGTATCAACACCGAGACGACCGCCAGGGAGGGGCCGTCGGGGTCGGTGGGGTTGAGGGGGCCGGTCACCAGCTCCGGTGCGGCGATACGGGCGACGCAGAGGCCCTCCACCAGGGCCGAGACGGCGGAGGCGAGCGCCGCATGGCTGAGGCCCGGGCGCAGTCGCAGCCCTGCCTCGTCGAGGGTGTGCCGGTAGTACTTCGCCATGTTGTCGATGAAGTGAAGCTGACGGGAGCGCAGCGCGGAACGGATGGCGGTGCGCGCCGGCTCCTCGTGCGAGTCGACCGCGCCGGCCAGAGCGATGAAGTTGCGCCAGTGCTGTGCAGAGAAGACGTTGTCGACGTTCGCATCGACGGCGACTCGCACGGAGGCGACCAGGGCCTCTCGGCGCTGCTCGGGTGTGAGCTCCGCGTCGAGGTGACGGTGCAGATAGGAGTCCCCGGCGGCCAGCGACGGCTGGTCGAGACGAGTGGCCAACACCCGCTCGGGGATGATGCCGATCAGCTCGTCATAGAACGACTGCCGGGTCGGCCAGATCCGGTACACCGTACTGCGCGGCACCCCGGCGGAGCGAATCATGTCTTCGAGCGGCAGGTGGCCGACTCCGACGCGCAGACCCTCGGCCCGCACGACAGCGAGAGCCGTGTCGAGGAGGCGGGTACGGACCTGCTCGCGGGTGAGACGCGCCGTGCGCGCCGGCAGGGGCGCTGCCAGGGGCTCGTCACTCATGGGGCCTCCGCCGCCGGGATGCGCGGAGATCTCTCCGACATCTGCTGTCCAGCAGAGCGTACCCGTTTCGCGGGCAGGGAGTGAGAGCAAGCCGGTGACGGGCGCGGCCCGCGCATGCGGCTCGGGTACCGCACGGACCGCGCTGCCTGTCCCCAGGCGGCCACCCCATCGGCCGGTCCGACCGTACGATGCACGACAATCGTCCGTCAACTCTCGCGACACAGTGTCTCGCCACGGGTCGCCACCCGAGGCAAGACGCTCATGAGGATCGCCGCCGCGACTCCTCCGCCGGCGGGACCAGGTGCGCCGTCGCCCGCGCCCTCGACGCGCGCGGGGCGAACACCTCCCGGGCGACCACGTTGGCGACGACTCCCGCTGCGTGCTCGACGAGGTCGACGTTCCGGGTCAGCCGCGCATGGTGGCACGGGCTCGCGTCCACGTCGACCACGAGCCTCGCGAAGCGCAGGACGTCACCCATGCGCGCGAGGGGCGTGAGCTCGGCCACCAGAGAGGGAGCGTTCGCCGCAGCCAAGTAGGTGTAGCGGCAGGTCGAGACCACGGAGTCATCGACACCGGCCGTCGCCGACCCCGTCGCGACCATGATGTCGCCGAGGCCGACCGGCGCGCTCCGCCGCCCAAGCGCCACGGCCGCGGTGACCTGAATGTCGCCGACCAGCGCCGTCACATGCACGCCGACCGGCCAGGGCGGCAGGGAGCCGAGTTCGGTTGATCCGGTCCGAAGACCCTTGCCCGCGGCGGAGGCGAGAGCGTCGATCAACGGCATTCCCGTGCACTCCCCCGCGTGCTCGGCATTCTCGGAGACAGCGTCACCGCAGGAGGCGAGCATCGCCGAGAGGCTCAGCCGATTCGGTGGGTCGAGCCCGGCGATCATGGCGGGGCTCACATGACCGGACTCATCAACCATCCGGCCCAGACGCTCCGCGACGTCGGACCCGGTGTTGGGCGTTCCGAAGGTGAGCACCGACGAGACCATCGATGCCACGGCCGTGCCGTCGACCCTGCTGCTCAGCGCCTGGCGGGCGGCGAGACCACCCATCGAGTGCGCGACCACGACCACGCGGTGCCCGGTCGCCGATACCAGACAGGCGATCGACGAGGCGAGGGCGTCGCTGATCCCGGGGTCGGTGACCCAGCGGGCGGCGAGGCGGCGGTAGTCGAAGGTGTAGACGGCGGCGCCCTCGATCTGCTGGAACCGGCCGAGGAGCGAGGGTTCGGGCGCGTCGAGCGCGGTTGGCGACTCCGAGGAGACCATGTCGACCAGATGCGAGAAGACGCCGGTGCGGCTCGCGTCGTGGGTCGCCGTGCCGAGCCAGCCGTGCAGCAGCACGATCGGCACGAGAGCAGCGACGGATCGCGGCTGCACGTCGTCACCGGCGAGTACCGGCGCGAGCCGCGCCACTCCGCAGGACCTGGGGGCGACAACCTCCGCCGCTTCGGCCCGCCCGCCGGGCACGACGAGCGCACCGACCACCGCGACCAGGGCAGCCAGCACGACGGTCACGACTCTCATCCGCGCAGTCCCTCGAGTGCCGCGGCCAGGACGGGGGAACGGGGACAAACTCGGCCCGGCGAGCACCCCTCGAGTCAATCATTTCCGCCGTAGGCGGATCGTGCGCAGGCGCGAACCGCCTACACCCCCCGTCCGGGTGTGCCCGCCTCGACGAAGGCCCCGCCGGTATCCCGACGGGGCCTTCGATGGTTCAGCTCACCGGGATCAGCTGTAGTTGCCCGGCTCGTAGCCGTCGCTTGAGAACGAGTCGAAGTCGACGAACGAGAGGTCGGCGTCGCTGAAGGCGGCGTCGTCGGCGAAGATGCGGTTGGGGTACCGCTCGGCCTTCGCCTCCTCGGTTGCCTCGACCGACACGTTGCGGTACTTCGGGAGACCGGTTCCGGCCGGGATCAGCTTTCCGATGATCACGTTCTCCTTCAGCCCCAGCAGCGGGTCGCGCTTGCCCTCCATCGCCGCCTGCGTCAAGACGCGGGTGGTCTCCTGGAAGGACGCGGCCGACAGCCACGACTCGGTCGCGAGCGAGGCCTTGGTGATACCCATGACCTCCTGGCGTGCGGACGCGGTCCGCTTGCCCTCGGTCAGAGCCGCACGGTTGACCTCGCTGTAGCGCGAGCGGTCCACGAGCTCACCCGGCAGCAGGTCGGTGTCGCCGTGGTCGACGACGGTCACCTTCCGGAGCATCTGACGCACGATGACCTCGATGTGCTTGTCATGGATCGGCACACCCTGCGAACGGTAGACGCCCTGAACGCCGCCCACCAGGTGCTTCTGGACCTCACGGACGCCCAGCACGCGCAGGACCTCCTTGGGGTCGACCGTTCCGACGTGCAACTGCTGCCCGATGGTGACCGACTGGCCGTCCTCGACGAGCAGCTGCGAACGCTTGAGCACCGGGTAGATGACCGCCTCGTCGCCGTTGTCCGGCTGCAGGATGACCCGGCGGGCCCGGTCGGTGTCCTCGATCGTGATTCGACCGGCGGCCTCCGCGATCGGCGACGCGCCCTTGGGGGTGCGGGCCTCGAAGAGCTCCTGCACGCGGGGAAGACCCTGCGTGATGTCGTCGGCCGAGGCCGAGCCACCGGTGTGGAAGGTGCGCATGGTGAGCTGCGTGCCGGGCTCGCCGATCGACTGGGCCGCGATGATGCCGACGGCCTCACCAATGTCGACGAGCTTGCCGGTGGCGAGCGAGCGGCCGTAGCAGGCCGCGCAGACGCCGACGGCGGACTCGCAGGTCAGGACGGAGCGCACCTTGATGTGGCGCACACCCGCTCCGACCAGCTTCTCGATCAGCACGTCGCCGACGTCCTCGCCGGCATCGGCGACGAACTCGCCGGCCTCGTTCGACGCCGGGGTGGCGAGCGAACGCGCGTAGACCGAGTTTTCGACGTTCGAGTCCTTGATCCAGGCGCCGGTCGCGTCCTGGAGCATGATCGGCAGCTCGAGACCCTTCGTGGTGCCGCAGTCGTCCTCACGGATGATGACGTCCTGCGAGACGTCGACGAGTCGACGGGTCAGGTACCCCGAGTCCGCCGTGCGGAGCGCGGTGTCGGCCAGGCCCTTGCGGGCACCATGCGTGGCGATGAAGTACTCGGCGACCGACAGCCCCTCGCGGTACGAGGAGATGATCGGACGGGCGATGATCTCACCCTTCGGGTTGTTCACCAGGCCTCGCATGCCGGCGATGTTGCGCACCTGCAGCCAGTTTCCGCGGGCGCCGGAGGTGACCATGCGGTTGATGGTGTTGTCGATCGGGAAGTTCGCGCGCATCGCCTTGGCGACCTCCTCGGTCGCCTCGGTCCAGATCTTCACGAGTTCCTGGCGGCGCTCGGCCTGAGTCGTCAGGCCCTTCTCGTACTCGGACTCGACCTTCGCGGCCTTCTTCTCGTAGCCCGCGATGATCTCGGGCTTGGACGGAGGCGTGAGGATGTCCGACAGCGCGACGGTCACGCCGGACCGGGTGGCCCAGTAGAAGCCGGCGTCCTTAATGCGGTCGAGCGATGCGGCGACCTCCACCTTCGGGTAGCGCTCCGCGAGGTCGTTCACGATCCCGGAGATGGTCGTCTTGTCGGCGACCTGCTCGAAGTAGGGGTAGTCGACCGGCAGCGCCTCGTTGAAGAGCGCGCGACCGAGTGTGGTCTCGAGCAGGACCGGCGCGGTGACCTTGCCCTTATCGTCGAGCTCGACACCCTCGGGGGCCTGACCCTGCGCGAAGAAGACGTCCGACATGCGGATCTTCACCGTCGAGTTCAGGTGCAGCGAGCCCTGGTCCTTCGCGAGAATCGCCTCGGACACGGACGAGAACGCACGTCCCTCACCGGCGGCACCCTCGCGGATGGTCGTCAGGTGGTGGAGACCGATGATCATGTCCTGCGTAGGCAGGGTGACCGGACGGCCGTCCGAGGGCTTGAGGATGTTGTTCGAGGCGAGCATCAGGATGCGCGCCTCGGCCTGGGCCTCGACGGACAGCGGCAGGTGGACGGCCATCTGGTCACCGTCGAAGTCCGCGTTGAACGCGGCGCAGACGAGCGGGTGCAGCTGGATCGCCTTGCCCTCGACCAGCTGGGGCTCGAAGGCCTGGATGCCGAGTCGGTGCAGCGTGGGCGCGCGGTTCAGCAGGACGGGGCGCTCGCGGATGATCTCCTCGAGCACGTCCCAGACCTGCGGGCGCGAACGCTCGACCATGCGCTTGGCGGCCTTGATGTTCTGCGCGTGCGAGAGGTCGATCAGGCGCTTGATCACGAACGGCTTGAACAGCTCCAGCGCCATCTGCTTGGGCAGACCGCACTGGTGCAGCTTGAGCTGCGGGCCGACGATGATGACCGAGCGGCCCGAGTAGTCGACGCGCTTGCCCAGCAGGTTCTGGCGGAAGCGACCCTGCTTGCCCTTGAGCATGTCGCTCAGGGACTTCAGGGCACGGTTGCCGGTACCGGTGACGGGGCGGCCGCGGCGACCGTTGTCGAAGAGCGCGTCGACCGCCTCCTGCAGCATGCGCTTCTCGTTGTTCACGATGATCTCGGGGGCACCGAGGTCGAGCAGGCGGCGGAGACGGTTGTTGCGGTTGATGACGCGACGGTAGAGGTCGTTCAGGTCGCTGGTCGCGAACCGGCCTCCGTCGAGCTGCACCATCGGGCGCAGCTCCGGCGGGATGACCGGGACGACGTCGAGGACCATCGCGGCCGGCGAGTTGCCGGTGGCGAGGAACGAGTTGACGACGCGCAGGCGCTTGATGGCGCGGATCTTCTTTTGACCCTTGCCCTCGGCGATCTGCAGGTGCAGCGTCTCGGCCTCGGCCTGGAGGTCGAACTGCTCGAGGCGCTTCTTGATCGCCTCGGCGCCCATGTAGGCCTCGAAGTAGACGCCGTACCGGTCGACGAGCTCGTTGAAGACCGCGTCCTCGGGCTTGAGGTCGCCAACCTTGAGGGTGCGGAACTGCTCCCACACGCTCTCGAGCCGCGCGATGTCCTCGTCGAAGGACTTGCGGATCTGGCCCATCTCTTTCTCGGCGCCGTCCTTAGTCCGGCGCTTCTGGTCGCTCTTGGCGCCCTCCGCCTCCAGGGCGGCGAGGTCGGTCTCCAGGCGCGCCAGGCGGTCAGCGATGCGGGAGTCGCGCTGGTCCGAGAGGGTCTTGATCTCGAGCCGGAGCTCGTTCTCGAGGCCGGGCATGTCGGCGTGACGGCCGTCGTCGTCCACGTCGATGATCATGTACGCCGCGAAGTAGATGACCTTCTCAAGGTCCTTCGGCGCCATGTCCAGCAGGTACCCGAGGCGCGAGGGGACGCCCTTGAAGTACCAGATGTGGGTGACGGGGGCGGCGAGCTCGATGTGGCCCATCCGCTCGCGGCGGACCGAGGACTTGGTGACCTCGACGCCGCAGCGCTCGCAGACGATGCCCTTGAAGCGGACTCGCTTGTACTTGCCGCAGGAGCACTCCCAGTCGCGAGAGGGTCCGAAGATCTGCTCGCCGAACAGACCGTCCTTCTCGGGCTTGAGGGTTCGGTAGTTGATGGTCTCGGGCTTCTTCACTTCACCGTGCGACCAGCGACGGATGTCATCGGCCGTCGCGAGGCCGATGCGCAGCTCATCGAAAGTGGTTACATCGAGCAATGTTTTCTCCTTGTCGGAAAACAGGGTGTCTCGTCAGAGACGGGAGGTCGTCAGATGCTGGCGCGGATCAGATGTCGTCGACCGAGGACGACTCAAACCGGGAAGAGATGTTGATGCCGAGTTCTTCCGCAGCGCGGTAGACCTCGTCATCGGTGTCGCGCAGGCTGACCGCGGTGCCATCGGCCGAGAGGACCTCGACGTTCAGGCACAGCGACTGCATCTCCTTGATGAGGACCTTGAAGGATTCCGGGATACCCGGCTCCTGGATGTTCTCACCCTTGACGATGGCCTCGTACACCTTCACGCGGCCAAGGATGTCGTCCGACTTGATGGTGAGGAGTTCCTGGAGGGCGTAAGCGGCGCCGTAGGCCTCGAGGGCCCACACCTCCATCTCACCGAATCGCTGTCCACCGAACTGCGCCTTACCACCGAGCGGCTGCTGGGTGATCATCGAGTACGGGCCCGTCGAGCGCGCGTGGATCTTGTCGTCGACGAGGTGGTGCAGCTTCAGGATGTACATATAGCCGACCGAGACCGGGTCCGGGAAGGGCTCTCCGGAGCGGCCGTCGAACAGCTGCGTCTTGCCGGACGAGCCGATCAGGCGCTCTCCGTCGCGCGTCGGGGTGGTGGAGTCGAGGAGCCCGGCGAGTTCCTCCTCCGCCGCGCCGTCGAAGACGGGGGTCGCCACCTTGGTACCGGGCGCGGCCTCACGGGCGTGCTCGGGCAGGCGCGCGGCCCACTCGGGCTGGCCGTCGACCTTCCAGCCCTGCTTCGCGATCCAGCCGAGGTGGATCTCGAGGACCTGGCCGAAGTTCATGCGGCCGGGGACGCCGAGCGGGTTGAGGACGATGTCGACCGGAGTGCCGTCGGCGAGGAAGGGCATGTCCTCCACCGGCAGGATCTTCGAGATGACGCCCTTGTTGCCGTGGCGACCGGCGAGCTTGTCGCCCTCGGTGATCTTGCGCTTCTGGGCAATGTAGACGACCACGCGCTGGTTGACGCCCGAGCCGAGCTCGTCGTCGCCGTCCTGCGCGTCGAACACCTTGACTCCGATGATCGTGCCCTGCTCGCCGTGGGGCACCTTCAGCGACGTGTCGCGGACCTCGCGGCTCTTCTCGTTGAAGATCGCGCGGAGCAGGCGCTCCTCGGCCGAGAGCTCGGTCTCGCCCTTGGGCGTGACCTTGCCGACGAGGATGTCGCCGGGGCGGACCTCGGCGCCGATGCGGATGATGCCGCGCTCGTCCAGGTCGGCCAAAAGCTCCGGGCTGACGTTGGGGAGGTCGCGGGTGATCTCCTCCTTGCCGAGCTTGGTGTCGCGGGCGTCGACCTCGTACTCCTCGATGTGGATCGAGGAGAGGACGTCGTCCTTCACGAGGTTCTGGCTGAGGATGATCGCGTCCTCGAAGTTGTGACCCTCCCACGGCATGAACGCGACCAGCAGGTTCTTGCCGAGTGCGAGCTCGCCGTTCTCGGTCGCGGGGCCGTCGGCGACGACCTCGCCGACCTCGAGGCGCTCGCCAGCTGAGACGACCACGCGGTTGTTGTACGAGGTGCCCTGGTTCGAGCGGTCGAACTTGCGGAGGAAGTAGGTCTGCGTTCCGCCCTCGTCCAGCTGGACGGTGACGGAGTCGGCGGAGACCTCCTGCACGACACCGGCCTTGTCGGCCGTGATGACGTCTCCGGCGTCGATGGCCGCGAAGCCCTCCATTCCGGTTCCGACCACGGGGGACTCGCTGCGCAGTAGCGGGACGGCCTGACGCTGCATGTTGGCGCCCATGAGCGCGCGGTTCGCGTCGTCGTGCTCGAGGAACGGGATCAGCGAGGTCGCGACCGAGACCATCTGGCGCGGCGAGACGTCCATGTAGTGGACGCGCTCGGCATCGACCAGCTCGACCTCTCCACCCTTGGGGCGAACCAGGACCTTGCCCTCCGCGAAGCGGAAGTCGGAGGTGAGGGGAGCGTTCGCCTGGGCGACCAGGTACTCGTCCTCCTCGGACGCGGTGAGGTAGTCGATCTGCGACGTGACCGTGCCATCGACGACCTTGCGGTACGGGGTCTCGATGAAGCCGAACGAGTTGATGCGCGCGAAGGACGCGAGCGAGCCGATCAGGCCGATGTTCGGGCCTTCCGGGGTCTCGATCGGGCACATGCGGCCGTAGTGCGAGGGGTGGACGTCACGGACCTCGACGCCGGCGCGCTCACGGGAGAGACCGCCGGGGCCCAGCGCCGACAGGCGGCGCTTGTGGGTCAGACCCGCGAGCGGGTTGTTCTGGTCCATGAACTGCGAGAGCTGGCTGGTTCCGAAGAACTCCTTGATCGCGGCGACGACCGGGCGCACGTTGATCAGGGTCTGCGGGGTGATCGCCTCGATGTCCTGCGTGGTCATGCGCTCGCGGACGACGCGCTCCATGCGGGACAGACCGGTGCGGACCTGGTTCTGGATCAGCTCGCCGACCGCACGAATGCGGCGGTTACCGAAGTGATCAATGTCGTCGACGTCCAGACGCAGCTCGACCGACTCGCCGTCACGCACGCCGGGGAGGGCGGTGCGGCCGTCGTGCAGGGCGACCAGGTACTTGATGGTCGCGATGATGTCCTCGACCGTCAGCACCGAGTCGGACAGCGCCTTGTCGATGCCGAGCTTGCGGTTGATCTTGTAGCGGCCGACCTTCGCGAGGTCGTAGCGCTTGGAGTTGAAGTAGAAGTTGTCCAGCAGCGCGCGGGCAGCCTCGGCGGCGACCTGCTCGCCCGGACGGAGCTTGCGGTAGATGTCGCGGAGCGCGTCCTCCTTGGTGAGGATGTTGTCCTTCTCGAGGGTCAGCTCGATCGACTCGTAGCCGGCGAACTGCTCGAGGATCTCTTCGCTGGTCAGGCCCAGAGCCTTGAGGAACACGGTGACCGACTGCTTGCGCTTACGGTCGATGCGCACACCCACCTGGTCGCGCTTGTCGATCTCGAACTCGAGCCAGGCTCCACGGCTCGGGATGACGCGGGCCGAGTAGATGTCCTTATCCGACGTCTTCTCCTGCTGGCGCTCGAAGTAGACGCCGGGGCTGCGCACGAGCTGGGACACGACGACACGCTCGGTGCCGTTAATGATGAACGTGCCCTTCTCGGTCATCAGCGGGAAGTCGCCCATGAAGACCGTCTGAGTCTTGATCTCACCGGTGAGGTGGTTCATGAACTCGGCCTCGACGTACAGCGGAGCGGCGTAGGTCTTGCCGCGCTCCTTGCACTCCTCGATCGTGTACTTCTCGGGCTCGAGGTACGGGTTCGCGAAGCTCAGCTGCATCGTCTCGCTGAGGTCCTCGATCGGAGAGATCTCCTCGAAGATCTCATCGAGGCCGGAGTTGGCGGGGAGATCCTCCCGGCCGGCGGCCTTCGCTTCGGCGACGCGGGTCTTCCACGCCTCCGAGCCGACGAGCCAGTCGAAGCTCTCGGTCTGCAGCGCGAGCAGATCCGGAACGGTCAGGGTGTCGCTGATCTTGGCGAACGAGAGACGCGAAGCTCCGCGTCCGTTCTTGGGTGAGGTGGTGGTCGCGGTGGACGCAGCAGCCAAGGAAGGAACCTCCGTAGACCCTCGCGGGTCTCAATCTGTGGGATGTGTGGAGTGGGCTCCCGCCGTCGCGGTCCGACACTCCTCCCGCACGCCGTGCGGACCGAGGCGACTCGGTCTTCGGGGCGGGGCTAGAGTGTGGCAACGGCATCCACCATCTGATGCCGGGTTCCGGTGACCTGCCGACCGCGATATGAGGGCATGGGTACTCGGGAGCGCAAAGTACGAATATAGCCGCATGACGCCACGCCGCGCAAGTGCGAATGCTTGCGCCGCCCCTCGGGGTCCGGTATACGAGGCGAGGGACGCCGGCATCCACGGCTCGTCGGGCCGACCGAGCGCCGTGCGGCTGCCTCTCGTGCCCGCTCCCGCGGCACACTGGTCGGATGCAGGAACGCACCGGCCGCCGACGCGGAGACGACTCCGGACACCCCCGCGCGGTGCTCGGCAGCGGCTTCATCGCGCAGATCGAGCCCGACCGCCACTCGCCAGAGGCCGCCACGCTGGTCGTCGATGGCACTCCCCAGTCGCACGTCGACCTCGCCGACCCGACGCACCTCTGCTTCGAGTACGTCCGCCGGATCGGGCACGCGATCGACCTGGCGGCTCCCGCGGGGGAGAGCATCACCGCACTGCACCTCGGTGCCGGTGCCCTCACACTCCCCCGCTACGTCGCTGCCACGCGCCCGGGCTCCCGGCAGCAGGTGATCGAGATCGAGGGCGCCCTGGTCGCGCTGGTGCGCGAGGCGCTCCCGCTCCCCCGCGCCGCGCAGATCCGCATCCGGCAGGGCGACGCCCGGGAGGTGCTCGGGAAGCTGCCGCCCGGGCTGCGCGGCACGGTCGACGTGGTCGTGGTCGACATCTTCTCGGGAGCGCGCACCCCGGCGCATGTGACGAGCGCCGAATTCTACGGAGCGATCGCGCCACTGCTGGCTCCGGGCGGGCTGATCGCGGTGAACGTCGCCGACGGCGGGGCCCTCGCCTTCGCCCGCGCGCAGGCGGCGACACTCGCCTCCGTCTTCGCCCACACCGCGATCATGACCGACACGCAGATGCTCAAGGCCAAGCGCTTCGGGAACGTGGTGATGCTCGCCTCCGCCGACCCGCTGCCGGTCGACACCCTGCCCCGGCGACTCGCCTCAGATCCCGCCCCCGCCAAGCTCGTGCAGGGGCGCGAGCTCGAGAACTTCGTCGCCGGAGCGCTCGTCGTCACCGACGAGACGGCCACTCCGTCACCGCTGCCGGCGCGGAGCGTCTTTCAGGTGCGCAGGGGCTGAGCCCAGCCGCGCGTCGCCAGGACGGTGCCCGCGGAGCCGCCGGTACACTCGACGCCGGGGGTCAGCGACCCCGATCCGTCCTCCCGTCCGCCTCGCGCGACGACCCGGACCCGCACTCCACGAGGAAGCATCGCCCTGAGCATCATCATCCGCCACGACCCCGCGACCCTCCGCGAGGAGATCGACGTCGACGCCGCCCAGGAGCGCCTGGAGGACGTCGGTGCGCTGCGCAGCCTCGCCGCGCTCACCGAGAAGGCGGAGCTGTTGCGCCTGCTCGGGCGCGTCGACGAAGCGTGGGACCTCGCGAACGAGGCCGTCCGCCGCACCCGCTTCTCCGGCGACCGCGCCGAGCTGCTCACCGCCCGCGTACGCCGAGCGCGCCTCATGCAGCTGCGCGGCCGCGCCGACGAGGCGCTCTCGGAGCTCGCGCTCTGCGTGGAGGAGGCGCGCACGCACGAGTGGCACCTCGAGCACTCGTTCGCGCTCAAGCACCGCGGCCTCACCTTCTTCGAGCTCGGCGAGTACGGCCGGGCAATGCGCGACTTCGACGCCGCAACCGCCCTCGGCGAGCGCGTGGGTGTCCCCGAGGAGGAGCTCGAAGTCGCGCGCCTGGGCTTCGCCGCCGCCTCCGAATTCCAGGACGAGTCCGACCGCGGTCCCCGCACCGACGGCGCCGTCCGTGGCCGCCGCCGCGCCGACGAGTCCTAGGCAGCGCCACCGGTGGCCGACCTCGAGGACGTGGCCCGCTGGGCCGACGCACTGATCGAGGAGCACCTCGACCCCTCCTGGAGCTTCGCGCTCGACCACGCACGCACCCGCGGCGGGGCGTGCCACTGGACCCGCCGCCGGATCACCGTCTCGCGTCATCTGGCCGCGCGATGGAGCGACGAGGAGGTGCGGCAAACCCTCCTGCATGAGATCGCGCACGCACTCGCCGGACCCGACGCGGGGCACGGGCCACAGTGGCGACGGATCTCGGCGCAGCTGGGATACACCGGGACGCGCACCCACAGCAATCCGACCGCGGACGAGCTCGCCCCGTGGGTCGGCAGCTGCCCGGGCGGCCACCTGTTTTACCGTCACCGCCGACCCACCCGGCCCCTGGCCTGCGGCCGCTGCGCGCGACGATTCGAGCCGGCGAACGCGATCCGATGGCAGCGCCGCCCGGTCCCGGCGCCATGAGCGCGGAACAGGCCTCCGAGGGACGACGCAACACCGTGTCCGGCCAGTGGCTCCTCGAGGACGACGGCCGGCGCTGGTGGTTCGACTCCGGGAACCTCGCGCTTGACTTCGCCACGACCGGAGCGCGCGGAGCGGCCGAGCCCCTCGACTCCGACTCGGCCCTCGCCGCCTGGCTTGCCCAGCGGTTCGACGCGGTAGGGCCCGAGAGCAGGGACGCGCGCCTGGACGACGCTGTGATGCTGCGGGACGCGATAGCGCGCCTGAGCGTCGCGGCGGAAGCGGGGAGTCGACTGGACCCGCGGGACGTCGATGTGGTCAATCTTTTCGCGGCCATGCCCGACATCCCACCGGTACTCAGCGGAGGGTCGCGGCAGGCGGGTCGGCTGCACGCGGCAGGACGGCAGGCGCTCGCGTCGATCGCCCGCGGGGCCGTGGGGCTGCTGGGGCCGGCCGAGGCCACACGGCTGCGGCGCTGCGCGGCTCCGGAGTGCCGGATGCTCTACCTCGACACGTCGCGAGCGGGTTCGCGCCGCTGGTGCTCGATGCAGCGCTGCGGGAATCGGGCGAAGGTCCGGGCCTATCGGGCGCGCGCGGCGGCGCCCTCCTCGTGAGGGGCGCGGCGGTTGCTGGGGTACTGACGGCGTGCTGACGGGGTGCTGCTGCTGACGGGCCGCCGCGGCGGCGGGGCGGGCGCCGCGGCGGCGGGACAGCTCAGTCGGAGACGCGGACCGATCGGTCGAAGGCGACGTATCCGGAGAAGTCCTTGCCGACGCGGTCGAACGCGGTCGGGTATGGGTGCGGATACGACCAGGCCTTGTCCTTCTGGAGGCCGTCGCCGGTGTGCACCGAGAAGTACTGGCACTCGCCTTTCCACGGGCAGGTATAGGGGGTGGGGCTCTCGACGAGCACACCCTCGGCGATGCTCGACGGCGGGAAGTACCAGTTGCCCTCGATCGAGATCAGGTCGGAGGCGGGGGCGTCGGCGAGGACGACGTCGTTGAGGACGGCTTTCATGCGGGGCCAGCTTTCGGTCGGGGGCCAAGGGCGGAGGGACCGCCTCCGCGGAACGCTACGCCGGGGGCGCCGCGGTGGTCGAGGCGGAGGGGCGGATCCGCCGGGGGCTTGCGTACCGGGCGGGCGTGCGGGCGGGCGATGTGCAGGGGGCCGTGCGATTCGCAGGGACTCCCTACGATCTGCAGGACTAGGTGCCCTTCGCAGGGACTCCGTGCCCTCTGCAGGAGTTCGGTGTGCAGGAGAGCGTGCCGTGTGCAGGAGAGCGTGCCGTGTGCAGGAGTTCGATCCGGGACGGTGGTGCGATGTGCAGGGGATCTGAGCCCGGAGGCCTTTTTAGCCGTCCGAATGCGATGTCGAGGGGCGGATCCCCTGCAGACCGAACGGAGTCCTGCAAATCGGACACGGCCCTGCAAATCGGACACGGCCCTGCAAATCGGACAGGGGCACAGGCGCGGCCTTGCGCCGCGTGGGCCGGTAGTGCGTCAGCGCACGACCGACACCCCATCGACGGTGTCGACGCGCGCGGCCGTGCGGACCTCCTCCGCCCGCCCGTCGGCGACGAGCTGCCGGCCGGACTCGGACGCCGTGAGCAGGTGCGCGCAGGCCCGCCGTAGCCCCTCGTACGAGGCGCACACCACAGCGGCCTCCGGTGAGACGTGGTCGATGCCCAAGCCGATCAGCGCATCGACGACCGCGCCGGCCGCGAGCTGGTCCTCGATTGCGAACCGCGTCACTCCGCTCGCGTCGATGTCGCCGACGGCGATCACGTTCACGCTGGTGCGGCCGCCGTTCTCGTGCTGGCGCTCCAGGATCCACCGAGCGACGGCGGAGCGATCGACCAGACCCGCACGGACGACTCGGCCCCCGACGCCGCCGAGATCAGGCCCGTCCCCTCCGGGCAGAGCATCGACGAGGACGGTGACGTGAGCGGGGGCGAGCACGCGGAGGGCGCGCGCACCCCATTCGAAGCGGATCTGATAGCTCGACTGGTCGACGGCGGAAGAAACGGGAGCGCTCACCCTGCCACGCTAGCGACCGGCGGACGCGCATACACGTCCCGGGTTCCGAGCGCACCCGGTTCCCGCGCAGCACCGGGCAGAGGAGGATGTTTCGCGTGAAGGTGATGCTTAAGCACATGCTCGACACCGACGCCGACTCCGCCTGGCGGGCCCTGCAGAGTCCGGCCGTGTTCCGGGAGGTGATGTCCCCGCTCCTGACCGCCGCGTCGCTGGACGAGGGCGGCTTCCAGCCGACCTGGGGCCTGGGCTCCCACGAGGTCGCGATGGACGCCCTCGGCCTCGTGCCGATGGGAGCACAGGCGATCGACCTCTCCTACCGTCGCGTGCCGTCGCTGCCCGACGTCCGGATCCTGCGCGACAGCGGTGGGCCACTCTCCGGCTCGCTCCGCCTGATCACCGCGTGGGACCACCGGATGGCCGTTGCCCCTCTCCCCGACGGGCGCACCCTGTTCCGCGACCGCCTGGAGTTCTCGGCCGGTCTCGCCTCGGCCGCGCTGTGGCCCTCGATGTGGGCGTTCTGGCAGTGGCGCGGCATTCGCATCCGCTCCCTCGCCCCCTCGTGGAGACACGATCTCGGGGCGGACACCCGCCCTCGCGGGGAGGCGGCAGCGTGAGCCCCGACGGCGTCGCGGAGGAGGAGACCGAGCTGTCCCGCTCCGAGCTCCTGCGCCTCCAGTGGCCCTCCGCGGAGGAAGACGACCAGGGCGACGACCGGGTCTCGCCGCGCCGCCGCCTTACCACCGCGGTCGAGGTGTCGGACTGGCGGCGCCACGTCCAGGCCCTCTACGCGGAGGTGCGCAGGCTCGCGAACGTCGACCTGCTCGCGGCGCACGCGTCCTGGATTCGCGGGCGCAATGCTCTCTTCGCGCAACACCCCTCCACTCCGCTCCTGCCCGCCGACCGGGCGCACTTCCGCTCGCTGCCGATCGCACCCTACGACGCGGCCTGGCGGTTCGAACTCGAGGTCGCCCCGGCCACGGAGTCGCGGCGGATGGACGTGGAGACCGGCACCGACGGCACCGTGCCCTTCGAGCTGGTCGGCACCATCGACGTCCCTGCCGCCGGCAGCCTCGATGTGTGGCGGCTGGCCTCCTACGGCGGCGGGCTGTTCCTGCCGGTGAAGGACGCCCTGGCGGGGACCCCGGGCGGCACCTACGGCGGCGGCCGCTACCTCCTGGACACGGTGAAGGGCGCCGACCTCGGGCCCGGCGCCGCCCCCGGCACCCTCGTGATCGACTTCAACTTCGCCTACAACCCCTCCTGCGCCTACGACCCGGCCTGGGCCTGCCCGCTCGCTCAGGCGGGGAACACCCTCGCTGTCGAGGTGCCGGTGGGCGAGCGCTACCGGGGCTGACGCCGACCCTGAACGTTCTCGGAGGGTCGACCGATAGCCTCCCGGCGGCACCGTCGCGTGCCGGAAAGCAGGAAAGTCGCATGCCCCGTCCCGTCCTCCTGGTCACCGGAACCTCCACCGGCATCGGTCGCGCCACCGCGATCGAGGCCGCACGCGCGGGCTGGCGGGTGGTCGCCACCATCCGCGACCCGGCGCGGGCCGACGGGCTGCGGGCCGCCGCCGAGGAGGCCCGGGTCGAGCTCGACCTGCGGGTGCTCGACGTGACCGATGCCGGTTCCGTCTCCGCCTGCCTCCGCAGCGTCGAAGAGGAGCTCGGCGGCCTCGACGCCCTCGTGAACAACGCCGGCACCGGACACCTCGGCACCCTCGAACTCGAGGACCCGGAGGAGCTGCGCCGGGTGATGGAGGTCAACTTCTTCGGCACGGTCGCGGTCACCCGCGCGGCATTGCCGATGCTGCGCTCCTCCCGCGGGCGCATCGTGACCGTCTCGAGCATCGGCGGCGCGATCGGGCAGCCGTTCAGCGAGGACTACTGCGCGTCGAAGTTCGCGGTCGAGGGCTTCTTCGAGGCACTCGCTCCGGTCGCCGCTTCCGTCGGCATCCACGTCTCGCTGATCGAGCCCGGAGCTGTCCGCAGCAGCTTCGTCGAAAATATCGGTCTCGACGCGGGTGCGATGCTCGCCCAGGCCGGCCCCTACGCCCCGGCCTTCGGCGCCTACCTCGACCGGGTCGCGTCGTCCTTCTCGTCAACCCACGCGCAGGACCCCTGCGATGTCGCCGCCGTCATTGTGAAGACCCTGCGCGACCGCGAGCCGCCGTTCCGCGTGCAGACCTCGGACTGGGCGGAGGCCTTCGTCGGCACCAAGCTGAGCGACCGCGACGGCTCCCGAGTGCAGACTGCGATGCGCGGGTGGATCGGCATCCACTAGGGTGGGAGGGTGTGAGCGCAGCGACTGCGCTCCCCCGCGTCGTAGAACGCCCCTTGTCCCCTAGGACTCTGACCGTCGAGGATCCGTCCCGACCATCTGGCGAACGTGCATGAGGCCCCGGCCGCGCGCACCGAATCGTACGGCGAACGGATGTGACCACCGTCACCTTCGCCCGAACGCCGATCACCCGCGCCCCGGCCACCGCCCGCGCGTCCTCGATCGGCATGATGCCCCCGAAAGGCACCACTCCATGTCGAACCCCTCCTCCTCCTTCAGCGCTCTCGGCGTACCGGCCCCCCTCGTGGCCGCGCTCACCGCGAGTGGTATCACCGAGCCCTTCCCGATCCAGGTCGACACGCTGCCCGACACGCTCGGCGGACGCGACGTCCTCGGCCGCGGCAAGACCGGCTCTGGCAAGACCCTCGCCTTCTCCATCCCAATGATCGCCCGCCTCGGCGGATCTCTCGCCGGCGGACGCCGCCGCCCCGGTCGCCCGCTCGGGCTGATCCTCGCGCCGACCCGCGAGCTAGCCACCCAGATCACGGCCGCCATGCAGCCCCTCGCTGACGCCTACGGCATCGTCACCACCACGATCTTCGGAGGCGTGTCGCAGCAGCGCCAGGTCGCCGCGCTCAAGCAGGGCGTCGACATCGTCGTGGCCTGCCCGGGTCGCCTCGAGGATCTGATGAAGCAGGGCTTCGTCAATCTCGACGCCGTCGAGATCACCGTCCTCGACGAGGCCGACCACATGGCCGACCTCGGCTTCCTGCCCGTCGTCACCCGCATCCTCGACAAGACCCCCCGCGGCGGACAGCGCCTGCTGTTCTCGGCGACGCTCGACAACGGCGTGGACAAGCTGGTGAAGAAGTACCTGCAGAACGAGGTGCTGCACTCGGTCGACGAGGCCAACTCGCCCGTCGCGCTGATGACCCATCACGTCTTCGAGGTCGACGGACTCGACGCCAAGAACGCGCTCGTGAAGACCCTCGCCTCCGGCACTGGCCGCCGCATCCTGTTCATGCGCACCAAGCACCACGCGAAGAAGCTCGCCAAGCAGCTCACCGGCCAGGGCATCCCCGCTGTCGACCTGCACGGCAACCTCTCGCAGGTGGCCCGCGACCGCAACCTCGCCGCGTTCGGCGCCGGCACCGTCAAGGTCCTCGTCGCCACCGACGTCGCCGCCCGTGGGGTGCACGTCGACGATGTCGAGCTCGTGATCCACGTCGACCCGCCGATGGAGCACAAGGCGTACCTGCACCGCTCCGGCCGCACCGCGCGCGCCGGCAGCGAGGGCGATGTCGTCACCGTCGTGCTGCCCACGCAGCGCAGCGATGTGAAGACGCTCCTGCGCAAGGCCGCGATCCAGGTCGCGCCGCAGCAGGTGACGGCCGACTCCGCCGCGGTCGCGAAGCTCGTCGGCGACATCGCGCCCTACGTCACTCCCACCGCCGTCGTCGAGCCCGCTCGCGGCCAGTCGCAGGGTGGCCGCTCGCAGGGCGCCACTGCGCAGCGCAAGCGCGCGGCCCGCACCGAGGGCACCGCCGCACCTCGCGGCGGACGCTCGACGGGTGCCGCGACCGGCGGAGGCGACCGCCCCCGCCGCGACCGCACTGCCTCAGAGGTACCCGCCCGTGGCGGCGCCCGCGGAGGCCGCAGCCGCTCGGCCGCCGGCGCCCCGTCGACCTCGGGCGGATCGCGCTCGTTCTACAGCACCGCGACCGGCGGCGCGTCCTCGGCCGCGCCCGCCCGCGAGTCCGCAGGCGGCGCCCGCCGCGGTGGGCGCCGCGCGCAGGGCTGAACCGTCTCGCACGGCGGCACGCCGCGGTCGGCTGTTCAGACAATCGCGCTGTGCAGAGCGGGTCACGACCGGCTCGGCCGATCCGCTAACCCGCGGATCAGCTGTTCGCCTCGAAGCGTGATGTCTGAACGGGGCGGCCCTCGGCGCTTCTTCGCGGCCGGGAACCGGACCTTCCCGTGAAGACGTGTGCGCAACCGAGGTTGAGAAGCATCGACGTGCCCGGAGGGGACCGACCGACGCTCTCAACCTCGGTTGCGTACGTCTTTCGAGACCGTCCGCCGGGCCAGCCCACGACCGGCGGGTCCAGGCGGGGCAGCTGCAGCCATTTCCGACGCCGTGATCACCGCCACGGAGGTATTTCGTACATCGTCGAACGACTATCACAGGACGATCGGACGTCGAAGTCGCGGACCCAGGAGCAGGTGCGAGATCTCGCCGACGAGATCCGTCGGCTACGCGCAGACCCGTGCGAGCAGGCCCGAACGACGCCTCTCAGCGCGGAACTCGGAGCTACCGCCCCGGCGAGGGGACGCCGACGGATCAGGAGGGGGACCGTGCGGCTCCGCACGGCCTACGGCCTCACCGTCTCGGGACGTTCCGCAGCGGGCACCCTCAGCGCAGCTTGCCGACGGACGCCAATGCAGCGCGGAGCAGCGCGCCGCGCCCGCCCTCCATCTCGGCGGAGATCGCGTCGGAGCAGGCCTCGTCAGGGGTCATCCAGGTGAGTTCAAGGGCGTCCTGGCGGGGGTCGCAGGTGCCGGTGACCGGGACGACGTAGGCGAGCGAGACCGCGTGCTGGCGGTCGTCGGTGAACGGACCCATGCCGGGCATGGGGAAGTACTCGGCGACGTGGAAGGGCAGCGGACTGGCGGGGAGGAGGGGGAAGGCCATCGGGCCGAGGTCCTTCTCGAGGTGGCGGAACAGCGCGTCGCGCAGGGTCTCTCCGTACATCACGCGGCCCGACACGATCGTGCGGGTGATCTGGCCGGAGGCGGTCGCGCGGAGCAGCACGCCGACCTCGGTGACCTGCCCGAGTCCGTCGACGCGGACCGGCACGGCCTCCACGTACAGCAGCGGCAGCCGCCGGCGGATCTCGGCGAGTTCGTCGTCGGACAGCCACCCGGAGTTCGGGTCAGGGGTGCGCACGCTCATGGTGCCATTCTTACCCGTCGCGGCTGATCGCCAGACCGGCGCGGGCGAATCCTGCGCCCGGAGGGATGATGGTGCGATGGGAATCGACGCGAACGCGGTGCTGTGGTCCTCCTCCGAGCGCGACCGCGTGGGGCGGCCCCTCCTGGTCCTGCTGCACGGCTACGGCTCGCACGAGGGCGATCTGTTCTCGCTCGGCGCCTACCTGCCGCTGGAGCCGGTGCTCGCCTCCCTCCGAGCGCCCCTGGTGCTGGGGGGCGGGGCGAACGCGTGGTGGCCGCTCCGCGTGCCGCTCGTACCGGACGAGGCGCGCGCCGATCCTGAGGCGGTCGATGCTGCGGTCGACGGGGTGATCGAGTGGCTGGACTCGCTGGATCATCCGGGGCCGGTCGGTCTTCTGGGCTTCTCGCAGGGTGCGGCGCTCGCGGTGCAGCTGCTGCGGCGCGCGCCGGGGCGCTTCGCCTTCGCGGTAGCCCTGTCCGGATTCGTGGTGCCGCTGCCCGAGGGCGACGACGCGGACGAGCGGCTCACGCGCGTGCGTCCGCCGGTGTTCTGGGGCCGCGGCACCCTCGACACGGTGATCCCGGAGGAGTTCGTGCAGGACGCGGCGGCGTGGTTCCCGACGCACACTGCGCTCGACGCACGGGTGTACGAGGGGGTCGCGCACGGGGTCGGCCAGGCCGAGCTCGCCGATATCAGCACCTTCGTGCGGCTCGGCTTCGCCTGACCGACGCTCTCGCGCGCGTCAAGGGCTTCCCCGTCGGGACGCGGCCCCGGCAATGTCGGTGGTGGCGGGGAGGATGGGTGCATGCCGGATGTCCTCGAACGCTTCTCCCCCGCCACGCGGGCGTGGTTCCAGGGCGCGTTCCCGGCGCCGACCGCGGCACAGGAGGGCGCCTGGTCGGCCATCTCGAGCGGTGCGCACGCCCTCGTGGTCGCGCCAACCGGGTCGGGCAAGACGCTCTCGGCTTTCCTTTGGGCGATCGACCGGCTCGTGCAGAGCCCGCCGCCGGAGGATCCGCAGCACCGCACGCGCGTGCTCTACGTGTCTCCGTTGAAGGCGCTCGGAGTCGATGTCGAACGCAACCTCCGCTCCCCGTTGGTCGGGGTCACGCAGACGGCGTTACGGCTGAGCGCGGAGGGGATCGGCAGTGCGCCCACCACTGTCACGGTCGGCGTCCGCTCCGGCGACACGCCGGCCGCCGAGCGGCGCGTACTGCAGAAAAGCCCGCCGGACATCCTGATCACCACGCCCGAATCGCTCTACCTCATGCTCACGTCGGCGGCCCGTGACTCGCTGCGCGGAGTCGAGACCGTGATCGTCGATGAGGTGCACGCGGTCGCGTCGACCAAACGCGGAGCGCATCTGGCCCTCTCACTCGAGCGCCTCGACGCGCTGCTGTCCCAACCCGTGCAGCGCATCGGCCTCTCGGCGACGGTGCGCCCGCGCGAGGAGGTGGCCCGGTTCCTCGCCGGCCGCTCGCCCGTCTCGATCGTGGCCCCCGCGTCCGAGAAGCAGTGGGACCTCAGGGTGGTCGTCCCCGTCGAGGACATGTCGGAGCTGGGAACGGCGGCTGCACAGGACGGCTCGACGATGGGGGCCACCGGCCCGCAGAGCGGATCAATCTGGCCGCACGTCGAGGAGTCGATCGTCGATCGGGTGCTCGCGCACACCTCCTCTATCGTGTTCGCGAATTCCCGACGTCTCGCCGAGCGGCTGACCGCACGGCTGAACGAGATCTCCGCAGAAAGGCGTGAGCTGGCAGCGGAGCGGGCGGGCGCGCCCGTCTCGGTGGGGGCGCTGGTGGCCGAGGTCTCCTCCTCCGCTCGCCGCACCCCCGCCGAGCTGATGGGAGCGGCCGGAGGCACAAGCGGGACCGGCCAGTCCGCCCCCGACGAGGAGCCGCTGCTGGCCCGTGCGCACCACGGCTCGGTCAGCAAGGAACAGCGAGCGATCATCGAAGACGACCTCAAGTCGGGTCGGCTGCGCTGTGTGGTCGCGACCTCGAGCCTCGAGCTCGGGATCGACATGGGTGCGGTCGACCTCGTCGTTCAGGTCGAGACGCCGCCCTCGGTTGCGAGTGCCCTCCAGCGCGTGGGCCGGGCCGGCCACCAGGTCGGCGAGGTCTCGCGAGGCTCGTTCTATCCCAAGCATCGCGCCGATCTCCTGCACTCGGCCGTCACGACCGAGCGGATGCGCTCCGGACTGATCGAGGCCATCGCCGTGCCTGCGAACCCGCTCGATATCCTCGCGCAGCAGACCGTCGCCGCCACCGCCCTCGAGAGCCTCGATGTCGACGAGTGGTTCGACACGGTCCGCCGCAGCGCGCCCTTCGTCTCGCTGCCGCGCTCCGCCTACGAGGCGACCCTCGACCTGCTCTCCGGCCGTTACCCCTCCGACCAGTTCGCGGAGCTGCGTCCCCGCCTGGTCTGGGATCGCGATGCAAATACGCTCACGGGCCGCCCCGGCGCCCAGCGCCTCGCCGTCACCAGCGGCGGGACGATCCCCGACCGCGGGCTTTTCGGCGTCTTCATGGTCGGCGAGCCCGGCTCCACCGGCAACCGCGTCGGCGAGCTCGACGAGGAGATGGTGTACGAGTCCCGCGTCGGCGACGTCTTCGCCCTCGGAGCGACGAGCTGGCGCATCCAAGAGATCACGTACGACCGGGTGATCGTGACGCCTGCGTTCGGCGAGCCGGGGCGGCTCCCGTTCTGGAAGGGCGACTCGCAGGGACGCCCCGCCGAGCTGGGCGAGGCGATAGGTGCGTTCACCCGCGAGGTGGGCGCCGCCGCAGCCGAGACGGCCCGCGAGCGCTGCACCGCCGCGGGGCTCGACGAGTACGCGACCAACAACCTGCTCTCCTTCCTCGACGAGCAGCGCCTAGCCACCGGACAGATCCCGGACGACCGCACGCTGGTACTCGAGCGCTTCCGCGACGAGCTGGGCGATTGGCGTCTGGTGCTGCACTCCCCGTACGGCATGCAGGTCCACTCGCCGTGGGCCCTCGCGATCGGCGCCCGTGTGCGCGAGCGACACGGCGTCGAGGGGGCGGCGATGGCCGGCGACGACGGCATCGTGGTGCGGATCCCCGACACCGAGTCGGAGCCACCCGGCTCCGAGCTGTTCCTCTTCGAGCGTGAGGAGCTGGAGCAGCTGGTCACCAGCGAGGTCGGCGGATCCGCCCTCTTCGCCGCGCGGTTCCGCGAGTGCGCGGCGCGGGCGCTCCTGCTCCCGAGATACAACCCCGGCAAGCGCTCGCCACTGTGGCAGCAGCGGCAGCGGGCGGCCCAACTGCTCGACGTGGCGCGGACCTACCCGACGTTTCCGATCATCCTCGAGACCGTCCGCGAGTGCCTCCAAGACGTCTACGACCTGCCCGCGCTGCTGCGCCTGACCGCGCGTCTGGACGGGCGCGAGCTGCGGATCCTCGAGGTCGAGACGCCCACGGCCAGCCCGTTCGCGCGGTCGATGCTCTTCGGCTACGTCGCGGCCTTCATGTATGAAGGCGACAGCCCGCTGGCCGAGCGCCGGGCCGCCGCGCTGTCCGTCGACGCGACGCTCCTGGGCGAGTTGCTCGGGCGCGCCGAACTGCGCGAACTGCTCGACCCGGCCGTCCTGGCGCAGATCGAACGCGAGTTGCAGCGCGTCGAGCCGGAGCGGCGCCTGCGTGGGCTCGAGGGAGCGGCAGACTTGCTGCGGCTCCTCGGCCCGCTGACGCTCGATGAGCTCGGCGAGCGGCTGGTCGACGAGGCGGTCGCCTCGGCCGACATGGCGAAGGCGTCCCCGATCGAGCGCGACGTACTCCAGGCCCACGTCGCGGCGCTCGTGAAGGCGAAGCGCGTCCTACCCGTGGGCCTCGGTGGCGAGCAGCGCTACGCCGCGATGGAGGACGCCTCCCGGCTCCGAGACGCCCTCGGCGTACCCCTGCCGATCGGCGTCCCCGTCGCGTTCATCGACCCGGTCCGCGATCCGCTCGGCGACCTGGTCGCCCGCTACGCGCGCAGCCACGGTCCCTTCACCGCCGCTGCGGTGGCCATCCGCCTCGGCCTGGGCGTCGCGGTCGTCACCGACACCCTGCGCCGCCTCGCGGGCGAGCGCCGCGTCTCGGAGGGTGAATTCCGGCCCACCGGCACCGGCACCGAGTGGTGCGACGCCGAGGTGCTGCGGCGCGTGCGCAGCCGCTCGCTCGCCGCGCTGCGCAAGGAGGTCGAGCCGGTCGACGCCGCGGCCTATGCCCGGTTCCTCCCCGCGTGGCAGCACGTCGGCGGCTCCCTCCGCGGGATCGACGGCGTCGCTTCCGTGATCGACCAGCTCGCGGGAGCACCCATCCCCGCCTCCGCCTGGGAGTCGCTGATCCTGCCGGCGCGCGTCCGCGACTACTCTCCCGCGATGCTCGATGAGCTCACCGCCACCGGTGAGGTCCTCTGGGCCGGCGCGGGCACCCTCCCCGGCAATGACGGTTGGGTGAGCCTGCACCTCGCCGACACGGCCGGGCTGACCCTGCCCGTCCCGACCGTCGAGGCCACGACGCTGACCGAGCTGCAGCAGGAGATCGTCGGCGTGCTCGGCTCGGGTGGCGGCTACTTCTTCCGCCAGCTCTCCGACGCGGTCGGCTCAACCGATGACGCCGGCCTGGTCGAGGCCCTGTGGGAGCTGGTCTGGGAGGGGCTGGTGACCAACGACACCCTCGCCCCGCTCCGCACGCTCGTCGGCTCGACCGGAGGCGCACACCGCCAGCCGCGCGCTCCCGCCCGCGCCCGCGCCCGGATGACCGCGCGACCCACGATGGCGACCCGGGTCGGACCGCCGACCGCCGGAGGCCGCTGGTCGATCGTCCCGCTCGCGGAGTCGGACGCGACGGTCCGCGGACACGCGCTCGGCGAGACCCTGCTCGAGCGCTACGGGATCGTGACCCGCGGCTCCGTGCAGGCCGAGGGCGTCCTTGGCGGCTTCGCCCTCGCCTACAAGGTGCTCAGCGGGTTCGAGCAGCAGGGTCGCGCCAGGCGCGGCTACTTCATCGAGAAGCTCGGCGCCGCGCAGTTCGGCACGGCGGGCAGCGTCGACCGGCTGCGCACCTTCGCCCCGCAGGACGAGGTTCAGGAGCGCTCACGTCCGGTGCTCGCCCTCGCGGCAACCGACCCCGCCAATCCGTTTGGCGCGGCGCTGCCGTGGCCCCAGGGAGAGGGCCACCGCCCCGGGCGCAAGGCCGGCGCACTCGTTGCCGTGGTCGACGGGGCGCTCGCGGTCTACCTTGAGCGTGGCGGCAAGACCGCCCTCACCTTCACCAGTAACGACTCGGCCCTCGCCGACGCGGCCGGCGCGCTCTCGCGGCTGGTGCGCTCCCGCGGAGTCGAGAAGCTGACCGTCGAGAAGATCGACGGCGTCTTCGCGCTCGGTACCCCCTTCGGCGACGCGCTCGTCGCCGCGGGCTTCGTCGCCAATCCACGCGGCCTGAGGATGCGCTCGTGAGCGCCGAGAGGAGCCGCCATGCCCGAGGGTGACACCGTTTACCGGTCCGCACACAACCTCGCCGAGGCACTCGACGGCGAGGTCTTGACCCGCTGCAACGTCCGCGTGCCCACGTACGCGACGGTCGACCTCACCGGCGAGACGATCGACGCGGTCGTCCCCCGCGGCAAGCACCTCCTGATGCGGGTCGGTGACGCGCTGATCCACTCCCACCTCAAGATGGAGGGCAGCTGGCACCTTTACGCCCGCGGCGAGGGCGAGCGGCCGACATGGCACCGGCCCGCGTTTCAGGCCCGGATCGTCCTCGAGACCGAGGACTGGCAGGCGGTCGGCTTCGACCTCGGGCTCCTCGAGATCGTGCCGCGCTCGGCCGAGGAGGACGTGGTCGGCTACCTCGGTCCCGACCTGCTGGGCGCCGACTGGGACCCGGACGAGGCCCTGCGCCGCCTCTCCGCCGACCCCGAGCGGCCGATCGGCCTCGCCCTGCTCGACCAGCGGATCATGGCCGGCCTGGGCAACGTCTACCGGGCCGAGCTGTGCTTCCTGCGTGGCGTTCTGCCCACGCGGCCCGTCCGCGAGAGCGGCGACCTCGTGCGCACCATCGCCCTCGCGAAGCGATTGATCACCGTCAATCGCGAGCGGGCCGAGCGCACCACGACCGGCAACCTGCGACCGGGACAGGAGCTGTGGGTCTACGGCCGCAACCGCCGCCCCTGCCGCCGATGCGGCACTGCTATCGCACGCGGCGAACTCGGGGACGACGAGTTGCAGCTGCGGGTCACCTACTGGTGTCCACACTGCCAAACCTGAGCACTGCCAAACCTGAGCCGCTACTCCTCGACCGCGGAGCGACGGCCGGGGACGTGCTTCTCGTGGATGCCAAGCTCCGTCAGGCGCTCGATGCGGTCGACGTGGCGGCCCGGCTCACCGGCATCGGCCACGATCCAGCTGCCGACCAGGAGGAACACGTCCCGCCCACCGGCCGTCAGCGGGCCCGTGATGGTGAACGACCCCAGCGCAGGCGTCGAGAAGGCCACGCGCACCGCGTCCCCGTGCTCGAGGCCCGCTGCCGAGCGCTCGCCGCCGACCTCGTCGGCCTCCGGTGCCAGCGCGATGCTCTGAATCTCGGTGCCGGTCCCGAGGAAGACGTCGGCGACGACGAGTTCGCCGCCGACGGCCTGTCGGACGACCCCCTCGATCCCGTAGAGGCCGTAGCGCGGCGAGCGGACGAGGACGCGTACCGAGTCGCCAATCGCGACCTCGGCGAGCGCCCCGCGGATCGAGGCGACATCCCTCCGCGCGGGAGGGGTGGACAGAGCGTCGAGGATCGGGCTGGACATCCGATCAGGGTAGCCGCTCCGGGAGCCCGCCCGCCCGAGAGCGTCGCCGCTCCAGTGAGCCGTCGAAAACGACGAAGGTCCCGCGTGAGCAGGGCCTTCGGGAGGAGCGGAGTCGGTGGGATTTGAACCCACGGAACCCAATAAAGGGTTCTCCACCTTAGCAGGGTGGTGCACTCGACCGGACTATGCGACGACTCCTGAGCGCCCGCTGGCGGACGCACGACGACCATCATAACCGCACGCGCGAGGGCCCCGCGACACGGGCGCACGCCTCCCCGCCGGACTGGGGCGACAGCCCCGGAGGCCGTGTTCCTACTGATCCGAGAGCGAACGGCCGATCGTGCAGGTCTCCTGCTGCGCGGTCTGGCCGGAGACGTCGCTCGGGAGGGTGACCGGCCCGTCGGGCGCGATCGTCGCGGGAGCCTGGGGCGTCGCGGCAGGCGTCTGGGGTGCCGCGGCCGCCGGATCGGTCGACTGCGCGCCGCCCCCGGTCGTGCCGCTCAGGGCGACCGGCTGGTCGGCGAGGAGCGCGGCGTTCAGCGCGGCCGCCGCATCCCTGCTCGGATACACACCGTTGCCGTCGATGTAGGTCGGGTACTGCACGAAGACCACGTTCGTGAGATCGACGTCCTTCACGGCCAGGCCGATCGAGACCAGGGTGTTCACGTTCTCGAGCGAGGTCGAGAGCTGCATGTTCGAGACGGCCGCCTTGGCGAGGCCGTAGAGGTTGACCGGATTCGACAGGGTCGACGCGCTCTTCACCTTGCGCACGAGGGACGAGAGGTAGACCTGCTGGCTGGAGATGCGGGTGAGGTCGCTGCCGTCGCCGACTCCGTGGCGGGTGCGCAGGAACGCCAGCGCCTCGGCGCCGACGAGGGTGTGCGTGCCCGCGTCGAGGTTCAGGCCCGTGTACTCGTCCTGGATCGGCGACGCGACACAGACGTCTACTCCGCCGACCGCGTTCGACATCTCGATGACGCCCTCGAACTGGATCAGGGCAGCGTAGGGGATCTGCAGACCGGTCAGCTGCTCCACCGTCTTCACGGTGCAGGCCAGCCCGCCCGCTTCGAGCGAGGTGTTGATCTTCGCCGAGTCCACGGCGCCCGAGACGGCTCCGGTCTTGGGGTCGGTGCAGGAGGGGATTGGCACGTACAGGTCCCGGGGGAAGCTGACCACCTCGACGGTGGAGTGATCGGCCGAGATGTGCATCAGCATGGTGACGTCGTTGAGGTTCTCGGCTCGGTCGCCGTAAGCACCGGCCGCCGATCCGTCCGCGCTGTCGCTGCCGGCGAGCAGGATGTTCACGCCGCCCTCAATCGCCCCGATCTCCGCGACCGTGCCGCCGCCCGCCCCGAGGTCGACGGAAGGACGCGCGCTGCCCGCGATCAGCGAGGCGGCGATGGCCACAATGCAGACGGCGCTGAGCACGCCGACGCCCACGCAAGCCGCGAGGATCCGAGCAGCGAACCGCGCACCGCTCTGCCTGCGCAGGCGACCATGCCGTGCTGCGGTGGTCCGGCTGGACGCGTGTTCGCTCATCGGGTCGTACTCTCTCTCGGCTGCGAGACGCCTGTCGTCCCGGAGTCAGCGCGCGGGGTGGAGAGCACCTGTGGCACCGTTCGCCCTCGCCTCAGCCGAAGAATCCGACCGAGCAGGTCTGCTGGTCGGCACTCTGGCCGGTCACCGAGTCTGGCAGGGCAACCTTGGATCCGCCCTCGGGAGTCGCCGCAGGAGCGCCCGGTGTCGCCCCTGCCGTCGCGAGCGGGTCGGCGCTCGCAGGTCCGGCCGGAGCAGCGGCGTCGACTGCCTTGCCCTCGGCGGTGGCGCCGGCGCCCGTCCCGCCGGTGATCGCGATCGGCTGGTCGGTCTGCAGCGCGCTGGCGAGGACGTCGCCCGCGGAGCGGTTCGGAACCACGCCCGTCGAGGCCGCTCCCGTCGGGTACTGCGCGAAGATCACGTTTGCGAGATCGACGTCCTTCAGCGCGAGCCCCATCTGGACCATCGTGTTCACGTTGTTGAGCTCGGTCGAGAGCGTCATATTGCCCAGCGCCGCCTTGGCGAGCCCGTAGAGAGCGACCGGATTGAGGAGCGTGTCCGCACTCTTGATCTGGCGCACTAGCGCCGAGAGGAACACCTGCTGGTTGCTGATGCGAGTGAGGTCGCTGCCGTCGCCGATGCCGTGGCGGCTACGGAGGAACTGCAGTGCCGCCATTCCTTCGAGCGAGTGCACACCCGGGTCGAGGTAGGTGTTGGTGTAACGGTCGGCGATCTCGGTCGCTACGCAGACGTCGACTCCGCCGACCGCGTTCGACATCTCGATCACGCCGTTGAACTGCACGACCGCTCCGTAGTCGACCCGGACGCCCATGAGGTCCTCAACGACGCCCACCACGCAGCCGAGACTGACATCCTTGCCCATCGCCTCGTTGATCTTGGTGTCGTAGCGAGCGGGGATCGTTTCGCCGGTCGCCGCATTCGCACACTCGGGGATGTCGACGTACATGTCGCGGGGGAAGCTGACGACGGTGGCGTTGCTGTGGTCGGCCGAGACGTGCATCAGCATGTTGACGTCATTGAGGACGCTCGTCTCCTCATCGGGGTCGCCGTAAGCATCGCCCTGGCCCTTGCGCGAGTCGCTGCCGACGACCAAGACGTTGAACCCGCCCCCCAGCGCGCCGATCTCCAGGGCGCCTCCGGCCTGGACGCTCGACCCGGCGGAACCCGAGTGCAGGTCGACTGAGGGTTGCACCGACCCCACGAGCAGGCTCGCCGCGATCGCGACCACCGACACCGAGGCGACCACGCCGACGCCGCCGACCAGAGCGGCTCCCTTGACCAGCGTCCGCGCGAGAGTGTGCCGCTTTTGCCGGCCGTGCCGGACGAAGGGCCGCGGCACACGCGGAGTGTCGCGAGTCTGTCTCGAGGGGCCCGTGCGGCGCATCCGTCTCCCGGTGTCGAGGCGTCAGTTGTGCCCACAGGTGGAGCCGGCGATCGGCCCCGGGCATCGCGCCATCCTATACAGAGTGCACCGCGGCGCAGGAGAACGCTGCGGTCCGTCGACGGTCACTCTGTCACCAGGGTCGCGCCGATCTCGCCGCGGCGCTCGATCGTCTCGATCGTCGAGAAGAGCACCGTCCGGCTGCATTTGCCGCCACTATCATGGACCGACCCGCAGCCCTTCGTCGAGGCGTCCTGGACGAACTGGATCATCCCCACAGCGCCCACATACCCGTTGAGAGCGCCCCCGTAGGGCACGAAGACGGGACCGCCGCTGTCTCCCTGGATCGCCGCGATCGCGCCCGAATTCTGCTGTTCCCCGCGGACGTTCGAGAAGCGCCCCGATCCGTCGTCCGCGTAGACCGCGGTGGCCGTGACCTTGATGCCGCAGTGGACGCCCGAGTTGCCGCCGCTGGTGCAGACCCGGTCGTTCAAGCCCACGTCGTAGCGGTTGTGGACGCGCTTGTTGTAGCCCTTCGCGTCGTTCCAGGCTCCGTCGAACGTGCGCCCGGTCCCTGGGCCGGTCAGGACGGTCATGGCGCCGTCGCGGGAGGTGACGAGGCCGCTCCCGACGATGGCTTTCCCGTCGCGCGCCCGGAAGACGTCGCCGCGCGGGTCGCAGTGCCGCGCCGTCGTGGCGTGGTCGACTCCGTTGACCCTCATCGAGAAGCCGGTCGAGCAGGTCGATTCACTGGCTTGCATCTGGATGTAGGACCCGGCGAAGAACGGTGCCGTCGAGTCGGCGCGCGTTCCGCCTGCCGTCGACACGCCGTGCCCGGGGAGGACGTCGAGCGCGACGCCGGCAACCCCGGCGACAACCGTTTTGACGCTCTCTAGCAGGCTATCCCGAGCCTGATCGTTGACGGGCCCGCGGACAAAGTCCCCCTCGACCTGGATTCCCGCGGTGTCGGCCTGCACGCCGACGACACTCGACACCGTAAAGCCCGCCGCCGTGATGTCGTCCGCATGCTCGAGCACCGCCGACGCGATCTCGTCGATCCGGGCGAGGCTGTACGGCCGCTCCTCGATGACCGCGTCGATCCCCAGTTCTGCAGCCCGATTGACAGCGGCTTCCCGCAGGGGCGACTGGCCGCTCCAGAGGAGCCGGACCGACCCGTTCTCTGCGTCGTTCACCTGGTCGATGTAGCCGCTGGAGTCGACGTCCGGCTGCGCGAGGATCCAGGACTTCAGCTCACCCAGGAGGCGTTGGTTCTCGACGGCCCCGGTGCCGAGCGCCGCGACGAGCGCGTCGCTCGTGTCCGCCGGGGCTGCGGGGGGACGACTGTCGGGGTATGAGGCCGCCGCGGTGAGGACGGTTGTCGCGGCTACGCACACTGCCAGTGCGAGCACGCCCCTTCGATGTGATGCCATGAGCTCCTCCTCAGAAAGACCGCAGTACGCGCCGACTTTCCGTCACGACGGCCCCGATAAATGCGGATTGCTCGGGACCGTAACATAGATCCTCATCTCTTCGCAACGGCACAGCGAGAATGCCTCGGAGGTGCGGGGCGGACCAGCCCCTGCCCGACAGGCGTCGCGGAGAAACGGGATCACCTCGCCGGAGGTGAACCCCGCCGTCGTGCTCCCGATCACGCAGCGGATCGAGCAGGGCAGGGAGGAACGGCATGGGCGGAGGGCGTGGGATTCGAACCCACGAGACATTTCTGCCCACCAGTTTTCAAGTCAGGTCGGCGGGCTCGAATTGACCACGGAATGACGGGGAGATCCGCAGGACTACGCGGATGTCGTCCCTTCCCGTCTCGGCGAATCTCGGGCCGTACCTGCTGCTAGTGGCACGCGGATGGCACGAGTGGCACGAAAGCTGAGAGCCCCGAAGACTGCTCGTCGGCCTGTCCGCCCGGGGCGTCCTGAGGTGGCGAGCCTCGGGTGCGCGCGCCCGCGCGAGGGTTGGAATCGGCCATGGGCGAAATCGACACAACGGTCTGCCGCTCGATCAGAAGGCTTCGAGCGCGCCAGGATGGCGACCGTGTCGACAGAAAACGCGCTGCGTGCGATGCGCGCCACTTATCCGGATCTCAAGGGCTGGCAGGCGCGCGCACGTCGCCTGGAGGAGCCGCAACCGGGCAGTGAACTGGCCGCAGATGATGCGCCCTTTTCGTCGCATCGGATCAGCGACACAGCACGTCTTTCGCTGATCCTCTCGGGTGAGCACCTGCGCCTCGCAGCCACTGCGGTCGAGGCGGGCGAGTGGTACCCGAGCGCGCACTTCACAGTCCTTCGGAGCGCCCTCGTCGGAGCGGCGCAGGCGGTCTGGTTACTCGCACCGAGGGAGCCCGCAGAGCGTCAAGAGCGAGGTCTGATGGTGATGGGCGAGATGTACCGGGAGCGTCAGAAGTACGTCCAGGAAGCATCGAAGATGCAGCTCAGCGAGGACGAGCGGCGCGAGATTCCCCTCCAGACGGAGTGGTCGAGAGAGAGGATCGCTCGCATCACGGAGCTTCGCCGCGGACGGGCGGCGTTGAGCCAGACCGACATCATCCGCTGGGCGGTGGAGTACCGCTTCCCAGATCGGGCGCGACAGGAGGCGATCAAGCTGCTTTGGAGGCAGATGAGCGCCGATGCTCACGTACTCGGCTGGAGCTTGTTCCAGCGCGTGCACAACTTCAAAGGGGACCGTCTGTCGGGCCTCGCCGTCGGTGCAGCGGGAGGAGATGTTGAGCACATCGCGGAGCCTTTCGTCGCCGCCCACCATCTCCTCAAGGAGGGCTGGTCACTCTTCGACCGGCTCTGTGAAGCGCCCTGACGATGAGCCGCTGGGCACGGCCTGGCCTCGCGCGCGCCCGCGCGCGAGACATGTCCTGGCCCATGAGTGTCCTGCGCCGGACGCACGAAGGCCCCGGCTCGGAGTGAGCGCGGGGCCTTCGTCGCGGTGCTGCTAGCGGTCGCGGAGAGCGTCCGGGATGTCCTTGCCGAGCACGCGTTCCAGGAGTGCGCCGTGACCGTCGGTGAGCTTCCGACGGATCGCAACCGCCTTGAACGCGGCGCGTGCCCACAGGCCCGGGATCTCCCGGCGACTGGACTCTCCGGCGATGGTCACGGACGACACGATCCCGCCTTCCTCGATGGTCGCGTGGGTAGCGGGGTCGAAGCCCTCCGGCCGCTTGCGATCCCAGCCGAGGGCGGGGACGCCTCCGGCTTCGAGAGCCTTCGCGGTGTCATCGATCCAGGCGTTGTGCTTCTCGACGGCGCGGACGAGATCCTCGAACGCCTCGACAGCGCGGTCGTACGCCTTGGGCAGGTTCTGGCGGTTGTGCAGCTGGCCGAGCGCGGCGAGCTTCGCGTTCCGAACCTGGTTCGCCCGGATGCGAGCGAGGTCGGCGCGCTGGCGAGCGCGGGTGCCCTCGTCACGGAGGCGAGCGACTTCGACGCGAGCCTGGGCGGCGCCGAGTTCGAGGGGCGACCCCTCGCCATCGCGGATGCGCTGCTCCAGCGCGTCGAGATCGGCCTGCGCCTGTTCGAGGGGAGTTGCATCGGTCATCATGAGGTCCTTCCTTCGTTTGAGTAGCGGGCCGGGAGTGACCCAGGAGCCCGCAGGCGGCAATATGAGCGTCGAACTGCGGGAGGTCGAGGAGTTGAGCGAGTAGCGGGCGCTCGGAGGCCCTCAGTGGAAGGTCGCCGAGTCGAAGCGCTGAACCAGCTCGCGGAGTTCGCGCGCTTCCGAGCGCGCCTCCGCGGCCTGACGACGCGCATCGATCAGAGCGGCGCGGATAATCCGCGCGACCACTGGGGCGCGGGCATCG
Organism: Rathayibacter rathayi; assembly: GCF_004011095.1. Lineage (GTDB taxonomy): Bacteria > Actinomycetota > Actinomycetes > Actinomycetales > Microbacteriaceae > Rathayibacter > Rathayibacter rathayi. The sequence continues at coordinate 270,132 of NZ_CP028129.1, read as the reverse complement.
AGCCAGGCGACGGCAGAGCGGAGACTGTCGACCTCAGCCCCGTCGTCGAGCAGGGCGCGGCGCGCATCAGCGCGGACCTCCGAGCGATCGGCGCGGACATCGGAGGGCGGCAACGGGGTCACGACAGCACCAGGCCGGCGGACCCGATGAACTCCGGTTCGCACGTCGGGCAGAGGTCGTTGCCGACATCAACGGCCGGGTGCACCGGCATGCGGCACTCGGAGCAGGTCGACCACGCGAACGGATCATCAGCGCCCAGACCCTGCCGCCACGCGATCACGCAGAGCGAGCAGACCCCGGCGTCGTCCACCTCCGCCGGGTGCACGCCGCATGTCCGAGCGACCCGATCGGAGGTCAGATCGGACAGCCACCGGTAAGGGCGCCCCGGCTCGCGAGCAGGCCAGACAGCGACACCAGCCATCAGCTCACCTCCTCGACGGGCACCCACGAGTGCTTGTTACCGACGACGACCTCGCGGCGACGGATGCCGTCATCGAAGACGCGCTCATTCAAGGCCTCCGCCGCAGGCTGAGCATCATCCGCCCACGGGCCTGGCTCGGTCCACGGGTCGGACACCGGCGCGGCGACAGACGACGTCGAGGTCGGTGCCTTCGACGCAGTGCGTGGCATCGACTCCAGAGTGGAACCTGTCTTCTCCTTGCCTGCCTTTCCTGCCTGCCTGTCATGTCCCTGGGACACATCCCCTGGGACATCCCCCGGGACTGTCCCGAAGGAGGGACAGGTCGACTCGCCACCGGACGAGCTGGACGACCTCTGGCGCTGCTTCTTCTCGCGGTCACGGCGCCGGGCGTTCTCCAGCACTTCGAGATCGTGCTTGCTCGTCTGGGTGGTGGAGAAGTCGTCGATCAGCCACCCCTGCCCGTCTGGCGTCCACAGGCCGAGGTCGGTGAAGCGCTGCACCGACCCATCGGAGACACGCGGCATGAGCGCGAGGTCTTCCCGGGTGACCGATCCATCGGTGCGGTTGGCGACTGCCCACATCAGGGCGATCACATACGTCCGGAAGTCCTCAGCGCCCAGGAGAAGGATGCGGCGATCGTTCAACCACCGTTCCGGGAGCCTGACGTCAACCATCGAGATCACCACCCTCTGCTCCCTCGCCGAGGCCGGTCACTGCTCGATGCCGAGGAGGCGGCGGAGCGGCGCGGTCGGCAGGAGGATCGAGCGCCCGATGCGGATGCTCGGGATCTGGCCGTCGGCGATGCCCGCGTACACCTGGCCCTTGCCCTGGCCGCTGATGCGCTGCCACTCGGAGGGGCGGATGGTGGGCTGCCGCAAGAGGTCGAGCTTCTCCTCTGGGGAGAGGGGGTTGAGCTTCTTCATGGTCGGTCCTTCCGGTCTCTGTTGTCACCGACTGTGCCTGACCGGTTCCGTTGGCACAACGAAACGAGCTACGATCGTGTGACCGATTTGGAACGGAGGGCTCGTGGCAAAGGCGACCGAAGAGCTGTGGCAGAACCTCGATCAGATGTTGGTCCGCTACGGCGACACCGCGTTGATCGCTCCGCGGTTACAACAGTGGTTCGAGGAGGACGGCCGGTCCGCACCGCAGATCGCGAAGGCCCTCAGCCAGCTGACGCCGCCTGTCATGACGTCTCGGGTGGGCATTTGGAAGATCCTGAATCCCGAGGCGAAGACGGGTCGCCGGAACGTCACACTCCAGGAGGCGATCGGTTTCGCCAAGGTCTTCCGCAAGTCGCTCGCCGAGCTGCTCCTCCCGGAGTCGGCGATGCTCGAAGCCGAGGGGCTCCGGATGATCGAGGAAGCGGCCGAGCGGTTGAACTCGATCCGGTCCGACTGGCAGGAGTACGAGCACCTCATCCGCTCGATCCGGAACCGGACGGCGGCGCGCCCCGAGCTTGCCGAGCGCCTACGTGCCCTGGAGGCCCCGCCGACGACTGGGGCCCTCCAGTCACCCACCCCTCGCGCCATCGCGCTCCGGGACGCCCTCACAGATGCGCCGCTCCCCCACGGGCCGTGGTGGGCTCGACCAGCGCTCGCCGCCGCGGAGCAGGTCCGTGCAATCGACTGGTCGAAGCCCCTCTACACCCCGAAGCGGAAGGCCCGAACGTGACCGGCACTCGCAAGACGAACCGGGCGAGCTTCGGGTCGACGAGGAAGCTCCCGAGCGGCCGCTGGCAGGCCCGCTATCCCGACGAGGCCGGGCGGCCGATGAACGCGCCGACGACGTTCGTGACGAAGCGGGAGGCCCTCGACCACCTCGCCGCGGTGCAGGCCGATCGCCTCCGCGGGAGCTACATCGACCACCGCTCGGGCGCGCGACCATTCGGCGAGTACGCCCGCGCCTGGATCGCCGCTGGCGGATCCCGCGGCAAGCTCGCACCCCGCACGGCCGAGCTGTACCTCGACATCCTCGACCACCAGCTCGCCCGCCTCGAAGCGATGCCGCTCAGCGCGATCACCGGCCCGACCGTGCGCTCCTGGTACGCCGCCACCCGCCGCTCCCTGGCCTCTGCGGCCGTGAAGCGCGGCGGTACGGGCGAGACCCGGCTCCGGCAGGCGTACGCGCTCCTGAGGGCGATCCTGACGACCGCGGTGAACGACCGGCTGATCGCCGAGAACCCCGCCCGCATCGTCGGCGCCGGAGTCGCGAAGAGCCCGGAGCGACCGCACCTCGACGCGCCCACCTTCGCCCGCATCGTCTCCGAGCACCCCGCCGACTACCGGCCGCTGCTCGTCCTCGCGTTCGGCGCGCACCTCCGCGTCGGCGAGCTGGTCGCGCTGGAGCGTCGAGACCTCGACCTCGACACCGGGACTCTCGTCGTCGAGAGGCAGACGATCACGGTCGGAGGCGAGGAGGTCACGACGCCGACGAAGACCGGAGCCTCGCGGACAGTCACGCTCCCGGCGACCGTCGTCGACATCATGCGGGAGCACCTCGACTCACGCGCATCGTCGTTCGGGAAGGCGCCGCTGTTCGCTCGTCCTGACGGCCGACCGATCTCCCGAGGTCAGATCCAGTGGCAGTGGCGGAAGGCGACGACGGCCCTCGATTTGACGCAGTTCCACCCGCACGACATCCGGCACGCCGGGCTGACCGCGGCGGCCCAGGCGGGGGCGACCCTGCGCGAGCTGATGGACCGCGCGGGGCACCGGACGGCGAAAGCGGCGATGCTCTACCAGCACGTCGGCGCGGAGCGCGGACAGGTCATCGCGGCGGGCATCGACGCGGTCCTCGCAGGCGGTTCCGAGAGCCGCTATGGCACGCAGATGGCACGAACCGACGAGGACGAGCTTCCGCTCCTGCCACTGCTGGCGGAGTGATCTAGCCGCCAACCAGGCATTTCATCCGGCGGAGGGCTAGGGATTCGAACCCTAGAGACATCTCTGCCCACCAGTTTTCAAGACTGGCTCCATCGGCCGCTCGGACAGCCCTCCTCGCCGCTCCCGCAAGAGCGACACCCGATAGTAACCGGCGGGCGGTGGCCGCCGGGCAAGCCGGGGCGGGGCGGCGCGGCGGAGCACGTTCGTAGCCGAGGTCGAGAGACCCGGTCGTCACCTGGGACGGGCTCCGAGCCCGTTCCAGCCTCGGTTGCATACCGGCCCGGGCTCAGAGCAACGTCGAGAGCGCCACCGCCACACCGTCCTGGTGCACCGACGGGATCACGGCGGACGCCACGGCGCGCACCTCGTCGGGCGCCTGCCCCATCGCCAGGCCCGAGCCCTCGGCGGCGGCCCAGGTGAGCATTTCGATGTCGTTGCGGCCGTCGCCCAGCGCGACCACGTCACTCCGCTGGATGCCCAGCTCCTCGCGAACGATCTCGAGCGCGGTGGACTTGTTGACGCCGTGGGGGGTGAGGTCGAGCCAGGCGGTCCAGCCGATCGCATAGCTGACCTGGTGCAGACCCATCTCCTCGACCAGGGTGGTGAAGGCGTCGATGCCCGTCTCGGGCGAGATGACGACGACACGGGTGCACAGCCGGCCGAGCAGATCCTCGAAGGGGACGCGGACCGTCTCGGCGCCCATCACGGCGCCGCCGGGGAAAGCCTCCGTGGAGAAGAAGGCGCCGTCCGCGTCCTCGATGGCGTACTGCGCGCCGGGGAGGGCGCGGCGGATCGTCTCGAGAACGTCGGTCGGGTCGAAGGTCTCGACGGTCTCGGGGACGTAGGTACCGGCGGCGTCGCGGCGGAGGGTCACTGCTCCGTTGCAGCAGATCACGAACTCGGGTGAGATGCCCAGCCGCTCGACGACGGGCAGGGTCGCAACGGGCGAGCGCCCGGTGGCGAGCATGACCTCATCGCCCTGCGCGACCACGCGGCTGATCGCGTCCACCACCGCGCGGGTGATGGTGCCGTCCTCGTGCATGACGGTGCCGTCGATATCGAGGGCGACGAGGCGGCGGTCGGAGGAGCGCGTGCTCACGAGACGGGCTCGAGCACCTCGAGGCCACCGAGGTGGGGCCGCAGCGCCGCGGGGACGAGCACCGAGCCGTCGGCCTGCTGATGGGTCTCGAGGAGCGCGACGATCCAGCGGGTGGTCGCGAGGGTGCCGTTGAGCGTCGCGACCGGAGCTGTCTTACCCGATTCGGTGCGGTAGCGGGTGTCGAGGCGGCGGGCCTGGAAGGTGGTGCAGTTCGAGGTCGAGGTCAGCTCGCGGTAGGTCTCCTGCGTGGGTACCCAGGCCTCGACGTCGAACTTGCGCGCGGCGCTCTGGCCGAGATCGCCGGCCGCCGTGTCGATCACGCGGTAGTGCAGCCCGAGGCTCTGCAGGATGTCCTCCTGGTACGAGAGCAGGCGTGCGTGCTCCGCCTCCGCCTCCCCGGGGAGGATGTAGACGAACATCTCGAGCTTGCTGAACTGGTGCACGCGGATGATGCCGCGGGTGTCGCGTCCGCCCGAGCCGGCCTCGCGGCGGTAGCAGGTGCTCCAGCCCGCGTAACGCTTCGCGCCGCCGGAGAGATCGAGAATCTCCCCCGCGTGGTATCCAGCGAGGGCGACCTCGCTGGTGCCGGTGAGGTACAGGTCGTCGTCCCGGAGACGGTACACCTCGTCGTCGTGCTCGCCGAGGAAGCCGGTGCCGTCCATGATCTCGGGGCGCACCAGGGTGGGCGTGATCAGCGGCGTGAAGCCGGCGGCGAGCGCCTTCTCGAGCCCGAGGTTCATCAGGGCGATCTCGAGGCGGGCGACGAGGCCCTTGAGGAAGTAGAAGCGCGCGCCGCTGACCTTGGCCCCGCGCTGCATGTCGATGCCGTCCAACAGCTCGCCGAGTTCGAGGTGATCGCGCGGGGTGAAGTCGAAGATTGGGCGCTCGCCGACGGTCCTCACGAGCTCGAACGACTCCTCGCCGCCCGCGGGGACGCCGTCGATGATGGGGTTGGCGATCCGCTTCACCAGCACGGTGAAGGCGTCGTCGGCGTCGGAGGCCTCCTGCTGCGCCTGCTTGGCGGCGGCGGCGAGGCGCTGCGCTTCGGCGACGAGGGCCGCCTTCTCGTCCTTCGGCGCCTGCGCGACGGTCCTGCCGAAGGCGTTCTGCTCGGCGCGCAGCCGCTCCGCCTCGGTGATCGCCGCACGGCGGACGCGGTCGGCCTCGAGCGCGTCGTCGACCAGGTCGACGGAGTCGCCGCGCGCCTCCTGCGAGCGCTTGAGGATGTCCGGGTTCTCGCGCAGAAGTACGGGATCAATCACCCCAGCAGTGTAGAGGAGGGCCGTGACGGGCCGGCTCCCGAGTGAACACCCCGGCTCGGCTGAGCATCGGCCGCGAGGAGACATCCGATCGCATCGTTGGCTGCGAATGTGTGATGTCCCCCGAGAACGTCCCCTGCGTTCGACATCTCCGCTCCCCCGAAGGCTCCCCATGCACGCCACCTCCCTGCTCGACGCGGCCCCCGGCGTCGTCCTCGAGCGCGACGGCTCCGTCGCCCGAATCACGCTCAACCGCCCCGACGCGCTGAATGCGATCGACCTTGGCACCGCGCGCCTGCTGCTGCGGACCGTGGCCGACCTCGACGCCGAGTGCTCCGTCATCGTGATCGCGGCGGCCGGCCGCGCGTTCTGCACCGGCGGCGATATCTCGGCGATCATGGGCTCCGAGCACCCCGATCACTACCTCCGCGACCTCGCGACCACCACCGCCCAGGTGATCCACCTGCTCGAGGACAGCCGTGCCGTCGTCGTCTGCGCCATCGACGGCATGGTCGCGGGCGCCGGCATCGCCTTCGCCCTCGCGGCCGACATCGTGATCGCGACCCCCGCGGCCCTCTTCCTCAGCGCGTACGGAGACGTCGGGTTCGTTCCCGACGTCGGAGTCACCGCGGCGCTCCCCCGGGTCGTGGGCCGCCGCCGCGCGCTCGACTTCGTGCTCTCGGGTCGCCCGGTCCGCGCCATCGAGGCTCTGGAGTGGCAGCTGGTCACCGAGGTCGTGCCGCGCGCCGACCTGACCGGCCGGGTCGACGCGCGGGTGCGCGCGCTGGCCGCGAAGCCGGCGCACGTCGCGGCAGCGGCCCGCCGTCTCCTCCGCGCGGACCCGCTCGATCGCGCCGATCGCGTCGTCGAGGAGACGGACATCCTGGTGGAGTTCCTGGCCGTGCCTGCGACGCGCACGCTTCTGGACGCCGAACACGAGCGCCAGACTCGCCGGGCCGCCCGCGCGACCGCGTCGGTCTGACCCAGCGAGCGCCGGCCTCCGTCTCCGGGGCACAGCCGGACTCCGGCAGTGGCCTGCGCCTCACCGGGCGGCCGCCCGCGATCTCGGCTACGGTGGTCTGCGCGAAGGGGAGTAGTTCCCACCGTCCGCCTGCGGACGACGAGGCGCGTCGACATGCTGGTCCGGGACGATCCGGGCCCGGCGCGTCACCCCGGTTCCGGCCGGGGCGAACGAGACCTTCGGTCAGTCGACCACGTCCTGACCGCCCCCTCTCGTGCGGGTCGGCGGGCCTACCCCGGGAGATCGCATGGCGACCACCACCCCCAGTCCGACGCAGGTGCGCCGCTGGCGCCGTTACCTCGCCGACGAGCTCGCCGAGGCGTCCGTCTACCGCGACCTGGCCGGCCGCCGCACCGGCGAGGAGCGCGAGATCCTGCTCGCGCTGGCCGAGGCCGAGGGCCGGCACGAGGACCATTGGCGCGAGCTGCTCGGCCCCGCCGCACAGCCCGCGCCCCGTGCCGACCTGCGCACCCGATTCCTCGGCCTTCTCACTCGCCGCTTCGGCTCGGTGTTCGTGCTCGCGCTGATCCAACGCGCCGAAGCCCGCTCGCCCTACGCCGACGACGACGACGCTACGGAGGCGATGGCTGCCGACGAGCGGATCCACGGCGAGGTCGTCCGCGGTCTCGCCGAGCGCGGGCGCAGCCGCCTCTCCGGCACGTTCCGCGCGGCCGTGTTCGGCGCGAATGACGGCCTGGTCTCCAACCTCGCCCTCGTGCTGGGAGTCGGGGCGAGCGGAGTCGGTACGAGCGTGGTCCTGTTAACCGGCATCGCGGGTCTGCTGGCCGGCGCGCTCTCGATGGGTGCGGGCGAGTTCGTCTCGGTGCGCTCGCAGCGCGAGCTGCTCTCGGCCTCGAGCCCCGACCTCGACGCCAACCGCATCGTCCCCGACCTCGACGTGGACGCGAACGAGCTCGCCCTGGTCTACCGCGCGCGCGGGATGACGCAGGAGCAGGCGGACGCGCGCGCCGCCTCCGTCTTCACCGGCCTGCGCGGCGGCGCGATCACCTCGCCGATCACGCTCGGCGGCCCGGCGGGAAACCCGGACGTGGACGAGCACGAGTCGATCGGCACGGGCATGGGCGCCGGGCTCTCGAGCTTCTGCTTCTTTGCCTCGGGGGCGATCATCCCGGTGCTGCCCTACCTGCTCGGCCTGACCGGGCTCGCCGCCGTCGTCGTCGCGTGCCTCCTGGTCGGGATCGCCCTGCTCGCCACCGGCGCGATCGTCGGGCTGCTCTCGGGGCTCCGCCCCTGGCCCGGGCGCTGCGGCAGCTCGGCATCGGCTACGGCGCGGCCCTGGTGACCTACCTCCTGGGCCTGCTCTTCGGCGCGTCCGGAGCCTGAGACCCGGCCTCGAGAAGCTGCGCGGCCTCGGCCGGCGCCTCCACGCGGGAGCGCACGACGCCGCGCCAGCGAAGCGCGGCCACTCCCAGCGCCAGGAGCAGCGACGCCGGCAGGCAGCCCAGCAGGGGGATGCAGGAGTAGTAGAGGAGCTGCCGCTGAATCCATGCTGGCGAGGGCACGTCGGAGTCGCCGTAGTACGGCGGAGGCGGCGAGGAGTAGCCCAGGTAGAGCAGCGCGAGGCCGATCGCGGATCCCGCGAGGCCGGCGAGCAGGAGCACGAGCAGCCACGGGTTGCGCAGCAGCGGAGCCTCGCGGGCGGGCTCCGCTGGCGCCTGCTGACCGGGGGCTGGCACCGGCTCCGGCAGGGGCGCAGCCGCGGTCTCTGCGCTGATGCGGTGGGAGCGGCGGCCCTCGGCGGCTCCCGCGATGTCGGGCAGGGGCATGATGCGCCGCGCTCCCGGAACCGCCGACGAGTCGGGGCGGACCAGGCGTGGGGGCGCAGAGGCCGATCCGCGAGCGGCGGCCGATCCGGGAGCCGACCCGGCGGTGGCCGCACCCGTGGCGGGCCTCGCGAAGGCGCGCTCGTCACCGCGCGCCCGGTCCACTCCGCCGGAGAATCCGCGCTGGAAGGCCGGGTCGTACCGCGGATCGACCTGCTCGCCGTCGTCAGTCATCGTCGCGACCCGTCATCGTCGTCTCCGGTCATCGTCGTCTCCGGCTCGTGGGCGAGGATCCCGTGCAGCCACTCGCGGGCCTCGACGAACACCTCGTCGTCGTAGCGTCGCACGGAGGCGACCGGGCGGCGGTCAGCGCGCGGGTACGAACCGAGGAAGATCACCTTCGGGCTGAATCGCCGCAGGCCCATCAGCGCATCGGCGACCCGCTCGTCCTGCACATGGCCGTCGAGGTCGATCACGAACCGGTACCGGCCCAGCGCATCGCCGATCGGCCGCGACTGGATCATGCTCAGGTTCACCCCGCGGGTCGCGAACTGCTCGAGCATGTCCAGGAGCGCACCCGGCTGATCGGCCGGCAGCTCGGCGATCACGCTCGTCTTATCGGCACCGGTGGGCTCGGGTAGCCCGTGAGAGCGCGAGACGTGCACGAAGCGGGTCACGGCGTTGGGGTTGTCGCCGATCCGCTCGGCGAGTACCGCGACGTCGTGGTGGGCCACGATCCCTGGAGGCGCGATGGCCGCCTGCGCGGGAGAACCACTCAACAGATCGACGGTGGCCTGCACGTTGCTCGAGGAGGGCAGATGCTCGTGGCTGGGGATCTCGCGGTCCAGCCACACCCGGCACTGGCCGTAGGCGACCGGATGCGCGGCGACCGTGCTCACCTCCTCGAGCCGCGTTCCCGGACGGCCGACCAGGATGAAGGACACCGGCACCAGGTATTCGCCGACGATGCGCAGCCCCGGGATCCGCGCCAGCGCGTCTTGCGCGGCCGTCACTCCGCCCTCGACCGAATTCTCGATCGCGATGACCGCGCCGTCGCTGCGGCCGGTGACCAGATCACTCAGCGCCTCGCCCACGTTCGCGACGCTGCGCCACAGCTGCCCGCGCGCCTCCGGGACCTGCGCGAGGGCCGCCTCCGTGAACGTGCCGCTGGGCCCGAGATAGCTGTAGGCACGGGGCTCAGGGACGTTGTCGGGCATGGCGCAAGCCTAGCCAGCCGCGGTACCCCTGGAAGCGGCCGTACTGCCACTATGGACGGCATGACCGCTCAAGCAGGGAAGCCGGCGCAGGCCTCCGATCTCATCGACGTCGAGGCCCTCGTCAGGGCGTACTACGAGAAGAAGCCGGATGTCTCCGACCCGGCGCAGAAGGTGGTCTTCGGCACCTCGGGCCACCGCGGCTCCGCGTTCGACACGGCCTTCAACGAGGACCACATCGCCGCCGTCACGCAGGCGATCGTCGAGTATCGGACCGAGCAGGGCATCACCGGTCCGCTCTTCATCGGCGCCGACACCCACGGGCTGTCCCGTCCGGCGCTGACCACCGCGCTCGAGGTCCTGGTGGGCAACGAGGTGCGCGTGCTGGTGGACGAGTTCGACGACTTCGTGCCGACCCCGGCGCTCAGCCACGCGATCCTCCGCTACAACAACGATCCCGCCCACACCGACCGGGCCGACGGCATCGTGGTGACCCCCTCGCACAACCCGCCCCGCGACGGCGGCTTCAAGTACAACCCGCCGCACGGCGGACCGGCCGACTCCGACGCGACGACCTGGATCGCGAACCGGGCCAACGACCTCATCGCCGACGGTAACCGTGGTGTGCGCTCGGCTGAGCCCTCCGCGGTCGAGACCTACGACTACCGCACCCACTACGTCGCGGACCTGGCGACCATCATCGACATCGACGCGATCAAGAAGGCCGGCGTGCGGATCGGGGCCGACCCGCTCGGCGGCGCCTCGGTGCACTACTGGCAGCTGATCGCCGAGATGTACGAGCTCGACCTGACCGTGGTCAACGGCGAGGTCGACCCGGCGTGGGGCTTCATGACCCTCGACTGGGACGGCAAGATCCGGATGGACCCGTCCTCCCCCAGCGCGATGGCCTCGGTCGTCGCGCGCGCCGGCGACTTCGACATCCTCACCGGCAACGATGCGGACGCCGACCGCCACGGCATCGTCACGCCCGACGGCGGGCTGATGAACCCCAACCACTACCTGGCCGTCGCGATCGACTACCTCTACCGCCACCGCGCCGGCTGGAGCGAGGATGCGGCGATCGGCAAGACGCTGGTGTCCTCCTCGATCATTGACCGGGTGGCCGAATCGCTGGGTCGGCGCCTCTGGGAGGTCCCGGTGGGCTTCAAATGGTTCGTGCCCGGGCTGGTCGACGGCTCGGTCGGCTTCGGCGGCGAGGAGTCGGCGGGCGCCTCGTTCCTCCGCTTCGACGGCACCGTCTGGACCACGGACAAGGACGGCATCCTGTTGGCGCTGCTCGCCTCCGAGATCGTCGCGGTCACCGGGAAGAGCCCGTCGGCGCTGTACCGCGAGCTGACCGAGCGCTTCGGCGATCCGGTTTACGAGCGCGTGGACGCGGTGGCGACGAAGGCGCAGAAGGCGGCGCTCGGCAAGCTGGACGGCGACGCGATCGCGGCGACCACGCTCGCCGGGTCCGCGATCACGGCGAAGCTCTCGAAGGCGCCGGGCAACGGCGCGGCCGTCGGAGGGGTCAAGGTCATCACCGAGGACGCCTGGTTCGCCGCGCGCCCCTCCGGCACCGAGGACGTCTACAAGATCTACGCCGAGAGCTTCCGCGGCCTCGATCACCTGCACGAGGTCCAGGCCGAGGCCCGCACGATCGTCGACGCCGCGCTGAACTCCTAGCGGCTGCGCTCAGTCGCCCGAGAAGGCCCGTTCTCAGCGGGGAGAACGGGCCTTCTCGGGCGACTCAGTGTGGAAGTGCCTCGCGGACTTGGGCGAGGACAGCGGGGAGGTCGCTGAGGTCGTCGGCGGTGAGTTCGATGACGTGCCAACCCGCGGCGCGGAGGCGTCCCATCCGTGCGCGGTCCCGGCGCCAGCGACCCTTCTCGACGCGGTGGTAGTCGCCGTGGTACTCGATCACGACGCGGGCCCAGGCGATACAGAGGTCGACGCGGGCGAGGAATGCACCCCGCTCGTCCCGGAGCACGACGTTCGCCTCGACGCCGGCGATCCCGTCGAGGACGAGGGCGACCCTGACCAGTGACTCGGGACGCGACTCCGCCCGCCCGTCGAGAAGGGGCACCGCCTGCCGCAGAGCGCGCAGGCCCCGCCGACCCGGGTAGTGGTCGACGGCGGCCGCGAGTCCCGGAGCATCGACCAGCTCGGCGTGCAGGAGGAAGTCCCCCACAGCAACGAGATCGGCGAGCGGGAGGAGCGCGCCGAGGTCGCACCAGGTCCGCGCGGGGCTGGTCAGCCGGCCACGGCGGCCGGCAAGGACGTCCCCGGCACCGAGGCGGAGGGAGCGTCCAGCGAGCCCGGCGGCGTGCGGGGCTCGCGCCGGTGCCTTGACGGCGACGTCGATCGTGGTCCGCTTCTCCCAGCGGAGGTCGAGGGGCGCTCCCCAGAGCAGCGCCGCAGTGGGCCCGCAGACGAAGGCGTGCTCGCCCAGCCGGAGTAGGAGCGCTGCGCACCGGTCGACTAGCGCCGTGGCCGGCGCGATCGACCGCACTCCGTACACCGGGGCGTCGATCCTGCGCATCGCCGCCCGCGACATCCCCGCCGCCGACCCCTCCGCCACCCTGAACACGCCGTCCCTCACTCGCCCATGCTGACGCGCTCCCCTCTCCCCCCGCTCGCTCTCTCCACAGCCCTGCGCTCAGTCGCCCGAGAAGGCTCGTTCTCGGTGGGGAGAACGAGCCTTCTCGGGCGACTCGGCACGGCGGCAGGTGCGCGGGGTTACCAGCGCGGGTGGACGGTGGGGCGGAAGTGGGTGTCGTAGAGGGCGTTGACGGCCTCCATGATGGCGGGGCCGAGGGGCGCAGCGGAGGCGGCGGCCGCGTTGGCGCGCGCCTGCTCGGGCGAGCGGGCCCCGGGGATCACCGAGGTGACGCCGTTCTGCTGGATGATCCATGCCAGAGCGGCCGCCGCAGGGGCGAGGCCGTGGTCGTCGGCAAGGCGCGAGAATTCCTGCGCCGCCGCCACGCCGCTCGCGAAGTCGACGCCGGAGAAGGTCTCGCCGACGTCGAAGGCGGAGCCGTCGCGGTTGTAGCTGCGGTGGTCCTCCGGAGCGAACACGGTCTCGGTCGTGTACCGGCCGCTGAGCAGGCCCGAGGCGAGCGGGACGCGCGCGAGGATGCCGACGCCGGCCTCGCGGGCGGCGGGCAGCACCTCGTCGAGCGGCTTCAGGCGGAAGGCATTCAGGATGATCTGGACGCTCGCAACGTTCGGCCGGGCGATCGCGGTGAGCGCCTCCTCCGTGCGCTCGACCGAGACTCCGTAGGCCGAGATCGCCCCCTCGGCCACGAGGGTGTCCAGAGCGTCGTAGACGGCGTCATCGGAGTAGACCGCAGCGGGCGGGCAGTGCAGCTGCACCAGATCGAGGGTGTCGACGCCGAGGTTCGCGCGCGAACGGTCGGTCCAGGCGCGGAAGTTCTCGAGCACGTAGTTCGCGGGGATCTGCTCGGCGCGGCGGCCCATTTTCGTCGCGACGAACACCTGCGCATCGGGATGCGCCGCGCGGTAGGCGCCGATAGTGCGCTCGCTGCGGCCGTCACCGTAGACGTCCGCGGTGTCGAAGAGAGTCACCCCCGACTCGACGGCGGCGTCGAGCACGGCGAGGGCGTCGGTCTCGGCAACGTCCCCCCAGTCGGCACCGAGCTGCCAGGTTCCGAGGCCGACGACGGAGACAGGGGCGCCGGTGCGTCCGAGGATTCGAGTGTCCATTGCTCCACCGTAGGTGCCGCCTGGGGAGCGACGGACCCCCTTGCGCCTGCCCTAACGTCGAGGGCATGCCCCTCCTCGTCCTCGGTAGCGCCAACCTCGACCACGTCCACCGGGTCGCTCGGATTCCTGCTCCGGGAGAGACGGTGCTCGCCCTCCATACGCGCACTTTTCCCGGCGGCAAGGGGCTGAACCAGGCCGTCGCGGCGGCCCGCACCGAGCCGGGCACCGTCTTCGTCACGAGCCTCGGTCGCGACTCCGCTGGCGACGAACTCGCCGCGGTCCTCGACGCCGAGCCCCTGGAGTTGCGCGCTCGCCGGGGAGATGTCCGCACCGGCACCGCTCAGATCACCGTCGACGAGCGCGGGGAGAATGCGATCGTCGTCGACTCGGGCGCGAACGCTGCTCTGGTCGGGCTGACAGCCGAGGAGGCAGCGCTCGTCGCGGCGGCCGACGCCGTGCTCCTCCAGCTCGAGATCCCGATCGCGACGGTGACGGAGGCGGTGCGCGTCGCGCGCGCCGCCGGCACGGTGTCGATCCTGAACGCCGCCCCGATCGGCCCGTTGCCCGAGGAACTGCTGGCGGCGCTGGACGTACTGATCGTCAACGAGCACGAGGCGCGCGAGTTCGCCGCCGACCGGGGCCTGGGCGCCGACGATGACGCACTCGCCGCGGCCCTCACCACGCTGGTGCCGCTCGTGCTGGTCACACTCGGCTCCGACGGCGTCGTCGTGGCGGTCCGCGGCCGCACGCCGGTGCGCACCCCGGCCTTCCCGGTGGAGGCGGTGGACACCACCGGCGCCGGCGACACCTTCTGCGGCGCCTTCGCGGCTCGCCTCGCAGCGACCGGAGCCGACGACCCGGAGCAGCTGATCGCCCTCAGCCGCTGGGCGAGCGCGGCCGCTGCTCTCTCGGTCACCCGGCACGGGGCCGCGGTCTCCGCGCCGACCGCGGCCGAAACGGTGGCGTTTCTCGCCGAACGCGCCTGAGCGCTGCCGCCGATCAGTCGACCGCGGCGACCCGCACGCTCACCCGGGGCCGTCGGCGCGGATGCTCGCGGACACACCACTCGCGCACCACGGCTCCGATCGCGCGCGCCACGTCAGGCGCGGAGGCCTCGTCCGTCACGCAGAAATCGACGGCCACCGCCACCTCCTCACCCGCCACGCGGACCAGCACCGGAGAGGCGAAGGTGCCTCCGCTCGCGGTCCCGAGCGGCTCGACACCGGTAACGCTCAGCGCCGCGGCCGCCTGGGCGAGCACGTTGCGCACCTCCGGCCGCGCGGGCACGAGCGCGGCGACGCCGTCGAGGGCGCGCAGCTCCGCGGCGAGCACCGCAGCGGGATCGACAGGCGACGCGGCCTCGAGGCGGCTCACGACTCCTCCGCCCCGGGGAGGTAGACGTCCTCCACGCGGACGTCGATCCTGACCACCCGCAGCTCCGTCTGGGTCAGCAGCCGCGAGTGCACGCGCTCGCGCACCTGCTGGGCGGCCTCCGCGATCGGAACGCCCCAGAAAACCGAGATCGTCAGCTCGACCACGACCTCCGCACCCGGCTCGGCGACATCGCCCAGCAGGCGACAGCGGCCGACCAGCACACCGGCGACGCTGTCGCCCGCCTCGCGCACCAGTCCGCGGACCGCGCCCTCGGTGATGGTGAGCAAGACGTCGGGCTGGACGCTCGCCAACGGGATGTCGCGGCCGGCCCGCGCTTCGCGGCGCACCTGGGTCAGGATCGAGCCGAACCAGCTCTCCTCCGGAGCCGGCAGGCGTGCGGCGTCGTCGTCGATGAGCGCACTGGACAGGGCGCGCACCCGCTGGAGGGCGCTCAGCGTGCGGCGATGCTCGGGCGACTCCTCGATGGCGGGGTCGTACGGCGAGCGCCCGCGGTCGAGGTAGTCGCTGAGTTCGTCGATGCCGATGCCGTCCTGCTCGGGGGCGGGCTGCTCCTGCTCGGGCTGCTCCTGCTCGGCCTGCTCCTGCTCGGGCGCGGCCGGCAGCACGACGTCGTGCTCCACCGCGCGCTCCTGCCCGTCGCCGGGACCCTGGTCCGCGTTCATCGCGTCTGCTCCCTCATCGCCAGTCCTCCATCGCCACGACCAGCGACTCGCGCGCGCGGGCGAGCTTGCCCCGCACGGCCGTCACCGTGAGGCCGAGGTGATCGGCGATCTCGTTGTACGACTCCCCGCCGACCTCGCGCAGCAGCCAGCACTGCCGCTGAGACTCCGGCAGCTCGGACAGGGCGTGCGCGAGAGCCCGCATCGCGTCGCTGTGCTCGGCGGCCTCGACCGGGCCGGGCTCTCGGGACGCCGGGTGCTCCACGGCGTCGACGTCGTCGGTGGGTCGGCGCTGGCGCAGCAGGTCGACGCTGGAGCGGCTGACGATGCGCATCATCCAGCTGCGCACGCTCGCCCGCTCCTTGAGCTGCGGAAGCTGCGCCCACACCGTGATCAGCGCGTTCTGCACGACATCGGACGCATCGGCCTGCGAGCCGGTGAGCCGCCAGGCGTAGGCACGCAGGATCGACTGGTGCCGCTTCACGAGTACCTCAAACGCGCGGACGTCGCCCTCGGCGGAACGCTCGGCGAGCAGCGCATCGCTCGCCGCTTCCAATCCGGGCACGGCGCCTCCTGCCTCGTCTGCCATGCGGCCTCGGGCCGCCTCCCAGGTGACGGTCAGGAAAAAGGTCGGCCGACACCGTGACGAACAGCCTCCACGCTGCGTCTCACCCATGAAAGCACAGCCCGCGCGGAATCCCGCTGGGCTGAGAACCCCGGTCCGCTCTGCAACGGCGGCCGCCGAGACGTCCAGGAGATACCATGAGCGACACCACGCGCACCCCCTCCACCCCCCGCGTCGACAAGACCCCCGTGGACAAGACCGCGGTCGACACAGTCACGAGCCTCGGCGGCTCGCAAACTTCAGGAACTGCCCAGGGCACCACGGTCATCGACGACAGCGTTGTGGCCAAGGTCGCCGGCATCGCCGCCCGCCAAGTTTCCGGCGTCTTCGCCCTCGGTAACAACGCCGCCCGTGCCTTCGGCGCGATCCGCCAGGTCGTCGGCGGTGCCGACCACGCCCAGGGCGTCAGCGTCGAGGTCGGCGAGACCCAGGTCGCGGCCGATATCACGATCGTCGTCGAGTACCCGGTCCCGATGCAGAAGGTGGCCGACTCCGTCCGCTCCGCCGTCTCCGAGGCGATCACGGAGTTGGTCGGCATGGCCGTCGCCGAGATCAACGTCGCGATCATTGACGTGCACATCCCGGGCGAGGACAAGGACGACGAGTCCGCCGAGAGCCGCGTCCGATGAGCGACTTCCAGCGCCCTGCGCCGCCCGCCCCCGGTAGCCGCAGCACCGTCCTCGGCGTCGTCGTCGGCGCGGTCCTCGCCTTCGCGGCCCTGATATTCGGCTTCTGGGGTTTCGTGCTCACCGCCGTCTTCATGGCTCTGGGCGTCGTGATCGCCCGCATCGCCGACGGCTCCCTCGACGTGCGCAGCCTTGTGGACGTGTTCCGCGGCCGCACCACCTCCCGCTAGGAGCCCCCGTGACCGCTCTCGACACGCCTTCCGCATCGCCGGTGGCGGGCACCGTCACCATCACCGTCCGCTCCATCGAGCGCGCGGCCGTCGCCATCGTGCACGAGGAGCTGGGCGTGGAGATTTCCGCAATCCGTGTCCGTCTCTCGGACGACCACGGCGGCCTCGCGCTCGCGGTGACCGCCCCGGTCGTCCTCGAGCCCGGCG
The DNA here is from genome assembly GCF_004011095.1 of Rathayibacter rathayi. GTDB lineage: Bacteria > Actinomycetota > Actinomycetes > Actinomycetales > Microbacteriaceae > Rathayibacter > Rathayibacter rathayi. Next base: position 252,981 of record NZ_CP028129.1, on the reverse strand, counting down.
CCCTTCCCGCAGGCGTGTCCCTGCTCGAGCGTCTGCACGGCGATCGGGCCCGCATCACCTCTCGCATGGAGGCGCTGACCGGACGCACCGTCAGCCGGATCGACATCCGGGTCACCGGCACCCGCACCCGGAGCAAGAGGAGAGTCGTATGAGCCCGTCGGCCCCCGACACCCGCTACCGCCGCTACCTCCGCCGCGAGACCCACCGGTCCCGTTCGGCCGCGCAGATCGTCGTCCTGGTGCTGATCGCCCTGGTCGCCGCCTACGTCGGCACGGAGGCGGTAGTGGCCGTCCTCGGCGCCGCCGCTCTGCTCGCCGCTCCCTCAGCGCTGCTCGGCGGGATCGTCGGAGTCGGGTCCCTGGCGAACACCGCGCTCATCGGGCTCGCGGTTGGCGCGGGCGTCCTCGCCCTGATCCTGCTGGTGCTCGCGCTGGCGCCCGGCTCACGGGCCCGCCACACCGTGGACGACGACCGACTCGCTGTGGTCGTAGACGATGGAGTGATCGCCTCCGCGCTCGCCCGCACTGCCCGCACGGCCGCCCACTCCCGCCGCGAGGACACGCGCGCCTCGCTCGGCCGCCGCACGGCACTGGTCGAGGTGACCCCCGCCTCGGGCATCGCCGTCGACCGCGACGCCGTGCAGAGTGCTGTCGATGACGAGCTCGGCCGCATTGCTGCGTCGCCCGCCCCGCGCGCTACCGTCCGCGTGTCGAAATCCGGGAGGATCTGATGACCACGAGCAACCGCTTCATCAACCGCCTCGTCCTCCTCGTCGTGGGCCTTGTGCTCGCGGCAGTCAGCGTGGGGGCCGTCCTCATCGCCGTCGTGCAGCCGGTTCGCGACTCCGTCCTCTCCTTCGCCGACGGCGAGGGGGCCGCCCTGGTCTCGCGCCTCTCCCCAAAGGAGGGCACCACCTGGAGTGATGCGGCCGTCCTCTGGCCGCTCTACGCCATCGTCGGGATCTGCCTGCTCGGCATCGTCCTGGCGCTCGTGATGGCTTTCGCCCACGGCCGCGGCCGCACCGGCACGCTCCTCCGCGACGAGGCCGAGGGCGGACCTGCGGGCGGAATCGAGATCGCGACCGGCTTCGCCGAGGACGTGCTCGAAAACGCCCTCGCCGGACGCACCGAGCTACTCGATGTCACGGTCGCGGCCTACCGACACGGCTCGGACACCGCACTCAAGGTCCGGGTCCTCCCCCGCGCCGGGGTCTCGCCCCGGACGGTGGTCGACGCGGTTCGTCACGAGGTGGTCGCGCTCGACACCCTGCTGGGTGCTCGGCTGCCGGTCCTGCTCGAGGTCGCATCCAGCGCCCGGGCCGGCTTCTCGAAGGAGGACCGGGTCGCCTGATCCGAGTCCTCGACAACGTCCCCGGCACCCGCCGACGGATGATCCACCGAACAGAAGGAGCCCCTCATGGGTGCAGACGACAAGATCCGCACTGCAGCCGAGAACCTGGTCGGCAAGGCCAAGGAGGCCGTCGGCAAGTTGACCGACAACGAACGCCTCGAGGCCGAGGGCGAGGCCGACCAGACCAAGGCCCACACCAAGAAGGTCGGCGAGGACGTCAAGGACGTCTTCAAGAACTGACCGGATAGCGACGGGCCGTCACCGCGTCGGCGGTGGCGGCCCCTTTCGCTGTGGCCGCGTCACAGCCCCCAGAAGGCGATCCGGCCGGCGGAGGCCGAGTCGATGCTCTGGTCGTGGTTGTCAGCGGTGTGCGAGGAGTAAAGGATCGTCTCACCGTCGACACTCGTCACCACGCCGGTGTGGTCCCAGTCGCCCGAGCCGTTCCAGTCGAACTGGACGATGTCACCCGGCTTCACCAGGCTCCGCTCCGCATTCGAGATCGGCGTCGCACGCTCGGGGTGCGCCGCGAGGTAGGCGTGGAACGCGGTGGAGGACGCCCACGCTGCGCTGTAGCCGGAGGAGGAGGAGTTCCACTCGCCGTCCATCTCCCAACCGCGGGCGATCAGCGACTGTGAGGCGAAGTTGACGCAGTCATTGCCCGGGATCACGCCGTACTGGGCGGAGTTGTAGTCGCTCCAGTACGTGCGGAGGTAGTCGAGCTGCGAGGCGAGGCGGCTCGCGTCGAGAGCGACCTGCGCCTTCGCGGCCTCGATCGCCGGGTCGGGCGTGTAGGCGAAGGTGATCGCCGAGGCAACGACCTTCGTGCTGGCGAGCACGCCGGTCGCGGTGGGGCCGGTCGCGGTGGCAGGGCCGGTCGTGGCGCTCACGGTCGGAGCGGCGAGGTCGGTCGAGGCCCGCGCCGTCGTGCCCACCGCGGGGTCCGATGTCTCGACGGCGGGCTGCACCGCGTCGGCGGGCGTGCCGTCGACGGTGACCGCGGCGGCGGAGTCGGTGACCGCATCGAACCTGATCGCGCGGCCGTCGGCGTCGAAGAATGCCACCGGGACCTCGCCCGCGGCCTCGCCGTCGGCGGGCGGAGCCGTGAGAGTGATCTGGTCGGGATTGTCGACGGCGACGCTGCCCTCGGAGTCCCCGAAGCGGACTGCAGCGACCGAGTCCAGGTTCGCTCCCTCGAGCGTCACGCTCGTGCCGCCGGCCACGGTGCCCGTGGTGGTGGAGACGGAGCTGAGAACGACCCTCGCGGAGGCGGTGGTTGCGGGGAGCACGGCGACGCTCGTCGCGGTCGGCGTGGCGGCCCCCGCGGAGGCCGATTCGGCGGAGGAGCCGGCGCCGACGGTGAGGCTCAGACTTGAGGCGACGGCCACGACGACGAGCCCGCCCGAGACGGCGAGCGCCACCGTCCGCGGGGAGGGGCGGACGAAGGAAGCGCCGCGGCGGACGGGCGAGGTGCGGGCCCGGTGTCCCTCGGCATCACGGCGGTCGCGGCGCGAGGAGAAGGACGCCTCGCCGGTCAGGTGCGGCCGCGCCGGGGCCGAGGGCCGCGCGGGGCCGGCGGGGCGGATGCGGCCTTCGCTCTCGCGCAGCTCGCGACGGGTGAGCGGCGCTGCGGGGGTCTCCGGGTGGTCAGCGGGCAGGGGGGAACGGGTGGAACGAGGGGGCACAGAGAGGTCTCACGGTTCGGCGGCTCGGCGGGGGACCGGGCTCGGGAGCAGGGGAAGCGGCACTGTCACCAGGCAAGGGTGGGAGACCGGTAGGACGGGTCTCTGAGAGCGCTCCGAAGAACAGTACGGGAATGAGCTGCGCGTGTCACGCCCGATCCTGTCCGTCTGTGATCGCTAGACGGGCTAGGAGGTGGTCCCCGGCGCGTAGTCGGGCGCATCCGGAAGGCCGAAGGCTCGCTCGAGCGTCTCGATCCCGGAGTCGTGCAGGTAGCCGGAGAGCACGGTGCCGATGTAGCGCAGGTGGTACGGCTCCGACTCGTACCCCGTGGTTGAAGTGGTGTCCGGCTTGTACCGCACCAGGAAGCCGAACCGGTGCGCGTTCGCGCCGACCCACTGACCCTCCGCAGTGTCACCCCAGCAGATCTCGAGCGCGCATTCTCCCGATGCTCCGACCACGTCCACCGCCCAGCCGGTCTGGTGCTCACTGTGCCCCGGGCGCGCACTGGTCGCGTCCGCTCCCGCCTGCCCGCGCGAGGACACCCAGCCCGCGTAGACGCCGACCTGAGTGTCGTAGGAGCGGTAGGCGCTCTGCACCGCGAGCGAGAGGCCCACCTCACTCCTGGCCGCCTCGAAGAGCGGGACGAGGGCGTCCGCCGTGGCCTGGCGCATCGGCTGGCGGTTGACGTAGGGCACGTCCGGGAAGGTCAGGTCGGCCGGGACGTAGTCGACGGGCGAGAGCGTCCGGAGCTTGTTGACGACGACCCAGATGCTCGCCGGCTCGTCGACGGAGTGTGCCGCGAGGTCGATCCCCGAGGGGGTGGGGGTCGACCTCGCGGTGGTCGTGGCCGACGCGGTGGTGAGAGGCAAGGGCGAGGGTGGCACAGGCGTCAGTGCCGGGGGCGGGGCGCCGTTCCCGATGGCGGCTCCTACGCCCAGGGCGGTCAGGCCCGCGGCGGCGACTCCAATGACCAGGGACCGGCGGCGGACCGAGCGGGGGCCGGTCGTCTCGTTCTCGTTCGACGTCATCCTCCGAGCCTAGACAGGCCGGATGGGACGGGCTCGGACGGTCGCGAAAGCATCGGCGATCGGATCTGTCCACCCGTGTACCTCCGCACAAGAGGCGCATATCCTCCAAGGATTCTCATAAGCGAAACCCCTAGCTTGAGTGACAGACTCAGCTCCACATGCGACCGCCCCTTCCAGCCCAGCCGTACGGCCCCTACGGAGACGTCGACGAGAGGACACTATGCTCCGCCCCCACATCTCGCCGTCCGTTCCTCTCGCCACACTCGCACAGACCCTCGAGCTCGGGGGCGAGGACGATCTCACCACCGAAATCAGCGGAGTCACGCTGATCGCCTCGGACGTCGAGCCCGGCGACCTCTTCGTCGCGCTACCCGGCGTGAACCGCCACGGCGCCGAGTTCGTCGAGCAGGCCGCGTCACGCGGGGCCGCAGCCGTGCTCACCGACACCACCGGAGCAGCCTCCGCGCGGGCGACTGGGCTGCCCGTCCTCGTGGTCGACCAGCCGCGCTCGCGCCTGGGTGCGATCGCCTCCACCGTCTATGGCACGGCCGAACGCTCCCCGGTGCTTTTGGGCGTGACCGGCACCAACGGTAAGACCTCGACGGTGCACATGCTCGAGGGGATCCTCCGACAGCTCGGCGTGGTCCCGGGCCTGAGTTCGACCGCCGAGCGCCATATCGGCGACACCTCGGTGACCAGCGGTCTGACCACGCCGGAGGCCACCGAGCTGCACGCCCTGGTCGCCCGTATGGAGGAGGAGGGTGTCGGCGCCGCCGCAATCGAAGTCAGCGCGCAGGCCCTCACCCGGCGCCGCGTCGACGGCGTCGTCTTCGACGTCGCGGGGTTCACCAATCTGAGCCATGACCACCTCGACGACTACGGCGACATGGACACCTACTTCGGCGAGAAGGCGCGGCTCTTCCGACCCGACCGGGCCCGCCGTGCCGTCGTCTCACTCGACTCGCCCGCCGGGGCTCGCCTCTGCGAGATCGCCGGCGTGCCAGTCACCACGATCACCTCCGTTCCCGGCGTCGACGCCGACTGGATCGTCAGTATGCTCGAGCAGGAATTCGGCCGCACCCGGTTCCGGCTCCAGAACCGCGAGGGCCGCGCGATTACGACCTCCGTCCCGATCATCGGTGTGCACATGGCGGCCAACGCCGGCCTCGCTCTTGTGATGCTGATCGAGGCCGGCTGGCCGATCGGCGAGATCCGAGCCGCCCTGCACCGCGACGGCGGAGTGGACGCCTCGCTGCCCGGCCGCACCGAGCGCGTCTCGGGTGAGCGCGGGCCGACGGTGTATGTCGACTTCGGCCACAGCGCCGACGCCTTCGCGCGCACGCTCGAGGCGGTCCGAGAGGTCACTCCGGGTCGGGTGATCATGGTCTTCGGCGCGGACGGCGACCGCGATGCGCTGAAGCGTCCCGCGATGGCCGAGGTCGCGGTCCGGGGCAGCGACGCGCTGGTGATCACCGATCACCACCCGCGCTTTGAGGACCCGGCCTCGATCCGTCGAACCCTCGTCGACGCCGCCCGCGCTGCACGTCCCGATGCCGAGCTCCACGAGGTCGACGACCCCAAACGCGCTATCCGCGTCGCCGTCTCGCTGGCGCACGAGGGCGACGCCATCCTCTGGGCCGGTCCCGGACACCAGAACTACCGCGACATCCTCGGTGTCCGCACCCCCTATTCCGCTCGAGCGGAGGCGCGCGCTGCGTTGCGCGAGGCCGGCTGGGCGGACGAGGCGGTCCCGGCCACCGCGTGAACCGCGCGCCGATGAGTCTGAGATCCTGCTCAGGTTTATCAGACCCCCTGTCGCAAACTTCGCACGCGATGTAACTTTGCGCAGCACGCAACGTTTGCGGCGGATCGCCGTGCCTGGACGTGTCCGCCAGACAAGGGGACCACCGTGGCCGACTCCGCCTCCGCTCCATCCGCCGCGACCGCGACGCCCTCCGGCGCCGTGATGTCGCACCGCCAGATCCTGTTCGTCATCTTCGGCCTGATGGCCGGGATGTTCCTCTCCTCGCTCGATCAGACGATCGTCGGCACCTCGATGCGCACCATCGCGGACGACCTCGACGGCCTCTCGCAGCAAGCGTGGGTGACCACCGCCTACCTGATCGTCTCGACGATCGCGACGCCCATCTACGGCAAGCTCTCCGACATCTTCGGACGCCGACCGCTCTACCTGATCGCGATCGTGCTGTTCCTGATCGGCTCGGCGCTCGCCGGCTTCTCGACCTCGATGCTCGGCCTCGCGGGCTTCCGCGCCGTGCAGGGTCTCGGCGCCGGCGGCCTGATGTCGCTCGCGCTCACCGTGATGGGCGACATCCTCCCCCCGCGCGAGCGCGCCAAGTACCAGGGCTACTTCCTCGCGGTCTTCGGCATCTCGAGCGTCGTCGGACCGCTCATCGGCGGCCTGCTCGCCGGCACCCCCGAGATCCTCTTCATCACCGGGTGGCGCTGGGTCTTCCTGATCAACCTGCCAATCGGCGCCGTGGCGCTGTTCATCGTGGTGCGCTTCCTGCACCTCCCCAAGCCCGCCGGCAAGCGCTCGGTGCGGATCGACTGGTGGGGCGCCTCGCTCGTGGTCATCGCCGCCGGCCCGCTGCTGCTGGTCGCGGAGCAGGGCCGCGAGTGGGGCTGGGGCTCGCCGATCGCGTGGGTCTGCTACCTCGTCGGCACGCTGGGCATCGTCGGCTTCATCGCAGCCGAGCGGATGATGGGCGACGACGCGCTGATCCCCCTCAAGCTCTTCCGCTCGCCGACCTTCTCGATGGCGACCGTCCTGGGCGTCCTGGTCGGCTTCGGCATGTTCGGCGGCATGATGGCGATTCCGCTGTACCTGCAGCTGGTCAACGGTGCCACGCCGACCGAGTCCGGCTTCCTGATGCTGCCGATGATCCTTGGCTTGATGATCGCCTCGATCGTCTCGGGGCAGATCATCTCGCGTACCGGCCGCTACCGCGCCTTCCCGATCGTCGGCACCTTCCTGATGTCGGCGGCCTTCTTCTTCTTCACCTTCGTGTCGATCGACAAGCCGGTGATCTTCATGATGGGCGGGATGCTGCTGCTGGGCCTCGGGCTCGGGCAGATGATGCAGACCCTCACCCTGGCCTCGCAGAACTCGGTCGACGTGGCGAACATGGGAGTCGCGACCAGCGCCTCGACGTTCTTCCGCCAGATCGGCGGCACGCTGGGCACCGCCGTCATCTTCTCGGTGCTGTTCAGCCGCATCCCCGAGACCATCGCCGCAGCATTCAAGAACCCGGTGCTCTCGGCCGACCTGCAGCGGGCGGCCGCCGATCCGGCCGTCATCGCGGACCCGGCCAACGCCGGCATCCTGAAACTGCTCCAGTCGCAGGACACCGCGGCGATCGGCGCCGCTCTCAACGGGGACACCTCGTTCCTGAACACAGCGAACCGCGCCCTCTCCGCTCCGTTCCTGACCGGATTCAATGACGCGACGGTGACCGTCTTCCAGGTCGCGCTGGGCGTCGTCCTGCTGGCCTTCGTGCTGTCGTGGTTCCTCAAGACCCCGCCGCTGCGGGCGAAGTCGGCCATGCAGGAGGCGCACGACCTGGCCGCCGAGGACAGCGCGGAGGAGCTGCGCCGCACAGATCCGCAGCTCGCCGCACGCGCCGGTGCCGATCTGGCCGCGGGCAGCATCGAGCCGGATGTCCGGACGGACTCGGTCCCTACCGCTCCGCCGCAGGACGGCGCCCACCGCAACTGAGCAGCGGGCACCGACCGGTCGCCTCCTGCGCCGCAACCATCTCCCCCGCCGAGGCACCGCCTTCACCGCTCGGACGCCGCGCTCGCCGCGGTGTCCGAGCATCGGGGCGGCGCCTCGCGCCCGCCCGAGCCGAGATTCTCGCGTTCCACGGCGAGAGAGCGCTCCATCGGGGCTCTAGGATGGTCGGACCGCTGCCGAAGGAGTCCGCAATGAGCGCCGCCCCCACCCCCGTGACCCCGAGTCACTCGGAGCAGATCACGCGGGCCGACCGGCTCGCCGCTCGCGAGTGGCCGGCCGGCTTCCTCTGGGGATCCGCGACCGCCGCCGCCCAGATCGAGGGCGCTGGGCACGAGGGCGGTAAAGAGGACAGCATCTGGGATGCTTTCTCGCGCGTTCCCGGAGCAGTCGCGAAGGGAGACACCCCCGAGGTCGCGGTCGACCACTACCACCGGATGTCCGCTGATGTGCAGCTGATGAGGGAGCTGGGGCTGGATTCCTACCGCTTCTCGGTCAGCTGGTCGCGGGTGAAGCCCGGCGACCGGGCCGTGAACCTCGAGGGTCTCGACTTCTACTCCCGCCTGGTCGACGAGCTGCTCGGCGCCGGCGTCCTGCCGTGGCTGACCCTCTACCACTGGGACCTCCCGCAGGCCGTCGAGGAGACCGGCGGTTGGGCGAACCGCGACACCGCGGAGCGCTTTCGGGACTACGCCGAGGCCGTCTACGAGAGCCTCGGCGACCGGGTCCAGCACTGGACCACCTTCAACGAGCCGTTCTGCTCGACCCTGCTCTCGTACGGAGCAGGCGTGCACGCTCCCGGTGTCATCTCGCAGCAGAAGGCCCTCGCCGCTGTACACCACACGCACCTCGCCCACGGACTGGCCGTTTCGACGCTGCGCCAGCTCGGCGCGCAGAACCTCGGCATCACGCTCAATCTCTCGAACGCCGTCCCCGACGACCAGGAGGACGAGGCCGACCTCGATGCCGCTCGCCGCTTCGACGCACTGCAAAACCGCCTCTTCCTCGACCCCCTGCTGCGCGGCGAGTACCCCGAGGACCTGCTCGAGGATGTCGCCGGGCTCGGCCTCGACGAGCTGATCGTGGACGGCGACCTCGACCTGATCTCGCTCCCGCTCGACTTCCTCGGCGTGAACCACTACCACGACGACAACGTCTCGGCTTACCCGCTGCCGGCCGGCGCCGAGGACTTCGCGCAGGCGACCGACCGCGAGGTCGGCTCCCCCTGGGTCGGCTCCGAGTTCATCACCTTCCCCTCGCGCGGGCTGCCGCGCACTGCGATGGACTGGGAGGTGAACCCCGACGGGCTGCGCTACCTGCTGACCCGCCTGGGCCTGGAGTACGAGAACCTCCCCCCGCTCTACGTGACGGAGAACGGCGCCGCCTACGACGACGTCGTCGTGGACGGCCGCGTGCACGACGTGGACCGCACGCAGTACGTGCTCGATCACGTCGAGAAGGTCGCCGACGCGATCGACCAGGGCGCCGACATCCGCGGCTACTTCGTCTGGTCGCTCCTGGACAACTACGAGTGGGCCTGGGGCTACGAGAAGCGCTTCGGCATCGTGCGCGTCGACTACGACACGCAGGAGCGGATCGTGAAGGACTCGGGCCTGGTCTACTCCCGTCTGCTCGGCGGCAGCGCCGCGGCGACCCTCGGCTGACCGGTGAGCGAGACGACGGGCATCCGCGGCGGGGGCCGCTCCCCCACCCTCGAGATGGTCGCGGCGCGGGCCGGAGTGTCGCGCGCGACGGTCTCGCGGGTGGTGAACGGCGCCCCGCAGGTCGCGGCCGAGATCGTGACCGCCGTCGAGAAGGCCATCGTCGAACTCGATTACGTGCCCAACCACGCCGCCCGGATGCTCGCCTCGCGGCGCACGCAGTCGATCGCGCTGATCGTGCCGGAGTCGACAGCCCGCGTCTTCGCGGATCCGTTCTTCGCCTCGATCGTGCAGGGCGCCGCGATGCGCCTGGCCGACTCCGACTACACGCTCTCGATGCTGATCGCGTCCGAGACCGACGGCGAGAAGACGCGGCGCTACCTGCTCGGCGGCAACGTGGACGGTGCGCTCGTGGTCTCGCACCACTCGGGCGACCACTCCTACGCGGCACTCTCGGGTACGCTGCCGATCGTCTTCGGCGGGCGGCCACTCTCGCCGGAGGAGCGCGGTTCGTACTTTGTGGACGTGGACAACACCGAGGGCGCGGCCGTCGCCACAGCCCACCTGATCGAGCGCGGCCGCCGCCGGATCGCGACCGTCGCGGGACCCGCTGACATGCCGCCCGGAGTGGATCGCCTGATCGGTTGGCGCGGCGCCCTGACTGACGCCGGCCTTGCCGACGACCTGGTCGAGTGGGGCGACTTCTCGCCCGCCAGCGGCGCCGAGGCGATGCGCCGCCTCCTCGACCGTGATCCCGGCATCGACGGCCTGTTCGCCGCGAACGACCAGATGGCGGTCGGCGCATACGCCGCGCTGCGCGACGCCGGACGACGGATCCCCGAGGACGTGTCGGTTGTCGGCTTCGACGACGACCTCTTCGCGCGGAACGCCGTGCCCGCTCTGACCACGGTGCGCCAGCTCCCCGACGACCTCGGCGCCCGCATGGTCGAACTGCTGACCGCCCGGATCGAGGGCCTTCCCGTCGAGCACCGCACGCTGATGCCGACGACGCTCGTGGTGCGGGCGAGCAGCTGAGCCCTGCCGATCGGCGGGGAGCATCACGCTCGCCAGCCGTTGGCCTCGAGGGCAGCTCGCGGTGGGAAGAGAAGGTGATCGGTGGCGGCGAGCAGATCACGCGCAGACAGCAGCGGGGCGAGGGCGATCCACGTCGACGCCGCTCCCGTGACCGGGACACCGCGCCGCTCGACTCTGTCGGTCTCCGCGAGGGTGTGACCGATCACGCCCCGAGTCCTCGGGGGCCGGTGCGGCCTCGTCGCAGCGACGTGGCTCGGATCGTCCTCTTCTGGTCGCGCCGGGAGCGGCACGCCCCACGCTTTGGCAGCGGTCAGGTGGGAGAAGAGCTGCCAGGGCCGAAGCCGGGGCAGGTAGGCGAGCGCTCGGTCGAGATGCGTGACCGGCATCACGCGGGTGCGCACTCCGTGGAACGGGCTGGCCAGGGCGGGAGCGCGCAGCTGCGCATCCGTCGCCCCTGCGCGGAGCGCCGCGCGCCGGGTGAAAGCTCCGAGATCAGTACTGGACATGCCGCCACTCTGACGCTCACGGCCCTCCCCCGGCTCCCGCGATCCACCATCGGTGGACGATCCGCCGATCCCGCCCCTGTGGAGGAGCGTTGCCCGCCGCGGCTGCGCAAGCAGGGCGGGGCCGAGCCCACGTCAGAGGAAGAGGGGGGCCGGCGAGAGAGTAGCGAAGCGGCGGCGCATGACGGCGACCGCGTCGGCGTGCTCGTCGACGAGGACGAAGCGCCGGCCCAGGGAGTGCGCGACCGCCCCGGTCGTGCCGGACCCGGCGAAGAAATCGAGGACGGCGTCGCCCTCCCGGCTCGACGCCTGCACGATGCGACGGAGGATCCCCTCCGGCTTCTGCGTCGGGTAGCCGGTCTTCTCGCGACCGGTCGGCGAGACGATGGTGTGCCACCAGACATCGGTCGGTCGCTTGCCGCGCTCGGCCTTCTCGGGGGTGACCAGGCCGGGGGCCATGTACGGCTCGCGGTCCACGGCCGCGGAGTCGAAGTGGTAGCCGCGCGGGTCCTTCACGTACACGAGGATCGTGTCGTGCTTGGTCGGCCAGCGGCGCGTGGCTTTCGCCCCGTAGTCGTAGGCCCAGATGATCTCGTTCAGGAAGCACTCGCGGCCGAAGAGCGCGTCGAGCAGCACTTTGGCATAGTGCGCCTCGCGATAGTCGAGGTGGAGATAGAGCGTGCCGTCCTCGGCCAGAAGGCGCCACGCCTCCGCCAGCCGAGGCTCGAGGAATGACCAGTAGTCGTCGAAGTGGTCGTCGTAGCGGAGCAGGTCGCCGCGGATCCGCTCGTAGCTGCGCCCCTTGAAGCCCGCAATCGTGCCGGTCGTGGAGCGGACGGAGGTGGTCGAGGTCCGCACCTGCGCCCGGCCGGTGTTGAACGGAGGGTCGAGGTAGACGACAGTGAAGGCCCCGCCGGCGAGCTGCGGCAGGACCTCGAGGTTATCGGCGTGGAACACTGCGCTCCGAGACACCGGGACGCCGTCCGCGATCTGGATCGTCCTGGGCACCCGGCAATTGTGCCAGTGCGCGCGCGGCAGACGACACGCTCCGCGCGTCGCAGGCGCGCGGCGGGGCGGCGGGACGCTCCGGCGTAGAGTGGCGCGATGATCTCCGAGGTGCGCCACGACGAGGACTTATCCCGCTACACGCTCTGGCTCGACGGTGAGAACGTCGGAGTAGTGGACTACGCCGTCCGCGGCCGCGACGTGGTGTTCCTGCACACCGAGATCGCCCCGGAGCATCGCCACGAGGGGCTCGGCGAGGCCCTCGTCGAGGCGGCTCTCGATGACGCGCACGAGCGCTTCGCCGGACGTATCGTGCCGGCCTGCCCGTTCGTCGCCGAGTTCATCGCCGAGCACCCCGACTATCAAGAACTCCTCGCCGGCTGAGCCGCGTCGAAGCGGGTCGCGCCGGGTAGCCGCCGCTCCCCCGCCGACCCGCACATCGTCAGGGAACGCGCCGGAGCCACTCGGGCGTGGAGTACTTCGTCCGCACCAGCTCCTCCGCCGCCGCGTACTCCTCCTCGGTCAGCGTGCCCGCCTCGCCGCCGTGCAGCTGCACGAACGTCTCCTTCATCCGCTCGATGATCTCGGCGCGGCTGAGCCCGGTCTGGCTGCGCAACGGGTCGACCCGCTTCACAGCGGAGGCGATGCCCTTGTCGGACAGCTTCTCGCGTCCGATTCGCAGCACCTGCACCATCTTCTCGGCATCGATGTCGTAGCTCATGGTCACATGGTGCAAAACGGCGCCGGAGCCCAGACGCTTTTGCGCCGCTCCCCCGATCTTGCCGGAGGGCGAGGTGATGTCGTTGAGCGGCTGGTAGACCGCGTCGATCCCGAGCGACTGCAGCGCGCTCACCGCCCATTCGTCGAGGAAGGCGTAGGAGTCGGCGAAGGTCAGCCCCTGCACGAGAGCGCCGGGGACGTAGAGCGAATAGGTGACGACGCTGCCCGCCTCCATGAACATCGCGCCGCCCCCGGAGATGCGGCGGACCACATCGACGCCGTACTTCGCCGCGTTGTCGAGGTCGACCTCGTTCCGCAGCGACTGGAAACTGCCGATCACGACGGCGGGTCGGTCCCACTCCCAGATCCGCAGCGTCGGCTCTCGGCGGCCCTCGCCGACCGCGGCGGTCAGCACCTCATCGAGCGCCAGGTGGGTCGACGGAGGGACGGCCCGGTCGTGCACGATCCGCCAGTCGTAGTCGCGCCAGCTGGTGGCCTGTTGCAGGGAGCGCCGGATCGCGACGGCGACGGCCTCGGGGGTGAAGCCGAGGAGGATCGCGTCCGCGGGAAGCGCCTGCCGGATGGCGGCGGCGAGGGACTTCGCGTCGGTCTCGGCCGGGAGCCCGATGACCGCCCGGTCGATGTCGTCGAGCGCCGTGTCGGGCTCGAGGAAGAAGTCGCCTGCCAGCCGGAAGCCGGCGAACCTTCCGTCGACCACGTCGAGGTCGACGACCACGAGCTTTCCGCCGGGGACCTTGTACTCGCCATGCATGACGCCAGCCTAGGCGCCGCTCGGTGCGGGGAAGCGCTCGCCCAGCCACTCCACCAGATCGGCCGTGACCTCCGCCCGGTTCAGCTCCTGGAAGAGTTCGTGCCGAGCCTCCGGGTAGACGCGCACCGAGACATCCGTGTACCCGGCGCGGCGCCGGTAGGCCCGGGCGAGCGCGCGCACCGAGCGCTCGCCGCCGAGGGTGTCGTCGGCGCCTACCAGCAGTAGCAGCGGCAGCGGATGCGCGGACCGACGCTGTGGGCGCCCGACCAGCCGCAGGGTCTCGACCAGACCGATCCGCTGCGCGAGCGGAGTGGTGAAGGTGAGCGGGTCGTCGTGGAACCGCTGCCAGACCTCCGGGTCGCGCGAGAGCCACTCGAGCCCGAGGCCGCCGGGAACGCGGTGCCGCTTCGTCAGGTCGCCCGCATTCATCCAGCCCGGGAGGCGGTAGGCCGTGCCGCTGAGCACGAGAGCCGCGTAGTCGGCTGAGTCGTGATCGACGATCCGCTGCGCCATCAACGACCCCCAGGAGTGGCCGAGCAGCACAATCGGCACGCCGGGGCTCTCCTCGGCGAGCAGACGGGTCAGGCGGAGGATCGCCGCCTCCGTCGCGCGCAGGCCGCCCGGGCCCAGCAGCCCGAGCCGGGAGGAGTCGCCGTAGTGCTGCTGAAGCCCGGTCCGCCCGTGGCCGCGGTGGTCGTCGGCCGCGACGGCGTATCCTGCGGCGATGAGCGCCTCCGCCAGCTCGAGGTAGCGTCCCGAGTGCTCGCCGACGCCGTGGGCGAGCTGCACGATCGCGCGGGGCGCGGGGTGCGGCCACCAGCGGTAGTGGATGGTGACGCCGAAGGCGTCCTCGAAGGCCCTCTCGACAGCGGCGTCGGTCATGGTGTCCAGTCTGGCGCGTCGGCCGCGGGGGACGCGCTAAGAACTGAGAAAATACTCACGATCCACCGGCGCGCACCCTGGTCGCCACCGCGCCTCGCTACCGTTTCCCTTGACGGGTTCCCCTGATGAGCGACCCTACGACCGTCCCCCGACCCCTTTCTCGAGCGAGGCCAGCCCCTTCATGACCGTGTCGCCCCTGCTCTGGACCCTGACGATCGTCTTCATCGTCCTGCTCCTTCTCTTCGACTTCTTCTTCCACGTCCGCAAGGCGCACGAGCCCACGCTGAAGGAGTCGGCGACCTGGTCGGCGCTCTACGTCGGCATCGCCGTCCTCTTCGGTCTCGGCGTGCTCGTGCTCGGCGGCGCGACTCCCGGCTCCGAGTACTTCGCGGGCTACATCACCGAGAAGGCGCTCTCGGTCGATAATCTGTTCGTCTTCCTGATCATCATGGCGAGCTTCACAGTGCCCCGAGCCGACCAGCAGAAGGTCCTGCTCTTCGGCATCGTCTTCGCACTGATCGCCCGCACCGGCTTCATCTTCCTCGGCGCCGCGCTGATCAATTCGTTCGCCTGGGTGTTCTACATCTTCGGCCTGATCCTGTTGCTGACCGCGTTCAATCTGGTGAAGCCGGGCGACGACCAGGCCGGCGACAACGTGATGGTGCGCCTGGCCAAGCGGCTGTTCAAGACCAGCGACCAGTACGACGGCGACAGGTTCTACACCCACATCGACGGCAAGAAGGTTCTCACGCCGATGATCCTCGTCATGGCGGCGATCGGCGGAACCGACATCCTGTTCGCCCTCGACAGCGTGCCGGCCATCTTCGGCCTGACCAGCGACGTGTACCTCGTCTTCACGGCGACCGCGTTCTCGCTGCTGGGCCTGCGTCAGCTGTACTTCCTCATCGACGGCCTGCTCGACCGCCTCGTCTACCTCAGCATCGGCCTGGCCGCGATCCTCGCCTTCATCGGCGTGAAGCTGATCCTGCACGCGCTGCACGAGAACAACCTGCCGTTCATCAACAATGGTGAGCACGTAGAGGTCTTCGAGATCGGCACCGGCCTCTCCCTCTCAGTCATCATCGGAGTCCTGGCGATCACCGTGATCGCCTCCCTCGTCAGTCCGAAGGGCCGCCGCATGGCTGCCGAGGCCGCCGAGCGCCGCCGCGTCGCCGCGGGCGCGGACGTCGACGCCACGCACTGAACCGTCGTGTGCGCCGCGGGGCGGCGCACCGCAGTCGGCCCTCCGAGACGGTCGCGTTCCACAGAGCGGGGCGCGACCGCCTACGGCGATCCGCTAGCACGCGGATCACCGGTTCGGCTCGCGTGTCCCGCTCGCTCCCGTCACTCCGCGTCACGAAGCGCGGTACCGGTGCTCCGGGCGGCCGGTGGTGCCGTAGCTGAGGGTCATCTCGACGAGGCCGCGGCTCGCGAGACCGGACAAGTAGCGCTGGGCGGTGGCGCGCGAGATCCCGGCGCGCTCGGCCACGTCGAGGGCCGAGAGCTCAGCACCCGACTCGGCCAATCGAGCGAGGACCAACTGCTCGGTCGCCGAGCGTGACGGCTGCGCGGCGGAGGCGTCGCCCGAGTGCAGGATCCGCAGGGCCCGCTCCACTGCCTCCTGATCGGCGGCGCGATCCTCCCGCAGCACGTTCCGGAACCGCACGTAGGCGTCGAGACGCTCGCCGAGCAGACGCGCCTCGAACGGCTTGATCAGGTAGCCGAGCGCCCCCGCGTGCAGGGCCCGACGCACCGTCTCGCCGTCGGCGGCGGCGCTCACCACGAATGCGTCGGTGTCGAGTTCGCGCAGCAGTGCGATGCCGCTCTGATCCGGCAGGTGCACATCGAGCAGCAGCAGGTCGGGGGTGTGCTCGGCGACGGCCGCCCGCGCCGCCCGGGCCGTATGCACCGGAGCCAGCGCCGCCAGACCCTGCCGCGCGTCCACCAGGTCCGCGTGCAGCTGGGCAACCCGGAAGTCGTCGTCGACCACCAGCACCGTGCGCTCTCGCACCGTCTCTGCGCTCATGCTCCGTCTTCGTCCTGGTCCGGCGGCCGCACCGCTCCCGGGAGGCGCGCGCAGAGCACGGCCCCCGACTCCGCTCCGCCGGCGTGTGCCAGCCAGACCTCGCCGTCGCGCCGTGCGGCGACCTCCCGGCACAGCGGCAGCCCGAAACCTCGGCCGTGCACGCGCCCGTCGTCCTGCACCGAGTCGCCCGCGCCCGCCCGGTCGAACAGCGACTGCGGATCGGGCACCCCGTCGCCGGAGTCGGCGACCGTCACGAAAAGAGCGTCGCCGTCGTCCAGCAGCTCGACCTCGACGAAGCGCACGTCGCGCCGCCCCTCGACCGCCGCGCGCACCGCGTTGTCGATGAGGTTCCCGATCACCGTCGCAACATCCTCCGGTTCGATGACGGTGCCGCGCACGAGCGTCTCCTCGCCGAGCGTCAGCAGCACGCCACGCTCGGCGGCCTCGATCCCCTTCGCCCCGACCAGCGCCTGGAGGTACGGCTCCTGCAACCGGTCGGCGTGCTGCACCGGGTACTTCAGCGGCCCGCGGGTCAGCACCTCGTCGAGGTAGTCGCGCGCCGAGCCCGTCCGCCCCGCATCGAGTAGGCCCGCGACCACATGCAGGCGGTTGGCGAACTCGTGCCGCTGCACGCGGAGCGCGTTGGTCATCGCGCCGACGGCGTCCAGGCGCCGGCTGAGCGCGGCGAGGTCGGTGCGGTCCCGGAGCACGACCACCACGCCCAGGTCGCGGTCGCCGCGGGTCACCCGGCGGATGTCGACGTAGACGATCCGCGAGCGGACCACGAAACCCTCCTCACCGCCGATCCGGGGCGGCTCGGTCCAGTGCAGGGCGGCACCGATCGCGTCGGCCAGCGGAGTCGGCAGCTCCAGCGCGGCGAGCGGTCGGCCGTGCAGCGCCCGCCCGGTCGGGTCGTCGGAGCCGAGGATGGCCGCGGCGCGCGCATTGCAGACGCCGACCCGCCCGTCGCGGTCGAGCGCGAGCACGCCCTCGTCGACCCCGTCGAGCACCGCGGCCTGGTCCTGCACGAGCGAGGTCAGCTCCTCCGGCGCGAGTCCGAGCGTCAGGCGCAGGAGGCGGCGGCGGATGAACAGGGAGGCGACCGCGGCGAGCACCAGTCCGGCGATCGCCGCGGCGAGGACCCCGAGCAGGGCGGTCGGCAGGTCGGTGAAGACGCTGGAGCGCGCGAAGCCGATGCTGACTTCGCCGACGACACGCCCCTCGCCCTCCGCGAAGACCGGCACCTTCGCCCGCGCCGACTCCCCCAGCGTGCCGGTGCCCCAGGAGATGCTCTCGCGCCCGGCGAGCGCCTCGTCGGGGCTGGTCGAGACTCGCTCGCCGAGCCGGTCCTCGTCGGGGTGCGCGAGGCGGATGCCCTGGTCGTCGGTGATCACGACGAAGAGCGCGCCGGTGCGCCGCTCGACGGCGGCGGCGACGTCCTCGAGCGGTCCCCCGCGCAGCTCCGAGGCGGCGGGGACGCCGGGCACAGCGGAGGAGGCGGCGACCGCGTCGCGCACGTCGGGGTCCTCGGCGACGGTGCGGGCGATGGCGAGCGCCGTCCCCTCCGCCTCCCCGCGCAGCTGCTGCACGCTGAGCGCGGTGACGAGGCCGGCGCAGACCAGGACGGCGGCCGAGACGGTGGCGAATTGTAGGAGGAGGACGTGCGTCGCGAAGCGCATCGCTCCTCCTCGCCGTCGTTGTGCGCAGAATGCGCAGAAGCCACACTATGCGCAGATGTCACCGTAATGAGCGATACCACGGCGAGGTCTCCGGGGCTGCCTAAGGTTTCCCTATCTCACGTCCGGTTCTCCCACCGAGCGTGGGCGGAGGCACTCGACGAAGGAGTCAGCTGTGTTGGTAGTACTCGGATTCACGATGATCCTGGCCTTCATGGCCCTGATCATGACCAAGCGGCTGACGCCGATGGTCGCCCTGATCGTCGTGCCGACGATCTTCGGCCTCTTCGCCGGGGCCGGTCTCGGGATCGGCGACCTGGTGCTCGAGGCGATCGGCAACCTCGCACCCACGGCCGCGCTGCTGATGTTCGCGATCATGTACTTCGGGATCATGATCGACGTCGGCCTCTTCGATCCGCTGATCCGCTTCATTGTCCGCGCGCTCGGCGACGACCCGGCGAAGGTCGTCCTCGGCACGGCACTGCTCGCCGGAGCGGTCTCGCTCGACGGCGACGGCTCGACCACCTTCATCGTCACCACCGCCGCGATGCTGCCGATCTACCTCCGCCTGGGGATGAACCCGGTCGTGCTGACCTGCGTCGCTGGCCTGGCCAACGGCACGCTCAACATCGTCCCCTGGGGCGGACCGACGGTGCGCGCCGCCGCGGCCCTGCAGGTCTCGCCGAGCGAGATCTTCGTACCGATGCTTCCCTCGCTCGCGGTGGGCCTGGCCGTCACGCTCGTCTTCGCCTGGTTCCTCGGACTCGGCGAGCGCCGCCGCCTCGGCTCGCTCGCGCTGGCCGAGCCGATGCTCGAGCAGGAGCTCGTCGGCGCTGGTCGCGGCTCGTCCTTCCGCTCCGGCGGGGCCCGCGCGAGCGGCGCCCGCACCGGCGGCCTGGTGGCGCTGACCGGAGGCATCCGCACCATCGCCCGGGAGCGTTTCTCCTTCCTCCGCGGCCCCGAGGCCCTGCGCGGGGCCCAGGTAGCGGTCGCCGCCCGCGTGCAGGCCGACGACCCCGACACCGCGATGGCCGACTCGATGCTGGACCCGGAGCGCGAGACGCTGCGCCCGAAGCTGATCTGGGTGAATCTGGTCCTGACCCTCACCGTGATGACGTTGCTCGTCGCCGACATCCTGCCGCTGCCCTACGTCTTCATGGTCGGCTCGGCGATCGCCCTGCTGATCAACTTCCCGACGATGAAGGACCAGGCGTCCGAGATCGTCAAGCACGCGCCCAGCATCGTCGGCGTCGTGTCGATGGTGCTCGCGGCGGGCGTGCTGATCGGCGTGCTCAACGGCACGGGCATGGTCGATGCGATGGCCCAGTGGGTCGTCGCGGTGATCCCGCCGGCTCTCGGCCCGTTCCTCGCCGTGATCACGGGCGTGCTGAGCATCCCGATGACGTTCTTCATGTCGAACGACGCCTTCTACTACGGCATCCTCCCCGTGCTCTCCGAGAGCGCCGCCAACTACGGCATCTCGCCGGTCGAGATGGCCCGTGCGTCGATCACCGGCCAGCCGGTGCACCTGCAGAGCCCGCTGGTGCCGGCGATCCTCCTGCTCGTCTCCCTCGCCGCGGTGAACCTCGGCGACCACCACCGCAAGGTGCTGTGGCGCGCGGTGATCGTCTCGCTGGTCATGCTGGCCGTCGGCGTGCTCGTGGGGTCCGTCCCCTTCGGCTGATCGGCGGAGCCGCAGGTGCGCGGTCAGAGCAGCGGCGCCAGGTTCTCGGTCCAGACGTCGGAGCCGACCTTGAGGATGAGGGCGCCGACGACGACGAGGAACGCGACGCGGATGAAGCGGCTGCCGCGGGCGACGGCCAACCGGGAGCCGAGGTAGGCGCCCGCGACGTTCGCGGCGCCCATCGCGAGGCCGAGCAGCCAGATCACCTGGCCGCCCGGCACGAAGTAGAGCAGGGCGCCGAGGTTGGTCGCCACGTTGACGATCTTCGCCTTCGCGCTGGCAAGCAGGAAGTCGTAGCCCAGGGCGGTGATCAGGGCAATGATGAGGAAGGTGCCCGTGCCCGGTCCGATCAGGCCGTCGTAGAAGCCGATCAGGAGCCCGAGGACGGCCGCCGTGACGAGGTGGCGCCGCCCCGCATGCTTGAGCACGGTGACGCTGCCGAGGGCCGGACGCGCGATCGTGACCACCGCGACCACGATCAGCGCGATCACGATGATCGGCTTGAACACCGCGGCCGGGAGCAGACCCGCCAGCGTCGCGCCGCTGTAGCTGCCCGCGAGGGCGACCGCCGCCATCGGCAGCGCGGTGCGCAGATCGGGCTTCGCGCGACGGTAGTAGGTGATCGCGCTGGTGGTCGTGCCGAACACCGACGCGAGCTTGTTCGTGGCGAGCGCCTGCACGGGCGAGATGCCGGGCACGAGGAGGAGGGCGGGGAGTTGGAGCAGGCCGCCGCCGCCCACCACCGCGTCGATCCAGCCGGCCGCGAAGGCGGCGAGGATCATCAGCGCCAGGACGGGGAGGCCGAGATCCTCGGTGAAGGTCAGCATCGCAGGAAGCCTACGACGCTCCGCGGGCGGAGCGACGGCCCGCCACTCCTACGCCTCCCGTCCCGGCCCCGCAAGTCCCTGCGGTGCCCCGCCCCCGCGCCTACGGTCGGAGCATGGACGCACAGGACATCCGCTGGAACGACGAAGCCCGCGACAAAATCCTCGAGGACTCGGACAGAGTGCTCCGCGAGGCGGTACTCGACCTCGCGACGAGCAAGAAGGGCGAGTCCTGGGAAGACGTCTTCGCCGAGCTGAACGCACGCCTGAAGGACCGCTTCATCGACTTCGAGCCCGGCCCGGACCTCCGCAAGTACGCCGAGGCCGTCTCCGCCGGGGAGATCGAGACCGGCTCGTGAGCGAGCACGAGCGCGACGCGGCCCTCGACGACGAGATCACCTCGATCCACGCCCTCGGCGAAGGGCGGGGCGGCGAGACGGCCGGCCCGGAAGACGAGGATCACGAGCTCTCCCCCGAGCAGGATGCGCAGATCGAATCCGAGCTGAAGAATCGGGGCAACGCGAGCTGATCAGCCAGAACCTGCGGAAGGCCCGCCCTCCTCGAGGGAGCGGGCCTTCCGCAGATTCTCGCCGGGCCTGGACTACGCCGAGAGGCGCTCGTAGTCGGTATAGCCCTCGGCTCCTCCGCCGTAGACCGTCTCCTGGACGACCTCGTTCTCGGGGTGACCGCCCTGCCAGCGCTCGACCAGGTCAGGGTTGGCGATCGCCGGACGGCCGACTGCCACGGCGTCGGCGTGGCCGTCGGTGATCAGCTCGGTCGCCTCCTCGCGGCTGGTCGGCGAGCCGAAGCCGCTGTTGGCGATGAAGACGCCGTCGAAGCGCGAGCGGAGGCTCTGGACCAGCTCGCCGGCCGGCTCGGCGTGCAGCACGCTGAGGTAGGCGAGGCCGAGCGGGGCAAGCCCGTCGACCACGGCCTCGTAGGTGGCGCGCACGTCGTCGGCGTCGGTCTCGACGACGTCCTGGATGTTGTGAGCCGGCGACAGGCGGATGCCGACACGTCCGGCGCCGACCTCCTCGGCGATGGCGCGGGTGACCTCGACCACGAACGCGGCGCGCTCGGCCGGGGTCCCGCCGTACTGGTCGGTGCGCACATTCGAGGCGGGCGAAAGGAACTCGTGCAGCAGGTAGCCGTTGGCGCCGTGCACCTCGACCCCGTCGAAGCCCGCGTCGATCGCGCGACGGGCAGCCGCGACGAACTCGTCCCGCACGACCGCCAACTCCTCGGTGCTCAGCGCGTGCGGCACGGGGAAGGGCTTCTTACCGGAGGGGGTGTGCACCTCGCCGTCGATAGCGACGGCGCTCGGGGCGACGATCCGGTCGGTGCCGGTGACCTCGGTGTGCGAGACGCGGCCGCCGTTCATCAGCTGCATGACGATCCGTCCGCCCGCAGCGTGCACGGCGTCGGCGACCGAGCGCCAGCCCGCGGCCTGCGCCTCCGTCTCGATGCCGGGCTGGCCGGGGTACCCCTTGGACTCGGCGCTGGGGAAGACTCCCTCGCTGATCAGCAGGCCCATGCTCGCGCGCTGGGCGTAGTACTCGGCGACGATCGCGCCGGGCACGCCCTGCTCGTCGGAGCGCAGGCGCGTCATCGGCGCCAGAACGATGCGGTTGGCGAGGTCGAGGTCGCCGGCAGTGAGGGGAGAGAACGGATCCACGGGATCGCCTTTCTAAGGGGCTGGCTCAGGGTCGTCCCTGAGACGCGCACCTGACGGCGCACTCCGGGCGAAAACCGCGAGCAGCGCGTGGCCATTCCTCCTCCCGGCGTTCTCCCATCTCCCGCATGCAAAACACGCGGTCGACGGCCCGACGCCTCCCGACCCGCGCTCGGACACCGGGGCTGTCTACACTCGGGAAGCGACGACGAAGGAGTGTGCGCGATGCCGGCGAGACCCCACCCCACCCTGAGTTCCCGGCAACTGCCGGCGCTCGTGGCCCTTGTGATCGCCGCGGCCCTTGCGCTGGTCCCCTCGACCGCGGCGGTGGCCGAGTCGCCCGTCGCCTTCTCCTCCTCCCCCGTGCTCGACGCGGCCGGCGTGCTGAGTCCGGCTGAGACCGCCGAGATCGAGCAGGCTTCGAGCGTCCTCTACGACCAGCACCGCGTGCAGCTCTTCGTCGCCTTCGTCGGCACCTTCACCGATCCGGCGGATCGCACCGCATGGGCCGACGAGACCGCGACCCGCAACGGGCTGGGCACCGACGACGTCCTCCTGGCCGTCGCGGTCGACGCCCGCCAGTACCAGGTGTCGGTCGCGCAGGGCTTCGCCCTCGACGAGGGGCAGGTCTCCTCGCTCCAGACCGACGACATCGAGCCCCGGCTCGCCGCGGGCGACTGGGCAGGAGCCGCGGTGGCGGCGGCCGACGGCATCGGGCAGCGGCTGGACGCTCCTACCGCCGGCGAGTCCCTCGGCACGGGGCTGCTGATCGCGCTCGGCGTGCTCGCGGCCCTGGTCGTGATCGGACTCGTCGTGCTGCTCCTCGTCCGCCGCGCGCGGCGTCGCCGGGCCCAGGAGGCGGTGGAGGCCTCGATCGACGAGCTCGCGTCCCGCGCGGGCTCGGCCCTCGTCCACGCCGACGACGCCGTCCGCACCAGCGAGCAGGAGGTCGGCTTCGCGGAGGCACAGTTCGGCGCCGACGCGACCGGCGCGTTCCGCGAGGCGCTGGTCACCGCGAAGCGCCTGCTCGGCGAGGCTTTCAGTCTGCAGCAGCGACTCGACGACGCCGAGCCGGAGACGGATCAGGAGCGCCGCGATGGCTACCAGCGCATCCTCCAGCTCTGCGCCGACGCCGAGCAGACGCTCGACGAACGCGCGGCCGCCTTCGAGGAGCTGCGCGACCTCGAGAAGAACGCCGCGCAGGTCGCCGCCGCGCTCGCGGCCCGCGCCACCGAGGTCGGCGACCGCCTCCCCTCGACCCGCGCCCTGCTCGTCGACCTCGCCGCACGGTATGCGCCGACTGCGTTCGAGGACGTGAGCGACGACGCCGACCAGGCCGAGGACCGGCTCCACTTCACCCGTGACCAGCTCGCCGCCGCCCAGCAGGCGATGCAGGCCGGCGACTCCGGCCGCGCCGCTGTGCTGCTGCGCGCCGGGCAGCAGGCCGCCGAGCAGGCCTCGGGGCTCGCCGATGCCGTAGCCACCCGCCGGACCGAGCTGCAACGGGCGGAGGCGTCGCTCGCCGGCCGCCTCACCGAGATCCGTGCCGACGTGGCGCAGGGTCGCGCGCTCGCCGCTTCCGGCGACCAGGAGTCCGCCGCCCAGGCTCAGACCGTCGCCACCGCCGTCGCCTCGACCGAGGCCGCCCTCGACGATGTCGAGCGCGCGGCCGGCGCGCAGCCGCACGACCCGCTCGCTCTGCTCGAGGCACTCACCGCGGCCGACGCGACCATCGACGCGGCCGTCGGCGGGTTCCGCGACGCCCAGGCCCAGCGCGAGCGCGAGCGGGCCGCCCTGGGCGCCGAGCTCACTGCCGCGCACAGTCGCGTCTCAGCCGCCGAGGACTTCATTGCCGCCCGGCGCGGGGCCGTCGGCTCCCAGGCGCGCACCCGCATCGCCGAAGCCGCCCGCTCCGCCGAGTACGCCGAGCGGATGGCCGCCACCGACCCCCGCGAGGCACTGGCCTCGGCCCAGCGCGCCTCCTCCCTCGCCCAGCAGGCCCTCGAGCGGGCGCGCGCCGACGCGGGCAGCTACTCCGCCCCGAACGCCGCCGGTAGCCCGTACGGCGGGGACACAGCCGGCGCGTTCCTCGGCGGGATCCTGGTCGAGTCGCTGCTGGGCGGCGGGCGCCGCGGCGGCTACCGCTCGGGCGGCTTCGGCGGCGGCGGCTCGTCCCGACGCTCCGGCGGCGGCGGATTCGGCGGGGGACGCAGCGGAGGCGGACGTCGCGGCGGCGGCGGACGCTTCTGATCCTTCTCCCGCACCCTTCCTCCCGCACCACGGCTCACCACCCCTCGATATCCGGCACCACCTACGACGCAAGGAGAGATACCGTGTCTCAGAGACAGTCGATCTTCGGCCGCATCGCGCAGCTCGCGAAGGCCAATATCAACGCGCTCCTCGACCAGGCCGAGGACCCGCAGAAGATGCTCGACCAGATGGTCCGCGACTACACCGACAGCATCCGCGACGCGGAATCCGCGATCGCGACCACGATCGGCAATCTGCGGCTGCTCGAGGACGACTACCGCGAAGACGAGCAGAACGCCCAGGAGTGGGGCGGCAAGGCGCTCGCCGCGAGCCGCAAGGCCGACGAGCTACGCACTTCCGGAAGCGCAGGCGACGCCGACAGGTTCGACGCGCTGGCCAAGGTCGCGCTGCAGCGCCAGATCCAGTCTGAGAAGGAGGCGAAGGACGCCGAGCCGACCATCGCCTCGCAGACCGAGGTCGTCGACAAGCTCAAGTCGGGCCTGAACCAGATGCGCGAGAAGCTGCAGCAGCTCTCGAGTAAGCGCGACGAGCTGACCGCCCGCGCGAAGACCGTCGAAGCGCAGAGCCAGGTGCAGGACGCCGTGAAGAGCATCGACCTGATGGATCCGACGAGCGAGGTGAGCCGCTTCGAGCAGAAAATCCGCCGCGAGGAGGCGCGCGTGCGCGGTGCGGAGGAGCTCGCCTCCTCGAGCCTGGACGCGCAGTTCGAGTCGCTGGAGGACCTCGGCGAGATGACCGAGGTGGAGGCGCGCCTCGCCGCGCTGAAGTCCGGTCGCCCGCAGGACTCGATCGGCTCCTGACGCCTGCGCGCCTCCGACTGCTCCTTCCGTCGGAGGCGCGCGCCCCGGTCGCGCCACATCTGAGCGCGAGGCTGGCAATCGCCCTGGTGCGGTAGTACCCGCGTCCCCGTAGTGTTCACATCAGGCTGCCCTTGACCCCGGTCGTCCTGATGCCGCGTCCGGCCCCTACCGACGCGGTGAACCATGAGCGGACCGCCTCCGTCGGGATCGCTCGCCGAGAGACTGTCGACGCCGATGGTCACCACGAAGAGCGAGGCGCTGATGAGCACTCCCACCACCACGTCCGTCCCCGCAGGCGCCCCCCGCGTCGTCCGGACCCGACCCCGTGCCGACGGTCGCGTCAACCCGACGACCGAGTACTCCGGTCTCCTCAGCACGGTCCGCGATGCGGGGCTCCTGCGCCGCCGCACCGGGTTCTACTACACGATGTTCGGCGCGCTCGTCCTCGCGCTCGGCGGCATCGTCACCGGCTTCGTCCTCCTGGGCAACTCCTGGTTCCAACTCCTGCTGGCCGCCGCCCTGGGGATCGTGCTGACGCAGTTCGCCTTCCTCGCCCATGAGGCCTCGCACCGCCAGGTGTTCGAGTCCGGAAAAGCCAACGACATCGCAGGACGTACCCTCGCCAACCTCGTCGTCGGCATCAGTTACTCCTGGTGGATGAACAAGCACAGCCGCCACCACGCGAACCCGAACGTGCTGGGCAAGGACCCGGACATCGAGCGCGACGTCGTCTCGTTCACCGCCGAAGACGCGGCGCGCTCGCGCGGCCTCTACGCCTGGCTCACCCGCCGACAGGGCTACGCCTTCTTCCCGCTGCTGCTGCTCGAGGGCCTCAACCTGCACCTGCACGGCTTCCGCACCGTGTTCGGCAAGGGCAAGGTCGACAAGCGCTGGGTCGAGATCTCGATGCTCGTTGCCCGCGTCGGCCTCTACCTCGCCGTCGTCTTCTGGGCGCTCCCGCTCGGCATGGCATTCGCTTTCGTCGGCGTGCAGCTCGGCGTCTTCGGCCTCTACATGGGCGCCTCGTTCGCGCCGAACCACAAGGGCATGCCGCTGCTGCCGAAGGAGGCGCGCGTCGACTTCCTGCGCCGCCAGGTCCTCACCTCGCGCAGCATCCGCAGCACCTGGTTGACCGACCTCTACATGGGCGGCCTTAACTATCAGGTCGAGCATCACCTCTTCCCGAACATGCCCCGCCCGGCCCTGCGCCGCGCGCAGGTCATCGCCAAGGAGTACTGCACGACCCACCAGATCCCGTACACCGAGACCTCGCTGATGGAGTCCTACGCGATCGTCGTTCGCTACCTCAACAAGGTCGGCCTTTCGGCCGGTGGCGACCCGTTCGACTGCCCCGCCGCCACCGCCTACGGGCGCTGAGCACTCCTCCGTAGGCCCCTCGCACCGACAGGCGCGGGGGCCTACATTGTGTCGGCGCGAGCGCAAGGGGGTGCCCCCGCCGGCAATCGAAGTCGTAGCGTCGGGGCATGAGCAGCTCCGACGACGACATCGAGCCCACCCCGTCCGAGACGACGGACGACGCGCGCACGCCCGACCCCGCGACCGAGACCGGCACCTCCGCCGGTCTTGACGACATCGGCGGCGCCTCCTCTCCCCTGGCCAACGGAGTCGGCGCCGACGGCGACGAGCACAACCCGCCGCTGCCGGACTGGGGGCCCACCGACGGCGTCCACGGCACCGACGCCGAGACCGACGCCTCGGGTACCGAGCACTGATTCGTCCGCGGACGGGACCTTCTCGGCCGGTCAGCGAACGATCAGACCGCGTTCCGAGCAAATCCCTCCGTGTTCGCCCGAGGGTCGACCGGCCGTTCGTCGCCGCGCCCTACACTGGCGAAATGCAGTCGACCGAACGCGCCCTCCGCGTGATCTCCTACAACCTCCGGGAGCACCGAGCGCACGCCGAGATCGCTCCTCTCGCCGCCCGCCACGACATCGACGTCCTCTGCCTGCAGGAGTGCGACACCACGAAGTTGCCACAGGAGGTGGGCGCGCTCCGGCTCGCCTCGGTCACAGCCCGCAACCGCCTGGGCCTGGCTGTCTACTACTCCCAGGATCGCTTCGAGCTCTCAGGAAGCGCCGCGTTCGAACTCAGCAAGTCCATGCACGACCGGGTGATGTCGCCGGCTCACGAGCGCCTGCTGGCCGTCCGCCTCGACGACCGCGACGGCGGGTCGATCGCGGTCTCCTCCTTCCACGCCGCTCCGCTGTCGGCCGGCAACGCTCTGCGCCGCAAACAGATCGACGAGGCGTTGAATCGGCTGCGCGAGTACGCTCCAGACACTCCTTCGCTGATGGTCGGCGACTACAACTACCCGTGGTTCTTCCGCGGACTCGACCGCCGGATGACCCGCAACGGCTACCTGGTCTCGCGCAGCGACTCCCCCACCTACGCGCGCTACCGCTACTTCAGCGGGCATTTCGACTTCGCCATCAGCGACTCCGTGCGGATCGAGCGTGTCTCGACGCTGCCCCAGGGCGTCTCGGACCACCTCCCGGTGATGGTCGACGCGCACTACGCAGTGCAGGCCGCCTGAGCCCGCGCGTCATCGCGGTCGGTAGGCTCGAGGGGTGACGACCCTCATCCTCGCCCGCCACGGAGAGACTGTCTGGCACTCCGAGAACCGCTTCGCGGGTTCCTCCGACATCGCACTGACCCCCCGGGGCCAGGACCAGGCCGCGACTCTGGCCGCTTGGGCCGTCGATGCCGACCTCGAGGCGGTGTACTCCTCCACCCTGGTCCGGGCCGTGCGCACCGCCGTGCCGGCCGCGCGGGCCGCCCACCTCGAGCTGCGGCCCGACCCGGCGCTGGTCGAGGTCGACTTCGGTCGCGGCGAGGGGCTCACCACAGACGAGATGGAGAAGCGTTTCCCGGACGAGTACCACGCATGGGTCGCCGCTCCAGCGATCCAGCCGATGCCCGGGGGCGAGTCGGGCCTGGACGCCGTCGCCCGCGCCAACACCTCGCTCGCCCGGATCCACCGCGAGCACCCCGACGGCCGCGTACTCGTCGTCGCGCACGGCACGCTGATCCGCCTGCTCCTCTGTGCTTACCTCGGCATCAATCCCGAGACCTACCGGCACACCTTCCCCGTGGTCGACAACGTGTCGCTGACCACCCTGCGCTGGGACGCGACCGGCATCGGACTGCTCGGCTACAACGTCCCACCCGTGCAGACCCAGCGGCGCTCCAGCTGAGCGCAGTGGCCGGACCGGAGCGCCCCCCGGCGAGTGCGGGCTCGATCGGCCTGGTCCTCGGGTCGATCGCGAGCGTGCAGCTCGGCGCCTCCTTCGCCGTGCTGCTCTTCCCCACCGCGGGGCCGATCGGCACGGTGACGCTGCGGCTGGTGTTCTCGGCCGTCGTGCTGCTTGTGGTGTGCCGGCCGCGGCTGCGCGGCCACAGTCGCAGCGACTGGGGGACGGTCACCGCGTACGGACTCGCCCTCGGCGGGATGAACGCCTGCTACTACGAGGCGATCGCTCGGATCCCGCAGGGGGCCGCGGTGACCCTGGAGGTGCTGGGCCCGCTGACGCTCTCGGTGATCGCCGGGAGGAGCATCGCGAGCCTCGTGTGGGCCGTGCTCGCGCTGGCCGGGGTGGTGACGCTCTCGCAGGGCGGCTTCTCGGCGCTGGATCCGGTGGGCGCCGGCTTCGCGCTCGGCGCGGCAGTGCTCTGGGCCGCTTACATCGTGTTCGCCGGACGCACCGGCGGGCGGTTCCAGGGGATCGACGGGCTCGCGCTGGCGCTCGCGGTCGGAGCAGTCGTCTCGCTGCCGTTCGGTGTCGCCTCCGCCGGTTCCGCCCTCGTGCTGCCGCCGGTACTGCTGCTCGGATTCGCCGTGGCGGTGCTCTCCTCCGCGCTCCCCTACGCGCTCGAGCTGCTGGCGCTGCGGCGGCTGCGCTCCTCGACGTTCTCGATCCTGATGTCGCTCGCGCCCGGGGCCGCCGCGCTCTCGGGCTTCCTCGTGCTCGGGCAGCGGCTCAGCGTCGTCGAAGCGGTCGGGATCGCACTCGTGGTGGCGGCGAGCATCGGAGCGGTGCGGACCGCGCAGACCCCCACATGAGGGGTGTTAGTTTGTTAGCCTAGCTATGTGCCTTCCCTTGGGACCCCGCAGAACGACCGCACTCTGACGACCCTCCCGGACGAGCTGCGGGCGGCGACCGGGCGGCTCGGGCGGCGACTCCCCAAGGAGGATCAGCACGCGCTCAAGGAGGGGAGCCTGCTGCATTCTGCGGCGGCGGCGCTGCGCGCGGTCGCCAACCGATGAGCGCGATGTTCCGCTCCCTCGCGGTGCCGAACTACCGGATCTGGTTCGCCGGCGCAATGGTCTCGAACGTCGGCACCTGGATGCAGCGCACCGCCCAGGACTGGATCGTGATCCACGACCTCACCGACCACGACGCGACGGCGCTCGGCGTGACGATGGCGCTGCAATTCGGACCGCAGCTCGTGATGGTCCCCTTCTCCGGATTCATCGCCGACCGCTTCGACCGTCGCACGCTGCTGATGGCCACCCAGGGCGCGATGGGAGCGCTCGGGCTCGGCCTGGGGCTGATCGTCGTGACCGGAGTCGTCCAACTCTGGACGTTGTACCTCTTCGCCCTGCTGCTGGGCTTCGCCGCCGCGATCGACGCGCCCGTGCGCCAGAGCTTCGTCTCGGCGCTGGTTGAGGAGCGCGACCTCACCAACGCCGTCTCGCTGAACTCGGCCTCGTTCAACTCGGCGCGGATGATCGGGCCGGCCCTCGCCGGAGTGCTCATCGCCGCGATCGGCTCCGGCTGGGTGTTCCTGCTCAACGCGGCGAGCTTCCTCGCGGTGCTGCTCTCACTGCGAGCGCTGCACCGCGACCAGCTGCGCAGCGCCCCCCGGGCGGGCCGGGGACCGGGCGCGCTGCTGGAGGGGTTCCGCTACGTCTCGACGCGGCCGGACATCCTGGTGGTGCTGGTGATCGTGTTCCTGATCGGCACGTTCGGCCTCAACTTCCCGATCTTCGCCTCGACGATGGCGACCATCGAGTTCGACAGAGGAGCGAGCGAGTTCGGCCTGCTCTCCTCGGCGATCGCGGTCGGCTCCGTGCTGGGAGCGCTGCTCTCGGCCCGGCGCGACCGCCCGAGGCTCCGCCTCATCGTCGGCGCCTCGGCCGCGTTCGGCCTCGCGCTCGCGCTGGCCGGACTGATGCCGACCGTCTGGGCGTTCGCGATCCTGCTCCCCTTCGTCGGGATCGCGGCGCAGACGCTCATGACCTCCGCCAACGGCTACGTGCAGCTCTCGACGGCGCCCGAGATGCGCGGACGAGTGATGGCGCTGTATCTGGCGATCTTCGTGGGCGGCACGCCGATCGGTGCACCGCTGGTCGGTTGGGTCGCGAACGCCTACGGACCGCGCCAGGCGATGCTGGTGGGTGCCGCCTCCGGGATCGCGGCGGCCGCGATCGGGGTCGGCTTCCACCTCCGTCTGCGCCGCGCCGCCCGGTCCGCGGCGGCCGAGGCCGTCCCCCTCCTGCGCCCCGCGCCTTAGAGCGCGCCGCACTGTACAAACAATGCCCCAGAAGCCATGCTTCTCGCATGTCGACCATCACTGTCACGGATGCGCGCTCAATTCTCTCCGAGGTGATCGAGCGCTCTCATACCGAAGCCGTGATCCTCAAACGCCACGGGCGACCGGAGGCCGTCGTCGTCAGTGCCGAGCAGTACGAGCGGATGCTGGATGCTCTCGAGGAGGTCGAGGACGTCCAAGCCTTCGACGCGGCAATGGCCGAGAAGGGCGCGAACATCCCCTCTAGCTCAACGACATATGCACCTCGAGAACGGAACGCAACGACATTGCGGTGAGCGACGGAAGCACTCTTCCGCTCGTAATCTATCGCGTCGCGGGATCGACGCTCAGCAGCTATGTTTTTCTGACATGGCTCGGCAGCCAGCCGGGGCTTCTTGCCAAGGCGCCCGGTCGGATCAGCTTTTCAGGAATGAAACTCGATGCATCAGAATTTGCGTGATGTAAGGGCCAGATCAGATGGCGGCAACCTCGCCATCTTTTTCCGGGAAGGTCTTCGCTGTGATTGCTCGAATCTGCGGCCATTCAACCGGCGATAATCTTCGATGTGGCGGGCGTCAGCTCGCAGCCCCACCACGACTCTTCACCAGGAGTGATTCACCGAAATGGAAAGACGTGGAAGACCTCGCATCGAGGGCGATCCGGTGACGTGCCGTATTGTTCACCACGTCGCCCCGGGACGCTGACTCCCTCGCTCGGCCGCGAGTTTGATTGCGCGATACTGCTCGTGAGAGACGGCATCACCCAGCCGCCGGACTCCGTCTCGTCCAGCGAGGGGACGCGCCAAAGAGAAGACGTCTCCTCCGTGCATGTCTGGGTTGAACCGTTGCGCGAAGTGCAGCTTCGACTCTGCTGTGAATGCGCGCCGGAGAGGCTTCGACAACATCCGCGGGACCCACTCGTTTCGTCCTACCTCGGTGACCAACAGCTGCCGCTCGATGCCACGCGTCACGGCAGCAGCAACCCAGTCGGCGAACTGAATGTTCGAGCTGAGTGCGCTGTCGACATGCATGGGCGGCTCCACGATCCGCTTCATCTCGACATGTTCCGCAGCTCGACCAAGGATATGACCGTACATAAGGGGAAGTCGTTTCGCTCGGTCCTTCTCGTTGATCTGATCAATCATGACCAGGAGCTGCTGATCCCCGCGATCAGCGAAAGTGCACAGGCGATTGAGCGCCTCTCGCATCGCGTGAGTCTCGCGTTCGTCTTTGTCGAGTCCAGTCTCCTTCGGCGTCCCAATCGGCTTCTCGTCCGCGTAGTAGAAAAGTGCTCCGCCGAGCTTCTCGCAAAGTTTTCTTTTGAGGGCGTTAAATACCCGAATCTGTTCGGGGCGATTGTGCGCAGTGTAAAAATGAAATACTTCGGAGCCCTTCTTTTCCCATCGCCCGGGATGCGTGGCCCCAGCAATTTCAGGCGCGAACACAGCACGCTTTTCGCGGTCCATCATCTGCCCGAATCGCCGCGCGTTCACATCGGGCACGACGAAGCCTGCATACCCAAACGCTGGGCTTGTCTTGTAGCGCGCGTGTGTCTTCGAGACGAAAGCGCCGGTCTCGCCGATCTCGTCGATGTAGGCCAGCAGCATGTAACGAGTATGCCATTAACGCAGAAACCCACGCACAAGGCGTGGGTCTCTCGAAGTGGCGCTCTGAGAAACTCTTTCATTCCCCGCTACCGGGATTAATGATAGCAAGTGCTAGCAGCTGCTAGCAAGTGCCTTCGCCGAGGATCGAGCGTGCACCCCCACGCCGTGGCGCGGAGCACGACCGACGTGGCGCCGACAGTGCGCGGCGACGAGCGGTGACCCGGCCCGCGCTCAGGCCTCGCGGGTGATCTCGACGCGGACGAAGAGCTTCGACGAGCGCGGGCCCGCGAAGACGCCCCGCAGCGGCGCGATGTCGTTGTAGTCGCGACCCCGGCCGACGATGACGTGTCGGTCGCCGATGTCGATCAGGTTGGTCGGGTCGTAGCCGCGCCACGCGCCTCCGCAGAACCACTCGACCCAGGCGTGCGACTCCCCCACCACGGTCTCACCGATCTCGGCGTGCGGCTTAGGGTGCAGGTAGCCCGAGACGTAGCGCGCCGGAATGCCCACCGAGCGCAGCGCCCCGAGGACGATGTGGGTGATGTCCTGGCAGACGCCCTCACGCGCGGTCCACGACTCCGTCGCCGTGGAGTGCACGCCGGTGACGCCCTGCCGGTAGGTCATCGCCCGGCCGATCGTCTCGGCGATCGAGAGCGCGGCCTCGCACGGGCCGGCCGCCTCGTCGGCGAGCGAGCGCGCCAGGGCGGCGAGATCCTCCGGGGGCGAGGTGCGGTGGGTCTGCTTCGACTGCTCCACGTACTCCGTGCGCGTCTCGACCTGGCCGGACAGCTGCTCCCAGCCGGTGGGATGCTCAGGGTGCGGCTTGGGCCGGATCTCGACGAGAGAGGTCGCCGTGAGCGAGAGTTCACGATGCGCATCGAGCACGTCGAACGACGAGACGCGGGTGCCCCAGTAATCGGTGTAGGCGTGCACCGAGGTCACCGGGCGGATGTCGAGGTTCGAGAACAGCACCAGCTGTCCGTCCGAGGAAGCGGGCAGCATCCGTGCCTCGTTGTACGACGCGACCACGTCTCCCGCATAGGTGAAGCCCGTGGTGTGCCTGATGCGCAGCCTGCTCACAGCGCCTCCCCGATCCAGCTCGGCATGACGTTGGTGGGGAAATACCGCTGACGGATCGCCTCTGAGGCGGCCGAGGTCGCCTCCTGCACGCTGTCCATGTGCCGCGGCAGGTCCACGAGGATGTCGGTGATCGGCCGGAACTCCAGCTCGCTGCGGATTCGCCCGAGGACGCGCTGCGCATCTCCCGAGTGGCCGATGCGGCCGGTGCGCGGCTCGATATCGCGCATGCACGCCTCCGCTCGCGAGACCGAGAAGAGGATCGAGCGCGGGAACAGGCGGTCCACAAGGAGGAACTCGGCCGCGTTGCGCGCGCTCGGCACGCCGCGGTAGGTGCGCAGGTAGGCCTCGTAGGCGCCGCAGGAGCGCAGGATCGTGGTCCAGGAGGGGCCGCGCGCCTCGGTGAGCGAGCGCGTGGCGAGGAGCCGGGCGGTCATGTCCGCGCGCTCGATCGAGCGGCCGAGGGTGAAGAACTGCCAGGCCTCGTCGCGCGAGGTCGCCGACTCGATGATGCCGACGGCCAGGGCGGAGCGCTCACGGACCCAGCTGAAGAACTCCGAGACGCGCTCGCCCGACACGCGGCGCGGCATCCGAGTGCGCGTGGTGTTGAGGCACTCCCAGAGCTCGGTCGAGACGATCTCGCGCGCACGGCGGGCGTTCTCGCGGGCGGCGCCGAGCGAGTAGGCGATCGAGGCGGGATTGGTGCGGTCGATCGCGAGGATGCTCAGCACATCGGCGCGGGTGATCTCGCGCAGGTCGTCGGGCGGGGTCGAACCCATCACCGACAGGAGCGAACGGCAGGCGGTGTCCTCGTCGATCCACGGGTCCTCGAGCAGGAGCTGGAGGTGGACGTCGAGGATCCGGGCCGTGCCGTCGGACCGCTCGATGTAGCGGCCGATCCAGAACAGCGACTCGGCGATCCGGGAGAGCATCAGTCGTCCTCCCCCGCCGCGAACGTCTGCTGCTGCTGCTGCTGCTGGTCCTGGTCGATGTTCGGCGCGTCCTGCGGCGAGTGGTCGGGCGTGTGATGAAGCGGGTAGACGATCGGGATGGAGCTGGTGACCGCCGCCTGCTCGGCGACGAGCGCCTGGATGTCGCGTGCCTCGGGTTCGGCGTTGCGCGGATCCTCGGGGCCGACCACCCAGGTGTCCTTCGATCCGCCGCCCTGCGACGAGTTGACGACGAGCTGCCCCTCCGGGAGCGCGACACGGGTGAGGCCGCCGGGCAGCACCCAGACGTCGGTGCCGTCGTTCACGGCGAAGGGCCTCAGGTCGGCATGTCGTGGGCGCATCCCGTCGTCGACCAGGGTGGGGATGGTGGAGAGCTGCACCACAGGCTGGGCGATCCAGCCGCGCGGATCGGCCTGGAGGCGCGAGCGCAGCTCGGCCAACTCCTTCGCGGACGCGGCCGGCCCCACGACCAGCCCCTTCCCCCCGGAGCCGTCGACCGGCTTCACGACGAGCTCGTCGAGGCGGTCGAGCACCTCCTCGAGCGCTCCCGGATCCTCCAGGCGCCAGGTGTCGACGTTCTTGATCACCGGCTCCTCCGAGAGGTAGTAGCGGATGAGATCGGGCAGGTAGGTGTAGACGAGCTTGTCGTCGGCGACGCCATTGCCGACCGCGTTGGCGATCGTGACGGTCCCGAGCCGGGCGGCGAGCATCAGGCCGGGCGAGCCGAGCATCGAGTCGGCGCGGAACTGCAGCGGATCGAGGAACTCGTCGTCCACACGGCGGTAGATCACGTCGACCCGGGTGGGGCCGGAGGTGGTGCGCATGAACACCTTGCCGCCGGTGCAGAACAGGTCACGGCCCTCGACCAGCTCGACGCCCATCAGGCGGGCGAGCAGGGTGTGCTCGAAGTAGGCGGAGTTGTAGACCCCCGGAGTGAGGACGACCACGGTCGGGTCGTCAACGCCCTCGGGGGCGCAGGCGCGCAGGGCCTGCAGCAGCTTGTTCGGGTAGTCGCCGACCGGGCGCACCCGCATCGAGACGAACAGCTCCGGGAGGGTCTGCGCCATCACCCGCCGGTTCGAGATCACGTAGGAGACGCCGGAGGGCACCCGCACGTTGTCCTCGAGGACGCGCCAGCCGCCCCGCTCGTCGCGGATCAGGTCGATGCCGGACACCTGGATCCGCACGCCGTTGGCCGGGACGATGCCCGCCGCCTGACGGTGGAAGTGGCTGGAGCTTGAGATCAGGCCGGCGGGGAGGACGCCATCGGACACGGCGTTCTGCGGACCGTAGACGTCGGCGAGGAAGGCCTCGAGCGCACGGACCCGCTGCTTGATCCCGGACTGCACCTCGTTCCACTCCGCGCGCTCGATCACCCGCGGCACGGCGTCGAGCGGGAACGGCCGCTCCTCCCCCGCGAAATCGAAGGTGACGCCCTGCGCGAGGTAGGAGGAGGCGAGCGCGTCGGTGCGGCCGCGCAGCTCCTCCTGGGTCATCCGCGCGAGCGAGGAGTAGATGTCGCGGTAGGCGCCGCGGACCCCGTCGGGGCCCCCTGCCGACGCCACATCGGCGAACATCTCGTCCCAGGGGGTGGCGCCCGTGGCCGGCCGCTCGACCTTCTGGGACCCGTATCCGTCGAAGAGGTCACCCATGACACGACTCTAGTGCGGGGCGTATTGCCGGGATGTTTCGCCCGGGCTGCCGGCCCGGCGGCCCGAGTAGCGGGGGAACCCCAGACCGTCCAGGGAGCCCATTCGCGGAGGCTCCCTGGACGGTCCGGGGTTCCCTCGGTGGCGGACGCAGGGCGGGGGACGCAGGGCGGGGGACGCAGGGCGGGGGCGGGGAATGAATCCGCGCGAGCGTGGTTGAAGGAGGATGTATATGCACACGCATGGAATGGGCCCCGCGGGGGGCGGAGGACAGAAGGAGCGCCCGATGCAGTTCGGCATCTTCACGGTCAGCGACATCACGACCGACCCCACGACCGGACGGACCCCGTCGGAGTCCGAAAAAATCCGGGCAACCCTCGCGATCGCGCTGAAGGCCGAGGAGATCGGCCTCGACGTCTTCGCCCTCGGCGAGCACCACAATCCGCCGTTCTGGTCCTCCTCTCCCACGACCACGCTCGGCTACCTCGCCGCGAAGACCGAGCAGATCCAGCTCTCGACCGCGATGGCGCTGATCACGACGAACGACCCGGTGAAGCTCGCCGAGGACTACGCCATGCTCCAGCACCTCGCCGAAGGCCGCGTCGACCTGATGCTCGGCCGCGGCAACACCGGCCCCGTCTACCCGTGGTTCGGCAAAGACATCCGCCGCGGCATCGAGCTGACCATCGAGAACTACGACCTGCTGCACCGCCTCTGGCGGGAGGACTACGTCGACTGGGAGGGCCAGTTCCGCACACCCCTCCAAGGATTCCAGTCGACCCCGCGCCCCCTCGACGGCGTCGCGCCGTTCGTCTGGCACGGCTCGATCCGCTCCCCCCAGATCGCGGAGCAGGCCGCCTACTACGGCGACGGCTTCTTCGCGAACCACATCTTCTGGCCCGCCTCGCACACCCAGAAGATGGTGCAGCTCTACCGTCAGCGCTTCGAGCACTACGGCCACGGCACCGCCGACCAGGCGATCGTCGGGCTCGGCGGGCAGATCTTCCTGGCTCAGAACTCCCAGGACGCTCTCTCGCAGTTCCGCCCCTACTTCGACAACGCACCCGTCTACGGCCACGGCCCCTCGCTCGAGGACTTCACCGAGCAAACCCCGCTCACCGTCGGCTCCCCGCAGCAGATCATCGACCGCACCCTCGGCTTCCGAGAGTACGTCGGCGACTACCAGCGCCAGCTGTTCCTGATGGACCACGCGGGACTTCCGCTGAAGACCGTCCTCGAGCAGATGGACATGCTCGGCGAGATCCTCCCCGCTCTGCGCACCGGATTCGCCGAAAACCGCCCCGCGCATGTGCCGGACGCCCCCACCCACTCCTCCCTCGTGGCCGCGCGCGAGGCGCAGCCCGAGCCCGTCACCGTCTAACCAGGAGCCCCGCATGGACACCCGCAGGATCACCGTCCTCTCGGCCGGCCTCAGCCAGCCGTCCTCAACCCGTCTGCTCGCCGACCGCCTGGCCGACGCCGCCGAGTCCGCCCTCGTCGAGCAGGGCTTCGCCGTCGAGCGCAGCATCGTGGAGCTGCGCGACCTCGCGCACGACGTTACGAACAATCTCCTCACCGGTTTCGCGAGCCCGGCGCTGCAGACCGCGCTGGACGCCGTCGCCGGCGCCGACGGGCTGATCGCCGTGACGCCGATCTTCACCACCAGCTACAGCGGGCTCTTCAAGTCGTTCGTCGACGTGCTCGATACGGAGGCGCTGCGCGGCCTACCCGTGCTGCTTGCCGCCACGGGCGGATCGCCCCGCCACTCCCTCGCCGTCGACTACGCGATGCGTCCGCTGTTCAGCTACCTGCACGCGGCTCCGCTGGCGACCACCGTGTTCGCGGCGACGGACGACTGGGGCGGCGCGACCGAGGATGGACGGGCTCTGCCCTCGCGCATCGAGCGCGCCGGACGTGAGCTGGCGACCGAGGCCGCCCGCTCCTCCCGCTCCGGAACGGCGCACGACCCGTGGGCGCTCGACGGCTCCTTCGAGGGGATGCTCGGTCGCCGCAGCTGAGCATCCGACTCAGCGCCGCTCCTCCGCGGACCCGCTCCGACCGACCCGGGCCCGAAGGTCCGCGGGTCGGCGGTCCCCGTCCGAGACCAGGGGTGTCAATCCCCCTGTCACACCGCCCGGGCCGGTACGGAGCCGCGGTACGGTCAACGCAGGCGTCCGTCCTGTGCGCCCGGAGCGCACCGTTCGAGCGGAAGGCGGGATCGCCATGAGTGCCATCGCCGCGAACGCCGCCCAGCAGAAAGTCGCGGGCCGCTACTACCTGATCGAGCGGATCGGCTCGGGTGGGATGGGCTCGGTCTATCGTGCCCGCGACGAGTCCGTGCAGCGCGATGTCGCCGTGAAGGTGTTCCGCGCGGAGGCCTCGAACCCCGAGGACGTCGCCCGCCAGGAGCGCGAGGTCCGGATGCTGAGTTCCTTCGCGCACCCCGGCATCGTGAACCTGTTCGATGCGGGCCTGCACAACTTCGGCGGTGAGGTGCGCCGCTACGTCGTGATGGAACTCGTCGCTGACCCCGCGATGGAGGCGCGGCTCGAGGCCGGCCCCCTCCCCACGGGTGAGGTCGCTGCGATCGGCACGCAACTTGCGGAGGCCCTGGCCTACCTGCACGAGCGCGGCGTCGTGCATCGAGACGTGAAGCCCGCGAACATCCTGGTCAGCGACGTCGCGTCCAGCGGCTACGACCGCACGGCCAAGCTCACCGACTTCGGTGTTGCCCGTTTCATGGACGGATCGCGCTTGACCAGCGACGGCGTTGTGATCGGCACCGCGAGCTTCGTCAGCCCGGAGCAGGTCGCCGGCGAGCCGATCAGCGGAGCGAGCGACGTCTTCTCGCTCGGCCTGGTCCTCTTGGAGGCGCTGACCGGGCACCGCGAGTACTCGGGAACGGTCCTGGAGGCGGCGATCGCCCGCCTGCATCGGAGCCCCTCTGTGCCGGACGCGCTGCCCGCGGAGTGGCGGACGCTACTGTCCTCGATGACGCAGCGCGATCCGGATCAGCGGCCGACCGCCGACGAGGTGGCGCACAGCCTGCGCGGGGGAATGGCGGCGGGATCCGGTCCAGCTGCTTCGGACTCGCGCTCGGCGCGGATGCGGCGCTCGGTGATCATCGGCTTGAGCGTGGTGGGCGTCAGCGCGATCGCGGCGCTCTCGTGGATGCTGGGAGCGCTGGCCGGGCGCTGACTGCTGCTGCGCCGCGGGCGGGGTCCGTGCGGTGTGCAGGGGGCCGTGCCGTGTGCAGGGGGCCGTGCGATGTGCAGGGGGCCGTGCCGTGTGCAGGGGGCCGTTCGGTCTGCAGGGGCTACTCGGCGGAGAGCGCTTTCTTCCGCATGTCACGCCTCCGGAGCGACGGATCCCCTGCGAATCGGACGGTGGGGTCCAGGAGGGAAACCTACGCCTCGCCGGGGAGCGCGGGGCGCAAAACAATCCGGGTCCAAGCGCCCACGTAGATCCGATCCCCCTCCTGCACTTCACGCCGCTGGCCGGTCGGGATCGGCGTCTGTGGGAGGGGCGCGCCGGCCCCCGCGAGGTAGGTCCCGTTCGCCGATTGCAGGTCCTCGACCCACCAGCGGTAGCCGTCGGTGCTCAGCTGGCAGTGCCGGCGCGAGACTCCGGAGTCGGAGCCGCAGTCGACCTGCGGCGAGATGCCGCGCGAGACGGAGGGCCGGCCCACCAGCAGGGTGCGCTCGCGCAGGACGACGGTCGCGGGCGGTCCGGGTGAGGGCATCGGATCGTCGGCACGCTGCTCGGCGTACCACTCCGGGTCGACCCAGAGCTCGGCGATCCACGGGCGGTCGGGGTCGGCGGAGCCAGCTGCGCGGGCGGACCCGGTCGCCGGCCCGGACGCGGCCTCCTCCTCCGGCGGTGCCGTCTGCGGAATCACCTCGGTCGGCGCAGCGGCGACCGAAGCAGCACGCGGAGCAGCAGCCGGGGCAGCGGCACCACCACGCGACGCAGCAGGCGCCGAGCCGGCCGGCGGCACCGTCGCGACCGGCGTGTCGAAGCCCGCCTCCTGCTCCGAAACCAGCTCGGTCGCAGCCGCGGAGTCGACCCCCGGGGCGGGGGCCTCACCCGGGTGCTCGGCGGGGTCGCCGCCCGGTGTCGTCGATCCGCCGTCCTCGCCCGGCGCGCGCACGGCGCCCGAGGCGGTGAACGGATCGGCCTCGGGCAGGGAGCCGGTGGTGAAGTCGTAGCCGCAGTTCTCACAGAACAGCGCGCCGGCGTCGTTCGGGAACGAGCAGTGCGGGCAGACCGACGGCCCGGTCGGGATCATCCTGGTCGGCGCGGCAGGAGCGGGAGGCGTGACCGGCGCGGCTCCGATGGGCGCCCCGCAGACGTCGCAGTAGTCGCCCGATTCCGAGGTGTGCCCCTCGGGGCAGCGGAAACTCACTTGCGCACCCGCGTGGTTTTGGTCGACGCGGTGTCCAGCGCCATCTCGTCGAGGCGATCGACGCCGCGCTTGAGCCGCACCGTCCCCTCGTTCGGGTTGTCGATGTCGACGACCTTACGCAGCTTCGCGGTCGCCTCGTCGTTCCCCGTGACGGAGGCGAGCTGCACGGCACGGCCGAGCTTCACCGTCGCGGTCGCCTCGTCGCCCCGGGCTTTCGCCGCGAGTCCGTCCTGGATCGCGGAGGCGAGCTCGGTCTGGCCGGTGTAGTGCGCGACAGCCGGGTCGATGCGGGCGGTCAGGGCGGAGTCGTCGGTCCAGCGGGCCTTCACGAGGGCGGAAGCGACCACCTGGTCACGGACGCTGAGCTGCACCCGCGCGGCCAGCTGCTCCGCACCAACGGGCTTGGACGCGACCCGGACGGCCACATGATACTCCCGCGACTCATCGCCCCAGGCGCCGGTCGGGTAGGCCCCGGTGAGCGGATTCACGGCGGAGCGCCGGACGCTGAGGTCCTCGAGGTTCGGCGCGACCTGGCGCACGAAGAGCAGCTGCGCACCCTGCGGCGTCCAGACCCGCAGCTCGCCGTTGGCGACTCCGCGGCCCATCGACGCCCGCATCAGCGTCTCGAAGTCGGCGGCCAGGTCGGCCGGGTTCGCGATCAGGCCCACGGTACCCAGCAGGGCGCTCGCGATGGTGCGCGCCTCCTCGACAATCCAGCGGGAGCCGACGCCGCGCACGTCGCACTGAAAGTCGCCCGACGCCGCGCGGATCGCCGCGTCGAGCTGCATCCGCGACTCGTGCTCGTTCTTGCCGTCCGTGAGCAGGATCGCGTGCCGCTGGGTCACCTCCGGAACCGTCGCGAACAGCTGGCGGGCGAGCGTCAGCCAGGTGCCCATCGCGGTACCGCCGTCGGCCTGGAGGTAGCCGATCGCCTCCTTCGCCGCGGCACGCGCACCCGGCTCCATGCGCACCATCGACACCGTGGCGTTGGGGTAGGGGAAGGCGCGGTCGGCGCGCTCGGAGCCGGCGACGATCGCGAAGAATGTGCCGTCGAGGATCTGGTCGACGGCCACAGCGGCGGCGCGCTTGGCGGCCGTCAGGTTCTCGCCGGTCATCGATCCGGAGCAGTCGACGATGATGATCTCGGCCGCGGCACCGTCGGATCCGGCGGCTCCCGTGCCGGACGCGGTCACCGTGACGATGGCGTGCACGTCAGTCGCGCCGTCCGACAGGAACTCGTTCTGGAAAACCGTCGCGTTGAACTCCGCCATTCGGGCAGTTTACGGGGAGCGCCGACCCGCGCGTCCCTCCGGCGTCGAGGATCGGCCGGGCACGTCGGGCACGGGCGCGAGGCGGTAGGACCTGCCCGACGGCGGGGCGCGAGGAGGCGAGAGAATCGGCGGCTTGGAGTAAGCAGGAGAGCGGATGCGGTCCTGCACGCCGGTCGAGGAGCGCATCGACCACGCCGCACGGAACCTGCTCGCGCAGTCCCGCCACGGGCCGGTGAGCCTCCCTGATCGAGTCCTCGTCTTCGGGACCAAGCAGGCCTGAGCCTGCTGTGTTCGGAGCCGCGCTCTGTCTGCATAGCACGATGGTCTACCGGGTCAACCGAGGAACGCACCGGATGCCGGTGCTCGTGGCGTTCGCACTGATCGCGCTCGTCATCTGAATCGCCGAGAACAGTGCGGCCTCGGCGGGAGCCTGGCTCTACCCCAGGTCGACGGCTGGCAGCCCGTGTCGGAGTCCACGTTGGTCTCCTGGTTCCTGCTGATGACCGTCTCCGTCGTGCTCGTGACGCTCGTCCACCCGCCGCGCGCCGGATGCTGCCGTGCCCCTCGACGCCCGGGGGCAGACCACGGGCGCCCGACGGCCGAGTGCCCCCCGTCCGGGTTCAACGGCCGATGACGCAGTCGAGGATTCCGCCGCACGACCAGGGACGCAGCGATCGTGGCGCGCGCCATCCTTGCCGGATTTGACGTCTTGTCTCCGGTACAAAACAGGGAAGAGGGATACAGTGCGGAGCCGACCCGCCGTGCCGGGTCCCAGGCACCTCATCGATCGGGCACCATCGCTGCGGCCCTCCGAACAGAATCGGCTGCTTTCCATGCCAGAACACCTCGACAGCACCCAGGGACGTCTCGAGGGCACCTCCGGTGCTCTGAGCCCTCGGGCAGACCGGCGACCCACCGTCTCGGTGGTGATCCCCGCGTTCGATGAGGAGGCGATCATCGCCCGCTGCCTCGAGGCGCTCGCGGGTCAGAGCGATCCGGCCGATGAGATCATCGTGGTCGACAACGGCAGTCGCGACGCGACGCTCGCGGTCGTCGCTCGGTTCGGCCGGGTCCGGGTCGTGCACGAACCGCGACGTGGCGTCGGCAACGCTCGCTCGAGCGGTTTCGACGCTGCTCGAGGTGACATCATCGCTCGGATCGACGCCGACTCGCTCGTGCGCGCCGACTGGGTCGAGAGCATCCGCACGATCTTCGCGACCGAGGACGTCGACGGGATCGGCGGGGGCGCCGCGATCGCCGAGCTCTCCCCCGGCGACCGGTTCTGGTTCAGCTGCTGGTACCGGGGCTTCCGAGCCTGGCACCAGCGCAGTATCGGGGTGCGGCCC
The DNA here is from genome assembly GCF_004011095.1 of Rathayibacter rathayi. GTDB lineage: Bacteria > Actinomycetota > Actinomycetes > Actinomycetales > Microbacteriaceae > Rathayibacter > Rathayibacter rathayi. The sequence goes on along the minus strand of NZ_CP028129.1, from coordinate 209,781 downwards.
ATGCTGTACGGCTTCAACAGTGCGTTCCGCCGCGACGCGTGGCTCACGGCCCGGCCCCTGGTCGGCGCCGACGACGAGGGGATCAGTGAGGACGTGGATGTCACCATCGCCCTCCTGCGCACCGGTCACTCCCTCCGCTACGCACCGACGGCGATGGTGAAGGCACGCCTGTTCCGCTCGATCGACCGCGACAAGCTGTCCCGCTACTACCGCACCGACACGCTGACCCTCGTGCGGCACGGCTACGGCAATCCGGCGCGGCGGCGCAAGGGCGCTGCGACGCAGGCGGCCGCGGCACCCGCCTCCGCGACGTCCGCAACGGATCCGTCGCCTCGATGAGCGAGGGTGTGAGCACGATGCCCGCCGCGGTCGTTCCCCACCGACACTGGTACCAGTCCCCGCGCTTCTGGCTGAGCGCAGCGACGGCCGCCATCGTCGCAGTGATCGTCTGGAGCGCCTGGCCCACCGTGGTCGACGCGGTGGGAAACCTGCGCCGGATCAACCTGTGGATCCTGGTGCTGCTGGTGCCTCTGCAGCTCGCGAGCTTCGCCGCAACGGGCGAGGTCCTGTTCTCCTTCCTCCGCTCCCAGGGCGAGATCTCGCGGGTGGGTCCTCTCACGGCCATGCGGATGTCGCTCGAATTCAACTTTGCGAACCACATGCTGCCGGCCGGCGGCTCGGCGGGAATCGCCTACACCGCGTGGAAGCTGAACACGCTCGGCGTGCCGGTGAGCCGCGCCACGTTCGCCCAGCTCGTTCGCTTCGCCGTGACCTTCGCCTCCTTCCTCCTCCTGCTCCTCGTGGCGACCGGCTCGCTCCTGCTCTCGGGCGATCCAGCGCCGGGAGTGCTGTGGCTCGCCGCCCTCATCGGCGGCCTCGCGATCGGCGCCACGGTCGCGGGCCTGGTGCTGCTGCGCCGCCGCCGCCTGCTGCATCGGTTCGCCGGATTCATCGCCTGCGCGGCCGATCGCGGCTTGCGGCTCATCCGACGCCGTTCGAGGATCGACACGGTGGCGCTGGTGCGGTTCTTCGACGGGTTGCACCTCGAACTGCGTCACGTCCTGAGTCGGCCGCGCGCCCTCATCGCTCCGTTCGCCTGGTCCTTCGCGGTGAACGCTCTCGATGCCGGTCTGTTCTGGGTGGCTCTCGCCGCGTTCGGGACGGCCGCCGATCCGGCACTCATCTTCGTGGCCTACGGCGTCGCCACGGTCGCCAGCATGGTCGTCGTCACTCCCAACGGAGTGGGCGGCTACGAGGTCGCGATGGTCGGAACCCTCGTCGCCGGCGGCATCGACGGTACGGTGGCGATCGCGGCGGTGGTGCTCGCGCGAGTGATCCTCCTCTTCGGAACCATCGTGTTCGGCTGGCTCTTCTACCAGCACAGCATTGCGACGGCCGGAGCGCCGCGTGTGACGGCGGCCGGTCGGCGCTGAACCGCACGGCGCATCAGCCTCGCGCCAGACCCCTGTCGAGGGTGTGGCGCCCGGTGCGCACGATCCGGCAGCCCGTCAAGGCCCGCGCGGACACCGCCGGAGCCTGAAACGCTGAGCGCGTGCCTACGTGGACCCTCGCTCTCCTCAGTGGCGCCATCGGCGGCGCCACCCTTCTGATCGGCGCCGCACTCGCCTGGTTCGTGCGCGTCCCCCCGAAGCTCACCGCCGCGATCTCAGCGTTCGGCGCAGGCGTGTTGATTTCGGCGCTCGCCTACGAGCTCGTGCAGGAGGCGGCGGAGGACGGCGGACTGCTCCCGACGATCCTGGGGACCCTCGCGGGAGCCGTGGTCTTCGTCGGCGCCGACGCGCTGCTCACACGCGCGGGGGCGGGGAATCGCACGAGCACGAGGGGATCGGGGGGCGGCGCGGGGGCGGCGATCGCTGCCGGCGCGCTCATCGATGGCATTCCGGAGTCGATCGTGCTCGGCCTCTCGGTCGCTCAGGGCGGGGCGGGAGCGGCGATCAGCGTGCCGATCGTCGCCGCGGTCGCCATCTCGAACCTGCCCGAGGGCCTCTCCTCCACCGTCGGCATGAAGATCGACGGCCGCTCGGCCCGCTACGTCTTCACCGTCTGGGGCGGGATCGCGGCACTCTCCGCGGCCGCCGCCCTGGTCGGCTTCCTGGTCTTCGCCACGGCACCGGGAGCGGTGGTGGCGTTCGTGACGACCGTCGCCGCGGGAGCGATCCTCGCGATGATCTCGAACACGATGATCCCCGAGGCGTTCGACCGCGACGACGTGCTCACAGGGCTGTACGCGGTGCTCGGTTTCGTGACGGCGTTCGCGCTGCACAGCGTCTCGTAGAACGCCGCTCGGCCTCTCCAGCGGGTGGTATGGACTTACTCAGCCCAGGATCAGAGTTCCACCGGTAGGCGCTGCCACTCTGCGGACGACGAAAGAGGAACTCGATGACTACTCACCTTCGCGCCCGGCGCCACCGGCTCGGTCGGCGATTCGGCACGCGGATACTGCTCGCCTGCATCGGCGTCTGCGCCACGCTCGGGATGCTCAGCGCGGGCGCCGCGCCGGCGGGCGCTGAGCCGGCCGACGATGGGTCGGGGAGGCCGGTCTCCGAATTCCGCGAGCAGATCCCCATCCAGGCCGGGAGCTTCATCGCAGCCGGAAAATACCGATGCACAGTCGGTGCCGTCCTCGTTTCGACGAGTTTCTACGCCGCGGTGTCTCCCAAGGCAAAGGCGACCCGCTACATCGTCACGGCGGGGCACTGCGGCAACGTGGGCGACCCGATCAGGGTGAACCTCCAGGGCATCATCGGCTCGGTAATCTGGAAGTCCACGATGCTGGACGTGAGCATCGCGCGGATCGACCCGATCGGCGAGAGTCACGTCGGCTGCGATCCCAGCTCATCGCTGCACCGCTGCACCGTGGCCACTTCCTACATGCCGCGAGCAATCGGCAGGATCTTCCTGTTCGATCACTTCGGGCGCTACGCGAGCCTGCCCGTGATCGGGATGGGGGTCCCCAGCGTCAACGAAGTCTTCTGCACGAGCGGTGCCCGGACCGGCGTGAACTGCAGCTGGGGAGTCGCGCGTCTGCCTCCGGCTGCCCCCATCTTCGTCCTGGGCGCGAGGACCTTCCGCAATCAGGTCCTCGTTGGTGACTCCGGGGGGCCGGTGGCGGGCCGGGATGGCCGCCTGTACGGAATCGTCAGTGAAGGTCTGAATTGGAACGATTCCGACCCCGACTTGATGACCTACGTCCCGATCAGCCGCATTCTGGAAGAACAGCGCGGCTACGCCCTCGCTCCGGTCACCTGACGCGACGACGGTCACCTGACGCGACGACCGGCGTCCCGCCGAGTCGGGCGGGATCCTCAACCACTGAAGGCGGTGAGAGCGTCGTCGAGGACGGCGAGGCCGCGGGCAATCTCAGCGGGGGTAATCACGGCCGGCGGAACCACATGGATCCGATTGTCGGCGGTGAAGGGCAGGAGGCCGCGGGCGAGCAAGTCGGCCTTGAGGCGGGCAACGGCCGCGGTCGGCAGCGGGGTGCGCGCGGCCCGATCGGTGACGAGTTCGAGCGCCCAGAAAACCCCGGAGCCGCGGACCTCACCGATCAGATCGTGCTTCGCCTCAAGGGCGGCCAGGCCGGGCGCGAGATGCTCGGAGCCGATGGTCCGCGCGTTCTCGACGATGCCCTCCTCCGCCATCGCCTCGAGCGTCGCGACGACGCTGGCCGCGGCGAGCGGATGGCCGGAGTAGGTCAGGCCGCCGGGGAAGACGCGCTCGTCGAAGTGGTGGGCGATCGGATCCGAGATGACAACGCCTCCGATCGGGACGTAGCCCGAGTTGACACCCTTCGCGAAGGTGATGAGGTCGGGGCGCACATCGAATGCGTCGAAGGCGAACCACTCCCCCGTGCGGCCGAAGCCGGCCATGACCTCGTCGAGGATCAGCTGGATGCCGTACCGGTCGGCGATCTCGCGCACACCGGCGAGGTAGCCGGCCGGCGGAGTGAGCACGCCCGCGGTGCCGGGGATGGTCTCCAGCAGGAACGCGGCGATCGACTCCGACCCCTCGGCCTGGACGATGCGCTCGAGGTGGTGCAGCGCCCGCTCGCACTCCTGCTCGGGCGTCTCGGCCCAGAATTCGCTGCGATAGAGGTATGGGCCGAAGGCATGCACATGACCGCGGGCGTATTCGTTGGGGATGCGCCGCCAGTCGCCGGTCGAGACGATCGCCGCTCCGGTGTTGCCGTGGTATGAGCGGTAGAGCGAGACGACCTTGTCGCGGCCGGTGAAGAGGCGGGCCATCCGGATCGCGTTCTCGTTCGCGTCCGCTCCGCCGTTAGTGAAGAAGACCTTTTCCATACCCTCCGGCGCCCGTTCGGTGATCAGGCGCGCCGCCTCTGCCCGAGTCTCGTTCGCGGAGGCGGGGCCGACGGTGGTGAGGATGCCGGCCTGCTCCTGGATCGCCGCAACGACCCTGGGATGCTGGTAGCCGATCGTGACATTCACCAGCTGGCTCGAGAAGTCGAGGTAGCGGGTGCCGTCGACATCCCAGACCTCGGCGCCGAGGCCGCCCGCGATCGGCAGCGGATTCAGCGCACCCTGGGCCGACCAGGAGTGGAGCACGCGGGACCGGTCGGCAGCGGTCACCGAGGCGTTGTCGCGAACGGCGGGAAGGGGCGAGGACATCATGGAGTCCATCGTGCCGCGACCGGTGCGCCTTCGCGCGGGCGGATCCGTCGACGCGCCGCCTCCAACCTGGCCGGAACGTCGAGGCGTGTGCGGATCTCCTCAGAGCCGAGCCGTGTCTCTCTCGACTCGCGCTGGCACTCTCTGTGCATGGATGGTCCCCACGGCCTGACCGGGAACGGCTCGGTCGTGCCCTTCCCGCCACTCGCTCCACGACTCTCACGAGGAGATGCCTTGACCGCCTATCTCTCGCTGCGCCACAGGCTCGGACGACGGCCCCGAAAGCGGAGGCGAATCGTTCTCGCGTCGCTCGCGGTCGCCGTCGCGCTGATCGGCGCAGGAACAGCGCCCGCGAACGCCATCTCGGAGTTCCGCGAGCAGACCCCCCTCCAGGCCGGGAGCCGGGTGGAGCTACCGCACTCGTACTGCACCGTGGGTGCCGTTCTCCGCTCGACGAGCTGGTACTCCGCGCTAGCGCCCGGGATCAGGAACACCCGATACGTCGTTCTGGCCGGGCACTGCGGGAACGAGGGTGATTCCGTCAGCGTGGCTGATCAGGGCGAGATTGGGAAGGTGATCTGGGAATCGGGCACCTCCGATCTCGAAATCGCCAGAATCGACCCGATATCCCGAACCAACTGGAACTGCGGAACTGGCTCGATGATCCGCCACTGCGACCCGTACACTACATACACCCCTCGCGCCATCGGCAACATTTTCCTCCGCGACCACACAGGGCGGTACGTGAGCATGCCCCTCGACGGCACAGGAGTCCCGGGCGAGAACGAAGTCTTCTGCACCAGCGGAGCGGTGTCCGGCGTGAACTGCACCTGGGGTATCGCTCCGCTCCCGCCGCGCTCGCCACCCTTTCTGTTCGCAGCGACGACGTGGACGGCGTCGACCGTCAGCGGCGACTCGGGCGGACCGGTAGCAAGCCGGGGCGGACGGCTCTACGGAATCATCACCGATGGCGCCCTGCCGGCCAGCTCACGACCCGACCTGATGGCGTACGTCCCGATCTCGCGCCTCTTCGAGGAACAGCGCGGCTACATGCTCGCGCCTCCCGGCTAAGCCAGCTGCGCGCCCGTCGGCACCACACCGGACGTGAGGACGCTATGGCCTCCGCCGGTGCGGAGCCCTCGCGTGCGGATCTCCTCATCCAGGGCGCGCCCGCTTCTCGGCGGCCGCTGCCATCCTCCCCCTGGCCCGCCGCCACCCGAGAACGGACTGTCATGACCCTCACCACCCCCAGCGGAGCGCGCACCGCGCTCCGCTCCCTCGCAATCGGAACCGTCCTCGCGGCGACCGCTGCCTTGGTTCCGGCCGGCGCCGCCATTGCCGCGCCGGCTCCACAGGTCTCGCTCCTCGCCCTGGGCGACTCGACCACCCGAGCATTCACCGCCTGCGGATCCTTCACGGACTGCCCCGAACGCAGCTGGTCGACAGGAAGTTTCCCTGCCGTCGACTCCTTCGCCCAGCGTCTGCAAGCCTCTCGCCCGTGGGTGACGGTCAGCACCGCCAACTTCGCGCAGAGCGGCAACACCGTCGCTCAGGTCCCAGCGCGAGTCGCGGCCGCGGTCTCGGCGGGCGTGCATCCGAATGTCGTCACGCTCCTCGTCGGCGGCAACGACCTCTGCGGCCCGAATGTGCCGGTGGCGAGCGACGGCTACCCGATGACTCCGGTCGACACCTTCCGCCAGGGCGTGGACGCCGCGATGAGCGCGATCCGCAGCTCGTGGCCGACGGCCGGGATCGTCCTCGCATCGGTGCCGGACAATGCCTCGCAGTGGCGGTCCGTTCGCGGGACTTCCGGCGCTGGGCTCTGGGCCTCAGCCGGACTCTGCCGCACCACCCGCGGAGTCAGCGCGACAGGCACCCCCCTGAGCCCGGCGGCGGCGGCGGCCTCGGTCGCCGCTGCGGCGAAGCGCCTTAAGGACTTCGACGCGGTCCTCGAGAACGCGTGCGACGCCCAGGGCTCGCAATGCCGCTGGGACGGCGGTGCGCTCAGCAGGCTGGACTTCACGCCCGACCTGCTCAGCACCGTCGACCACTTCCACCCCAGCGTCGCCGGGCAGGCGAGGATCGCCGAGGTGGAGTGGAACGCGTCCTCGTTGGCGACGGGCTGAGCGAAACCCGGTGTGCGCGGCACAACGTCAGCTGTGGGTAGGTCTCATCGACGATGGTGGATGACGGGTGCTCGCAGCTGACGTTGTGCGGCGCCGACGCACGCGGGCGGGCGGCTCCGCGCTGCTGCGCAGGCGAGCGGGCCGCGCTCCGGCCGGATCCGGCGCGACCCTGCACCTACGCTGGACAAGTCGTCGAAGGGAGCCGCGCATGCCCGCGACCGTCCGCGATCTGCTGGCCGAGCCGGCCTTCCGCCTCCGGATACTCGCGGGAGTGCACGACGAGGCCGTCCTCGACGCCCCTCTGAGCTGGGCGCACTCCTCCGACCTCGTCGACCCGACGCCCTGGCTCGAATCGGGGCAGTTGCTCCTCACCGACGGCGTCCACTTCACCGGACACGACGGCGTCGAGTTCTCGGAGGAGTACGTCGCCCGCCTGCGCGGCCGCGGCATCCGTGCGCTCGGCTTCGCCACGCGGATCGTGCACGACGAGGTGCCCGCCGCGCTGATCGCGGCCTGCGAGCGTCAGGGCCTGCCGCTACTGGAGGTGGCGGAGCTCACGCCGTTCATGGGGATCATCCGTTTCGTCGCCGACGTGATCTCGCGCGAGCAGCGTGAGCGGCTGGAATGGTCATTGGAGGCGCAACGCCGGGTCGCCCATGCAGCGCTGCGACCGGACGGGCTCGGGGCGATCCTCACCGAACTCGAGCGTCAGTTGGGGTGCTGGGTCGCCCTGTACGACGCCGCGGGTCACAGGGTGCACCTGCCCACGCGGCTCGCCGTGCCTGCGGAGGAGTCGATCGCCGCGGCCGCGAGGCACGCGCTCAGCCGAGGCAGCCGCGCGGGGCTCCGGCTGGACGACGGGGGCGGCGTGACGCTGCAGACGATCGGGCGCCGCGACCATCTGCGCGGGGTGCTCGCGGTGGGCACGGGCACGCCGCTGGATCCGGCGGGTAACGACCTGGTCGCGAGCGTCATCGCGCTGGCGAGCATCGCCCTGGAGCAGCGGCGCGCCCTCGACTCCTCCCGCCGACAACTGCAATCGGGACTGCTGGAGCTGCTGGCCGCGGGCGCGTTCGACGTCGCCGAGAGCACGGCACGGCGGCTCGGGAGAGCGCTGCCGGCCGAGCCGGTGCGAGTGGTCGTGCTGAGCGCGCCGGTGCAGGGCGACTCGCTCCTCGACGAGCTGGAGGTCGTGGCGGAGGAGGAGGACGCGACGCTGTTCTTCGCGGAGCGGGACGGGTCACTCGTCGCCATGACGGCCGCCGACAAGCTCGACCCGCTGACTGCGGTCCTCCAGCGGCACGGAGCGACGGGCGGCGCCTCCGCTCCGCTGGGCTGGGCCGACCTCGACCGGGGCATCGCGGAGGCTCGGCGCGCGGCGGAACGGACGGGAGGACCACTGACCCGCTTCGAGGACGTCGCCGCCGAGGGGATGCTCGGGCTGCTCGCCGCGTCCGGCGCCGAACCGCTCGCCCGCCGGATGCTCGCGCCGCTGCTGAGCCCCGACGGCGCGGTACTGCTCGAGAGCGCCCGGGCATGGCTGCGCCGCAACGGCGCCTGGGAGCCGGCGGCGCGGGACCTTGGCGTGCACCGGCACACGCTCCGCAACCGCATCACTGCCGTGGAGCGCGCCCTCGGCCTCGACCTCGACGACGTGTCCGCCCGCACGGAACTCTGGACGGCGCTGCGGCTGATCCACTAGGACTGCCGCGGGAAGCCGAGGTCGATGCCGCCGTGGGAGGGGTCGAGCCACCGGCTCGTGATGGCCTTCTGCTGGGTGAAGAAGCGGACGCCCTCGGCGCCGTGAGCCTTGGTGTCGCCGAACAGAGACGCCTTCCAGCCGCCGAACGAGAACGTCGCGACCGGCACCGGGATGGGGACGTTGATGCCGATCATTCCGACCTCGACCTCGTTCTGGAAACGGCGGGCCGCTCCTCCGTCGTTGGTGAAGATCGCCGTGCCGTTGCCGAAGGCGCCGGCATTGATGAGCGCGACGCCCTCCTCGTAGGACGCGACGCGGACGATCGAGAGGACCGGTCCGAAGATCTCCTCGGTGTAGGCGCGGGACGTCGTCGGCACGCGGTCGAGGAGGGTCGGGCCGAGCCAGAAGCCGTTCGCGTCGCCGTCGACCTCGATGCCGCGGCCGTCGATGACCACCTCGGCTCCGTCCTCCTGGGCGATCGCTATGTAGGAGGCGACCTTGTCGCGGTGCGCCTCGGTGATGAGCGGCCCCATATCGCAGCCTCGACGGCCGTCGCCGGTGCGAAGGGTCGCGGCCCGCTCCCGGATCTTCTCGATCAGCTCATCCGCCACGGGTTCGACCGCGACGACGACCGAGATCGCCATGCACCGCTCCCCCGCTGAGCCGAAACCGGCGTTGATCGCGGAGTCGGCGACGAGATCGAGATCGGCGTCCGGGAGGACCAGCATGTGGTTCTTCGCCCCGCCGAGCGCCTGCACCCGCTTCCCATGCCGAGTGCCGGTCTCGTAGACGTACTGGGCGATCGGCGTCGACCCGACGAACGAGATCGAGCGGACGTCCGGGTGCTCGAGCAGTCCATCGACGGCGACCTGGTCGCCGTTCAGCACGGTGTAGACGCCGTCGGGGAGGCCTGCTTCCTTCCAGAGCGCGCCGAGCCACAGCGCAGGTGACGGGTCCTTCTCGGAGGGCTTCACCACCACGGTGTTGCCGGCGGCGATCGCGATCGGGAAGAACCACATCGGCACCATCGCGGGGAAGTTGAACGGGCTGATGATCCCGACGACGCCGAGAGGCTGCTTCACCGAGTAGACATCGACGCCCGTGGAGACCTGCTCGGAGTACTCGCCCTTGAGGTGGTGGGCCAGGCCGGTCGCGAACTCCACGACCTCCTGCCCGCGGGCGATCTCGCCGAGTGCATCCGAGACGACCTTGCCGTGCTCCGAGGTGATCAGCTCGGCGAGCTCCTGCTTCCTGGAGGCGAGCAGCTCCCGGAAGCGGAAGATGATTTGCTGCCGCTTCGCGAGTGATGTGTCGCGCCAGGCGGGGAAGGCGGCCCTCGCGGAGGCGACGGCGGCGGCGACCTCGGCGCCATCGGCGAGGGCCACCTCCCTGGCCACGACTCCCAGGGCCGGGTCGTAGACGGGCGCGGTGCGGCCGGACGAGGAGGCTGAGGGGGCCCCGTCGATCCAGTGGCCGACGACGGAGAGGGCGGTGGCGGGCTCGGCGATGCTCATGGCGACGACTGTAGGGGCAGAGGGGGTCGCGGAGGTGCGCGGATCCGTCCAGCGTGAGCGGGGGCGCTGGACGGATGGGGGACGCTAACCGACAGGCCCGGCGTCGGCGGGGATGAAGCGGGCCAGCGCCGCCGTGATGTTGTCGTGCCCGCCACGTTCGTTCGCCCAGGCGACCAGAGCTTCCCCGAGTGCCACCGGGTCGGCGCCCACCCGCTCCTGCGCCTCCCGAAACACGCGCGCGAGGTTGTCTGCGGTGGAGGCGTAGTTCCACAGCCCGTCGGAGCAGACCAGCACCCAGCCGGGCTCCGTCAGCTCCTCGGCGGCGACCCGCGGCTCCTCATCGTGCGCGTCGGCGCCCAGCCACCGGGTGATCGCGTGCGCGTCGGGCGCCGTCTCGGCCTGCTCCCGCGGCACTCCCGACGCGATCTGCTCCTGCGCCCAGGAGTCGTCGACGCTCAGCTGACGGGGCTCGCCGGCGTCAGGGATCCAGTAGCTGCGGCTGTCGCCCACATTGCCGGTGACGAGCAGCGCCCCGTCGAGCACTGCCGCGGTGAACGTACACGAGGGCGGGTTCGACCGCTTTCCGGGCAGAGCCGCCTCGATCGCTCCGGAAGCGCGCGCGGTCGCCATCTGCAGGAGCGCGCGCCAGCGGTCCGCTCCGACGCTCTCACCGCCGACCTCGGCCTGGAGCGCGCTGAGCGCGGCGCGGGCCGCGGCGAGCGACGCTCGGTCGGAGTCGGGGGTCGACGAGACCCCGTCGCACACCACGAGCAGCGCCGTGTGCAGCGCACCGTCCGCGAGGGCCGTCGCTCCGATCGCCATCGCGTCCTCGTTGGCGGGGTGCCGGAGCCCGCGATCACAGACGCCGCCGACGAGCGGGTGCGGCGCCTCCGCCCAGTGCTCGCGCTCGCTCGGCGCCGGGCGGCCGCACTGCTCGCAGTAGCCGTCCTCGGCGACCACTCCGCCGCAGAAGACACAGGTCGCGGCTACCCCGACCGGAACGGGAGGAACGGAGGCGGCGGCCGCGACGATCAGCGGCGTCCCGCAGGCTTCACAGAACGCGTCGCCCGTGGTAACCGGCTCGCCACAGGTCGGGCAAGGAGTCGAGAGCGCGGCGCTCACGTCAGCGTCCACCGTCGGACCTCGTTGGCCCGGTCGACGAGGTGCAGGCGCTTGTCGTGTTCGCGGGTGGAGGCGGCGAGTGCCCGGAAGGAGGCCTCGAGGCCGTCGCGGATCGCGACCTCGTTCGCCTCGACTCCGCCGAGGTTCGCGCCCTCGGCGGGGCCATCGCGCTGCACCAGCTCGAGCGCGGAGGCGAGGACCTGCGTGGTGAGTTCGAGGCGGGTCCGCTGGTCGATGGACACGGAGTCGACGCTGGCGAGGGCGGCTGAGAGCGAGGGCAGACCGCGCCCCGACTCCGCCAGCAGTTCCGCTCGGCGGCGGCGCGCATCGGCGTAGGAAGAGCGCGTGGGGGCGACGATGTCGAGCGCGTCGAGCGCTCCGTCGAGGTCGGAGCGCAGCTGCCGCACTCGGGCGAGGCCGAACGCGGCAGGCGCTGTGTAGTTCGCGTCGGCGCGGGCGCAGATCACGTAGAGCGACTCGGCGACCTCGGGCTCACCGCTCGCCTCGCAGGCCGCGGCCAGCGCGAGCTTGGGGGCGAGTTCGCCGGGGACCTGCCCGTAGACGGTGTTGAAGGAGGCGCGGGCGCCGACCTCGTCACCGCGAGCGAGCTGCGCGAGACCGCTCATCCACACCGCCCGCCACTCCCACGGGTCCTCGGCGAGGATCTCGCCGGTCGCGCGCGCCGCCTCCTCCCAGCGCTGGGCCTCGATCGCCGCGCGGGCGCGGGCGAGCCGCACTTCGACGGTGATGGTGGGCGCGAGAGCGAGGGCGCGCAGGCGCACGATCGGGTCGGCGACGTTGACGCCCGCGAGCCACGACCGGGCAGGGTCGGACTCGTCGCGCCGCAGGGCCGGCAGCGCATCCCACGGCGGAACGCGGTCGACCACGTCGGCCACCGGCGCCTCGAACAGGGCCGACTCCGTCGAGTGCAGCGCGGGGTGCCCGGGGCCGCGGTCGGTCGCGACGACCTCGCGCAGCACACCGAGCAGCTGGCCGCGCATCTCGTCGACGCTCGCGAAGCGGTCCTGCGGATCGGGTGCGCAGGCCTTCGCGATCAGGCGGTAGAAGGAGTCGTAGCGCTGGAACAGCGGCGTCTCGGAGACCGGCGGCAGCGAGGCGACGAAGGTGGTCTGGTTGCCGCGGAAGTCGAGCACGAGCGAGGCCAGCGTGCGGCCGATCGTATAGACGTCGGAGGCGACGGAGGGCCCGAGGTGGGCGACCTCCGGGGCCTGATAGCCGACGGTTCCGTAGATCGCGGAGTCCTCATCGTCGATCCGACGCACGCCGCCCAGGTCGATCAGCTTGACCTGATCGCCGATCTGAATCATGTTGTCGGGCTTGAAGTCGCAGTAGAGAAGACCCTGATCGTGCAGGTAGGCGAACGCGGGCATCAGCTCGAGCACGAACGCGAGCGCCTGATCCACCGGCAGCGGATTCGCGGCGCCGCCGTTCGCGTCCAGCCGCTCCTTCAGGATCTGCTTGAGGCTCGGCCCGCCGACGTACTCCATCACGATGTAGCCGGCGCCGTCGTGCAGAACGAAGTTGTAGATCTCGACGATGAGCGGATGCTCGACCTCTGCCAGGAACCGGCGCTCGGTGACGGCCGCCGCGTAGGCGTCGGGGTCGCCGGAATTGAGCAGGCCCTTGAGCACGACCCAGCGTCCCGAGACGTTCCGGTCGCGCGCGAGAAAGATCCAGCCGAGGCCGCCGTAGGCGAGGCAGCCGACCACCTCGTACTGCCCGCCGACCACGTCGCCCCGCTTCAGCTGCGGGGTGAACGAGAAGGGCGTGCGGCAGTTGGCGCAGAAGCCCTCGGTGCGGCCGGGCCGCCCGTCGCGTCCGCGGCCGACGGCGGTGCCGCAGTGCGAGCAGAATCGCTTGCGCTCGGGGAGGACCGCCTCGGTCATCAGCGCGGCCATCGGATCGGCGGCCGGGCGGGAGGGCACGGTGGTCAGCCCGGCACCCAGGCGCGGGCCGCGCAGGCGGGTCGAGGTGGTGCCGACACGGCGGGTGACTTTCGAGCCGGTCTGCGCCGTGCGGGCGGAGCCGAGGGCCGCGGTGGCGAGGCGGGCGGAGGAGGTGCGGGTGCTGCGCGCGGTCGCCGACTCCTCCGCGGGACCGGATGCCGCTGGGCGGGGGGTGCCCTCGATGAAGCCGGTGCCGAAGGCGCCGGATGCGGTGGCCGGAGCCGTCGCCGGCGCGGCGCGACGAGCGGTGGGAGCGGACGCCGCGGCAACCTCCTCGGGCGGAAGGCCGCAGACGTTGCAGTAGCCGTCCTCGATCGTGCCCGGGCAGCCGGGGGTCGCGGTGCAGGGGGCGCCGTTCATGGGGTGGCCTTCCGGTGGTGCACGGGGTCGTGAGGCGGGAGGTCGCGAGTGACGACGTCGTACTGCTCGACCAAGTGGCGGGCGAGCGGGACGGAGCAGGGCACCGCCTCGAGTGCGGCGCGCACCTCCTCCGCGGCCGCGACTGCGACCGGGGTGGCAGCTCGGCCGTTGCCCTCGGCGCGCTCCTGCAGCGCCCGGAGGCGGAAGCCCAGGGCGGCGCGTTCGCGCAGCGGCGACGTGTACGCGGCCTCGACCGCGTCGAAGGCTCGGCCGACGGCCGTGAGTCGGACGAGGTGCGCGTCGAGCTCCTCGCGGCCAAGCGGAGGCTCTCCTAGGCGCGAGACGTCGGGCACGGCGAGGCGCGGCGGGTCGGCGATCTCGCGACGGCATCGGGCCACCAGCTCCCGCAGCGGCGCTTCACGGCGCTCGGCCGCCTCGGCCAGCTCGCGGGCTCGACGGCGATCGCGCTCGAGTCCGCGCCGCGTGGACGCGGCGATGATCAGGTCACGTTCGAGGCGGGCGGAGTCGCTCTCGAGCTGTCCGAGCGGCCCCGACACGTCGGCTCCCCGCCCCGCCCTCTCGGCGAGCGCGTCGAGCCGGGAACGCAACACGTCCACCCGCTCCGCTCGCGCGCGATCGACGGTGCCGCCGCCGTCGCGAGCGAGGTCGCGGCAGCGCTCGATCTCGGCGCGCACCCCCACGATCCGCCCGGCGACGTCGGTGCCGCTGGGGTCGAACTCGAGCCGGGAGCGCAGCTGCCCCACGACCGCGTCGCACAGGCGCACGGCCTCCACCAGCGAGACGGCGCCGCTCCCGGAGGCGTCGAGGCGCCCCCACATCAACTGCGACATCCGCTCCCGGGCGACCACATCGACGCGACCGGAGTCCCAGACGACCTCGAGCTCGGCGAGACGCCGCGTGACGGATTCACGCAGCGACTGAGCGAGCACCACGTCGGCCGTGTAGTTCTCGGCGTGCGGCGACGCCAGAGCGGCGGCGTCCAGACGCGAGAGCTCGCGCGTCGTCCGCTGGAGCCAGCGGGTGAGCGCGGCGAGGTACTCGAAGAGTTCGCGCTGCGGAGCGGCCTCGCCCAGGCGCCCCGGAGCGACGGGCGTCCCCTCCACGAGACCATTACTCATCGGCCGTACACCGGAGCCGGAGGCGAGGCGTCGCCGAGAACCCCGAGCCAGCGCTCGTAGATGCTCTGCCAGCGGCCGTCGCTACGGATGCTCTCGAGCGCGGCGTTGACGAAGCGCACGAAGTCGGGATCGTCGGCGGGCAGCCCCAGGCCATAGGGCTCCGAGCTCAGCGCGTCGCCGACGACCTTCGCGTACGGGTCCTGCGCCACGAATCCCGCGAGGATCGTGTCGTCACCCGCGATGGCATCGACTTCGCCGGCTTGGAAGAGCGCGAGGCACTGCGAATGCGTGGCGGCCTCGACGGCATTCACCTCCGGATAGTCGTTCTGCATCCGGCTGAGCGTCGTCGTGCCGCTCGGTGCGCAGACCCGCTTGCCGTCGAGGTCGCCGATGCCGGTGACCGGGACGCCCCCTGGGTTGTCCGAGACGAGCACCTTGAGGCCGGCGTCGTAATACTCCGCCGAGAACGCGATCGAGCTCCAGCGGTCGCAGGTCATCGTGAGAGTGCGGGCGACCAGGTCCACCTGGGGAGCGCCGTCGCCGCCGGTGAGCGCGGGCAGGCGCTGGGCGGAGGTGATCACGACGTAGTCAATGGCATCGGTGCCGAGGATCGCGCGGGCGACCTCGCGGGCGATGTCGACGTCGAAGCCCTCGATCGCTCCGGTGAGGGGGTTGCGGGCACTCATCAGCAGCGTGTCGGCCGAGACGCCGACGCGCAGGGTCCCGCGTCCGCGGATCTGAGCGAGGCGGGTGCTGTCGGTCACACCGGTCGGAGCATAGGAGGTGACGGCCGAGGGCGAGCAGTCCGCGGCGGCCGGGGCGGCAGGAGCAGCGGAGCTCTCCGTCGGAGTCACGGCGGCCAGGGGCGCGCCCAGGTCGTCGGCCCCCGTGCTGCAGCCGGTGAGGACGAGAGCCGCGGCGGTGGCCAGGGCGAGGGCGGCGGCGCGCAACCGGTTCATCGGTACTCCTCCAGTCGCTGAGCGACACCTCGCCAGGCGAACACGGCGCCCGCGAGACCCGACGCCAGCAGCACCCAGGAGACCAGGGACGAGAACTCCGCGCCCCGGTCGAGCGTCGTGGCGGTGGCCGCGGCCTTCTCCTGCACCACCTCGCGGGCGTCGCTGGAGAAGGTGCTGAAGAGGTCGTTCGGCGTGCCGGTCCCGGTCGCCGTGACGACGCGAACGGCTTGATCCCACTTCCCGGCCCCGTCCGCCGTCTGAATCTCCGCGTGGAACAACTGCCACTGCCCGAACTCGTCGACCAGCCGCGTGCGCGCCGACTCGTCCCGCAGGTCGCCCGAGAGCTTGTCGCGCGCCGACGTGACCGCCTGCGTGTACCGCTCCTCGAGGGCCGCACCGGAACCGCGCTTGATCAGCGTGAAGCTCTCGAGCGACTTGGCGTCGCTCGCGGCGATCAGGGCGTTCGACACGGTGAGCGCCTCGCGGTACGACTCGACGCGGGCGGTTCCCGCGTTCGCCGCGACCGATCCGTAGGCGAGCGCACCGCCGATGCCCAGGACGAGCAGAAGGGCCGTGCCGGTCGCGAGCGGACGGTTGAGGTAGCGGTGGGTGCGCCGGGCCAGCCAGACCTGCGCCGCCAGGAGGAGAACCAGCATCACCAGCGAGCCGATCACCAGCAGGACGCTCCAGCGGACGGCGTCGTAGGCGGCCGCGACCCGGTCGGCGCCGGAGCTGACTAGCCCGTCGAGGTCCTCGAGGATGCCGCCCTCGCCCGAGAGCGCCGCCGACGCCTGATCGAGGTACGCCGACGCGACGGGGAAACCCTGGCGGTTGTTGGCGCGAGCCTGCTCGATCAGGCCGCTGTAGGTGGTGATGCTGCTGGCGACGCGGGCGAGGGCTTCGGTGTCGGCCGGCTCGGCGGCCGACAGCCCGGCGATCGCCGACGCGGCGCCGGTGAGGCTGGCGACGTAGGAGGCACGCAGCTCGGTCGGTTCGAGCCCGCCGACGAGGAAGGTGTTCGCCGCGATCGCATTCGCATCGACGAGCAGCGTCCGAACGTTCTGCACGCCCAGGAGCTGAGTCGACTGCTCCCTGGCCGTCGTCGCGGCGCGCGCCTGCATCGCTCCGGCCTGCTGCGCGAACACGCCGAAGAGGACGGCGGCCAGCGCCGTCAGCGCGAGGAGGAGGCGCAGCGCGCCCGGAGTCGTCGCGGTCGCACGAGCGAGGAGGGAAGGTCTGCGCCGGGCAGGGCGGTTGGCGACCTGGACGAGAGGCGACTCGGGGAGCCTCTGCGCGGGTGGCGCGGCCTGGGCGGTGCTCATCGGGTCTCCTCCTCGGGGCTTTCGGGGGTGGGCGGCCCGAGGCCGCTGTCGGTGGTCTTGGCACCAGTGGCGTCGGCCGGGCTTCCTGCGTCGGCCGGGCTCTCCACGACGTCCTCCGGGAGCAGGATGCGCAACTCGTCCAGCGTCGGCTCCTCCACGTCTCGCAGGCGCCAGGCGTGGCGGGTGATCGCGGCGTCGAGGACGTTGCGCACCCAGCGCCCGTTGCCGAACGCCTCCGTGCGCTGCTGCGCCGACGCGAGCTCGGCGAACGCGGCGAGCGCCGCCTCCGTCGGCTCGAAGTCCGCGGAGGCGGCCAGCCGACGGAAGATCGCCGAGAGTTCGTCGTCGGAGTAGTCGGCGAAGTCGATCGTGGTCGAGAAGCGGCTGGCGAGACCGGGGTTGGTCTCGAGGAAGCCCTGCATCGGCCCGGAGTAGCCGGCGACGATCACCACGAGGTCGCCCCGGTGATCCTCCATGTCCTTCACGAGGGTGGTGACCGCCTCCGCCCCGTACTGATCGAGCGCGAGCGCGTACGCCTCGTCGATGAAGAGGATCCCGCCGCGCGCCGAGGCGATGACCTCGGCCGTCTTCGTCGCGGTCTGCCCGAGGTAGCCGGCCACCAACTCCGAGCGGTCGACCTCGACGAGCACACCCTGGGAGAGGATGCCCAGCGAGCGGTAGATCCGCGAGACCAGCCGCGCCACCGTCGTCTTACCCGTGCCGGGGTTCCCCGTGAAGACGAGGTGGCGCGTGAGCGTGGGCGTACTGAGCCCGGCGGCCTGGCGCAGCGTGTCGATCCGGAGCAGCTGGGTCTGCCGCTTGATCTCGCTCTTCACCCGGTCGAGGCCGATCAGGGCGTCGAGCTCGGCGAGCAGGTCGTCGATGGACTCGGGCGGGTCGAGCGGCTCCGCTTCGGGCGCGGGCTCGGGCGCGGCGGTGGGGGCCGCCTCGTCCTGCGGGCCGTCGTGCTCGGTGCGACGCAGGCGCGCAATGATCTCGTCGACCCCGGGAACGCCCGCGGGAAGCCCGGCAGAAGTGACGCCGCCGATGCCGTCCGCGGGGCCCGCTGCTCCGCTCCCCGTCGGGGTCGCTCCCCGGGCCCCGGGACCGCGGCGAGCTGGGCCGCAGCCGTCGCGGAGGCCGAGGCGATACCCCCGATGTCGGGGTCGCCGAGCGCGCTCGCGGCGGAGACGACCTCGGTCAGAGCGCGCGCATAAGCGGAGGCGTGCGAAGACCCCGCACCGGCCAGCGCGGAGAGCTGATCCGTCGGCGCCGACCGCCAGCGCCGACCCCTCGAGGCAGCGGTGAAGAAGGCCTCCAAGCCGCCCGTCTCGCCGGTGGCGGCAAGCCAGTCCTGGCCGGCCCCGCGGATCGACTCAGCGACGGCGGCGGCCAGCCGCGTACCCTCCTCGCGGACGACGGCGGCGTCGAGACCCGCGGCTACTCCCGCGAGCACAAGGGCGTCGAGTGCCTGAGCGAGCGCGGTCACGAGGCATTCGGCGGGGTCAGCGAGCCGGGCCCGGACGGGGCACCGGGCTGCGGGGGCGCGTCGAGACCGCTCGGCGAGAGCGAGGAGTCCGTGAACTTCTCCGCCAGGAACTGCCCGTGTGCGATCAGCGCTGAGGCGTCCTGGCGCGAGACGGCGTCCGAGATGCGGTCGAGCGTGCCCCCGAGGAGGTCGAGCTGGTCGCAGAGGATCATCAGCGAGGTCTTTCCTTTGTGCACAGCGCGGCGGTCGGCGAAGTCCCTCGGCAGTCGGAGGTACCCCTCGACCGCCTCGGGGAGGTAGCTGGTCGCGGTCGAGACGACGGTGTGGCCCTGCCTGCTCATCCCGCCGAGGCGGTCGAGGCGGGGCACCATCTCGCGGACGGTTTCGTCGATCCGCTGGATGCGGGCCGCGACGATCCCGGGCACCTGCCCCTCGGTCCGACTGTTCACCCGGTCGAGCGCCGCGAGGATGTCCTCGCTCGTCGGGACGCGCGGCAGAGCGGGCGCGGTCTCCTCCGGCTCCGCAGGGGCGCCCGTGAACAGTCGGGAGAACCAGCCCATCGGCTAGCGGCCGAGATCGAGCGAGGACGCCGCGTCGATGTCCGAGTTGCTGCGGCGAGCGCGCTCCACGTAGTCGCCCGCCTTGGCCGTCTCGGTCTGGAGGACTCCGACGGTCTGGGCCATGCTGTCCAGCGCCTTGATCTTGAAGTCCGAGATCGAATCCATCGTCTGGTAGATGTTCGCGAACGCGGCCTGCAACTGCGGCAGCCCGACGGTGGCGGAGGCGGCCTGCGACTGGATCGAGGCCGACTGGTCGGCGAGCATGCGCGAGGTGGCCTCGATCATGTTCGACGTGGTCGTGTTGAGCGCGGTGATCTGATCGAGGACGAGACGCTGGTTGGCGAGCGCCTGCGCGACGATGACCGCCGTGCGCAGCGCCGACACGGTGGTGGTCGTCGCGCGATCGACGCCCTTGATCAGCTCGACGTTGTTCTTGATGATGACGTCGATCGCAAGGTAACCCTGGATCGAGACGGCGAGCTGGGTCAGCAGGTCCTGGTGTTTCTGGCGCGCGGAGAAGAGGACGTCCTCGCGCAGCGTCTTCGCCCGCTCCGGGTCGGTCGCGTCAAGCTCCGCGATCGTCGCCGAGAGCTTCACGTCGAGCCGCTCGGCGACGTAGATGTACTCGTTGAGACGCGACATCGTCTCCCACAGGTTCTGCTTCTCGAGGTTGAGCGCCGCGTTGTCCTTCCGCAGCTCGTCCTGCCCGTCGTACAGGGCCTGGATGATGGCGTTGAGGTGCGACTGGGCGCTCTCGTACCGACGGAAGTAGTCGGTGATCCTGTTGCCGAAGGGGATGAAGCCGAGGATCTTCTTCTGCACGTTGTCCTCGGACGGATCCAGGTCCTCCACCGTGCGACGCAGCTCGAGCAGCGTCGTGCCGATGGTCGACCCCTCGGAGAGCCCGCCCTCCTTCAGCGCGCGCACCGGCGTGCTCAGCAGCCGATTCGACGAGTCAGCGGCCGAGCGGATGTCGGCGTCGCCCATCGTGCGGATATCGTTGGCCCGGGTCGCGAATTCGGGGCTGCGCACCTCCGTCGCCAGGAGCGTATCGAGGTAGCCGTCCACCTTCGCCTCAAGGCCGGGCAGGGCCGCCTCCGGGACCTTCGGCGCGATCGACGGCGCCGACGTGGTCGGCACCGCCGCCACCGGCTCCGGAGGCGTGAGCGAGAGGGCGTTCTGGACGGGCTGCTGCAGGGCCTCGGTCATCGGGATCCTCACCGTTCCTGGCGCTCGGCGCCGACTGGGATGGACGTCCCACAGCATATCCCGGGCCCTCCCGCGCGATCCCGGGGAGCCGCGGGGACGGACGAGTCGGCGTGATCCGGTGGCTGTGGAGGAGCATCCGTCGACGCTCAGGTCGCGCGGGGACGCCTCCGCAGCGTCGCCACCGCGACTCCGGCCAGGGCGAGCGCACCGCCGAGCAGTGCGGCGGGAGGCGGAGTCTCACCGAGGACGAGCCAGGACAGCAGAACGACCACCGCGGGCACCGCGTACGTCGAGGCGGCCGTTCGCCCCGCGCTGGACCGGGCGAGGACGTAGCCCCAGGTCGTGAAGGCGACCGCTGTCGGGAAGATCCCGAGATAGATGACCGCGAGGACGGAGGAGACCGGCGCGGTGCGGAGCGCCTCGATCAGCTCCGGCGCGAACGGCAGGCACGCGAGCGTCCCGGCGAGGCACCCCAGCCAGGTCATCGTCGGCGCGTCAATCCGGTCCAGCAGGCGCTTCTGGAGCGTCGCGGCACTCCCGTAGACGACGGCCGCGACCAGGCCCAGGACGACTCCGATCACGTCGAACTGCCCGGTCGACGTGGAGAACGCGATCACTCCGACACCGGTCAGCGCCACGACCATCCCCGCAATCAGCCGCCGCGGGAAGCCCTCACCGAGCAGCAGCCCGGCGAGCACAGCGGTGATCATCGGCGCGATATTTACCAGCAGCGCCGCCGTCCCCGCATCGACATGCCGTTCCGCCGCGTTCAACGAGAGGTTGTACACCCCGAACCACGCGACTCCCCAGGCCAGCACGAGAACGAGGACGCGGCCCCGCGGCACGGCGGTCCGCGGATCGAGAGCAGTGGCCGAGCGGCGCCTACGGGCGGAGAGGACGAGCCGGACGACAGTGAGCGCCAGCGAGCCGACCACGATGCGGCCCAGGGTGAGCGCACCAGGACCGAAATCCTCGGTCGTGGCGCGGATCCCAACGAACGCCGACGCCCAGAGCAGGACGGTCACCACGATCGCCGCCCAGAGCAGGACGGCGTCCCTCGTGGAGGGCGGTGCAGAGGAGGCGGTATGTGTCATGAGGCCATCGTGGCGTCCGCGGGAGGCCTGCACCATTCCCGGCTCGCTCGCCTGCGCCGCGCTCGGAGACCGTGTGGCGCATCTGGGCAGTGCGACAGGCGTGCTCGCAGCACGCGAGAGCACGATGGCCGCGTGAGCTCTGTCGAACCCGTCACCCGTTCCGCGCCCCCGCTCGGCGGAGTGCGCATCCTGCGGCAGCGCTGGACCGAGGCGACATTCCTGCACTGGCGCGTGGACCCTGCAGTGGTGGCGCCCCATCTGCCGCCCGGGACCAGGCCGGACGAGCACGACGGTTCCTCCTGGGTAGGACTCATCCCCTTCCAACTCTCGCGGACAGCCTTCCTGGGCGGACCGCGAGTGCCGTGGCTCGGCACGTTCCCCGAGGTGAACGTGCGCCTCTACTCCGTCGACGAACACGGGCGTCGGGGAGTCGTCTTCGTCTCACTCGACGCGGCGCACCTGGTGCCCGTGCTGACGGCGCAGGCGATGTTCGGGCTCCCCTACCGATGGGCGCGAATGAGTATCGAGCGCCGCCACGGCGCGGTGATCTACGACACGATCCGGCACACGGACGCGGCCGCCCACTCCCGGATCGTCGTGCGCCCCGGAGAGCCCACGGGCGATGATCCGCTGGCCTTGTTCCTCACCGCACGCTGGGCCTACCACGAGCGACACCTGGGCTCGACCTGGTACGGACGGAACCTGCACCGTCCGTGGCCGCTGCGCCGCGCAGAGCTGTTGGCCCTCGACGACGGGCTCCTCGAGGCGGCGGGCTTCCCGGGGCTGGCGTCCCGGGCGCCGGACTCGGTGCTGTACTCGCCCGGAGTCGAGACGGTGTTCGCGCTGCCACAGCGGGTGGCACGGGAGGAGACCCACGGAAGGGGGTGGCGCTGAATGGCCTCGATCGGAGAGCATTCGTCTGCATGGATGTCATGCTCAGCTGCACCAGGGGGGAAACCGTGGAATTCACCGAACGACTCATCGCTCTGGCGACGAAGGTCCACCAGCAGCGCGAGAACATCCAGACGGAGGAGGCGACGAAGAACGCGTTCATCATGCCGTTCATTTCGACAATCCTCGGTTACGACGTCTTCAACCCGCTCGAAGTTGTGCCCGAATTCATCGCGGATGTCGGAGTGAAGAAGGGCGAGAAGATCGATTACGCGATCGTCCACAATGGCGCCGTGCAGATGCTGATCGAATGCAAGAAGTCCGCGGAACCTCTACGCCTCGAGCACGCCTCGCAGCTATTCCGCTATTTCGCAGTCACCAGTGCGAGAATCGCTGTCCTCACCAACGGAGAGCAATACCACTTCTACACCGACCTCGACGCTCCAAACCGCATGGATGCGAAGCCGTTCCTCGTGCTGGACCTGACAGACATCGACGAGACGCTCATCCCCGAGCTGACGAAGCTGACCAAGGAGGTCTTCGACCTCGATTCGATCATCAGCGCGGCGGGCGAACTCAAATACATTGGGCAGCTGAAGCGGGAGCTCGGCACCCAGTTCACTGCCCCCAGCGACGAGTGGATCAAGTTCTTCACCACCCGGGTTTAC
Source organism: Rathayibacter rathayi (assembly GCF_004011095.1). Taxonomy (GTDB): domain Bacteria; phylum Actinomycetota; class Actinomycetes; order Actinomycetales; family Microbacteriaceae; genus Rathayibacter; species Rathayibacter rathayi. The sequence continues at coordinate 187,010 of NZ_CP028129.1, read as the reverse complement.
GAAGGCTCCTACACGCAGAAGGTGCGAGAGCAGTTCTCGGCACTGGTGTCGAAGGCGTCCAAGCAATTCCTCAACGAACAGGTCAATGAGCGACTGAAGACCGCTCTCGGTGCGCCCAACTTCCCTGGCACCGAGGCGATTGCAGCAGAGCAGTCACTCACCAGTCAGGCCGTCGTCGAGGAGGAACTCGAGGAGCAGAGCGACCTCGAGACGACTCTGGAGGAACTTGAGGGCTTCCAGATTATCAAGGCCATCGCCTGTAGCGAGGTGAAGGTGAATCGGATCGCGCAGAGAGACGCGAAATCGTACTTCGCGGTGATCCTGGACGACAACAACCGCAAACCGGTCGCCCGCCTGCACTTCAACCGTAAGCAGAAGTACCTCGGCACGTTCGACGCGGAGAAGAACGAGACCCGACACCCGATCGCCTCCCTCGACGAGATCTACTCGTACGCGGAGATCATCAGGGAAAGCGTACGCACGCATGCCTGATTGGCGACCGGGGTGGGGAGGTCGCCCGATGAGCAGCGGTCGCTCAGGCAGTGCGGTGCCCTCTGCGCAGGGACACGATCGCCAGGACCACGAACTCGGCGGCGAAGACGAATAACGCTCTGGCGAAAACCAACGCGCCACCGAGCCGGAACATCGGCGTCGTAGCAGCGAGGGTGTTCATCAGCGCGACAGCAAGGCCACCGCTCCGACCGTCGAGACAGCGGTGGTGCGGGCGGCAACCGGAGTCCGGACGGTAGTCGAGTTCATCATCAATTCTCTCTTTTCGTCGCGAACCCGGGTACAGGTCGGGGTACGGATGCGGCAGCGTAGGCAGATGCAGGAGATGATCGGGGTGCCGCCGTGGTCGGATCACCCGATAGGGCAACCCAGTCGCGCGCGTGAAGCCCGAGCAGAGCCTCCTCGCGCGGAAGGTACCCGAGTCGGTTCATCAGGAGATGATTCTGATGGAACACGAGGTGTTGCGGTGTGCGCGGCACCCCGAGCCGACCGGCCGCGGTGAGGTAGTCGTCGACCGCGCGGAACCACCGACGGCGCCACGCCTCCACTCCAGGTTGCACCGCGGTACGTCGCAGACGCTCCATCACAGCACTCCGATGAGCGCAGACGTGCGCATCAAGCCCCGCGCGCACCGTCTCGTCGCCGAAGACGGCACCCGTCCACCACTCGGCGTGGATCTGCCAGAACCGGAGCCACGAGACGGCGCGGCGCGCAGGCCACTCCTGAGCGCGGGTACCGTGGGCGAGCGCACCGGCCCCGTCGGCGAGCAGGAGCGCCGCGAGCGCATCCCGGTCAGCCCCCTTCTCGTACTCAGCGACGCCCCACAGCGCCAGCTCCGAAGAGAACTCGAAGACGCGCTCCGCCAATTCGACGCCGTCGAGTCCGCCGTACTTGTCGGTCTCGGGCTCGTAGACAGCCGGGCGTAGGCCAACAGCATCCCCGGAGCCGGTGAAGACCGCGGCATTCGCACCGCGAACGAGTTCGATCCGTGGGGAGCGAGACGCGCTCACAATGAGTTCGAGGTGCGTGCAGAGATCGCGGGAGACACGGACGAGCCGGTCGAGGCTCGCCCCAGGGCCGAAGACGCGCAACCGCAGGTGCGGCCCGCTCGGATCGACGTAACGGAGGAAGAACCACCGGCTCGCGTCCAGCGCGCGTACCTCGGCCAGCAGCGACGGCAGGAGTTCCGCGATCACGTCGTCGATCGCATCGACGCCTCCGGTGTAGAGGCGCGCGTACCACCACTGTGGGGCCGCGGCCACGTCGAGGGGTCGCGGGGCAGAGCCGAGGAGCGTCATCGTCTGCCCCTCTCTCCTATGACCGCTGCCGCGATGCCCACCTCGTCCTCGTCCTCACTCAGCACGACGTGTTCGACGGCGCGGAGGGAGCCATCGGAGGCACGGGCGAACTCGTGCGGCGCGGGCAGCGCCTCCGTGATCTCGACCCCGCGCAGCTCGTCGCGACCGCGGGCGTCGGCGAGTGTCGCAAGGAGCAGACTGAGCGAGTACGGACTGCGCAGATCAATCGGGACGGGCTTGTGGCCGACGGGGTCGAGGACAGGTCGTACACGGACGAGGCGCACAAACACCTGTGCCGGGATTCCCTGGGCGCGCCGCCAGCAACCAATCTTGTGCAGGAGCTCCGCATCATCGCCGTCGAGCGCGGGCAGAAGGGCCGTCGGAACGGTCCAGACCGCACGGCGAAGAACGATCCTCCCGCTGACGCGACGAGGGCGGCGGACCACTCGATCCAGATCGGCGAGAGCCGCGACTGTCGGCGCGCCGACCCGCGGCAGTTGCCACGGGTCGGCGAGCACCGCGAGGATCCGCTCCGGCCCGCTGAGCAAATGCGCAGGCACCAGGCCGAGGTAGAAGGGAACGACCGGCATTGCGTCCTCGGTCAACAGCTCGATCGACTCCGTCGCAGGGTCATGTCGCAGGCGCAGCTGGGTGAAGTCGATCGCGGCGACCCGATCCTCCGTTACCGGCGCGTCGACCGGGAGCGACAGGCGCGGGAGGGTGCCCGCCGCGGCGGCCTGCATCCCGTTGACCTCCCAGGACGGCACGAATTCGACCGCCAGTGCGCCCCGGGCAAGGCGTCGCGCCCGCTTGGCGAGGAGCGGGCGGAGCCCGTCGTGCAGAGCGCCGAAGCGGCTCACGAGTCCCCCCTGTCCGCTGTGGAGCTGATTGATGACGATCAGGGGCTCATCGCCGTGCACCACCTGGAAGGCCACTGCCGCAGTGACGGGCGGCATCGACCGACCGAGCGGCCGGGACGCCGGTGCGCGTGCCGCACTGGGGCGAGCGAACAGCGATTCCTGTAGCTGCTCATCGGCGCCCGCTGCCAGCAGCCAGCGCCACGGGTCGTCAATCGTGCCGCCGGGACCGCAGCGGTCGACGAGCGCTGCGACGAGCGCCTCGTACGCCGGTGAGCGGATCGTGCTGCGGCGGACCGAGGCCGTGAAGCGCTGGATCTCGGCCTCAAGCTCGGGCGAGGGCCCCGGGATCGCAATCGCGGGAGCGGCGTCGACGTATACCTCGAAGCGCCGGTGGCCCGGCGCCACGCCCCACGCGGCGAGCGCCTGGTCGGCGCGATCGCGCAGCGCCGCTCGGCGACGGCCGCGCTCCCTCCCGGTGAGGCCCGTCACGGCACGCGCCTCGACGACCACCTCGGCGAGGAGGGCGGCGGCCGGGTGGTCGGGGACGGCGGAGGCGAGACGCGCGGCGAGCGCCCTGAGGGCGTGGCGCTCCGCGTAGCCCCACGGTGCGACCACCCGCAAGAGACCGGCATCGAGCATGCGGAGGTAGGCGGCGAAGGGGTCATCGCCGCCGATCTCCTCCAAGACGCGCTTGAGCGGCGCTCGTCCAACGCGCTGCAGCGCCTCGAGTACCGCGCCGGAGCCGCGGAGGGCCACCCGTAGCGTGCGACGCCACACGAAGTCGCGGCTCTCGATCAGCTCGGGGATCGCGACCGGCTCCGACACTGAATCGAGACCTCCCGTGCGCAGCGGCTCGATCTCAAACGCGGTCGCGGCGCGTTCGTCGCGCGCCAAGACGTCGAGCCACGCCGCGGCGTAGGAGTGAGTGATCCCGACCGCCGGAGCCGACGGCGACGGCGCGCCCGCGAGTCCGACGGTGGTCAGGGTGCCGAACGGGCTCGTCTTGAACGCGGCGCGGGTGGCATAGGAGAGCAAGCTCCGCGTCGCGTGACGGCCCGGCTTCAGCGCACTCCGTCCAGGGGCAGCAGCGAAATCGGGGCTGGCATCGGCGATCGCGCCCACTATCTCGGGATCGTCGCGGAGAGCGGCGAGCGCAGCACCGGTGCGGGCGACACCCCGATCGACGGCGTCGTGGAGGCGGTCGGCGAGCTCGGCGCGCTGCGCGAGGGCCGCCGCCCAGGCGGCGACTGGTGCCTCGGAGGCGCGCTCTGCGAGTGCAGCCAGGATCTGGTCGAGCACCGCGGGCGCGAGGGGAGCTGGAGCGGTGGAGCGCGTCGAGCGGCGCAGGGCAAGCACCGTTCGACGAAGCGGGCGGTCGTCGTCGAGGAGCGGCACAAGGCGGTGCAGGGCGTCACTCGCGGCGTCGCCTAGCCCGGGTAGCCGCGACTCCAGGACCTGGAGCTGCGCGGAGAGTTCGTCCGCGCCCTCCGCTGCCAGCGGGAGGCGTCCCGCGTCGAGACCGGCCACACGAGCGAAGCGCACGCTCGGCGTGCGGGCTGACGGAGCGGCAAGGGGCGCCGGAACGGGCGCGCTCACGAGAGAACCTCCACGAGCCCTAGGAGGGTGCGCAGGACGCCCGCGACCAGCAGAGCGAGGAACAGGAGGCAGGCGACGGCGTAACCGAGGTAGAAGCGGCGGCGGCGCGGGGTGAGTGCGGCGACTCCGGGCGGCAGCGGAATCCGCAGGAGCCGGTGGGTGAGGTAGGAGAGCGCCTGACCGCGGACGTTCACCTCGCCGGCGAACGCCGAGACGACCTGGTAACCATCCGAGGGAGTCACCGGGTTGAGATTCATGACAGTGAGGAAGGCCTGGAAGATCAGGAGCATGAAGGCGAGGTCGCCTGGCTCACCGGGCACCGTCATCGCGACGACGGCCGCGGCACCGAACCAGAGCTGGTCGTTGACAGGACCGGCCGACGAGAGGAAGGCGCGGGAGCGACGGTCCGCGACTCGGTAGGCGTCGGTGCGGTCGACGTACCCAACCGGCATGACGTAGAGCATCAAACCGATCCCCGCTTCGCGCACCGGCACGCGCAGGTACTGACAGACGAGGGCATGCGACAGCTCGTGCGCGGCGATCTGCGCGAAGATCAGCGGATACAGCAGCCAGGCGTGGGCGGGGAGGCGCCAGTTGGCGCCGGCCGTGGCGAGTGCCACGACTCCGAGGACGGCGCCCACGGCAGCCAGTGTGATCCAGAGAGCGGCGAGACGGGGGCCAGGGATAGCCCGGAGCGGCGCGACCACCGGCTCGAGGACGAGTCCGACGCTCCGGGTGAGCGGCAGGCGCAGCAGGTGCTCGCGGCGCATGAAACGCGCGAGCCCACGGCGAACGCCGACCCGGGCCGGCGGCTCCTCGAGCGCGCCGGCCTGGCGCAGGCTGTGAGCGAGCCAGCTCACGCGGGTGGCGACCTGCTCGGGATCTCGGTCGCCGCGCAGGCGCTCGACGAGCTCCGCACCGGTAGTGACGCCGTCAAAGAGCGGCAGGAGCGGGACGACGTCGCGACCGATCGCGAGGTAGCGGCCGGTGGCGCCGATGTAAAGGAGCGGCTTCCCGTCGAGGCCCTCAAGCAGCTCCACGTCTTCGCGGAGGCGCGGGTGTGCGTTGCGGAACCAGTCCAGGGGTGCGTCCTCAGTCGCAGACGCTGGGCTGTGGAGGACGTTTTCTGATCCCACGCTACTCCTCCTCGGTGAACGGTGCGGGCGGGGGTGAACGGTGCGGGCGGGGGGTGAGGCCGGGTGGCGAGTGCCGTCCGCCGGAACGGCGGACGGCACTCCCCGCTCAGTCGCCGGCGCTCGAGAAAGAGCTGCCGGTGGAAATGGACGAGGCCGGGCAAGCGGCCGAGCTACCGGTCGCGAACGAGCCTGCGGTGGTGAAACCCGCCGCTACCTGGTTGTCGAGTTCTTCGACGGTGAGGTCAGCGGCGAAGAGGTCCTGGTTCTCGTTGGAGTTCAGGGTCATGATGTTGTCCTTTCGATGAGGGAGAGAAATACGTACGTTGACGAGAAGGGGACGGATCAGCCGAAGGAGGAGGCTGTGCCGGCACTGCTCGCGGTCGAGCCAGGGCACCCGGCCGAGCCGAAGGTGCCGGCCGAGCCCCATGTGCCCAGGGCACTCTGGCTGCTCAGTTCTTCGACGCCGAGGTCGCCGTCGAGGTCCTGTGCGGTCAGGTCCTGTGCGGTCAGGCTGGTACTGGTACTGGTGAACATGAACGTTGTCCTTTCTGAGAGAGGGAGTGGGAACCGCGGATCAGCCGACGCAGCCGACGGTGCCCACAGTGGAGGCGGAGGAGCCGGGACAGGAGGCGGAGCCAGCGGTCGAGGCCGAACTCAGCGAGGCGAGGGCGGCGTCGCTCGGCAGCTCGGCGACGCCGAGGCCCTCTATATCGACCGAAAACAGCTCGTCCTGAGAGGTGGTGGTGGTCATTGTTTAGTCCTTTCGGTTGTGGTGGTGGGGTGCGGGTGCCCGAGGGAGGCGGCGAACAGCTGAGCGTTCGCATAACCGTCGACATCAAGGAGTCGACGGAGTCCAGAGGTGAGGAAGCCCGCGAACGGGCTCCCTACGAGGCCGAGGGAGCAGGCCTCGTGCAGCGCGGCCGTCACGGCCGCTGCCGCACGGGTGTTCACGAGGCGCTCCCCGTGATCACCCCAGCGGTCGAGCGCGTCGGCGAGAGGTGCGATTGCGATGAGGATCACGGGCGACCAGGCGTACTCGATCTGGAGCACCAGGTCCTCGGCCGTGTCCTCGTCGAGTTCCGCCAGCGGCACGAACGCATCACCGTCGAGGCGGAGGATCGCGGGTGCAGAGCCGGTCATCCGACGGGCGGCGACGAGCAGCTCGATGCCGAGTCCTGCACCCGCCTCGCCGGGCCAGGTGGCGGCGTCGGCGCGGTGTCCGGCCCGGACGATCCGCGCGACGACCGCCGCATCGACCGACTGCTCGCCGTAGAACCGCACCGATTCACGATGCTCGATCACGTCGTCGAGCCCGCAGGCAGGGTGTGCGCCCTCGGCCGGGACGGGCACGGCAGGAAGCGCGACGGGAGAGACGCCCTGCACCAGTGGTCGGCGGACGCCGATCGGCAGTGGACGGACCGCGAGCTGGTCGGGTGAAAGTCGCACGCTGTGCTGGAGCTCGCTGATCAGCTCATGCTGGGTGCGGAGTCCACCGGCCGCGGTGGGAGCGGGCCGGATGCGCTCGGCGGGGACTGCGTCGCGTGCGGGGATCCTGGTCATCGCGGGGTTCCTCCGGTCGGAGACGGTGCGCTTGGGCAGCCTGCGCTGAAGAGAGAGAGGACAGCTGTCACCGGTTCGACGGTGATATCGAGGCCGAGCAGCCCCGCGATCGCGTCGTCGTCCCAGGCGGGAGCGGCGACGGCGCGGAGGCCGTGTGCCGCGGCGAGGAGCCGGATGTGGGTCACGGCGACTCCCGCATCCAGGTGCACGATGCGCCAGGCGAACGCGGCGTACTTCGAGGCGACGCGGCCGAGCGCTCCGGTGAGCACGAGGACGGCGTCCGCCTCGAGTGGCGCCCCGGGGAGCGGCGTTCCCGGATCGGCCCACGGCAGCTCGGCCCAGGAATCGTCGCCGCGCTGGTACCCGTACGCGCCGGCGGCGAGGCCGTCGACTCTCCGCGCCAGGACATAGGCCTGCACCGAGCCGAGGTTGCCCCCCGAGGCAGCCCAGCGGCGCACCTTCCCTTCGCGCGGGCCCCCGCTCTCACGGTTCCCCGCGGTGCGGATCACGATGTCCGAGAGGATGCCCGCGGACAGCGCGGCCACCGTGGCGGGCGCCTCAGGATCGGGCAGGGGCGCAGGAGCCTCCCGGGAAGGGCTCTTCGAGACGGCGCGCTCGGCAAGTGGCAGGGTCGGCGCGCTGGGCCAGCGTTTCGACTCGCGCTGCAGCGCGAGGTTTGACTGCTTGTAGTGCACCTGGTGGTCCTTGAGCGAGGCGAGAGCGCGCGGCGGGAAGGCGGTCGACGCCTCGAAGGCGTAGGCGAGCGGGATGCCGTCGGCCGTCGAGGGGACCGCCACCAGGCGTTCCTGCACCAGCGTCTCGAGGTCGAGGCGCACGAGCGACTGCTGCGAGAGCGGCGTGCCGACTCGAGAGAGCAGGGTCGTGACTTCGCCGGCGACGAGCGCGGCGGCCAGCGGCTGATCGTCGGCCGACGGGTCGTGGTGGTCCTCGGCCGCGATCTGCTCGGCCAGGTCGTCGAACCGCACCGTGTAGGACGGGTCGACGTACGGGCCGTAGTAGAGGCGGCGACCGCTCAGGCGTACAGGCAGCACGCCGACGCCGGCGTCGGCAGCACGCTCGGCATCGCGCCGCAGCTGCGCCGAGTCGCCGACGATGACCAGGAGACTCCGGCCCGAGACCGCTGGCACCGTACCCGGCTCGGCCAGCTCGACGTCGCTGAGTTCCGTGCGTCGGAGCTCGTCGACCAACGCTGCGGCGAGTCCGGTGGCCGTCGGTCCGGCGACCACCAGCACCCGGCGGGCGCGCAGACGCTGCAGGGCCTCGGCGCCCGAGGCGTTGATGCGCGTCGAGTCGATAGAGCGGGAGTAGAAGGCGAGGGCGGCCGGGTCGGCATCAGCGACGTCGGGGGCATCCTGTGCGTCTTCGAGCAGGCCGCTCGCGTAGAGCAGGGCGACCGCCGAGTGGGTGTCCTGCGGGGTCCGATCCGTGGCGACGGCCAGCTCCTGAACCGAGCGAGAACCGTCGAGCAGCGGGAGCAGGCGGCCGAGCACAGCACTCGCCGAGCGCCCGCCGAGCAGCTGTCGGGACGGCCCGCCTTCAACAAGCACGCAGTCGTCACCAGGCACGACGACCAGGCCCGGAGCCAGTCGAGGCCGACGAGGGAGACGGAACTGGGGATCATTGAGCGCCGCAAGCCCCATCGCCTCCGCGGCGAGCACACCGGATTCAGACATCGGTACCACTCCTGTCGGGAACGGCGGTGAGGGTAGCGCCGACGGCGGCGAGCTCGGTCGACAGCGCCGACCAGGACGCATCCGGGCGCGTCACCCCGCAGCGGTCGCAGCCGTGCACAGGGATGAGCTCGGTACGGTGCGTGGTGCCGTTCAGCAGGTGCACGGTGCGGACGACGTTGCGCTCCTCAAGGAGCCGGCCCTCTCGCGCCGCCGCAGCGACGCCCGCGAGGAGCACTGAGGCAATCGAGACGTGGTGCGGCAGGTAGCCGACGGGGCCGGCGGCCGGCTCCGCAGCGTAGTGCCGCCACAACGCCTCGGCCCGGATGATCCCGCCATCGTGCTGGCGCTGGCGCCGGTCGAGGCAGCGCTGGCACCCTCCGATCGTGTTCGAGGGTCCTCCGGACGCGCGCGGCACGATGGTCGGTCCGACGCGCAGCCGGGGATGGACGAGAACCGCCTGCGTTGTGGGCACACCGGTCTCGGCGGAGGAGCGATCGACGGCCTCGACAAGCTCCGCCGACTCACGCCACGCGACGACGACGCGCAGGTCGGGATGCGGCCACAAGGCGGGGTCGAGTCCGCGGCCGTCGGCGACGCGGTCGGTTACGGTGACGTCGCCCGCGGCGCGCAGCACCGTTGTCAGCCGCTCTGCCACGGCCACGGCCACGTCGCCCGCTGCGAGGAGGTGAACTTTCATACTTTCGTCCTTTGTCGGTTCGGTCGGATCAGGCGAACGGTTGAGGGAGCGGGTTGATGCCGGCCTCGTCGGCGGCGGCGTAGCCCATCGCGACCGGCGCCTCGTAGAGGCGGGGATGGGCCAGGTAGCGGCCGGTATGCACGAATGAAAGAGGCATGAGCTCGGGGACTAGGACCCGGACCACGCGGAAGCCCGCAGCTCGTGCCTCCTCAGTCGTGATCTCGACCACGATCACCTCGGCGTTGATGCGGGCGAGGCGCTCGAGCATCCCTTGAAGATCCGACTCCGGATCACCGGTGAGCTGCGAGCGGATCTCGGACAGCCGTCGGGTCTCGTCCGACTCCAACAGGAAGTCGTAGTCCCGGATCCGCTGCGGCGCTCCCATGTAGCTGGCTCCGTGGAACACCGACGTGAACTCATCGATGTCCGTCGGCCGGCCGCGCGACGCTTGCATGGCGATACGCGAGGAGGCGGACTCCCGGAGCATCTTGGCGACGGAGTCGATCGGGTCGAGCGAGGTGTTAGCCATGACCAACTGGCCGAGGACCTCGTTCTCGGGCGTCACATCGACGGAGTAGAAGGTGGGAACCCCCGCATCCGTGGTCGCGTCGTAGAAGCGGGTGCGTACATGGCTCGTGCGGTAGCGCTCGAGGAACGGTGCGAGGCGCTCGTCATCCACGTCGATCTCGAGCTGCGGCCACGGTATGCGCTGCAGCCAGGTGAGGGCGATGGAGTCGCGCTCGATGACCTCGCTGAGCCCGTTCACCACGGCTTGCGCCAGCGATGTGTGCGTGGCGCACCCGGTCGAGATGGGCATCGTGAACCGCTCTGCCCTCGTGCGGGCGGGGATGTACAGCCAGGTCGAGACCGCCGGTACGTAGACGGGGCGAGAGCGGGTCAGCGACCAGCCGCGCACCCAACGGATCGGGGCGGTCGTGTCGACCGGGGCATGGATCGAGCGCGGGTTGCGCAGCTCGGCCTCCGAGCACTGCGGAAAGCGGCGCAGATTGATCGCCTCGTCGCCGAGTTCGTCCGAGGAGGCCCAGACCAGCTGGTCATCGGGCACGAAGCACGACGCATAGCGCTCGATCGCCTCCGCCAGGCAGAGCCGCGACGCCTTCTCGGCATCGAGGGCGCCTCCTGCGCCGTCGATCTGACCACGGGTGGAGCCGCCGCGCGTCGACTCCCGGACGTTCTTGGACAGTGGCGAGAGGTCGCCGAGCTGCGCGACGTAGATCGGGAAGCCGGGCTCGCCGGCCTGATTGGGCAACCGCTGGACGCCGTGGACGACTCCGAGGGGACCGACGAGTCGGTCGAGGTCCGCGAGCCCGCCCAGGTCGTACTGGGCGCCGGGAGTGGGGGTGGGGCCGAGGACATTCATCGCTCCTCCCCCTGGTCCCAGCGGAAAAGGACCGAGGCCAGAACCACGGCGAGCACCGCGACCGCCGCCATCACGCCCCAGGCGACCCTGAGGTCTATCGCTGTGACGTCGCCGACGAGATCGACGGACAGCGCTTTCGCGAGCACTGTCGTCGGCAGCCAACCGACCGCCGCTTGCACCTGCGCCGGGAAGACACTCAACGGTATGACGGACCCCGAGAGCATCAGCGCGACGGGGATGAGCAGCGAGAGCACGGTAGTGGTCGCCTCCGAATTCGAGGCGCGGGACCCGAAAAGGTACCCGATCGCGAAGAGCATGGTGAGACCGAGCAGGGCGGTCACGATCAGGCGCGGCGTAGCGGCGGGGCTGAGATAGCCGAGCACCGCCGCGACCGCGACGACGAGCGCCAGCTGCGCCACTCCGAGCAGGAACCGGGCGGGTGACTGCGACAGGATGAAGGTCGATCGTCGTAGCGGTGTTGTTCCGAGCAGACGCAGAGTCCCCTTGCCGCGCAGCGCGACGACCGGAACCGCTGTGCCGAGCAGGGCGAGAGTCAGGAACGAGACCATCACGATCGAGGCGAGACTGGTGCGCAGTGGATCGAACACAGCCGAACCGTCGGTGTAGACGGCGGTGATACTCGTCTTCGCGATACCGTCGGCCGCGATACTGTCGACCAGCCCACGCCACTGCGGCTTCTTCTCCGCATCGAGTAGCACAGACGCCGAGGCATCGTGTATCGTGACAACGGCCGTCGCATCCTGGGCGGTGGCCCCGGGCGCCGCCTCGCTCGCGACGAACCCCGCGGCCTCGAGCCGGTGAACAAAGGCCGCGCTGTCCGCGGACTGGGTCACGGCGACCACCGGCTGAGGCGACTTCGCGTCGATGGTGCTCGCCAGGAACGAGAACAACCCGAGGAAGAACAGGGGAAAGAACACGATGAAGAACATGGTCTTCCCATCGCGCAGGAGTTCCCGCGCATTGGTGAGGCTGAGTTCGGCGAGCGCCGAGCGAGGCGGCGAATCGAGACTGGCGGTCATCGCTGCTTCCGTCCCTTCTTCGTCGTCCGCCCACGCGAGCGAGACGCGTAGTCGCTCGTCTCGGCGAGCGCGAGGAACACGTCCTCGAGGGTCTGCGTGCTGATGAGGAGATCGCGCGGTCGCCAACCGTTGGTGATCAAGTGCGCGAGAAGTTCGTCCGAGTCGGTGGTGACGACGTCGACCCGCTGACCGGACTCGAGCGGCGCGGTCTCGAGCGACACGACGCCGACATGGGATCGCAGATCGTCGATCGCGGTCTCCCCAGAGAGGGTGAACGTCACCCGTCGTTGCGCCGAGCTTTGGCGCACCAGTTCGTCGGGAGCATCGAGGGCGACGATCGCCCCGTCGACCACTATCGCCACGCGATCGCAGAGCACAGCGGCCTCGTCCATGTGGTGCGTGGTGATGACGACGGTCGTCCCACGCTCCCGGAGCGAGGAGATCAGGGCCCAGAGGCTCTGTCGTGCCGCCGGATCCAGTCCGGCTGAGGGTTCATCGAGCACCACGACCTCCGGGTCGCCGATCAGAGCGACGCCCAGGAGGAGCCGCCGCCGCTGACCGCCGGAGAGACGCCGGACGCGGACCCGGGCCTGATCGGCCAGACCGATGTGTTCGGCGATCTCGGCGACCGGTCGGGGCGACGCGTGCAGCGCAGCGATGAGACGCAGCGTCTCAGCGACGGTCAAGGTCTCGTAGATGCTCGCCTCCTGGGGCTGTACCGCGACGCGGGCCGTGAACTCGGTCCGGTCGACCGCAGGGTCGAGGCCGAGGACGCGCACAGAACCGGAAGTCGGACGGCGGAGCCCGACCAGCAGGTCGATCGTGGTGGTCTTACCTGCACCGTTCGGCCCAAGGAGCCCGAAAATCTCGCCGCGATGCACCTCGAGGTCCAGGCCCGCGATGACTCGGAAGTCGCCGTAAGTCTTGGCGAGACCCTGAACCTCCACGACGACGTCGCTACTCGGGGAGCGGTGTGTGGCCGGATCGCGCGCAATCTGGGGTCGTCGCAGCGTGCTCATGCTCTTCTCTCGTTCCGCGACGGATCGCAATGGGTCGGGTCCGACGTTTCTCGACGGAGACTCCACCGGGAGGTCCCGGCGTCACCGATCAAGCCGGTGCTCGTGGGCGTGCGCCCTGTCCTTCGCGGCGTGCTGCGCACGCCGATCGCCCCCCTGCCCTCGGCAGCCCGAAGGAGCACCACGTCCGCTCGCGTTGCGCCGGCTGCCAGGAGTGCGGATGGTACCACAACCCACCGAGAGTGGGGAAGAGCAAGAGCGTTCACGTTGGCACATTCCCTTCTGTCGCGAGCAAAGATCATCTCCGGCCGTTTTTTGCTTGTCAACGTTGCGCCAACATGACCGGCGAAACGCGCCACCGAGCTCCAGCAATCCCACTGAGGCCTTGACATCCTCCGGCGACGATGGGAGCACCCTTGTCTCATTCGAAGACGCCGACGTCTACCGAAGGACGCCACGCTCAGCACTCGCATCGAGCCGCTTACGGGCACCCGCGAACTCGTCGCGCGGCTCGGGTCATCGACTCGAGCGGGCAGGGCGTCGGCCAGCATCGAGACCGACAGCCCGGACACATTCTGCGGAGGCGACCGACGTCAAGGGGCGCGTCCTCTTCTGCGCGACCACGTAGCGTGAATTCGGCAGGCGGGCACGGATCGACCCGGAGGAAGCGATATGGCGGCAGCAAAGAACCGCGACGAGAAGACCGCCGAGAACGCGGCGGTCCTGTTCGACATCGACGGGACGCTCGCGGACACCAACTTCCTCCACGTCGAGGCATGGTCGCGGGCCTTCTGGCAGTGCGACCTCGTCGTCCCCGCCTGGCGAATTCAGCGTGCGATCGGCGCGGATTCGTCGAAACTGCTCGACATGCTCCTCGAGGAGGACGTGAACGACGACCGACGTGCGCTGCTGACATCGCTGCACAGGAAAAACTACGACGAGACGACAGCCCGGATCGCTCCCCTGCCGGGAGCACGAGAACTCGTCGCTACGCTCGTGGGCCGTGGGGTCCACGTCGTCCTCGCGACGTCGGCGCCGCAGAACGAGCTCGACGTTCTTCTTGACGTCCTCGATCTCGGCGGCTCCGTTCACGCGGTCACCAGCGGTGCTGATGTCTCAACCGCGAAGCCCGCACCGGACCTGATCACAATCGCCCTTGAACGGGCGGGCGTGTCAGCGGACCATGCGATCATGCTGGGCGACGCGACGTGGGACGTCATCGCCGCTGAACGGGCCGGATTGGCGAGCGTCGGTGTCCTCTCCGGCGGCACCTCCGAGCACGATCTCCGGGAGGCCGGTGCGGTCGCCGTCTATGACGACGCCGCCGCCGTCCTCACGGGTATCGACGAGGGCCCGCTCGCGAGCCTCCTGAGCTGACCACCGGCCAGCCCAGGAGGCCTGGGAGCTCAGCCGCGGGGTCGCCGGCGGAGCACGAGTAGCGTGACTCCGATAGCGGCTGCGACAGCGACGAGCGCGCCGCCGATCCAGAGCACGTCACCGATCAGCGCGGGGTCCGATCCGGACACTGCTTGAGCGTCGTCAGCCGACTCGGCACTTCCCGAGACCGCGATAGTCCCGTTACAGTCCGGGATCGCGCGTGATCCTTCGGCGAGCGCACTACCCTCGGTCGGCGCCCAGTCGAACGTGTACTGCCCTGACACGGGGTGCCCATCCGTCGACACGACCTGCCAGGTCACCGTGTATTCACCCGGTGCGCCGAGTTCTAGCGGCATCGAGGCCTCCGGCCCGACGACGGCGACGCAGCCGTCCCCGTAGTAGAGCCCATCCGGACCGACAACGCGCAGTGCGGCCGCCGTCCCGTCCGTCCCTAGCACGAGGAGATCGTCATTGGTCGTGAGTTCCAGCGTTCTCGGCTGCTCGGTCACCGTGGAGTCCGCCGCCGGAGTTGTCGAGACGAGATAGTTGTGCGCGCTGGCGGGTGCCGCGACCGCGATCGAGCTGAGGAGCCCGATCGCGGCCACGGAGAGCAGGAGTCTGCGATGGGTCACGCCGACGCCCGAGGGTCGCGGCGGCGGGATGCGAGACCGACGGCGACACCGACCGCTCCGACGACGAGGCCACCGACGCCGAGAATTCGGGCGACCAGATCGTCACCGCCCGCCGCAGTCGTCGTTGAGGCTGCTGTCGCGACCTCGTCGTCTCCGTCTTCATCTCCGCTGCCGTGATGTCCGCCGTCGTGGCCGGAACCGGCCTCCGCAGCGGTCACCGCGACCGTGGGAGCGGGCAGCTCCGGCTCGTTCTGGCCCTCAACGGTCGGCTGGTCCCAGGCGGTGCTGCCCGTCTCGCAGGTCTGCAGCACCGGGAACTCCAGAGTGGAGCCGGCCGAGTCCTCGGGGAGCTGGAGCTGGAGCTGGACCGTGTCGCGATAGCCGTCGGCGAGCGGAGTCTTCGCCGTGTAGACGACGTCCGAGACACGCTTCGTCGCGGTGTTGCCGTGGGAGTCCGTAACGGGTTCCGAGACTGCAACTTCGTTCTTGACGACGTCCCAGTTCGGGTTGACGGTCGGGCTGACCGAGTTGATCCCGTCGGGCATCGTGATGGTGAGACCCGTCGTGGGTGATCCCTCGCAGCCGTGGGCGAGGGAGAAGGTGATGACGGTGTAGGAGCCGGCGGCGGTGCTGCTCGCGGCAGCGGTCACATGGGCGCTGGCGGCGGTCGGGGCGGCGAGCGCGAGTGCGATCGCTCCTGCGGCGACGAGCGCGCCACTGCCCGCGATGCGCAGGCGTGAAAAAGATGAGGGAGAGCAGGTCATGGCGGTCGTGTCCTCTGAAGTGGTCCGGCCCAGTGCCGGGGGTTAAAGACGCAGCGCGGATTCGCGGTGCGCGCGGGTGCACCGACCGGGGTCCTCCCGCGCGGGAGGGACGTCAGGCGGCGCAGAATGCGCGCAGGGGCGGTCCACGGTGTCGGAGGACCGAGAGGACCGTGCCGAGCGTGCGGGGCGCTCGCGGTTCGGGAGCGCCCGTCACCGCCACGCTCGGGCTCTGCGGGAGCGCCAGGGCGGATGCTCGGGCGACGATCCGCACGACGACGCGGTGCAGTGTCGCGCCGAGGGTCCAGAACAGCCGCTCTGCGTGGCGGAGTGCGGCGATCGTGAGGCCCGCAGCGACGAGGTGGGCGACGAGCATCACGGGCCCGTGTGCGGCGTGCCCGCCTCCGCCAGTGATCAGTTCGATGGTCGATCCGTCATGGAAGTGCGCGGCGCTGCCCGTCGTGCCGATCACGCTCACCTCTCCTCCGCTACCCGTCACGAGGAAGAGCCCGTGGTAGGCGATCTGGCTGAGCAGGACGGAGGCGGTCAGGCGGGGGAGGGAGAGCTGGCGTCCGGAGAGGAGCACGCAGACGACGGCCGCGAACGCCGCGGCGAGCGCGAGGATCGCGGGAGCAGGAGTCTCGGCGCCGGCGAGCGTGTGGGAGGCGGCGGCCGTGGCGGTCGCGGCGAGAGCGGCCGAGATGCCGCGTGCCACTCGTACGCCTCGGGTCTGCACCGGCTCGTCCTCTCGTCAATCGGGTCCCGCGTGCGCGCGACGAGTCCAGGGTAATCGACGTGGAGGCAAGGCTCGCCGCCCTCTGGTTCCCTGCCGTTACGAAGCCGTTACCTAGATTACCGAAAGAATTCCAAACCCCCCTAGGGAGGGCTCCGAACACTTGTCAACGGCCGCGAAACGGTCCACACAGAACAGGTCCACCGCATTACGTGGGGGCCGTCTCACGAAGGAGAAATCCCATGCGATCCACCAAGCGTTCCGCCCTCGCCGCATTCGCCCTGCTGGGCACCGCCGCCCTCGGCCTCACTGCCTGCTCGAGCGGAAGCGGCTCGACCACCACCTCCAGCGACGCGGGGACCGAGATGTCGACCCCGATGGCAAGCCCGACCTCCGCCTCTTCCACCCCGAAGGCCACGATGGATCCCACCGCGAACCTTGTCGGTGCCGGCTGTGCCGCTTACGCCGCCCAGGTCCCGGACGGTGCCGGTTCGGTCGAGGGCATGTCGCTCGACCCCGTTGCGACCGCCGCATCGAACAACCCGCTGCTGACCACCCTGACCGCAGCGGTCTCCGGTGGCCTCAACCCCGATGTCAACCTCGTCGACACCCTGAACAGCGGTGAGTTCACGGTCTTCGCTCCGGTCGACGACGCGTTCGCGAAGCTCGACGCGGCCACTGTTGATACCCTCAAGACCCCCGAGGGCGCGGCGACGCTGTCCTCGATCCTGACCTACCACGTCGTCCCCGGCCAGATTGCTCCTGACGCGATCGTCGGCGACCACGCCACCGTCCAGGGCGGCAAGGTCACCGTGACCGGTTCCGGCGACAACCTGAAGGTCAACGACGCTTCGGTCATCTGCGGCGGCGTCCAGACCGCCAACGCGACCGTTTACCTCATTGACACCGTGCTGACCCCCCCGGCCAGCTAACAATCTCGGCGGTGAGAGCCGCTTATCCGTCGAAGGGCGGGCACCGTGAGGTGTCCGCCCTTCGACGTACCTGCGTTCTCGTCGTGCGCCAGTCTGCTACTCAGCAGCTGCGCTGATCTCGCGGAGGATGCGGTCGCCGGGGCGGGCGTCAACCATCTCGGCCTCGATCTCGGCGCGGTCGAGCAGCTCCTCCATGCGACGACGGCGGTTGCGGGTGATGAGAGTGACGACTGTGCCCTTCTTGCCCGCGCGGCCGGTGCGGCCGGAGCGGTGCAGGTACGTCTTGTACTCATCGGGGGCATCGGCCTGGATCACCAGGTCGATGTCGTCGACGTGGATACCGCGAGCGGCGACGTCGGTCGCGACGAGCACGTCCACGCGCCCGCTGGTCAGCAGAGCGAGGTTGCGCGTGCGGCGGGACTGGTTGAGGTCGCCGTGCAGGCTGGTCGCGGGGATATCCGCGTGGTCGAGCTGCTCGGCGAGCTGCTCCGCGAAGGCCCGGGTGCGAGTGAAGATCAGCGTCTTGCCGTCGCGGGCGGCGAGCTGCTCGATTATCTCGGCCTTGTCCCGGTGCTCGATCAGGAGCACGCGGTGGTCGATGCTTGAGGAGGCTTGGTCCTCGCCGGCGACCTCGTGGACGCTCGGATCGACCAGGAACTCGTCGACGAGCGTCGCGACGCCCTTGTCGAGCGTGGCAGAGAACAGCAGGCGCTGGCCGCCGTCGATGGTCTGGCGGAGGATCCGCTGCACTGGCTCGAGGAAGCCCAGGTCGCACATGTGGTCGGCCTCGTCGAGCACCGTGATGGTGATGTTCGAAAGGTCGAGTCGGCCCTGCTCGACGAGGTCCTCGAGGCGGCCCGGCGTCGCGATGACGATGTCGACCCCGCGCTGGAGCGCGCCCACCTGCTTGTACTGGGGGACGCCTCCGTAGATGGTCGTCGTGAACAGTCCGACCGAGCGGGCGATCGGCTGGATCGTGCGGTCGATCTGCATCGCGAGTTCACGGGTGGGCGCCAGGATGAGCGCACGCGGAGCACGGCCCGGCTTGCGACCCTTGGCTCCGTTGTTCTCCATCAGTCGCTCGACGACGGGAGCACCGAAGGCGATCGTTTTGCCGGAGCCAGTCTTGCCGCGTCCGAGAACATCTTTGCCGGCGAGCACCTCGGGAATGGTCGCGGCCTGGATCGGGAACGGTGACGCCGCTCCCAGCTCGGTCAGCATCCGGACGATGTTGCCGCCCAGACCGAGGTCGCCGAACGTGACGCCCTCGACATCGACGGCGAGCGTGGCCGTCGCCTCGAGGCGCTCGAGCACGACGTCATCGGCCTGATGCGGCGTGCGGGCGTCGCGACTGGGGTAGAAGTCCGAGCCGGAGTCGCGGCGCGAGGGCCGGGAGTCGCGGTCGTAGGAGCGAGTCGGGCGGTCGCCGCGGCCGTGACTGCGCGAGGGACGCGCGTCCTGGTCGAACGAGCGGGAGGGACGGTCGCCGCGGTCGTAGGAGCGGGCGGGCCGCTCGTCGCGGTCAAACGAGCGAGCCGGACGGTCGCTGCGGTCAGAGGACCGGGCGGGCCGGTCGCTGCGGTCGTAGCCGCGGGCCGGACGGACGTCGCGATCGTTCGTGCGGGCGGGCCGCTCGTCGCGTCCGTAGGAACGAGCCGGACGCTCGTCGCGGTCATGGGAGCGAGCAGGACGCGCATCGCGGTCGAAGGAGCGAGCCGGACGCTCGTTCCGGTCGTTCGAGCGCGCAGGACGCTCGTCGCGGTCGTGGGAGCGAGCAGGCCGGGTATCGCGGTCGTAGCCGCGTGCCGGGCGGGCTTCGCGGTCGTACGAGCGGCCGGGCCGGTCGTCGCGGTCGCCGCCACGCGCCGGTCGCGCATCGCGGTCGTAACCCCGGGAGGGTCGCTCGTCGCGACCGAAGGAGCGGGACGGCCGCTCGTCGCGGTCGTACCCGCGGGCCGGGCGCTCCGTGCGCTCGGTGGCGCGCGCCGCGCGCTCATCGGCGTTCCACCGCGCCTTCTTGGGCGCGTTCTCGTCGATCGGGCGGAAGCCGCGGTGGCCCTCGCTGCGCGAGCCGGGCTTGGCCGCGGGGAAGCGCGAGCGTCCGCCGAGTTGCGACTTCCCGCTGGAGGCGCCAAAGCGGTTGGGTTCAAAGTTCTTGGCCGGACGGCCACCGGCAGGCTTCTTGTTCTTGGGCATGGCAGTTCTTCCTGGGTTCAGGTCGTGCGCGAGGAAGGCGACGCCGGAGCAGCCCCGTCGTATGGGGCGTCCGTGCGCGGGACTGCTGCGGGGCAGCAGGGGAGAACCCGGGCGAGTCGTTGACCGGGGCCGATTCACACAGGTGATTCGTCTCACGACGACTGTCGGAGACTCGGCCCACTTGACTAACAAACCCATCCGCACGAGAACGCGCGGTGTCAAGAGCCGACCGGGTGATTCTACACGCGCCTCCGCACCCTGGCTAGGGCGCCTCCTGCCTGGAGCCACTGGCCGCTACTGCGAGGCTCGCCGGGCGCGGTACGCCGCGACGTTCGCGCGGTTCCCGCAGTTCCCCGTGTCGCAGTAGCGTTTCGACCGGTTGCGCGAGAAGTCGACGAGTACCGCCTCGCAGTCCTCCGCGGCGCAGATGCGGATCCGCTCGCGCTCGTCTCCGCGGATCACATCGACGAACGCCATCGCCGCCTCGACCAGGATGCGCGTAGCGAGCGGGCTCTCGTCGCGCGTCGCGTGGAGGTGCCAGCCGTAGGGTCCGTGCCGCACCAGTTGCGGCAGCGCGCGTGCGGAGTCGAGCATCCCGTTCACCACGGGCACGAGATCCTCCTCGGCCCGGGTGAGCCAGAGAGTGCGCAGGGAGGAGCGGATCGCCCGCACCGCCTCCAGCTCGTCGGCCGATCCGTCGCGGCTGCCGGTGTAGCGGTTCTCGAGGAGAAAATCGTTCAACTGCTCGACCGTCGCCATCTCGTCCTCGCCGGAGGTCGAGAGTTCGGGGAGCGTGTTGACCAGGGTGGCTGTCGAGGTCAGCGACGCCTCGACGTCATAGGCGAACACCATGTTGACTCCTGACAGTGCGGCTCAGTAGTGTGCGATCAGCTCGTTGTCACGAGTGTAATCATCTTGACTCCTGAAGGGCCGGCCATGACCGCCGAGAGCACTGCCACCGCCGTCCTCCCCGACGCTGGAGCGCCGAAGTCCGCCCGCCGTCTCGGCTCCGGCCTCGTGATCGCCCTGGCCGCGTCGGCGGCGTTCGGTCTGAGCGGGCCCTTCGTGAAGCCGCTGCTCGAAGCCGGCTGGACGCCCGCGGCGGCGGTCCTCTGGCGGGCGGGCGGCGCAGCCGTGATCCTCGCGATCCCCGCCGTCCTCTCCCTCCGCGGCCGCCGGCATGTGCTCCGGCGGAACCTCGGCACGATCGCGCTTTACGGAGTGTTCGCGGTCCTCGCCGCTCAGCTCTGCTTCTCCAGCGCGATCGAGCACCTCTCCGTCGGTATCGCCCTGCTGATCGAGTACCTCGCCCCCGTCTTCCTCGTCCTGTTCGCCTGGGCGCGCACCCGCCGCCATCCCGGCCGCTTCACCCTCGCCGGCTCGGCGCTCGCGCTCGGCGGCCTCGTGCTCGTGCTCGACGTGTCCGGCGAGTCCTCGCCCGAGCTGATCGGAATCGCGTGGGCCTTGACCGCCTCGCTCGGCCTCTGCGTCTACTACGTCATCGCCGGTCGCGTCGATCCCGAGCTGCCGCCGATCGCGCTCACTGCGGGGGCGATGGTCGTCGGTGCGGTGATCCTGCTGGTCCTCGGGGTGCTCGGAGTGACGCCGCTGCGCGCGACCTTCGGCACCGTGCCGTTCGTCGGCGCCGAGGTGAGCTGGCTCCTGCCCGCGGGCGTGATCCTGGGCATGTCGACGGTGCTGGCCTATCTGCTCGGGATCGAGGGCGGACGCCGGCTCGGGACCCGCATCGCCTCCTTCGCCGGGCTGACCGAGGTGCTCTTCTCGATCGCGGCCGCGTGGTTGATCCTCGGCGAGCTGCCCGCGCCGATCCAGTTCGGCGGCGGCGCGCTGATTCTCGCGGGAGTGGTGCTGGTGCGTCTCCAGCGCGAGCCCAGTACCCCGTGATCTCGGGGGTGCCGGCACCACAGTGCCGGCGCCTCGTACGCTGATCGCACTCACGAGCGGGCCCGCCGTGCGGTGTTTCGCTCGGCCCGTCCGAGCCGCCGATCAGTCCAGCGAGCAACCCGGCTCAGCGGAGAGCGCCCGCTCGATCCGGGCACGGTGATCGCCAGACATCGGCGGCAGGGCGTCGGGCGCGAACCAGCCGACTTCGGTGGACTCGTCGTCGGCGACGTGGGCCTCCCCGGAGATCCAGCGGCAGCGAACCACCTGGTCGAGGTACTGCGCGCGGTCCCCGTTGGGGTACTGCATCGGGGGGAGGGTGTGCACCTGCACGAGGCGCTCGACCACGATCTCGACGCCCGCCTCCTCCTGCGCCTCCCGGCGGGCGGTACCGGCGACGGTCTCGCCCGGGTCGATGATGCCGGTGACGGCCGTCCAGGCACCGGTATCGGCGCGGCGCACGAGCAGGACTTCGAGCGTCGGCTCCTCACGGAGGATGACCGCGGTCACTCCGGTGAGCCAGAGCAGCTCGGTCCCGATCCGCTCGCGCAGCCGCAGGACGAACTCGGGAGTGGCCATCAGTGAGCCTCGGGCCGGAAGTCGAACGCGACGATGCCGGCCGTATCGACGAATGGCCCGACGAACTCCTTGAACACGTCGTGCGCCGGATCCCAGTGGGTGGGATCCTGGACCGCGGGGCGGCCAAGGTAGTAGTGCAGGTCGCCCTCGGACGAGAAGGTCAGCAGAAATGCGCGGTCGAATCCCTCGCCCGCGCCCTCGATGCTTAGCTGCGGCCCGGTCTCGATCGACTCGATGTAGGGCCGCCCGTCGCGCACGCACTCGTCGGCCAGAGCGAGGAAGCGCCGGACGACCTCTGCGGCCTCGGCGGCCAGTGCCGTCGGACGGAAGCGGATCAGGACGATGTGCCGCAGTATCCCGGGGCGGAAGTCCCGCGCGACGAAGCGCTCGGGGCCGATCTCATCGAGGACCGTTGCGGCCCGCTCCGGTCCGCTGCGCCAGCGCGAGCCGACCGTCTCGGCCGTGTCCCTGATGTCCGTCATGCCGGAACCTTCCCGGCGCGGGCGGCACGCCGCCGCTCACGATACCCCTCGACCAGGTTGTAGACGACGGGCAGCACCACGAGCGTCAGCACAGTCGAGGAGACCAGGCCACCGATCACGACGATCGCCAGCGGCTGCGAGATGAAGCCGCCGTGGCCGGTGATCCCCAGCGCCATCGGCAGGAGCGCGAAGATCGTCGCGAGGGCGGTCATCAGGATGGGCCGGAGCCGCCGCTCCGTGCCGTGCAGCAGCGCCTCCCGCACCGGCATCCCGCGGTCGCGATACTGATTCACCAGGTCCACGAGCACGATCGCGTTCGTCACCACGATGCCGATCAGCATCAGCACGCCGATCAGGGACGGCACACCCAGCGGCACGCCGGTGATGACCTGCAGGAGGATCGCGCCGGTCGCCGCGAACGGCACCGACACGAGCAGTAGCAGCGGCTGCAGGAGCGAGCGGAAGGTCGCCACCATCACGACGTAGACGATCAGGATCGCGACCAGCAGCGCGATGCCCAGCTGCGAGAACGCGTCGGCCTGGTCGGCCGTGACTCCGCCGAGGGAGGCGTCGACGCCGGCGGGCAGAGTGGTCGCGTCGATCGCGCTCTGCACGGCGATGTTCGCCGAAGCGAGGTCGTCGCCCTCCGGAGTGACCGTGATCGTCGCGGTGCGCTGGCCGCGCTCGGTCGTGATGGTCGCGGGGCCGTCCGTCTGCTCGACGGCGGCGAGGCTCGAGAGCGGGACGGTCCCGGTGAGAGTCGGCACCTCGAGGGTCCGCAGCTCCTCAACGGTCGCCGGCGGCTGCGCGTCGGCGAGGTAGATCGAGAGCGTGCGGTCCTCGATCACGACACTGCCGACCTGAGTGGGCTGCAGCGCCTGGCTGACGAGCGTGCCCACAGCCACCTCGCTGAGCCCGGCCCGCGCGGCGGCGTCGCGGTCGACGCGCACAGCGATGTAGGGCAGTGCGGAGGAGAGATTGCTCTCGGCCTGGCTGATCCCGTCGGTTCCGCGCAGAGCCCGGAGCAACTGGTCGCTCGCGCTCTGCAGGTCGCTCTGTGAGGCGGTCGAGAGGTCGACCTCGATATCCGAGGAAGCGCCGAAGCCGGAGGAGGTGGCAACGCTGATGTCCTCGGCCGAGGCGACGCTCGAGAGCGCGTCGCGGACGTCGGCCTGCACGGCCTCCTGGTCGGCCGACTCGTCAGTGGTGACGGAGTAGCGGATCGAAGTGCCGCCTCCGACTCCCCCACCGAAGGCGCTCTGCAGCCCGCCGGACGAGCCGACGGTGAGCTGCACGGTCTCGACGCCGCCGACGCCGAGGATGGCCGTACTCGCCTGCTGCGCCGTCGCGTCCTGCGCGTCGAGGCTCTGCCCGACGGGAACGCTCTGGGTGACGGTGAAGGTGTTCTGACCGCTCGCGCCGAGGAAGTTCGTCTTCATCAGCGGGTACAGCGCACCGGTCCCGACGAGCACGAGCAGCGCGAGGAGCACGGTGACGACCGAATGCTTCAGCGTCCAGCGGATGATCGGCCCGTAGACCGACTGCAACCCGCGCGCCCGACGGGGGGCGGCGTGGGCGCCGTGGTGCGGCGCTTCCTCGAGGCGGGCGGCGGTATCGGGGGCGGCGGTATCGGGGGCGAGGCTATCGGGGGCGAGGCTCGCGGCGAGGGTCCCGCCCGCAGCGGCGCGCTCCTCCGCGAGCGCCGCCTGCGCGGCCTGGCGCACGGCCGGCCGCTTCGAGGGGCGGAGGAACCAGTAGGCGAGCACGGGCACGATCGTCAGGGCGACGACGAGCGAGGCGAGCAGCGCGATCGACACGGTCAGTGCGAAGGGCCGGAACAGTTCGCCGGTGGTGCCGCCGACGAACGAGATCGGCAGGAACACCGCGACCGTGGTGATCGTGGACGCGGTAATCGCCCCGGCGACCTCGCGGACGGCCACCGCAATGGTCCCGGCCCGGTCCTCACCCGCGTCGAGGTGTCGCTTGATGTTCTCGATCACGACGATGGAGTCATCGACCACGCGGCCGATCGCGATCGTGAGCGCGCCGAGGGTGAGGATGTTGAGGGTGTAACCGGCCGTCTGCAGACCGATGAACGTGATCAGCACCGAGGTCGGGATCGAGATCGCCGTCACCAGGGTCGAGCGCACCGAGAGCAGGAACAGCAGGATCACCAGCACGGCGAAGACGAGGCCGAGCGCCCCCTCCTGCGCGAGCGAGGCGATCGACTCCTGGATGTACGGCGCTTGGTCGAAGACCGACGTGAAGGTCGCGTTCTCGCCGATCGAGGCCTCGAGGTCGGGCAGCAGCGCGCTGACGCCGGTCGACACGTCAACAGTGTTCGCGGCTGGGAGCTTGGTGATCGAGAGGGTGAGGGCTGGCTGGCCGTTCACTCGCGAGATCGAGGTGACGGGGGCGGCGGTGACGGCGACCGTGGCGACGGAGCCGAGGGTGCTGACGGTGGGGACCGCTGCCGCTGCGCCCGCGGCCGACCCCGCCGACGGCAGCAGCGGCAGCGCCGCGATCGCGTCGGTCGAGTCGAGCTTGACGCCCGACTGCACCGAGAAGGTCGAGCCGTCCTGGGTGATCCGGCCGCCGGCGACCAGGACGCCGTTCTGCTGCAGCGCCGAGCGGATGTCGCTGGTCGAGAGCCCGGCCGCCGCGAGCGCCGCGTCGTCGGGAGTGATCGTCACGCGCTGAGCACTCTCGCCGACCAGCGCTGCCTCGCGAACGCCGTCGACCTCCTCGAGGTCGGGGATGACCGTAGTGCGCAGCCGCTCGGCCAGCGCGTTCGCGTCGCCGTCGCTCGACACGGCGAGCTGGAGCACCGGCAGATCGTCGAGGGAGCCGGTGACCACCTGCGGATCGACGTCGTCCGGGAGCGTGCTCCTGATCCGGTTGATGGCCTGCAGGATCTTCTGCTCGGCGGTGGCCAGATCGGTGCCGTAGGTGAAGGACGCCGCGATCAGCGAGGAGTCGGTGGAGGACGTCGCGCTGGTCGTCTCGAGCCCCGGTACCCCCTGGATCGCGGTCTCGATCGGCGTCGAGACGTCGTCGTTGACCACCTCCGGAGCAGCGCCCGGGTAGGACGTGACGACGGCGAGCTGGGGGAAGGAGATCGACGGCGCGAGCTCCTGCTTGAGCCCGGTCAGGGCGACGCCGCCGAAGACGGCGATGACGACAGTGACGAGCGCGATGAGCGCCCGGTTCTTCATGCTGAGGACCGCGAGGAGATGCACCCTCCGAATCTTCCATCAGCCGACTGAGTATTTGACGGGACAGTGCGTCCGGGATCGCCCTTTCGCGGCGAGCCCGGCCCCCACGAGTCGTCACGGATTCCCCCTCAGCTCAGCCGGACATCCGCAGCGGAGGATCCCGCCCGCAGACTCACCGATCCGGTCGCCCTGCGGACGAGAGCGCGAAGTCCCGGCGAACGCCCGCACGCCGATCCGACCCTCCGCGTCCGTCCGGAGCACCGTCCGCGCGAGCCACCACTGCCCGCGGGTCCGCGAGCGCAGCGCCTCGTAGGCCGGCTTCGGGCTTGCGTCTCGGCGCAGGAATCCGCCGGGGCCCCGAGCCAGGCGCCGACATCGTCGAATCCCCAGTAGGTGATCGCGTCGACCGCAGGATGCGCGACGAGGGTCTCGTAGTGCCGCACCATCTCCTCCGCCTGCCGCACCTCACCCCGGAAGCCCTGGTGCCTGTGCGATTGCAGGCCGATCGCGTCGGGGCGGATCCCGGCCTCGAGCACCTCCTCGATCAGCCGCTCGTACTCGGGCCCGAGGTCAAAATCGTTGAGCACGAGGGTCGGACCCGTGCCAAGGCTGCGCGCCTGCGAGAAGGCCAGCTCGACCATGCCGACCCGTCCCTTCTTCTGCGCGAGGCGGGTGACGGCGTCGGTCACGCCGTCCGGGTCGTTCTCGAAGCGCGGCAGGATCACCACCTCGTTGATCGCGTCCCACGTCTCGATGAGTCCGGCGAAGTCCCCCCACTTCGCGGCTGTTTCGCGCGCGAAGGAGTCGCTCGGCTTCCTCCAGCGGCAGCGCGTCGAGCCACCTCGGTGTGACGGAGTGCCAGACCAGCGGATGCCCCGTCAACCGGACGCCGTCGGCGGCGAGCGCGCGCCTCCGCGAGGACGGCCTCCGTCGAGGTGCGGCCGCGCTCGGGCTCGAATCGGCCCCAGTACACGGGAAGAATGGCCGTATCGAACAGGTCGAGCCAGAGCCGCCGCTCCTTGGCCCGAGCAGGGTCGGTGCTCGGCGGGGTGCAGCCGAAGGTGAAGGCGTGGCGACGCTGCTCGATGCTCACGTCGGCGTGGGCGAGTGCAACGCCGTCGGCGCCGAGGACGGTGACGAGGGCGTCGGCGAGACGGGGGCTGACGTCGAGGGCGCGAGTCATGGCACTACCCTTCCAGAGCTGAAGCAGTCGCGCGGCCCGGTCGCGGCGCCGCGGCGGAGAGTTTTCTCCTGCCCAAGCGTCCCGGCACGACCTCCGAGCACTCCGACCGAATGCCCAGGGCACGACCTGTTCGCAGTGCTGGTGCATCGCCGACGTCGCGCGCCGTATTAGCAATGATGGTTTCTCGACTACACCAAGGAGTGATGACAGTGCGGGTACAAGTCTTACGGGGCCGTCGGGGCCTTCTGATCGCTGCCGCCGCCGTTTTGGTCACGGTCTCGGTGGGCGCGGGAGTCGCTATCGCCGGATCGGCTGAGGGCCACAGCGTGACCGAGGCGACGGGAGCGCTCCACGACACCGGGGCACTGATCGTGCAGCGGATCGACCTGGCAGACCCGGTGGCCGGCTCGAAGTGGCTCAGCGGTGCACCGATCGACGACGCGCAGCGCGAGGCCGTCGTCGTGGACGAGGCCGTCCAGCGTGCCACCGAGCAGGGGGTCGACACCGAGCTCGTCCGCCGAGTCTTCCGCGCACAGATCGAGGCCAGCAAGGTGGTGCAGCGCGGTCTGATGGAGCAGTGGAAGCAGCATCCGGACGAGGCCCCCACGTCGGCCCCCGAGCTCGGCGCCGTGCGCACCCGCCTCGACGAGATCGGCGGCTCCCTGGTGAACACCCTCGGACAGGCCGCGAGCATCGCTGCGAGCCCCGAGTGCCCGAGCCTCGTCGCCGCCGAACGAGAGCGGGACACGGCGAACCTCGACGATCTGCATCGAACGGGTGTCGAGACCGCCTGGCAGACCTTCTGCTCGGAGTGAGCAGCCCCCGACGACTCAGACCACATCGGCCAGGTAATCAGACCACATCGGCCAGGTAGCCCGGGTCGGCCGCTGGATGACGGGCGACCTGCGCCCACGCCGCCGCGAGCGCCTCGACGGCGCGGTCGGTCGCTGCCGGCGAGTAGCCGATAGGGATGCGCAGGAAGCGTTCGAAGGCGCCGTCAATCCCGAACCGCGGACCAGCGGTGATCAGCAGACCCGCCGTTCGGGCGGCGAGCGCAAGCTGCGAACTCGCGGGCCGGCCGAGACCGACCCAGGTCGAGAGGCCGCCCGAGACGCGCGGCACGCTCCACTCCGGGATCGTGTTCGCCAGCGCCATCTCGAGGTGGTCGCGGCCCGCCCGCAGCTGCGAGCGGCGCAGCTCCAGCACCCCGTCCATCCGCCCGAGCATGTCGGCAACCAGCAGCTGCTCGAGGATCGGCGTGCCGAGATCGCTCGCCGAGCGCGCGAGTGCCAGCTTGCGGATCACCGCCCGCTCGGCGCGGATCCAGCCGATCCGGATCCCGCCCCACAGCGTCTTGCCCACGGAGCCGATCGAGAGCACGGTGCCCTCGGGCCCGTAAGCGGCGAAGGGTAGCGGTGACATCTGCCGGTCGATGTCGAGTTCGGCCGTCGTCTCGTCGGCGATGATCAGGGTGCCCTGCCGGGCGGCCGCGGCGATCGCCCGCTCCCGCAGTTCGGGGGCCATCGAGCGGCCGGTCGGATTGTGGAAGTCGGGCATCAGGTAGGCCAAGCTCGGACTGGTCCCCCGCAGCGCGGCGATCAGGCCCTCGCTGTCCCAGCCGTCGGCACCATCAACATTGACCGATACGAGTCGCGCGCCGGCCAACCGCAGCGCCTCGTAGGCGTGCGGGTACGTCGGCGCCTCAATCAGCGCCCGCTCACCTCGGGCGAGGAGGGTTCGCGCAACGAGCGCGATCGCGTGCTGCGCGCCGATCGTCACCATGATCTGTCCAGGCTCGGTGCGCAGGCCCCGCGCGGTGTAGCGCTCGGCGATCGCCCGGCGCAAGACCGGCAGGCCGACAGTGTCGTAGGAGCCGGAGTCGAAGTGCTCGGGAGCCAGCTGCGCCGCTCGGGTATACGCCTCGGCCAGCTCGGGGACGGCGGGCAGCGCCGCCTTCGTGAAGTCGAGGAAGTCCGGCGCGAGCGAGGGCACGGCGTGCACCATCGCTCCGGGGAGGCGCGTCACGCTGCCGGAGCCGCGCACGCTGACGAGGTAGCCGCTGTCGCGCAGCTCGCGGTAGGCGGCGGCGACGGTCGTCCGGCTGACGCCGAGGCGGGCCGAGAGCTCGCGCTCGGCCGGGAGGCGGCTGCCGGCGGGGATGCGGCCGTCGATTCCCAGGAGGCGGATCCGGTCGGCCAGCGCGAGGTAGGCAGGGCGGGTGCCGCGCTGCTCTCGCCAGTCGCCGAGGAGGGTCTGCAGGGCGCGAGCGCCGAAGTGGACATCAGCCATGCGTCCAAGGTAGCCGGATTGGACCGCGCTAAGAAGGCCAGTGGCGCGCTGTAGTGGCTCCATGACGATCACCACTCCGGCCGCCGCTCCCCCGGCGAGCCAGTGGCGCCTCCGCCCCGTGCCGCGCCTGCTGCTCGGCCTCGTGCTCTACGGCTTCGCCGACGCGATGATGATCCGTGCGGCGATCGGA
Organism: Rathayibacter rathayi; assembly: GCF_004011095.1. GTDB lineage: Bacteria > Actinomycetota > Actinomycetes > Actinomycetales > Microbacteriaceae > Rathayibacter > Rathayibacter rathayi. The sequence continues at coordinate 157,751 of NZ_CP028129.1, read as the reverse complement.
GTGGACCCCTGGACGGTCTTCGCGCAGGGCCTCGCTCACCAGACCGGACTCGGGATCGGACTGCTCACCAACGTGATCGGCCTGCTCGTCCTGCTGCTGTGGATCCCGCTCCGGCAAAGACCCGGCCTCGGCACGGTGCTGAACGTGCTCGTGGTCGGCACGATGATAGATGTCGGCCTGCGCGTGCTGGCGACGCCGGAGCAGTGGTGGGCGCGCGGCCTGCTCTTCGCCGGCGGACTGGTTCTGCTCGCGGTGGCCAGCGGAATCTACATCGGCGCGCACCTGGGCCCCGGCCCGCGCGACGGGCTGATGCTGGGCCTGCACACCCGGACGGGCCTCCCCCTGTGGATCGGCCGGTCCGCCGTCGAACTGACGGTGCTCATCCTCGGCTGGCTGCTCGGCGGTGACGTGGGCCTGGGCACCCTCCTCTTCGCGGTACTGATCGGTCCTCTCTGCTCGGTGACGCTCCCCCTGCTCGGAGTCCACCGGCGGTGAGTGGCCACCTCCCTCTGGCTAGTCGCGCCTGCGCTTGAGGCGCATCGGCGTTCGCAACCGAGGTGGAACGGGCCCAACCGTGGCGTGAGCGGGCTCGTGGACGTTTCTGACCTCGGTGAGGCGCTCGCGGCGAGGACCTAGCGCGTCCCCGCGGACGCCGAGCGCGTCCGCCCCAGCTCCTCCGAGTCCCGAGTCGAGGTGATGCCGTCGGTAATCGAGGTGCCTGCGGCTGGCGCCTCGTGCTCGTCCGCGCCGAGCGTGGTCTCATCGAAGGGTGAACGTCCGCCGAGAACCTCGCGGACCTGCACCATGTCAATCTGCTTGGTCCAGGTGCCCACGAGCAGCGTGGCGACCGCGTTGCCGGTGAAGTTGGTGACCGCGCGCGCCTCCGACATGAAGCGGTCGATGCCCACGATCACACCGACGCCGTTGACTAGGTCGGGGCGGAAGGACTGGAGGCCGCCGGCCAGCGTGGCCAGACCCGCTCCGGTGACGCCCGCGGCGCCCTTGGAGGCGATCATCATAAACAGCAGGAGCCCGATCTGCTCCGGGATCGACATCGGCGTGCCGGTTGCCGAGGCGATGAAGAGCGACGCCATCGTGAGGTAGATCGCGGTGCCGTCGAGGTTGAAGGAGTAGCCGGTGGGCACGGTGATGCCGACGACGGGCTTGGAGACTCCGAGGTGCTCCATCTTCGCAATCAGGCGGGGCAGCGCCGCCTCCGAGGAGGAGGTGCCGACGATGAGCAGGTACTCGCGGGCCAGGTACTTCATCAACGACAAGATGTTGACGCCGGTGACCATCCGCAGCAGCAGACCCAGGACCACGATCACGAAGATCGCACAGGTGAGGTAGAAGCCGACCATCAGGGTGGCGAGCGCGACGACCGCGCCCCAGCCGGTCTTGCCGACGACCGCGGCGATGGCGCCGAACGCGCCGATCGGGGCGACCCAGAGCACCATCGAGAGGATGCGGAAGACCAGGACCTGCAGCTGCTTGATCACCCCGAGGATCGGCTGGCCCTTGGCGCCCATCTTCTGCAGCGCGAAGCCGACGAGCAGCGCGACGAAGAGGGTCTGCAGGATGCTGCCGTCCACCAGCGAGGAGAACAGCGAGACGGGGATGATCCCGAGGATGAAGTCGGAGGCGCTCTCGGCCTTGAGGTCGCTGGTGTCGTAGGTGGCGCTCGAAATGTCCAGGCCCTCACCCGGGTGCAGGATGTTGCCGACGACGAGGCCGATTGCCAGGGCGAAGGTCGACATCACGATGAAGTAGCCGAGCGCAAGACCGCCGACCTTGCCGACCGTGGCGGCCTTCGCGATCGAGCCGATGCCGATCACGATGGTGCAGAAGATGATCGGCGCGATCATCATCTTGATCAGTCCGACGAACGCCTTACCGACGGGCTCCAGCGTCGCCGCGAACGCGGGGGCGACGAGTCCGACGATGATGCCGGCGACCACAGCGATGATGACGGCGATGTACAGCCAGTGGTTGCGGTCGATCCGTCGCCGGGTCTTCGGCGGAGTGACCGCGGGGATCAGCCGATCGTGCGGCGTGCGAGGCGTCTTCGCCATGAGGTGTCCTTCTCTTCGTCGAGGTGAGGGGGTAGAACGATGGTGGCTCCGCCTCGAAGGCGCGGCACGGTTGCGTTCATACTGTTCACGGCGAGGCTGGCCACGGCGCGTCGCCGCGGGCGCGCGCTGACGAGGGAGTGGCATGGTCAGGACGACGAGCGCACGCGGGCCGCGCGGGAGTATCGCAGCCCGCCTCTTCGTCGTGCAGCTGCTCTGCATCCTGCTGATCGCGGCCGCGGCCGTCGCCGTGCTCGCACTCGACGCGCGCGGCCGGGCGGGCGAGGAGGCGGCGCAGCGCAGCCTCGTCGTCACTCGCACCGTGGCCGACAACCCGTTCGTGCTCGAAGCCGCGGGCGAGCCGGATCCGGCCGCGACCCTGCAGCCCTACGCCGAGGAGATCATGCGCGACACCGGCGTCGACTTCCTCACCATCATGAATCCGGACCGCACCCGCTACACCCACCGCGACCGCGACCAGATCGGCCTGCCGTTCCGCGGCACGATCCAGCCCGCGCTGGAGGGCCGCACCTTCACCGAGACGTATACCGGCACGCTCGGCCCCTCGGTGCGCGCCGTCGCGCCGATCGAGAACGCCGGCGGCACGGTGGTCGCTCTCGTTTCGGCCGGAGTCACCCTCTCGAGCGTGGACGCCTCCTTCGCCGCCCGCGTGCAGGTCGTCGCCTGGGGCGCGCTCGGGGCGGTCGCGCTCGGCGCGCTCGGCTCGTGGCTCCTCGCCCGCTACCTACGCCGCGTCACCGGCGGGCGGGGCCCGGAGCAGATGAGCCAGGTGTTCGCCTACTACGAGTCGGTGCTGCGCTCGGTGCGGGAGGGGCTGCTGCTGGTGGACGACCGCGGCCGGCTGGTGCTCGCCAACGACCACGCGCTGGAGCTGCTGGGGCTCGAGGGACTGCGGACGCCGGTGCCGGTCGCCGAGCTCGACGTCCCCGACGCGCTGCGCGAACTGCTGCAGGACGACCAGCCCGTCTCGGACCGCCTGGTCGTGGCGCGCGAGCGGATCCTCGTGGTGAACGAACGGCCGGCCGCCTCCCCCGGTGACCGGCCGATGGGCACGGTCATCACGCTGCGCGACCGCACCGAGCTGCAGCGGGTGAGCGGCGAGCTGGAGTCACTGCGCACCCTGTCCGACGCACTGCGCTCGCAGACCCACGAGTTCTCGAACCGCCTGCACACCATCGCCTCGCTGATCGAGCTCGGCCGACCGGGCGAGGCCCTCTCGTTCGCGGCCGGCGAACTGAACCTCAGCCAGCGCCTGGCCGACCGGGTCCTCGGCTCCGTGCAGGAGCCGGTGATCGCCGCACTGCTGCTGGGCAAGGCCGCGCAGGCCCGCGAGCGCGGCGTCGGGCTGCACTTCGAGACGCACCTCGAGCCCGGCACGCAGGGCCTGGAGCCGGGGGACCTGGTGACGGTGCTGGGCAACCTGATCGACAACGCCCTCGACGCGGCCTCCTCCTCCGCTCCGGAGCGCGAGCCGTGGGTCGAGGTCTACCTCGGCCTCGCGGAGGGCGAGCTGGTGGTGCAGGTCTCGGACAGCGGTCCCGGAGTCGAGGAGGCCGCGGACGTGTTCGCGCGCGGCTACTCCACGAAGGAGTCGGACGGCTTCGGCCGCGGCATCGGCCTGGCGCTGGTGCAGCAGGTGGTGGAGCGGCTCGGCGGCACGATCGAGGTCTCGCGTCACATCGGCGCGGTGTTCACCGTGCAGCTGCCGTTGCCCGCACGGGTGGCGTCGTGATTCGGGTGCTCGTCGTTGAGGACGAGCCGCTGACCGCGAGCGCTCACGCCGACTACGTCCGCCGGATCGAGGGTTTCGAGGTGGCTGCGGTCGCCGGCAGCGGGGCGGAGGCGATCCGGGCCCTGCGCGCGGATCCGGGGATCGCGCTGATCCTACTCGACATGAACCTGCCGGACATGGGTGGCCTCGACCTCTGCCGGGCCGTCCGGGCGGCGGGTCTGGACGTCGATGTGATCGCGATCACCGCCGTCCGCGACGCCGCGGTCGTGCGCGCCTGCGTCGCCGCCGGCATCGTGCAGTATCTGATCAAGCCCTTCGTGTTCAGCATGTTCGCGGCGAAGCTCGCCAGCTACCGGGCCTACCGAGAACGGATGCACGGCGCCGACATCGCCAGTCAACACGAGGTCGACGGCGCCTTCGCGGCGCTGCGCACCTCCAACGCTCCGGGCCTGGCCAAGGGTCTCTCCGCCGAGACGCTCGAGGCCGTCACTGCGCTGCTGGGCCCCGTCGGCCTCTCGGCCGCCGAGCTCGCCACCCGCCTCGATATCTCGCGGGTGACGGCTCGCCGCTACCTCGAGCATCTCGCCGACTCCGGAGTCGCGGACCGCGCGCCCCGCTACGGCTCCCCCGGCCGCCCGGAGCTGGAGTACCGCCGCCGCTGAGCGCGCGTCACGCGGCCAGCACCGCTCGGGCGATCTCCTCCTCGACCAGATCGTCGTTGATCGCCGCGCCCACGCGCAGGCCGTCGGCGGCGGAGGCGAGCACCTGCGACATCGGCTCGACCAGCGAGCCCGCGGCGAACACCCCGGGCACGCCCGTCCGTCCCATCGGATCGACGGCGAGGTGCCGCGCGACGCCCGACGCATGATCCGCGAGCGCCAGCCCGAGCCCCTCCGGAAGCCGCCCCTGCACCCGCGGGCCGACGACGACCGCGTCGAGCTCGTGCCGCCGCCCGTCGATCACGACGCCCACCAGGCGGTCTTGCTCGACGAGGACCCTCTCGATCAGGCCAGGCACGAGGGCGATCCCGCGCGCGGCGAGCGCCGCCGCCTCCTCACCCGTCGGCGCGGGCGCCCCGTTCAGCAGGATCGACGTCCGCTCGCTGAGCTGCCGGAACATCTGCGCCTGGTGCGCCGCGAACGAGCTGCCGAGCACGCCGATCCGCTGCCCGCGCACCTCGAAGCCGTGACAGTACGGGCAGTGCAGCACGTCGCGCCCCCAGCGCTCGGCGAGCCCGGGAACGTCCGGCAGCAGATCGCGGACGCCGGTCGCGAGCAGGAGGCGGCGGGCACGAAGGACCGTTCCGTCGGCGAGGGTCGCCGTCACCCCCTGCGGGCCCGCTGAGGCGCGCACCGCGTCGCCCGCAGCGACCCGAGCCCCGTAACCCTCGGCCTCCGCGCGGGCCAGGCGCACCAGCTCGGTCGGTGACCTGCCGTCTCGGGTCATCACGTTGTGCGCGCCGGGCGAGGGCGCGTTCCGCGGCGGTCCGCCGTCGACCAGGAGGACGTCGCGGAGACTGCGGCCCAGGGCCGTGGCGGCGGCGAGGCCGGCGAAGGACGCGCCGAGGATGAGGACGTCGGCGGCGGCAATGGTGGCGGCAGGGGTGGCGGTCATGTCGGCGATGCTCCGCCGACACGCGCGAATCCGCGAGGATCCGTGCTGTTCCGGCATGCGCCGCGACTCCCCGTGTCAGGATGGCGCCGTGCCCGAGACCCCACCCGCCCCCTCCGACGACGAGATCGTCGCCGCCGTCGGACCGCGCCTGCGACGCCTCCGCACCCGCCGCGACCGCACTCTCGCCTCCCTCGCGGCCGAGACCGGCATCTCGGCGAGCACCCTCTCGCGCCTCGAAAGCGGGGGGCGGCGCGCCACGCTCGAGCTGCTCCTCCCGATCGCCCGCGCCCTCGGGGCGCCGCTCGACGAGCTCGTCGGGGCCGCGCCGGAGGATCCGCGAGTGCACGGGCGGCCGGTGCGCCGCAACGGCATGCTTATCCAGCCGCTCAGCCGCGATGCGGGGGCGCTCCAGGCGTTCAAGCACACGCTCCCGCCCGGGCCGGTCACGGAACCCGGTGAGCAGGGCACGCACGAGGGCTTCGAGTGGCTCTACGTCCTCAGCGGGCGGCTCCGCCTGCGCCTCGGCGAGCACGACCTGGTGCTGCCGGCAGGCGAAGCCGCCGAGTTCGACACCCGGGTGCCGCACTGGTTCGGCCGCGCCGACGAGCAGCAGGTCGAGTTCCTCAGCCTGTTCGGCCGCCAGGGCGAGCGGATGCACGTCCGCGCGTCGACGCGCCGCTGAGCGCCCTCACGCCTCGACGAGCACCTCGCGCACGAAGCCCGTGGTGCGCGAGCGCAGAGTCGCGATCGGCTCCGCCCGCGCCGCCTCGACATCGAATCCGACGGAGGCGACCGGCGGCCGCTTCCGCACAGTGGCCGAGCACGGGAAGTCGGCGCAGACCAGCGGACCGAGTGAGTCGCCCGCCCATCCGTCCGCGCCGGCTTTCCTCGCCCCGAAGAGGACGACATCGTTCGAGAGCTGCACGTCGCGGCACCACGAGCACTGCGCCCGCGCGCGGGGCAGCGCGTCCGCCTGGGTAAGCACGACGCCGACCAGACGCTCCTTAAGCCGACCAGACGCTCTTTAAGGGGGACGACGACATCTGCGCCTTCGAGCCAAGGCCGGGATCAACCCAGGTGGGCGACGCTTCCCGCCACCCCGCCACCCCGATAGTGGGGCGGGATTCAGATGAGCATCCTCCTAGACGTGAGGTTCTCTCCACCGTACGCTACGACCAAGGGGGAAACGCCTACTTCCACATAATGAAGGAGAAATTCTACAGTGCGCATATCAGCCCTAGCCAGCATCGCCCTACTTGCTGTCCTCACATGTTCGGTAACAGCCGCGGCGACGCCTTCTCCTGCACCTCCATCCCCATCAGACCAGAAACAAGAAGACTCCTGGGAATTCTCTCCCGAGGTGCAGGACTTCATTGATCACACCGGCTGGGACCGTCTGAACTATGAGCGCGGCGCCGGGTCACTTCTTGACTGGCTCGAGGAGAACAAGGCACAGGATCAGGGCTTCCTCTTCGGCGCCGTCTCCGCCGACAACCGAAGCTACGAACTCTATTGGAGCGGAGCTTCACCACTGAGGGCGGCTGCGGTCACCAAAGGCGAAGAGTTGAACCTCGACGTGACGATCGTCGAGCGTCCATTCGCCTGGAAGGACATCGACCGGCAGGCCAGAGCAACAATGGATGCCGCCGATGAAGTTCGGAAGTTCGGGTTCGCAATCAATGCCGTCGAAACACTGAGTAAGAACACCTCGGATCTTATCGTCGTCGGGTCATACGTCGACCCGAACACAGCACAAGAAGTGGACTCCCTCGGCGACGAAGCGCGTGTGGCGATTGATTCCCGCGTTCAGGAGAAGCTTTCATCACTTGGCCCGATTACGACGCAGATCATGTCCGATGTGAACTCCGTGAACCACGCTACAGCGACACGCAACGACGACTCCAGCCCGTACTACGGCGGAGGATTCATGTACTCGTACTACATCATCAAGGCGAACAGCGGAGTCTGCTCGTCGGGGTTCTCACTGCGATTTGACTCGAGCGCTGCGACGACTACCGCGCGTCATTGCCGACCGCCCGGGGGGTCGTGGACGTCGTACAGCAACTACTCGTCCCATCTCGGCGGCATCTCCGCGACGTCTCCTGACTATGGAGCCGCGCGCCTCGAGTCCGCGGGCTCTGGCAGGGTCTTCAACGGCGGAGTGAACTCCTCGGCAAGCGTTCCGGTGAAGGGACACCAAGCTGTCGGAATCGGAAACGAAGTGTGCTCCGATGGCGGGAATACCGGCGTGTCCTGCGGTGGCGTCATCGACAACATGGCGGTTCTGTGGAACGACGGGCAAGGCGACCCCTTCTACAATATCCAGGCCAAGAAGGACAGCTGGATCAACGCGGGCGGGAACAGTGGTGGACCGGTGATCGTGCCCTGGTCCAACGGCTTCGGGGCAGTCGGGATGATCCAATACGGCAACACTCCGACATCGTGCCCTTCGCTGGCGCATTCGCAGGATGTCGACTGCTATGGAGGAGTCGGCTTTACCTCGATCCAGTCTATTGCTAACGCCTGGGGGGCGACTCTCATCACAGGATAGGCTCAGAGCGGAGGGCGAGGCGTCTCCGCGCCCCGCCCTCCTCGTTCCGCTCGAACACACCGGAGGTCAGGCATTGCTCTGATGGGAAAAGTGACAATGCGAACGAGGACGAGTAATGCTGAAATACTGGCGCAGAGGCTGATACCGAGAAAGACACTGGCTGGCTCGTCCAACGATGTCAGACGTGTAGCCCACAGGGCCGCCACCATTCTCGCGACTTCCATGAGACCACAGGCAAAGAACGCGTGCTGTATTCCCTGAGCCATTGCCATGAAGCCGCCGGCAACCGCCCATGCAGCATAGAGAAAGAGTGATCCGAGGCAGACTCCGATGCGGAGTAGGTAGTTATCCGTGACCTGCAACTCGAAGAGCAGCGTCAAAGAGATTCCGACTCCTACAGCCGCGAAAGTCCACCTCGACGTCCGGCGAGCGAAGACACCGGCAAGCACAGCCCAACCCAGTGCAGATGCGACTATCCCCGCAATTCCGATACTCCCCACTCCGCTCGCCATCGTGGCGATATTCTCACCTCGTTCGGACTGCACTGCTCGGATCAGCCTGTGGACCGAGTTGATCACAGTGAGAGATGCTCCGGCAACGAGGAGAACACTTGCGAGGGTCGCTCCCCATCCCGAGGCCGCGAAACGTGAACGACAATATTCATGAAAGCCGACCACGCGAATCATGACACGTTCGCGAGTGGCCGGTGCTCGCCGCATCGTTGCGTCATCGCGGTTCAGCTGGACGCCAATGCCCGCGTCGAGGTCATGGTCCCGCCAGTGTGGCGAATAACACTTCTGCGTCTGCTCATCACCGGTTCCACTCATACACAATTCTCCCTCGCGACGATGACGCTTATTCCCGTTGCGCTCACACTTGAGTCTGAGAGCTTCTTCACCTGGCCATCACCGAGTATCCGTGTGACTGATCCAGCGAGAGGGCGGTCGGTACTCAGTATGCAATGACCCCCTCGGCGTGGTTCATGGGTTTACCGTATGCGCGTGCCGGGCATGTTCCCGACCCCGATCCAGTGGGTGTCGCCTAGGGCGGGATCAGCCCATGTGGGCGACGGGCGACTGCTGCTCTCCCGCGGCCCCGGCGTCGTGCGCCGCGACTCCGGTGAGCGCGAGATTCTGCAGCGCCGGTGTCTGGGCGGAGGTCGGCGACCGGCTCGGCGGCGTCCCCGCCCTGGAGGCCCGGGTCCTTGAGTGGCAGCGCGCCGGAGTCGTCGATGCGAGCTGGTCGGCCGATGACCTCTTCATCGCCCTCCTCGGCCTCTGCGAGATCTGGCACCTCACCCCCTTCGCCTCCCGCGGCGGCGAGGAGACGCGGGATCGCCGCCGCGCCTTCGTCGTGCACGTCGCGCAGCTCGTGGGCACTCCGCGCTGAGGCGGCTCAGCCGGTGGGCGGCGGCGCGGTGGGGATCGACGTCGGCATCAGCTGCCCCGGTCGCGGCTGCAGCACGATCCCCTCATCGCCCGGCAAGACCACGCCTGCCGCACGCTGCGCCTCATCGTCGAGGAGGAGCGCTTCGGCGTCGCCGGGCGCGCACCGCATGACGGCCCCGATGTTGTACTGGTTCTCGACCGCACCCGTATCAAAACTCGCCCGCAGCACCGGCCCACCCTCCCCATACACCGTCGGCCGCGGAGTGGTATCCGTCACCCGAACCCTCATCCCCAGCGACTCCCAATACTCCGCAACCTTCCGAGCATCACCCTCGACATCAGTCCCCGCAGGCGCCCACCAGTCATAGCTATAACTCGCCCCCTTAACCCCCTCGCCCAAGCCGCACTCATCCGGCCGCGCCTCTCCCGTGCGCGGCCGCCACCCCTCGACATCAAGGCGTCCCGCGGACTCCCGCACGAACTCCACCACCCGATCCCGCCCCTCCCGAGGACTCATCGTGCTCACCGGCCTCGCCTCCCTCTCCGCACATCCAGCCATCGTGCCCACCAGCAGGACAACGGCGACCACGGACACCGCACGCAGAAGGGCGTCAGTCCTCGCACCCTTCACTCCGGAGCGCTCTGATCTGCGCCCGGAGCCGGGGTCGGGGTCGGTTGACCCGGTCGCGGCTGCAGCACGATCCCCTCATCGCCCGGCAAGACCACGCCTGCCGCTCGTTGCGCCTGGTCTTCATCGAGGAGCGATGCGAAGTCGCCCGGACTGCACGGCATGACCGCGTCGATCAGGTACTGATCCTCTACAGCTCCGGTATGAAAACTCGCGCGCAGGACCGGCCCACCCTGCCCATAGACATTGGGCCACGAAGTCGGCCCCGTCACATTCACCGTCATCCCCAGCGACTCCCAATACTCCGCAACCTTCCGGACATCACCCTCGAAATCAGTCCCCGCAGGCGCCCACCAGGCATAGCTATAACTCGCACCCTTCACCCCCTCGCCCAGCCCACACTCATCCGGCCGCGACGCCCCATTACGCGGCCACCACCCCTCGACATCAAGGCGTCCCGCGGACTCCCGGACAAACTCCACCACCCGATCCCGCCCCTCCCGAGGACTCATCGTGCTCACCGGCCTCGCCTCCCTCTCCGCCGCACAGGCAGACAACGTCAGCACCAGCAAGACAGCTGACACGACCGGGACGACAGAGCGGACGCCCCGAATCATTTCTGCGGCTGAACGCCGAGCGCAGTGGTCCCGACCGGCGGGTCCCGCGGATCCGGCTTCGGTACGACCCCTTCATCACCCGGCAGAACTTCACCCGCGTCGCGCCGCGCGTTGTCCTCGTCCAGCAACTCTTCGGCGTCGCCGGGCGCGCACCGCATGACGGCCCCGATGTTGTACTGATTCTCGACCGCACCCGTATCGAAACTCGCCCGCAGCACCGGCCCACCCTCCCCATACACCGTCGGCCGCGGAGTGGTATCCGTCACCCGAACCCTCATCCCGAGCGACTCCCAATAGTCCGCGACCTTCCGAGCATCCCCCTCGACATCAGTCCCCGCAGGCGCCCACCAGTCATAGCTATAACTCGCCCCCTTCACCCCGTCGCCCAGCCCACACTCATCCGGTACCGCGGCACCGCTGCGCGGCCACCACCCCTCGACATCCAGACGTCCCGCGGAGTCCCGCACAAACTCCACCACCCGATCCCGCCCCTCCCGAGGACTCATCGTGCTCACCGGCCTCGCCTCCCTCTCCGCACATCCAGCCATCGTGCCCACCAGCAGAAGGACGGTCGCTGTGACCGCAATCCGCCTCTGTTCACCAAGTGTGCGCATTGCTGAATCCCTTGATCATTTGCTTCTGCATCTTTGTCATGCCGAGCGGCTTGTTCTCCGTGAGCAGATCGGTCTGCCCCGAGATAGCTCGGGCAGCGTTGCGGAGCGACTCCGTGCCTTTATCCAGGTATCCCGCGACATCACCGTCGTCGCTCTTCAGCGCAGCATGCTCCGTCACGATCCTTCCGGCGTCGCCGCCGGTCTCGACTCCGAAGACTGTCGCTCCGAAGTCCTCGTCGGCGGGGTTCGTGTGGTGGTCCCAGCTGAAGTCCCGGCCCACCCACGCGGCCTCGTCGCCACTCTCGGTCTCGCCGAAGTACTTGTCTCGCGCCTGCCCCGCGTACACGGCCTCCGCGTGCAGGTCGCTCGCCTCGTCAACGCTGTCCGGCAGGCCGGCCGAACCCAGCGTCACGACGACCCCGAGCTCGACGTCCGAGCGCGAGGCGGCGACCGCCATGACGGTACTGCCGTAGGAGTGGCCGACGACGTTCGGCTTCGGGATGTCGTCGCCACGGACGGCCGAGAGCCCCTGCACCGCGGAGGCGAGAGCGGCTCCGCCGGCGACGGCCTCCTTCGAGGTGAAGACGTCACCGCCGTCCTCACTGACCGTCGGCATCGGCGGAGTCTCGTAACCGATCCAGGCGACGACCGCGCTGCCGGGCGGGAGGAGCGACTGCAGATTCTGCGAGGCCTTCGTCCACTCGGTCATACTTTCCGTCGTCTGCCCCATCCCGGGGACGGCGTAGGTGACGTTCGTCGCGGTGTCGAGATCGCCGATCGACACGGCGGCGAGGGGTGGCTCGGCGTCGGTGAGGGAGATGAGGAAGCGGGGGTCCCATCCGAAGCGGTGCGTTAGAGACGCCCGGATGTTCGTCAGCGCCGCCAACTGCGACTCCACCCCCGTCAGCCGCTGCGCCGCCTCGTCGCTCCCCTCCCCGCGCAGACTCGCCGCCTCCCCCTCCAGCGCCGCGATCCGCGCCGTGAGCACGCTCTCGTTCGCCGTCGCCCGCGCACCGTACGGCACTCCCTCGAGGTTCCCGATCACCCCGGGCAGACCAGCGACCAGCGCCTCCTGCTGCGGCGAGAAACGCGCGCCGTCGGTGGAGTTAAGGCTCCGCCACCACTCGTTCACCACAGCAGGGGCGACCCGTCCGAGCCGCGCCGCGAGGTCGGGCGACGAGGCGAGGAGTGTCGCGAGGTCGTCGGCCGAGAGCGTCGAGAGGGAGTCCAGCAGGCTCCGGCCGCCGAGGGGCTTCGCGAGGGTACCGATGACGTCGAGAACGGGGGTGGAAAGCTCTCCTCCACCGGCGGCGGTGAAGGCCAAGGAGATCTGCTCGACCCAGCTGGCGGTGTCCGCGCCGATCGAGAGCAGCTCGCGGAAGCCCCGGAGCACCGAGAAGGACTCCACCGGCGCCCACGAGCAACGGTTGCCGAACACTCCCCAGGCCGTCATCGCCTCCTCGAGCCGCCACCGCAGCGCCTGATCGGCCTGCCGGATCTCGGAGACGAAGACGTCGAGGTGCTCGGGATCGGCGGAGGTCATGCCGTCGACGGCCTGCCCGCCCACCGAGGTGTGGACCAGAGAGATCGGCGAGAATACCGCCGAGATCGGTGGCGGCACGATCGGCTGGTCCGAGGGCGGCCGGTCGAAGACGTCGTCGACCCCGGCGGCGAGGGCCGCGACGGGGTCGGCACGGCGTCGCTGCTCGCGCTCGGCCGCTCGCTGCTCCCAGGCGGCGTATTCCTCGCGGCGCTGGCGCTCCCGCGCGGCACAGCTGGCGACGAGCCGCACCAAGTCCGCGAGTTCATACAGTTGCCCGCTGAGCCGGTTGCGGTTGTCGGTCTCGCAGAAGCAGACCTGCCGGAACAGCTCCGAGTAGACGCCACGGAACTCCCGGAGCGCCCACTCCATAGCTGCCGACCGCAGCAGGCCCTGGGTCGAGAGCGCGAGAGCCGCCTGCTCAGAGACGTCGGCGAGGGCCGCTGCCGCGGCGTCGTCGAAGGGAAATGTCATGATCGCCTCCCGAGTGAGAACATCTCGGAAAGGCTAGATCAGACGCTACGGTCGGCTGTCCAGTTGGCGCGAGACGCCGCTCGGGCCGCACGGCTCACTTCGCCGCAGTAAGCCGCTCCAAGTACCCCGCGAACGCGCGCAGATCCGCCTCGGGCCACGCGCTAAGCGCCTCCTGCATCCGCTGCCGCTGCTGCCCGCCGAGGTCGCGCATCCGCTCGCACCCAGCCGCGCTGAGCGAGAGGAACCGCGCTCGGCCGTCAGCGGGGTCCGACGTCATGTCGACGAGGCCCAGGTCGGCGAGCTGGCGGGCCTGGCGGCTGATGGCGCTGCGGTCGACTCCGAGCCGCTCCGCCGCGGCGCCGGAGTGGACCGGGCCGCAGCGCTCGAGCATCCTCAGCAGCCTCAACCCGAAGGGCGGCAGCGCCGGGTCGATCGACGCCGCCGCGTCCCGGACGGCGAGGCGCACCTGGACGGCGAGCACGGTGAGCTGCTCCTCGACCTCGTGCAGCGCCTCGGCCGATGGCGCGGCGGCGGACATCAGAAACGCTCGATCACATCGACGGACCCGGTCGGGACGGCGTGACGAGCGTGCAGGGCGGGCTCCTCCTGCCGCTGCTCGTCGGCGTGCCTACCCCGTCCGACGAGGACGGTCTCGCGACCCTCCTCCGCAGAGACCGCGTCGTCCGTCCGTCGCGCCTGGCCGACGGGACGCAGGGCTGCCTGGCCGTCGGACGCGGCGATCAGCGCATCCTCCGCGGCCTGGAGCGCGGTCGTGGGCTCCGCCGTGAGCTGCACCGCGTTCTTCGAGCCCAGGCTCACATTCGGCAAGAGAATGACGGCGATCAGCGTGACGATCGCGAGCGGGATGCTGAGGAGGAACACGGTGCTGACTCCGATCCCGTAGGCGCTCTCGACCACGATGCGCACGGCGTCGGGAAGGGTTGCCGGCTGCGGGATCGTGCCGCTGCCCAGGGCCTGCGCGGCGAGGACCTGATCAGCCGGCGCGAGGCCCGCGATCCCGGTCGCGATCCGGTCGGCGATCACGGTGCCGAGCATCGAGCCCAGGACCGAGACGCCGACAGTGCCGCCGAGGCTGCGGAAGAAGGTCACCGCGCTCGTCGCGACGCCCAGGTTCTTCACCTCGATCGAGTTCTGCACGACGAGGACGAGATTCTGCATCAGCATGCCCAGGCCCGCGCCGAGCACGGCCATGTAGATACCGACGAGCACGAGATTCGTGTCGTAGCGCAGGGTGCTCAGGAGGGAAGTGCCGATCACGGCGAGCACGCCGCCACTGATCATGATCGCTTTCCACTTGCCGGTGCGCGAGATGATCCCGCCGACGATCGTCGAAGCGATCAGCAGCCCGGCCATCATCGGGATGGTGAGCAGGCCCGACTGGGTCGGCGTCGCTCCGCGCGCGAGCTGCATGTACTGCGCGAGGAACACCGCGACGCCGAACATCGAGACGCCGACCGAGATGCTCGCCACGACGGCGAGACTGAAGGTGCGGTTCCCGAACATTCCCATCGGGATGATCGGCTCGGCCACGGTGAGCTCGGTGATCACGGCCGCGATCAGCAGCACGACGGCCCCGCCGACCATCAGCGCGGTCTCCCACGAGGCCCAACCAAAGTTCTTGCCCGCGAGCGAGACCCAGATCAGCAGGAGCGAGACGCCGCCCGCGATGAGCACGGCGCCGAGGTAATCGATCCGGACCTTCCGCTGGGGGTGAGCGGGCAGGCGGAGAGTCATCTGCAGGAGGATGATCGCGACGATCGCGACGGGCAACGCGATGAAGAAGTTCCAGCGCCAGCCAAACGCGTCCGTCACGACACCGCCCAGCAGCGGGCCGCCGACGGTGCCGATCGCCATGACTGCGCCGAAGAGACCGGCGTACTTGCCACGCTCGCGCGGGCTGATGATGTCGGCCATGATGATCTGGCTCAGCGCGGCGAGTCCGCCGGCGCCCAGGCCCTGGAACACACGAAAGACGATCAGCGTGTTGGTGTCCTGCGAGAAGCCGGCCAGGGCGGAGCCGATGACGAACAGGCCGAGGGCGAGCTGGATCAGCAACTTGCGGTTGAACAGGTCGGCGAACTTTCCCCAGAGCGGGGTCGAGACGGTGGTCGCGAGCAGAGTCGCGGTGACAACCCAGGTGTAGGCGTTCTGATCGCCGTCGAGGTCCGAGATGATCCGGGGCAGCGAGGTCGATACGACCGTGCCCGCAAGGATCGAGACGAACATGCCCAGCAGCAGGCCGCTGAGGGATTCGAGCACCTGGCGGTGCGACATGGCGCCGTCCGGCCCGGCGGGGGCATGCGGCGCGGCGGTTCCGCGCGATGCGGCGCGGTGTTCGGGGTGTGACATGGGCTCCTCTTCAGCACGCGACAGTGCTCGTTGACGGTGCTAGTTGATTTTCATCAACTATTGACCGACCGCAACTATATAGCTGAGCGTCACGAAACGCCAGGGCCACCCCGCTCCCGGTCAGGCACCCTCCCACGCGCGCCTATCCTCGGAAGATGGACAACATCGATCGGAAGATCCTCGATCTGCTGCGCCAGAACTCCCGCGCGGGCTACGGCGACATCGGCGGAGTCGTCGGCCTCTCGGCCTCCGCTGTGAAGCGCCGCGTCGACCGCCTCGTCGCGGACGGCGTCATCCGCGGCTTCACGATCAAGGTCGACCCCGCCGTCGACGGCATGGCCACCGAGGCCTACGTCGAACTCTTCTGCCGCGGCACCGTCGCGCCGGACGAGCTGCGCCGGATCCTCTCCGCGGTCCCCGAGGTCGTCGACGCCGGCACGGTCACCGGATCAGCCGATGCGATCGTGCACATCCGCTCGCGCGACATCCCCAGCCTCGAACTCGCCCTCGAGAAGGTGCGCATCGCGCCGAACGTCGACCACACCCGCTCGGCGATCGTCCTCTCCCGACTCATCCAACGCGGCGAGGAGTGACAGGACCCGCCATTCGCTCGACACCGGCCCACTCCAACTGGTAGACCATATGCGTATGGTACATTGTAGGAGGGTGGGGCATGAGCGGCAGCGAGAAAGCGGGCACGGCGGCCGAGCGGAGAAGGCGCCTCTGGCTGATGGTGCCGATCCTGTTCGTCGGCGTCCTCATTGGCCGCGCCGTCGCGACGGCGGTCGGTGTCGAGGATCCGTGGAACGTCGTCGTGACCGCTGCCGTCGCGGCAGTGCTGACGTTCGTCATCCTCGTCCTCGTCGACACACCGCGCTGACCCCTCCTCCTGGACCGAAATCCGATGGAGGGAACGACGATGGAACGAACGAGAACGAGTACGGCGCTGATCGCCGCCGCGGCCACCCTGCTGGCGGTGCCGCTATTCACGGCTCAGGCCGCGCGCGCTGAGCCGGCGAGCAGCAGGGAAAGCGGCGGTGGGAGCAGCCGAGTCCACCTCGAGGCGCGAGACGGCTCCGCCTCCACGGTGACGTTCGACGACTCCGACACGCGGCCGACCGGGGCCACTGCGTCGCAGGGAACGGGGTGAGCGGCGCGGCGACCGGCGGCCTGATCGGCGCGATCAGCGGTCCGGGAGCGATCGTCGGCGCGACCGGCGGGATGCTGACCGGAATCATCGGCGGCACGATCACCTGCTGAGGTGGCCTGATCGGGCGGGCGCCCCTCCGTGACGGCGGCGCCGCCGATCACCACGAGATCGGCGGCGCCCACGGATTACAAGCCCGAAGAAGAGAAGGACTGCGCCATCTGGGTGAAGAGCGCCACCGACCAGCCGGTCACGATCATGATCGAGACGACCACGACGCCGAGGAAGATCCAAAGTGGGAGCAGTCCACCGCCGGTCACGCGCTTCACGACCACGCTGCGGCCGATCACGTAGACGTACGGCGCCACGAGGAATGCCCACGCCCAGTGGAACGGACGCTGCACGCCCGCCCGCTTCAGCTGGCGCCAGTCGAGGAACGCGAAGACGACCTCCGCGGCGTAGATCAGGAAGCCGATGATCTGGAGCACGCCGAGTCCGACGAGGTAGGCGGTCGACATCCCCATCGAGGACCTGGGCCCATAAGTCGTGGCTGTCATCGAGTCGACGACAGCGCTCGGCGGCAGCAGGAAGATCGAGAGCGCCGAGAGCAGCGGCAGGAGGACGACCACCCAGATCCACGCAGTCGCGGTGACGATACTCGGGTCGCGCTGCTGGGCGGGAGCGCCGGGAGTGGCGGCATAGGCCGGGTACTGGGCCTGCTCACCGGGAGCGGAGGGGACCTGTTGGCCGTACCCCGGCTGGCCGTACGGCTGCTGCGCCTGCTGGCCGTAGCCCGGCTGCGGGTCCGCGGACGCCGGCTGCTGCGGGAACTGCCCTGAGGCCGACTGCCCGTAGCTCGTGCCGACTCCGCTCGAGGTCTCGCCGTAGGCCGGACGCGCGACGGGCGGAGTGGGCGGGACGGGCTGCGACGAGGCCACTTCGGCCGCGGCAGTGGGCGCGGCCGGCGCGGCGCGGAGCGACTCCGTCCACCCGGTCCCGTCCCACCAGCGCTGACGGGACGAGCCCGCCGGGTCCGGGTACCACCCGGCGCGGGGTCCGGAGGCCTCGCCGCCGATGCTCGCGCCCTGGTCCGAGTTGGTCCCGTTGTCGTCGGTCATGACGTCCTCCACATCCCCTCCGGGCGTTCTGCCCGCGATCTCGACCCACCGTAGCGCCGCGGCGCGATGCGCGGCCTGAGGGCCCGCTGATCGAACGCTGTCCGCGGCCGCAGGCACCGGACCCTCACGACCACCAGGATGGACGCATGCCTCACCTCCTCCGCGCCCGCGCCGCCCTCTTCGACATGGACGGGACGCTCGTCGACTCGACAGCCGTCGTCGAAACGATCTGGAGTGCCTTCGCCGAACGCTTCTCTCTCGATCACGACACCGTGCTCGGCGCCGTGCACGGCGTGCGCGCCGCCGACAGCGTCCGTCGCTTCGCTCCCGCGGGCAGCGACGTGGACGCGATCGTCGCCGAGCTCGACGCAGACGAGCTCGAGCACACCGACGGGACTGTCGAGATCCCCGGCGCGAGCGCGTTCCTCGCCTCGCTCCCCCGCGAGCGCGTCGCCCTGGTCACCTCCGCGAGCCCCCCGCTGGCCGCCGGCCGACTGGCCGCGGCGGGCGTCCCCTCCCCGGACACGGTCATCACCGCCCACGACGTTGCGAACGGCAAGCCCGCTCCCGACGGCTACCTCGCCGCCGCGGCCCTGCTCGGCGTCGCCCCCGAGGACGCGCTCGTGTTCGAGGACGCCGAGGCGGGCATCCGCGCGGGGCTCGACGCCGGCATGCGCGTGATCGTCGTCGGGAGCCACGAGAGCGCGAGCACCAGGGGGCTGCCGAGGATCACGAACTACTCCGACGCGCGCGCCGCAGTCGAGTGCGACGACCTCGTCGTCACCCTCGGGGGACCTCGGTAGCGGATCGCGTCGGTCAGTACCGGATCGCGTCGATCACCTTCACCCGCACGGCGACGATCGCCGGAACCAGGCCCGCGAGCGCACCCACCAGGGTCGCGGCGCCGAGTCCGAGCAGCGCCGCCTCGGCCGGGAACGGCGGGATGTCGTTGATGCCGTTCGTGTGCACGAGCGCCACCGTCGACGGGTTGGTGATCAGGATGACCGCGATCGTCACACCGACCACTCCGGCAACCACGGTCGCGACGACGCTCTCCATCATGATCGAGAAGAAGATCCGGCCGGAGGACGCACCGAAGCTGCGCCGAATGCCGATCTCACGGATCCGCTGGCGGACGGTGACCAGAGCGATGTTCAGCAGCCCAAGCGCGCCAAGCGCCAGAACCAGGCCCGCCACCCCGCCGATCACCACGGTCAGCACTCCGAACGGGTCGGAGTCGTCGACCAGGTAGTCCTGGCGGTCGACCGACACCTCGGCGTTCGAGCCGAGTGCTGCCGTCACGTCGCGCTTCACGGCGGCGGCGAGCGGCTGGGCCAGATCGAGCGGCACCCACATCTCGTAGTTCGCTCCACTCTGTTCGCCGCTCTGCGCATCGGCGGCGTGCTCGATCGCCGGGTAGGCGTCGGCGAGCATCATCATCGAGGGCTCCGTCTCCCCCTGCGAGGCGGGAGTGACGCCGACGACCACGCCCGTGGTGGCGCGGGTGGCGCCGAGGAGGGAGACCACCGGATGGCTGCGCAGGTCGGGGCTGCCCAGCCGCTCCCAGAAGCGCTCGTTGACGACCAGCGCTGGGGCGAGGCGCTGGGAGTCGCGCGCAGTGAACCAGTCGCCGTCGATGATCGTCAGTCGATGCATCTTGGCGAACGGCTGGTCGACGGCGCGCACAGCCACATTCACGGCGCCGTCGGTGAACTGGACGCGGGCGGTGCCGTAGGTCGAGCGACTCGCGTAGGTGATCGAGTAGCGCTTGAGCACGCTCGTCCACGCATTCTGTACAGCCGTGGTGTCGACGGGAGCGCTGGTGGTGCCGGCGGGGAAGACGGAGAGGAAGAGGCTGGCTGGCCGCCCACTGGAGCGCTCGGCCTGTTCGATGGTGGCCTGACGGGCGATACCGCCCGCGGCGACGACCGCGGTCAGCGCGGCGACCGCCACCGCGACTCCGATCAGCGAGAGCAGTACCCGGCCGCGGTGGATCCGCAGCTCGGTCCACGCCTCCACAATCGCGCCGACGAGCCCGACGAGCCCCCGCATCAGGACGCCTCCGCCTCGGCGAGAGGCACCGGAGCGGCGCTGAGGCGGCCGTGGTCGAGCCGGTAGTGGCGCTCGGCACGCGCGGCGATGGCGGGGTCGTGGGTGATGGTCACCAGGGCCGAACCGGACTCGCGGGCGATCTCGTCGAGCAGGCCCATCACGCTCTCGCCGGTGTCCGTGTCGAGAGCGCCGGTCGGCTCGTCGGCGAGGATCAACCGCGGCCGGCGCACCAGCGCACGGGCGATCGCAATACGCTGCTGCTCGCCTCCAGACATCCGCCCTGGCATCGAGTCGACGCGGTGCCCGAGGCCGACCCGCTCGAGCATCTCGGCCGCATGCTCGCGGCGGCGCCAGAACTCCGCGCCGGTCGCGTAGAGCAGCGGGGTCATCACGTTCTCGCGGGCAGTCCGCCCCTCGAGCAGAGTGAACTGCTGAAAGATGAAGCCGATGCTGCCGCCGCGGATGCGCGCCCGGGCCCGCGAGGACAGCGTTTGCGTCGGTACACCCTCGAGCAGCATCCGCCCCTCGGTGGGCTCGTCGATGAGCCCGAGGATGTTGAGCAGCGTCGATTTACCCGAGCCACTGCGGCCCACGACCGAGACGTGGTCGCCCTCGCCCACGTCGAGGTCGACCCCGTCGAGGATGATCAGCGGCACAGCGTCGGGCAGCGGGACGACCTTCCGGATGCCCTCGAGCAGGAGGATCGTCACGAGCAGAAGACCGAGCCGTCGGGCTGCGTGATGCAGTCGCCGGCCGACTCGTCGTCGGGGGCGGCGGCGTCCGCGCCCGGGACGAACTGCAGCAGCTCGGTGCCCTCCTCCACTCCGCCGGTGATCTCGACGGAGCTGCCGTCGGTCAGTCCCAGCGTCACCGGAACCTCCTCGGTACTGCCGTCGTCCGCGCGGCGGAAGACCACTCCGGACTGCGCCGTGCCCTCGACCGCGGTCGTCGGCACCACCAGAACGTCCTCGACCTTGCCACCCGTGAGGGTCACGGAGGCGGCGAGCCCCGGAAACACCGTGATCTCGGGTGGCACCTGGCAGGTGAAGCTCGTGGTCGAGTCGGTGGAGGTGCCCCCGCCGCCGGCGGTCCCGCCGCTGGTCGAGCCACCCTCACCCGCACCGGCGAGGGGTGTGCTGATGGTGAGGCCGGTGCAGGTGAAGCCGGCCGGCCCGCGGGTAATCGCGATCTGCGCCTGGGTCGGGCGATTCTGGATGCGATAGAGCTGCTGAGCGTCGATCTTGCCGGTGACGGCGTAGGTGGGCGGCGCGACCTGGCCAGTCACCTCTCCCACGGTGACCGCCTGGTCGTGGATGACGCTGAGGCTGCTCAGCACACCGGCGGCCGCGGCGTAGATCCGCTCGAAGCGCACGGCGGGCTCGGGCTGCGTGACGGTGACGGCACCGTCGGGACCGGTCGTCTGGACCGGGTCGCGCGGAGTCTCGACGCGGATGTCGTAGATGAGGTCGCCTGCTGCGACAGCGGCTCCCTGCCGCACGTAGACATCGTCGACGGTGCCGGCCGCCGTGGCCTTCAGCGGCACAGCGGGGTCAGCGGCGACGGTGCCCTGGAGGGTGAGGTCATTGGTGACCGTGCCGCGTGAGACCGTAACGGTCGGCTCGGTGATCACCCCGGTGGGCCGAGTGGGATCGGCCTCGGCCGCGCCGTCTGGGAAGAACGCGATCTTCACGAGCGCGATGCTCGCCGCGCCAATGATGACCATCCACACGATCGGGAACACCCAACGCCGAACCGCACCCATCTAATCCCTCGTCTGTAGCTTGAGAGCACTCCCCAGCGGCGCACCGGGGGGCAGCCTATCTGCCCTCTCCGACGCGGCAGTCCACTCCGCGTCCGTTGCTCTCACGTCAGCCGGCGAGCGTTGCCACGGCCGAAGCGATGCGGCGCGCCCGCGTCTGCGCGGCCTTGGCACCCTCGACCGCCGTGACGTGGGCCTTGCGCGCACTCGGCGAGAGCGCCGCGAAGCGCTCCGCGACCCCAGCCTCTGCGAGCGCAGTCGCCAGATCCTCCGGCACGAGGACCTCCCGCGGTGCAGTGTCGAGCTCGATCATGACCTCGATCGCGTCGCCGCCGGCGAGCTTCGTTGCTCGGCGCTTCTCGGCCGAGAACGGGATGAGCGCCCGGCCACCCATCACTCCAACCGTGCTGGTGAAGCGGTAGCCGTTCACGCTCACGACGACCGCGGGCCGCTTGCCACCGCCGAGGGACTCGAGGACCTCGGGTGGGACCTCGATGCCCGTGTTGTTGCCGGTCTGGAAGAGCGTCGTCGCAAACTGCACGAGGCGATGATGGCACGGACTCTCGCGTGTCGCACGGTCGATCGTCATACTGACCGGCATGGCCGTCGACTCCCTCTTCGTCAACCTCCCCGTCACCGATCTGAAGCGCTCGAAGGCGTTCTACACGGCGCTCGGCTGGACCTTGAATCCGCTGTTCAGCAACGACGATGCTGCCTGCTTCGTCGCCTCGGAGCACGTATACGCGATGCTCCTCGTGCACCCCTTCTTCTCCACCTTCACCTCGAAGGAGATCATCGACGCGCGCACCCAGGTCCAGGGCCTGTTCGCGGTGAGCGTCGGGAGCCGGGAGGAGGTCGATGAGCTGCTCGCGCAAGGACTCGCGTCCGGCGGCGCGGAGCCGGTGCCAGCCCAGGATCTCGGCTTCATGTACTCGCGCGACCTGGAGGACCCGGACGGCCACATCTGGGAGTTCCTGTACATGGACCCGGCGGCGGCTGAGGCGGGTCCTCCGCAGGGCTGAGCCGCCCGCCGGGTGGCCGTACTGGGTGTGGCCGTACTGGGTGCCCGTACTGGGTGTGGCCGTGCTGCGTGGCTGTGCTCAGCAGGCGCGGGTGTCCGGGTCGCCGAGCGAGGAGCGCACGGCATCGACCGACATCCGTCCCTCCGGGTCGAGCCGGGTGAGCAGGCGCGCCATGATGTCAGCCAGCTGAGGAATCTGCTCGGAGTCGAGCGGGTCGATGACCTCGGCCAGCACGGTCGCCACATGGCCGGGCGCGGTATCGACGATCTTCTGCATCCCCGCATCGGTGAGCACAGCGTTCGTGGCGCGGCCGTCGGAGGCGCAGGGGCGGCGCTCGAGGTAGCCGCGTGCGACGAGGCGGGTCACCACATGCGAGAGCCTCGGCAGGGTGGCGTTGGTGCGGGCCGCAAGCGTGCTCATCCGCAGGGCTCGGTCGGGAGCCTCGGAGAGCATCGCCAGCGTGAGGTATTCGAAGTGGGTGAGTCCGGCGTCGCGCTGGAGCTGAGTGTCCAGGGCCCCCGGCAGCAACTCCACGACCGCGATGAAGCGCAGCCAGGCTCCGAGCTGATCAGGCGCCAGCCACCGTGTCTCGGACGCACTCATCCCCCCACCCTACTCCGCTACTTGCCGCGACAACTAACCGGCCTCGCCCGCGACGGCACAACCACAGCGACAAGCCCAGCCCCGCCGCGCCTCCCGCCTCCCGCCTCCCGCCTCCCGCCTCCGCCCCCAAGGCGAACCGGTGATCCGCGTCCCAGCGGATCGCCGTAGCCGAACGCCCCCCGCTCTGCGAACCGCACCACGTCGACGAGCCGACCGCGCCACGCCCGGCAAGGACGGGCGTGGAAACAAGCTCAGACCACGTCATCGCTCAGGTCAATCGGGGTCCCGAAGCGGTGGTTCGTGATCGAGATCGCCTGTTCGCGGAGGAAGGGCAGCAGTTCGACGCGGCCGGCGGGAGTGACGGGGTCGGCGTAAATCACCGTATCGAGAGCGCCGCCTAGCGCTTCGGCGAGGGCGGTGGCGAGGGGAACGCGGGATCCGTCGGCGCGGGTCAACGGGACGGGTGTTCCGGTGCTGCCGCGGGTCATGCCTGCGACGACGTCGGTGAAAGAGCCGGTCGAGTCGGAGGATCGGCGCACCACGGCCTGCTGTGCGCTCGGTGACGGGGTGCCCGAGCTGGGCTGCGGTCCCGCGTAGCCGTCGACGCGGTCGGAGACGATGTCGCCGATGATACGGACGCGTGTCGCCGTGATACGGCCGGCTGCAGCTCGCTCGAGCCATTGTGCGTCGGTCTCGACGACGATGCGCGGGACGAGGCCGGCCATCTCGGCGAGCTCGTCGCCGCCGAGCATCTCGCGGACTCGCGGGGGCAGCGGGATCGACGTCGAGATGTCCATCCGCGAGCGGGTCAGCAGACCGGCGGTGATGATGCGCAGGAGCTCGCCGAGGTCTCCGCCGTCGGCCAGTCGGAGGGCGATCGGGACGCGGAGGTAGCGGAAAAGATTGCGCTCGACGCCGAGCTTGGAGATATCGGTAACGACTCCGAATTCGGTGGCCCAGGCGAGCTGGTCGGAGAGGGCCGAGCGACGGAGAAGGTCGAACTGCTCGAAGCGGAGCGAGGGCTGGGCCGCCTCGATGAACTGGCGGGCGCGGTCGTCGAGGCCGCGCAGGTGCAGCGTTGAGGAGGAGCGCGCCGGTGAGGGCTTCCAGGAGCCGAGGCCGATGAGGTGGTTGGGCCCGCCGGCTTTCGCGCCGCCGCCGACCGAGGAGCGCTTCCAGCCGCCGAACGGCTGACGCCGGACGATCGCTCCGGTGATGCCGCGATTGACGGAGAGGTTGCCGGCCTCGACGGAGTCGATCCAGAGGGCGAGTTCATCGGCGTGCAGTGAGTGCAGGCCCGCGGTGAGGCCGTAGTCGGTGCCGTTCTGCATGCGGATGGCGTCCTCGAGGGTCGCCGCGTGCATGATCCCGAGCACGGGGCCGAAGAACTCGGTGAGGTGGACGTAGCTGTCCTCGGTGACGCCTTCGCGGACGCCGGGCGACCAGAGCCTGCCGGTCTCGTCGAGGCGGCGCGGCTCGACCAGCCACGACTCGCCTCCGCCGAGGGTCGTGAGCGCGTGCAGCAGCTTGCCGGTGGGCTCCTCGATCAGGGGGCCCATCACCGCCGACGGGTCATCGGGCCGGCCGACGCGCAAGGAGGTGACGGCGTCGACCAGCTGAGCGCGAAACCGCTTCGAGCGGGCGACCGAGCCGACCAGGATCACCAGCGACGCGGCCGAGCACTTCTGGCCCGCGTGCCCGAAGGCGCTGCTGACGATGTCGGCGACGGCGAGGTCGTAGTCGGCGTGGGGCGTCACGATGATGGCGTTCTTGCCGCTCGTCTCGGCCCGCAGGGGGAGGTCGGGCCGCCAGGAGCGGAAGAGCCGGGCTGTCTCGTAGGAGCCGGTGAGCAGGACGCGATCGACGAGGGGATCGGTGATGAGCGCGCGGCCCAGCTCGTCCTCGTCGAGGTCGACGAGGGCGAGGAGCTCGTGCGGGATGCCCGCGTCCCACAGCGCCTCGACCAGTACGGCGGCCGATCGCCGGGCCTGCGGGGCGGGCTTCAGCACGACTCCGGAGCCGGCGGCGAGCGCCGCGAGGATCGAGCCGGCCGGAATCGCGACCGGGACGTTCCACGGCGGCGCGACCACGATCACCCGCTCCGGAACGAACGTCGCTCCGCCGACCGCGTCGAGTTCGCGGGCGCGGGTGGCGTAGTAGTGCGCGAAGTCGATGGCTTCCGAGACTTCGGGGTCGGCCTCGGCGATCGTCTTGCCGGTCTCGGAGGCCATCACCTCGATCAGGCGGTCACGATTGGCGGCGAGGACGAGGCCGGCCCGGTCGAGCACGGCGGCCCGGTCGTAGCCCAGGCGCTCGCCCCAGCGCTCGGCGCGGCGCGACACCGTGCGCAGCACCTCCTGGAGCTGCTCCTGCGTCTGCACGCGGGCGGCATCGGCGGTACTGGATCCGATCGTCGACCCGGGGATGCGCTCTGTGATCAGGCGAGCCCAGCGGCGGTTGCCGGGGAGGGCGGGGTCCGTGTCGGGCTCGTTGTGGAAGCCGGCGGTGGCGGCGGCGGCACCGGACCCACGGCTGAGCCCGAGGACTGCCCGGGTGAGGCCGTCGGCGGCCGGATCCTGCACCCGCTCACCGGCACCCGCGTGCTCCTGCACGAGGCGACGGCCGGAGCCCGAGGACCACTCCCGCAGCCGGTCCTGGCCGCGGTTCGGCGGTGGGACGGAGTCGTCGAGCGCTTCGAGCGAGGTGCGGAACCGGCCGAGTTCGCGCTGCAGCACCTCCTCGTCGTCGAGGCGGAACGCGGCCGAGAGGAAGTTCTCGGGGCTGCTGTTTTCCTCTAACCGGCGGATCAGGTAGGAGATCGCCGCGTCGAACTCGTGCGGGTGCACGACGGGCGTGTAAAGCAGGAGGCGTCCCACGTCCTCGCGGACGGCTCGCGCCTGCCCCGTCGCCATGCCGAGCAGCATCTCGATCTCGACCGCGTCGGTCACGCCGCGCTCGGTCGCGGTGAGCCAGGCCCAGGCGAGGTCGAACAGGTTGTGCCCGGCGACGCCCACGCGCACCGCGTCCGTTCGCTCGGGCCGCAGAGCCCGGTCGAGCAGACGCTTGTAGTTCGTGTCCGCCTCCGTTGTGCTGCCGACGGTCGCGAGCGGCCAGTCGTGCAGGGCCGCGTCGACGCGCTCCATTGCCAGGTTCGCGCCCTTGACCACGCGAACCTTGATCGGCGCCCCGCCACGGGCCCGCCGCTCGCGCGCCCAGTCGGTCAGCTCGTCGAGCACGCGGACGGAGTCGGGCAGGTACGCCTGCAGGACGATGCCCGCTTCGACCTCGAGCATGCCCGGCTGTTCGAGAAGGCGCCGGAACACGGCGACCGTCAGGTCGAGATCGCGATACTCCTCCATATCGAGGGTGATGAAGGTGTGCTCGGCGCCGGAGGCAGCAGCCTGGTAGAGCGGCGTGAGGCGCTCGACGACGCGGTCGATCTCCTCCTCGAAGGCCCACATCGAGAGCTGGCTGACGACACTCGAGACCGTGAGGCTGACGTAGTCGACGTCCGGCCGCTCGAGCAGGCGGAGCGTCCCCTCCAGGCGCCGGCACGCCTCGCGCTCGCCGAGCACCGCCTCGCCGAGCAGGGTGAGGTTCAGCCGGTCCCCACCCTCGCGCAGGGCCGCAACGGCCGCACCCAAACGCGCCTCCGAGGCGTCGACGACGAGGTGGCCGATGAAGTGCCGGAGCATCCGTCTCGCCGCCGGCACGACCGCCCACGGCAGCACCGGTCCCACGGCCCCGCCGGTACTGATCGCGGCGCGCAGAGCGGAGGGGAGGGACGCGGGCGTCTTCGCGGTGAGCGCCGCGAGGTTCTCGGCCGCGACCGACAGGTCTTCTGGCCGGGCCACGCCGTCGACGAAGCCGACAGTGAAATCGAGGCCGTTCGGGTCCTGGAGCACGCCCGCGAGCCGCTGCGCCGCGGCCTCGACCGGGAACTCGGCGCTACGGGCGATCCACCGCCGGACCAGCGACTCGACCCGCTCGAGCATCGAGCGGTCGTCCTCCGACTCCGCCTCGATCACGTCCGCCGGCTCCTCCACGTCCGCCGGCTCGTCGCCCACCTCCTCCGCGCGCCCCGAGGCACCGCCGTCGCCCGGCACGACCGCGTCGTCGGGCTCGCGCTCCGGGTCGCTGCCGGACACTCCTGGGGACGTCGACTGCTGCATCCTCCGAGGCTAAGCCCGACTCGGCGCCCGAACGCGGCGTGACGCGGTGCTCCCGCGGACTCGGCCCCGAGCCGCCCCTGTGGAGGAGCGTCTCAGTGCCGGCGGTGGTCCTGGATCGTCATCCTCGGACCCTGCCGCGGCTTCCGCACCCCGCTACAGCCGATCAGCCGGATCACCCGCTGCCGGTGGCCGCGCCACGGCTCCAGCAGCTCCAGCATCCCGTCGTCGTCGACCCCGAGACGCCCGGTGAGCGCGAAGCCGACCGCCGCGGCAAGGTGGTAGTCGCCCACGCTGACCGCGTCCGGGTCGCCGTGTGCGCGCATCATCACCTCGGACGCCGTCCACGCTCCGACCCCCGGCACCGACTGCAACCGCCGCGCGACCTCCGCGCCGCCCCGCCCGAGAGCGAGCGTCCGCTCGAGCCCGGAGGAGACGAGCGCCGCAGTGAGGAGCGTTCGCGAGCGCCGCGGATCGACTCCCGCCCGGTGCCAGTCCCACGACGGCACGCGACGCCACTGCTCCGCACTCGGAGCCACATGCAGGGCGACGGGCCCGGGCGCAGGCTCACCATGCAGCCGAACGAGCGAGCGGTAGGCGCGCCACGCCTCGGTGCTGGTGACCTTCTGCTCCAGGATCGACGGCGCGAGCATCTCGAACACCAGGTTTGCGCGGGTGAGCCGCAAGCCGACCGAGCGCCGGAGCACCTCGGCGAGCGGCGCGTGCGCCGACAGGTCGAGCCCGCTCCAGTCGTCGCCGTGGCCAAGCAGCTCGGGGACCCGGTCGATCAGCCACTGCGCTCCGTCGCCCCAGGCGCGCGCGTGCACCGCCCCGTCGACCGCCTGCCGCAGATGCAGGGTGCCCGGCCCGAACGGAGTGCGGAACGCGCGCCAGAAGCCGGATGCGTCCACGAGCATGGTCGGGTCGCCCGAGCCACGCAGCAGCGTGCGGAGGGTGAGCCCGAGACTCACCGGTTCTGCCGGCGCGTACACCGTCGCCCACGAGGACTCGGGAGTGGGGGCGGCGATCGACACGCAGCGATGCTAACCGGCGGCTCCGACACTGCGGCAGACGCTCTCCGTAGAACCCCTATTCACGACGTGTTCGGAGCGACACGCCCGGCGGTTTGGTTCAGGGGGCATGAAAACATGCGCGGATTGAATCCGCCGTTTTCACTGGTCAGCCTGCGGATCCCGGGCGTAGCTTCGCGATGTCGCGGCGGCGCTCCAGCCGTCTGACACCCGCCTATCACTGGAGATGCGCACATGTTCGACACGACCTTCATCCGCAACGCGATCGTCAAGAGCTCTGAGACTGCTCTGGACCGTCGCCGCTTCTTCGAGGCCACCGGCGTCGCCGGCCTCGGCATCGGAGCCGCAGCCCTCGCCGCGCCCACCGCCTCCGCCGAGGAGGTCGCTGCCAGCGGCCCCAGCGACGCCTCGATCCTCAACTTCGCCCTCAACCTCGAGTACCTCGAGGCAGAGTTCTATCTGCGCGCCGTTTACGGCGACGGCCTCGGCGGCTCGGACGTGACCGGAAAGGGCACGCCCGGCGGCGTCATCGGTGGTCGCCCCGTCGACTTCAAGACCCCGTGGCTCAAGAGCTTCGCCACCGAGGTCGCGAACGACGAGAAGGCGCACGTCAAGTTCCTCCGCTCGGCTCTGGGCACGTCGAGGGTCGCCCGCCCGGCGATCGACCTCAGGACCAGCTTCACCGCCGCTGCGACCGCTGCGGGTCTGATCAAGGCGGGCGGGTCCTTCGACCCGTTCGCGAGCGAGGCCAACTTCCTGCTCGGCGCGTTCGTCTTCGAGGATGTCGGAGTGACCGCCTACAAGGGCGCCGCTCCCCTCATCCAGTCGAAGACCTACCTCGACGCAGCTGCCGGCATCCTTGCGGTGGAGGCGTATCACGCCGGTGCCATCCGCTCGGCGATCTACGCCGCTGACCTGTCCGACTCGGCGAACAAGCTCTCCGACGCTCGCGACAGCCTCGACGGCAAGACCGACCTCGACCAGGGCGTCAAGGTCAATGGCCAGGCGAACATCGTCCCGACCGACGGCAGCTCCATCGCGTTCAGCCGCACCCCGGGCCAGGTCTTGAACATCGTGTACCTGAACCCCAAGGCCTCGCGCACCGGTGGATTCTTCCCCCGCGGCGTGAACGGCGAGCTGAACACCAGCCAGGCCAACTAGCACTGAGCACGACGACGGGCCCTTCCTCGAGGCGGCGAGGAAAGGCCCGTCCTCGTCCGCGTGCACATCCGTTCACCGGGTCCTCTAACCTGAGCGGGTGAAGATCGGGATCCTGACCTCCGGTGGCGACTGCCCCGGCCTCAACGCCGTCATCCGCGGTGCCGTGTACAAGGGCATTAAGGTCTACGACCAGGAGTTCGTCGGCTTCCGCAACGGCTGGCGCGGCGTGGTCGACGGCGATTTCCTGTCGCTGGGTCGACCCGAGATCCAGGGCATCGCCAAGCAGGGCGGCACGATCATCGGCACCAGCCGCACGAACCCCTTCGAGGGCGAGAACGGCGGACCGAAGAACATCGCAGAGATGATGGCCCGCAACGGCATCAATTCGATCATCGCGATCGGCGGCGAGGGCACTCTCGCCGCGGCCAAGCGCCTCACTGATGCGGGCTTGAAGATCGTCGGCGTCCCCAAGACCATCGACAACGACCTCGGCGCCACCGACTACACCTTCGGCTTCGACACCGCCGTCGGCATCGCGACCGACGCGATGGATCGCCTCCGCACCACCGGCGACTCGCACGGCCGCTGCATGGTCGCCGAGGTCATGGGGCGCCATGTCGGTTGGATCGCGCTGCACTCCGGCATGGCCGCGGGCGCCCACGTCATCCTGATCCCCGAGAAGCGCACCTCGCTCGACCAGATCGTCGAGTGGGTGCAGAGCGCTCAGGACCGGGGCCGCGCGCCGCTGGTCGTCGTCGCCGAGGGCTTCTCGCTCGACACGATGGACGACGCCCACTCCGAGCGCGGCCTGGACGCCTTCGGTCGGCCGCGCCTGGGCGGGATCGGCGAGCTCCTCGCTCCACTGATCGAGGAGCGCACGGGCATCGAGACCCGCGCGACCACGCTCGGCCACATCCAGCGCGGCGGAACGCCCACCGCGTTCGACCGCGTCCTCGCGACCCGCCTGGGCATGGCCGCGATCGACTCCGTCGTGGCCGAGCACTGGGGCCGCATGGTCGCCCTGCGGGGCACCGACATCTACCACGTCGACTTCGCCGAGGCGCTCGGCACCCTCAAGACGGTCCCCGACGCCCGCTACGAGGAGGCGCGCACCCTCTTCGGGTAGCACCGCTCAGTAAACCTCCGGGTTGTCCTGCCCTAGGTATGAATTGCGACGCCCGCGAGGGTACCGCTACCGCACTGAGAGAAAAAGATGGAGATTCATCAATGGAGGAGTTCCGGGCACGGCTTGAAAGGATGCAAGCATGGAAGGCGAGTACGTCCTACGGGCTCGGGACGGCCAGTACTCGCGTCGAGTCATCCGACCTTGTTGTGGCGTCTGTAGCGTTCGTTGAGTCGCTCTATCCGGAAAGCGTCGCCGGTCAAACAACCCTGGAATACGGCGTGGATCCCGAAAAAGTTGATTCTTGGGTTGCAGTACCACCGTCGATAAAGTTACTCGATGACACAATCGAGAAAATCCGACAGGCAGGCGACCAGCGACACCTTTCGCAGCGCCGAAATCTGCCAGAATTCGAGACGCGTGATATCGACGATGCAACGTGGGGAAACAAGCCGGTAGGCGCCCTCTATACCTCCAGCTCCGACGGAGAGTTCCCGGGAATGTGGTTCGCCCACTTAGCCGCGCGAGACACCTTGGACGACGTTCACTCGTGGAAAGTGGCCCGATCGCCGGCCGGTAAGAGTCTGATCATTCGTTCTGCGACTCAATGGTGTGAGTTCTCAATCAAGTACAGTGGTGCGGATGGAATCATCCAATGGCGACGCGTGGCAGACAAATATTCTCGCGTGTGCGTGACCGCACTCGCGGTGGCGCGAATAGATTGTTTTGAGTTCGCCTATCGAGGACGTACAGTCATGCCAGTTTTCTGGGGAGTGGAGACTACCGTCTGGCTACGCGCCGGCGTCCTCCTAGCCGAACGGGCCACCCTGAGTTAAGGCGGCCCGTTCGGCTATGTTCAACTCTGTCGGCTAGTTCTTGACCCCCACAATTGTCCAGGTTGTCGTACCGTAGCCGATGTCAGTCGCACTGGTCGTCCCGGTCACCTTCTTTACGTTTCCGCACGCCACAGCGATGTTTGGGCTATATTTATTGGCTGTCTGCGGAGTAGGTGTGTAACCGGCTGGGAAGTGAACCAGGACATCCGCCTGCGATCTGAATGTCGCCGGGCCGTCTGAGCACGGCTTCGCTCCGACGGAGGATCCACGGCTGACGTTGAAACTATCGAAGGTCTGCGACGCGACAGTGTTGTTGCTCACCTTTTGAAGTGACGTCTTGATGTAGATCTCCGCCACCGTTCCAGTGCAAGTGACGAGACCTTGAGCGCTGATCGTTCCGTTTACGTGGCCGGACTGGTGCGGATTGTCCAGCGAGACTGTGCATGTGATCACATTCCCCCCAGGCCCTGTCGCAGCTTCCGCGGCCGTTGCTCCCGAGAAGATCAAGCCGAGTGCAACGGTGAGAACGGCGATCGTTCGTTCCACTGTACGAACCGTCATTCGTATTATCCTCCCATTTCCAAGATGGAAACTTTCGAAGAAATTGCCCTGAACGCAAGTGCGAGGAGGGTTATTCAGGTGCCGTATTGAGTGATATCGGCGCGCCTCGAAAAAGCGGCCGTTCTTTCTTGTAAGAATTTAGTTACTACGCTGAATTCCCAGAAAGAACGGCCGCGCCTGAAGGGTACAACAGGACTGAACCGTGAGGAAAGTCAGGATCTTGCCGAGCGGGTTCTGCGACACGTCACGGCCTCGGAGTTGGCGCCTGATTGGCCACCGATCCTCGGACTCTACGGCTCTCTCGTCCTCACCGTGACCTATGTGCGACGGAATTCTGCTCAGGTCGAGCTTGCCGAACGATATGGCGTGTCGCAGCCGACGATCTCTCGAGCCATCTCCTCGCTCACCGCGTGGATCGCTGCGACCCTGCACGATGACATGCCGACCGCGGACGACCTCGACGTGAACGGTCAGTACATTGTCGATGGCACCCTTCTACCCTTGCCGGTCCTGGGTGAACCGCCCCACGCTCTGGTCCGGTAAGCACTCCACCACGGGCGTGAACGTCCAGGTCGCGTGTGACCTCATCGGCCGTCTCGCCTGGATCTCCGACCCCGTCGACGGACACCGCCACGACATCGCAGCCCTTCGCCCAAGCGGCGTCCTCGAGGGCATGAAACCGCAGAACCCTCGAATGGGAACACCACTTCAATAAAGAGGTGAACTCGATCCGCTACCAGCTCGAACGAGCCATCGCCCACCTCAAAAACTGGCGCATCGTCTTAAAGGGGGAAAATTCGGGGTACAAAGTGGAGTGTTGATGCTCGATCTTAGGCTGTCGGCCCGAGCAGACCTTCTGCGCGCCCGGCTCAGGAGCACCCTCTTGCCACATGACGGTAGAGGACTCCGCGATCGTATTCGGACACCCCATTCCGGGGCTCTGCCCTCCCTGACGGATCCTTGGCCGTACTCTGGCGCGGTGGACTCAAGCACTACCAACATGATCCTTACCGTCGCGGCCTCGCTTCTTGGTGCACTCGTAGGAAGTCTCGTCGGTCACCTGCTGACGAAGTCTCGCGAGCAGGAGTCTCAACGCCGGACTCTCCGCATTCAGTACCTCATCCAGGCCTACCATTCGATCGCGAACGCCGTCGACCGAGAGGCAGTGACGCGCGAGCAGATTCAGGCGGCGGAAGACGCGGTGATCGACATCGTGTTGCTCGGCAAGTGCGAGGAGATTCGAGCGGTCGAGACCATCCAGAACACCGGGAACAAAGAAGGCTTCCGTTTGAAGCCCGTCATGGACGCGCTCCGCGACAGCCTGAGGAAGGAGTTGCGGCTTCCTCCGGTGGAGACGAAAGCCGTCTACCTGCGGTGGGCGCCCGCCAATCTGGCGCCATCGAAGCCGCTCGACGTTTCCGTGGTCCTGGCAACTCCGATCACCGGGCAACATGTGCAGACGGGCAGCGTTCCAACGAAGTCGCAGTCGAGCGAACATCCGGCAGGCTCAGGAAGCGGATCCTTATCGGGAGACACAGACCCGCGCCCATCGGCGAGCTAGTCTTCCCCACGTTCAAGACTCAGTCGCCCCCCTGGGGGCCAGAGACTTGCTCGCGAGCAGGAGCGGCCGTTGCGCCCAGGTTATGACGCTGAGTATCTTCGGGACGGAAAGGACATCACGCCCGGGCTTGTTTGGGAGAATCAACGGGTCAGGGGAAGCTCGCCCTCGCTCCGAATGCACTGCACGACGCCGCGAATCGGCAACGATGGTCCGAATCTCGCGTGCGAAGGGTGATTCGCCCCGGGTAACGCCTACCCGCCCGCCGCGCGTAACCCCGTCGCGCCGCTCGGCGTCGCCGTCACCACGATCTGCGCCCGCGCGAGCGTGTGGAAGGGTGCAGTGACGCCCAGGATCGCCGGCGTTGATTCCGGATCGAGGTCGAGCGACTCGACGTCGAGCGCGTGCACGACGATGAAGTAAACGATGGCACGACAGGGGATCGACTCGATCATCGCGATCGGCGGCGAGGGCACTCTCGCCGCGGCCAAGCGCCTCACTGATGCGGGCTTGAAGATCGTCGGCGTCCCCAAGACCATCGACAACGACCTCGGCGCCACCGACTACACCTTCGGCTTCGACACCGCCGTCGGCATCGCGACCGACGCGATGGATCGCCTCCGCACCACCGGCGACTCGCACGGCCGCTGCATGGTCGCCGAGGTCATGGGGCGCCATGTCGGTTGGATCGCGCTGCACTCCGGCATGGCCGCGGGCGCCCACGTCATCCTGATCCCCGAGAAGCGCACCTCGCTCGACCAGATCGTCGAGTGGGTGCAGAGCGCTCAGGACCGGGGCCGCGCGCCGCTGGTCGTCGTCGCCGAGGGCTTCTCGCTCGACACGATGGACGACGCCCACTCCGAGCGCGGCCTGGACGCCTTCGGTCGGCCGCGCCTGGGCGGGATCGGCGAGCTCCTCGCTCCGCTGATCGAGGAGCGCACGGGCATCGAGACCCGCGCGACCACGCTCGGCCACATCCAGCGCGGCGGAACGCCCACCGCGTTCGACCGCGTCCTCGCGACCCGCCTGGGCATGGCCGCGATCGACTCCGTCGTGGCCGAGCACTGGGGCCGCATGGTCGCCCTGCGGGGCACCGACATCTACCACGTCGACTTCGCCGAGGCGCTCGGCACCCTCAAGACGGTCCCCGACGCCCGCTACGAGGAGGCGCGCACCCTCTTCGGGTAGGGCGGATCGCGACGAGTCGCACAGCGGCGTATCACGACCGACTCGCTCAACCCTTCGCGCCGTCCGGGGTCGCCGTCGCCACGATCTGCGCCCGCGCGAGCGTGTGGAAGTGGGCGTTGAAGCCGAGGATCGCAGGAGTCGACTCCGGATCCAGATCCAGCGACTCCACGTCGAGCGCGTGCACCACGAAGAAGTACCGGTGCTCGCGGTCTGGCGGGGCCGCTCCGACGAACTGGCGCAGCCGCATCTCGTTAGGGAGCGTCTGGGCGCCGGCCGGGAGCAGCTCGAAGCCGGCGGCTCCGGCTCCGGTGGGCAGCTCAGTGGTGTCGGCGGGGAGGTTGTAGAGCGCCCAGTGCCAGAACCCGGAGCCGGTCGGCGCGTCCGGATCGAACACGGTGACGGCGAAACTCTTGGTCTCGGCCGGCGCTCCCGACCAGCGCAGCTGCGGCGAGACGTCCTCGCCGCCGGAACTCTCGCCGTACTGACGGGCGGACAGGGGCGCTCCGTCGGCGATGTCGTCGCTCTCGAGCGTGAAGGTCGGCACCTCGCCGAGGCGGGCGTAGGGGTCATAGGTCCAGTCGGACATCCGGTTCTCCATTCGGGAAAGGCGGGCGGGGCCCGCGACCTCAGCCTAGGAACCCGCTCCGGCCCGCCGAAGGGCTTGCGGAGCAGGTCACGACCCGAGATAGCGTCCCGGCCGGTGGTTGAACGCCAGCACCAGGTTCAGCACGACGACGCCCGCCGCCGAGATCAGCACGTTCAGCGCCGGCACCACCAGGAGCGCCGCGGCTACCACGCAAGCGTCGAGGGCCATCATCACGTAGCCCGCCCGCCAGCCCAACCGTTCCTGCGTGATCAGCGCGACGACGCTGAATCCGCCCAGGCTCGACCCGTGCCGGACGAGGATGAGGAGCCCGATCCCCGCGAGGATATCGCCCGTGAGCACCCCGTAGACGGGCTCGATCCGCAGCTCACTGAACGCGAGCGGATGCAGCCCGGCCAGGAGCGAGACCAGCACGATCGAGAACATCGTCCGCAGCGTGAACCGCCAGCCCTTCTTCCCCGACGCCGAGGCGCTCGGCCGGTGCGCCTGCTGCGCGGCTCCGACGAGCCGCATGCGCAACTGCACCCAGCCCTCCTGCCGCGCGCAGCTCGTGGTGTGCGCGGACTGCGAAGCCACGGTCTGCGCCGCGCATGCGGGCTCTACGCTCGTTCCATGAGCATCGAAGCCCGCGGACGCACCCTTGTCGACCTCCACACCGCCCCCGAGCTGCTGCAGATGGTGAACGTCTGGGACGTCATTAGCGCGACCACGATCGCTGCGCTCCCCGAGACGCGCGCGCTCGCGACCGCGAGCCACTCGATCGCCGCGACATTCGGCTACGAGGACGGTGAGCGGATCCCGCTGGAGCTGCACCTGGGCATGATCGAGCGGATCGCCGCCGCCGTCGAGGTACCGGTGTCGGCCGACCTCGAGGCCGGCTACGGCGACGCGGGCGAGACAGTCCGCCGCGCGATCGAGGTGGGCGTCGTGGGCGCAAACCTCGAGGACCAGGCGAAACCGCTCCCCGAGGCACTGCGCGCGGTCGAGAAGGCCGTCGCCGCGGCCGAGGAGGAGGCAGTGCCCTTCGCGCTCAACGCCCGCACCGACGTCATCCTCCGCGCCGGCGAGCGCGACCGCGGCGAGGTCCTGGCCGACGCGATCGAGCGCGGCCGCGCCTACCTCGACGCCGGAGCGACGTGCTTCTTCGTGCCCGGCCTGCTGCAGGACGTCGAGCTGGAGGCCCTGGTCGGCGCCCTCGGCCGGCACCGCGTCAGCGTCATCGGCGTCCCCGGATCACAGTCCCCCGCCCGCTTCGAGGAGCTCGGGCTCGCCCGGGTCTCGTACGGCCCGTGGACGCAGCGCGTCGCCCTGACCGCGCTGCAGGATGCGGCCGTTGCGCTCTACTCCGGCGGAGCCCTCCCCGAGGGCGTCCGGCCCCTGAACTGACCGCCCGGGCACGGGCGGGCGGGCGTAGCGTGGGCCCATGTACCGAGCCATCGTCGTCGAGCGGCACTCCGACTCCGACACCGACACCCCGAATCGAGCCCGCCTCCTCGAGCGCGACGACCCCGACCGCTCGCACGGCGACGTGTCGATCGCCGTCGAGTACTCGAGCGTCAACTACAAGGACGCGCTCGCGCTGGCGGGAAGGCCGGGCATCGTGCGGCGCACCCCGCTCGTCGCCGGCATCGACCTGGTCGGTACCGTGGAGTACGCGGACGGCGAGGCGGGCGAGCGCTTCGACTCCGGCGACCGCGTGGTGCTGAACGGCGCGGGTCTCGGCGAGCGCTACGACGGCGGGCTCGCCGAGCGGGCCCGGGTCGACTCCGCGTCGCTGCTGCGGTTGCCCGGCGCGATCTCGTCGGCGCGCGCGGGCGCGATCGGTACCGCGGGCTTCACGGCGATGCTGGCCGTGCTGGCCCTTGAGCGGCACGGCGTGCGCCCGGGCAGCGGGCCGGTACTGGTGACGGGGGCCTCCGGCGGAGTCGGGTCGCTGGCCGTGGCGCTCCTCGCCCGGTTGGGACACGAGGTCGTCGCCTCGACCGGTCGGCTCGGCGAGCACGGCGCTGTGCTGCAGCGCCTCGGCGCCGCCGACGTCATCGACCGCGCCGAGCTGCACGAGGGCGGCAAGCCGCTGCAGTCCGAGCGGTGGGCGGGAGCCGTGGACTCCGCCGGCTCGCACACCCTCGCCAACGCCCTCGCGCAGACGCGTTGGGGTGGGACCGTGGCCGCGTGCGGCCTCGCGCAAGGCCCCGATCTGCCGGCGAGCGTCATGCCGTTCATCCTGCGCGGAGTGACGCTCGCGGGCATCAACTCGGTGCAGGCCCCGCGCAAGCTCCGCGAGGAAGCGTGGCGCCGGCTCGCCCATGACCTCGATCTCGAGCTCCTCGACGGCCTGACCACCACGGTGCCGCTCGGCGGCGCCGTCGATGCCGCGGAGCACCTGCTTGCGGGCCGTTCGCACGGTCGGACGCTGGTGGACGTCCGCGCCTGACGACGCAACGTCAGCTGAGAGGCCGTCTCATCCACCATCGTCGATGAGACCGTCTCTCAGCTGACGTTGTGCGGCGGCGAGGCTACTCCGCGGCCTCGGTGGCGCCGCTCGGCTCGGCCGACGCGTGCTCCACGGACGGATCGGGACGGGCCGCGCGCTGCTTGGCCGTGCTGCGGGACTTCGAAGACGGCTTTGCGGCGGGCGCAGGCTCCGCGGCAGCCGCCGCCTGGGTCCGCTCCGCCTGCTCCGCGACCTCGGGGAGGATCACCGGATCGTCGGTGTCGATCACGGGGATCGCCGCGGTCGTGGTGCCGAGCTGGAGCGCCGCGATCAGCTCGGGCGCGTGCTTCGTGCTCACGATCAGTCGGGAGTAGTCCTCGTCGACCAGGTCGATCACAACGGCGGACGCGGTCCGCTTGAGCAGCAGGAAGTCCCTACCGCCGTGGAACTTCCAGGTGCCGGCCGCGAGGGTGAGCGGCACCGCGGTGCCCGGCGCGCTGACGCCGCGGACCCAGATCCAGGGGTCCTCCGTGACCGTCGCTGAGCGAATGTTCGCCCGGTCGACAACGATGTCGCTGCGGTGGAACGCGAGCAGGCGCTCGGCCACGGTGAGGCGAAGTTCGAGGCGGTCGGGGAGCACGGTCACGACGGGCATGCCCCTAGTCTGCCCGCCGCCTGCCGCCGGGTCAGCGCTGGATCGCACAACGATGCTCGATGGCGAGCGTCGGTGGCAGCATGGTCGGATGTCGATGGATCCGGACGAGGCGCTCCTCTTGGACGCTTTGCTGGCCGAGCAGCAGGCCGGGATGCGGCTCGACACGGCGCGGCTCGAGGCCTCGCTCGTCGAGCTCCTGCGCGATCGCGCCGACGGCACCGCCGACGACGAGCACGACCCGGAGGGCACTCCGTTGTCGGCCGAGTGGTCGCGGATGGCCGGAGTGCGCGACGCCCTGGCGCGCACCTCGCGCGAGTTGGACGCGGCTCGCGCCCGACTCGGCGCGGGCGCGTACGGCGACTGCGCCTCCTGCGGCCGCCCGATCGGCGCTGCCCGCCTGGCGGCCCGGCCCACGGCTGAGCTCTGCATCGACTGTGCCCGCCGAGCGGAGTCGCGAACCCGCTGAGCACGCCGGCGCGGTCGCTTCAGCCGCGCTGCCCGCCTGAAAGCCCCACAGATTCCGGCGCGGGGAAATCCGGTTTCTCCTGCGAGCATTCACATCCGGCCGTATCCCCCGAATAGGGCAGGCCCTCCTCCCCCTTCGAGAGGTACCCCTGCGATGACCGAGACGTCGACCGCCCGATCGACCGGCGCCCCTCCCGCCCCCGACAAGCGCGCCTGGCACTCGCTGATCGTCCTGCTCGCGGGCAGGTTCATCGCCCTGCTGGACACGACCATCGTCAACGTCGCGCTGCCCACCATCCGCACCACCCTCGACGCCTCGGAGTCGACGCTCTCCTGGATCATCTCCGGCTACGCCCTCGCGTTCGGTCTCGCGCTGATCCCCGCTGGCCGCCTCGGCGACCGCTTCGGACACAAGTGGGTCGTCGTCAGCGGAGTCGCACTGTTCACCGTCGCGAGCGTCGCCTGTGGTCTCGCAGCCGACGACGCCCAGCTGGTCGTCGCCCGCGTCGTCCGGGGCCTCGCCGGCGGCATCGTCGTCCCTGCGGTCACCGCATACATTCAGCTCGCCGCGTTCGCCCTGGTGTTCGTGCTGCCGAAGTCGGTCTCGCGCCGGAGTTGACGCCGCGTGTCCGGACTCCGCGAGCGGACGGCCGGGCACGCCGGAACGGACGTCTACGCCCGAGCGGCGGCAGCAGCCTTCGCGGCCCTCGGCAGCGCGTCCACGATGCGTCCGATCGCCGCGTCGTCATGCGCGGCAGAGACGAACCAGGCCTCGAACACCGACGGCGGCAGCGAGACGCCCGCGTCCAGCATCGCGTGGAAGAACGCCGGGTACCGGAACGACTCCTGCGCCTGCACCTGCGCGTAGTCGCGCACCGGGCCGCCCAGATCCGTGAACAGGAAGCTGAAGAGATTCCCCGCCGTCTGCACGGTGTGCGCGACGCCCTCGGCGCTCAGTGCTGCCGAGACCTCCCGCTGCAGCGTCCGTGCCGTGGCGTCAAGAGCGGCATAGACCTCGTCATCGGCCAGTTGCAGAGTCCTGATGCCCGCCGCCACGGCGACCGGGTTCCCGGAGAGCGTACCCGCCTGGTACACCGGCCCTAGCGGGGCGAGGTGGTCCATCACGTCTGCGCGACCGCCGAGCGCCGCGACCGGCATCCCTCCGCCGATAACCTTGCCGAAGGTGAAGAGGTCGACCCGATACGGAGTCTCGGCGTCGCGGTTCTCGAGCCCCCACCAGCCGCCGGCGCTCACCCGGAAGCCGGTCAACACCTCGTCCATGATCAGCAGCGACCCGTTCGCGTGCACGAGGTCGGCGAGGATCGCGTTGAACCCCGGATCGGGCGCGACCACACCCATATTGGCGGCGGCCGCCTCAGTGATGACCGCCGCGATGTCCGGGCCGCGCGTGGCGAGCACCGCGCGGACCGCGTCCAGGTCGTTGTAGGGCAGCACGATCGTCTGCGCCGCGGTCGCCGCAGTGACGCCGGCGGAGGCGGGGAGCGAGAGGGTCGCCAATCCGGAGCCGGCGTCGGCGAGCAGTCCATCGGAGTGGCCGTGGTAGTGGCCGGAGAACTTGATCAGCAGGTCGCGGCCCGTGACGCCGCGGGCGAGGCGGATCGCCGTCATCGTCGCCTCGGTGCCCGTGGAGACCAGCCGGAGCTTCTCGATCGGCGAGACCCCGCCGGCCGTGATGCGCGCCTCGACCAGCTCGGCGAGATCCGTCTCCGCCGGAGTGGACGCGCCGAACGAGAGGCCGCGTGCTGCCGCCTCCTGGACGGCGGCGACGACCTCCGGGTGCGCGTGCCCAAGGACGGCGGGGCCCCAGGAGCAGACCAGGTCGACGTACTCGCGGCCGTCCGCATCCGTGATGTACGGGCCTCTCGCAGAGACCATGAAGCGCGGGGTCCCGCCGACCGAGCGGAAGGCTCGCACGGGCGAGTTGACGCCTCCGGGGATCGCGTGCCGGGCACGCTCGTACAGGGTGTCGTTCGCCGAGCTGGTCACTCCTCCAGGGTACGTGCGCTGCCCGGGGCCCTTTCCCGCGAGGGGCGGTTTCTGACCGGATGCCGAGCGCCGCCGCGGGGCTACCGCAGCAGGTCGCGGGCGATCTCAACCGCCCAGTAGGTGAGCACGGCGTCGGCCCCGGCCCGGAGGATGCCGGTCACCGACTCGAGGATCGCCGGCTCGCGCGAGATCCACCCGTTGGCGGCCGCGGCCTCGATCATCGCGTACTCGCCCGACACCTGGTACGCCCACACCGGCACGTCCGAGACGGCCGCGACGTCCGAGAGCACGTCGAGGTAGCTCATCGCCGGCTTGACCATCACCACGTCGGCGCCTTCTGCGAGGTCGAGGGTCGCCTCGCGCAGGCCCTCTCGGCGGTTCGCCGGGTCCTGCTGATAGGTGCGCCGATCGCCCTCGAGCGTGGACTGCACCGCCTCGCGGAACGGGCCGTAGAAGCTGGAGGCGTATTTCGCCGAGTAGGCGAGGATCGCGGTGTCGAGGTACCCGGCCCCGTCCAGGGCGGCGCGAATCGCTCCGACCTGGCCGTCCATCATCCCGGACAGCCCGAGCAGGTGCGATCCGGCCGCGGCCTGCGCGAGCGCCATCTCCTCGTAGCGGAGGAGCGTCGCGTCATTGTCGACGCGCCCGCGATCGTCCAGCACGCCGCAGTGGCCGTGGTCGGTGAACTCGTCCAGGCACAGATCCGTCTGCACGACCAGAGCGTCGCCGACCTCCTCGACGACGATGCGCGTTGCCGCGTTGAGCACGCCGTCCGGGTCCGTCGCTCCGGAGCCGACCGCGTCGCGGGTAGTGGGCACGCCGAAGAGCATCACTCCGCCCAGTCCCGCCTCGGCCGCCTCCGTCACCGCACCGCGCACGCTGTCCAGCGAGTGGTGCATCACTCCCGGCATCGAGCCGATTGGCCGGGCCTGGGTGATCCCCTCGGCTACGAAGAGCGGCAGGATCAGCTGCGCCGGGTGGATGCGCGTCTCTTGGACCAGGCGGCGGAGTGCGGGGGTCGTGCGGAGGCGGCGCGGGCGGATGGCAGTCATGCTCTCCAGCGTAATCCCGCCCGGCAGCGCACCGCCCGGCAGCGCTCCTCCCCAGCGCAGGGCTCAGCGCGTTCTCCACAGTTCACGCCGATCGGCGCCCGCACCCGCGCCGAGTCGTCGATCCTCGTCGCGTGACCGACCTCCTTGCTCTCCTTTCCGCCGCCGGCAGCATTGCCCCCTCGAGCGCGCTCGCCAGCGCTGGAGTACGACGTGCCTCTCTCGAGCACGCGCTGTCGACCGGCCGGGTGATCCGTGTCCGTCGCGGGTGGTACGCGCTCGCGGATGCTCCCGCCCTCGAGCTCGCCGCTGTCCGATCCGGTGGCCTGCTCACCTGCGTCTCCCTCCTGCGGCACCTCGGGCTGTGGACGGTGGAGCGCCCCGCCCTGCACGTCGCCCTCGGCGGGTCATCGGTCCGGGCGGTGCGCGCGGGAACCGTTGGGCACTGGCGCCGATGGCCGGGGCAGGGGCAGCGCTCGTTCGCGCAGGACGGGATC
Organism: Rathayibacter rathayi; assembly: GCF_004011095.1. Classification (GTDB taxonomy): domain Bacteria; phylum Actinomycetota; class Actinomycetes; order Actinomycetales; family Microbacteriaceae; genus Rathayibacter; species Rathayibacter rathayi. The sequence goes on along the minus strand of NZ_CP028129.1, from coordinate 115,094 downwards.
GGCGCCGCGATCCTGCATCTGCTGACCTGCGTGAGCGAGATGGACGCGATCGTCACCATCGACTCCGCGCTGAACACGGGCCTGCTGTCGATGGAGGAGCTCGACGCACTCCGAGCGCTCGCACCGATCGGAAAGAGGGCTCTCTTCGATCTCGTGGACGGGAGGAGCCAGTCGGGCCTGGAGACCAAGACCCGCGTCAGCATGAGGCGACATGGAGTCCAGGTGCGGGCTCAGGTCTTCGTCCCCGGCGTCGGGTACGTCGACGACATCATCGGCGAACGCCTTGTCGTCGAGAGCGACGGATACCGCTATCACTCCTCTCTGGCGCAGTTCCGCGAGGACCGGCGCCGGGACCTCGAGCTCGCTCGGCGCGGCTACCTCTGCCTCAGGCTGGACAACCACCAGATCATGGACGACTGGCCGCGGACCGAGGACGTCCTGCTCACACTGATCCGCAACCGGGAGCATCTCTGGACGCCGGCGCAGAGGCGACGACACAACATCAGCTGAGAAACCGACTCATCCACGATGGTGGATGACAAGCACTCTCAGCTGACGTTGCGTCGGAAGAATCAGCGGAGGGTGCGCTCGGTGGCGACCGCGGCGACCGCGGCGATGAGGGAGGAGGCCGATCTTTCGTCGGCGACCACGTCCACGCGCAGGCCGAAGGCGCGGGCGTCCTTCGCCGTCTGCGGCCCGATCGCGGCGACGAGGGTCGACTCGGGGACCGGGCCGAGCTGCTTCTGCACCTGCTCCGCGACGCTGCCCGAGGTGACGAGGATCGCGTGCACAGCACCGCTGGCGACATCCGCGACGACGCGCTCCTCCACCGGGACCCCGACCGTGCGATAGGCGACCACCGAGCGCACGTCGTGCCCGATGCGGGTCAGCCCCTCGGTCAGCAGCGGCTTGGCGATCTCGGAGCGCAGGGTCAGCACGCGCAGGGGGTGCTGGCCGCCGGTCGCCTCCTCCCACTCGGCGAGCAGGCCGCGGGCGGAGTTGTCCTCGGAGGGGACGAGGTCGACGGAGTAGCCCGCGGCGACCAGCGCGGCAGCCGTGGTCTCCCCGACCGCGGCGACCTTCGTGCTCGCGGGAACAGTCGTGCGCAGGAGGGAGAGGACATCGACGGTGGTGGCGCTCGTGACAGTCATCCAGTCGAAGGCGCCCGCCTCCAGATCGGCGAGGGCCTGTTCGAGCGCGGGGAAGTCGTCGGTCGGCGCGAAGTTGATCATCGGAGCGACGACGGGCGAGGCACCCTTGGCTCGGAGGGCGGCGGCGACACCGTCCCCCCACGGGCCTCCGCGGGGGACGAGGATGCGCCAGCCCTGCAACGGCTTCTCCCACTGGGAGTAGGCGGCGGGGACGATCACGACGGGGCTCCCAGGGGTGCGAGTTCGGCGGCACCCGCACCGAGAAGCGCGTCAGCGAGCAAAGAGCCGCAGCGGAACGCGGCTTCGACGACGGGCAGTTCGCGACCACCATACTGCGAATCCGCTCGATGTCGACCACCGCCGACCGAACCGTTATCCACCGGCTCCGCCACCTCCCGTACGAGGGACGCCGTGCCGTCCGTGGCGAAGACCACGCCGTGCAACACCACGCGGTCGGTTTCCACGAGGGCGGAGGCCCCGATCGGAGCGGCGCAGCCCGCCTCGAGCGCGGCGAGGAGGGAGCGCTCAGCCGTGATCGCGGCCCGGGTGGGCAGGTGCTCGACGGCGGCGAGCGCGGCGCGCAGCTGCTCCGACGGCTCCTCGTCGCGCACCTCGATCGCCAGTGCACCCTGTCCGGGCGCGTGCGGCGACACGTCGAAGCCGAGCAGTTCCGTGATCGCGTCGACCCGACCCAGGCGGCGCAGGCCCGACAGGGCGAGCACGATCGCGTCCAGCGGCGATGCGCTGCCGGGCAACACCCGCCGCAGGCGCGTGTCGATGTTCCCGCGGATGTCCACGATCTCAAGGTCCGGACGCACGGCCAGTAGTGCCGCGCGGCGGCGGGGCGAGCCCGTCCCCACGCGAGCGCCGACGGGCAGAGTCGCCAGGGTGAGGCCGTCGCGTGCGCACAGCGCATCACGCGGATCCTCGCGCTGAGGTACCGCGCCGAGCAGCAGTCCCTCCACCGGGGCGGTGGGCAGGTCCTTCAGCGAGTGCACGATCGCATCGCAGTGCCCCGCGAGCAGCGCGTCGCGCAGCGCACTGACGAAGACGCCGGTGCCGCCGAGGGAGGCGAGCGAGCCGCGCATGCGGTCGCCGTCGGACTCGATGCGCACCAGTTCGACGGGCACCCCCGCCACGGCCGACATCGCGTCCGCCGTCATCCTGGTCTGCGCCACTGCCAGCGCGCTCGCGCGAGTGCCGACTCGGATACTCACGACCGAGGGCTCCCGATCACAGCGCCACTGCGGCGATCACGGCGCCACTCCGGCGAGGGCGGGCTTGAACCCCGCTCGCACGTTCTCGCAGCAGCCGGGGCGGCAGACGTCGTACCAGGGGCCCAGTGCCGTCATCGCTGGACGCTCCTCAGTCGGCACGCCGTTGACGCGCTCGAGGACGAGGTCGATCAGGCCGGAGATGTAGACCGGGTCGGTGCCGGGGGTCGCGACGCGGAGCGCGACGAGACCGTGCTCCTGGGAGGTCTCAAGGGCCTCGTTGTCGAGGTCCCACATGACCTCCATGTGGTCGGACACGAAGCCGAGCGGGACGATCAGCAGCGCGCGACGGCCCCGCACCGGCAGCTCGGCGATGGCATCGTTGATGTCGGGCTCGAGCCAGGGCTGGGTGGGCGGACCGGAGCGCGATTGGTAGACGAGCTGCCAGGGCACGTCCTCCTCGGTGGCGGCGGCCATGACGACCTCCGCGACGGCGAGGTGCTGCGCCTCGTAGGCGCCGCCCGCGCCGAACTCATGCACGTCGACGACGGTGCCGTCCTCGTGGCGCTCGTGAGGACCGCTGCGCGCGGCGTCCGAGCTGGGGATCGAGTGGGTCGCAAACAGCACCTCGACCTCCGTGGCGACGTCGAGGTCGGGCATCCGCTCGCGCAGCTCGTCGAGACCGTCGTGCACCGCCTTCACGAACGGCATCACGAAGCCCGGGTGGTCGAAGAATTGGCGCACCTTGTCGATCCGCAGCTGCCCCTCGAGTCCGGTCGCGTCCAGCGCGGCCGCGAAGTCCTCGCGGTACTGGCGGCAGGACGAGAAGGAGGAGTAGGCGCTGGTCGCGATCGCGAGCAGGTTCGTGAAGCCGCGCTCCTTCGCCTCCGCTACTGCCTCACTCAGGTAGGGCGCCCAGTTGCGGTTGCCCCACAGCACGGGGAGGTCGATGCCGCGGTTGGCGAGCTCGGCCTCGAGCGCCGTCTTCAGCGCGCGGTTCTGCGCGTTGATAGGGCTAACACCGCCGAAGTGGCGGTAGTGGTGGGCGACCTCCTCGAGGCGCTCCTCCGGAATGCCGCGACCGCGCGTGACGTTGCGCAGGAACGGGATCACGTCGTCCTGTCCCTCCGGTCCGCCGAAGCCGGCGAGCAGGATGGCGTCGTAGGCCACGGGGACCTCGACATGCTCGGGACCGGACGCCGCCGCGGGCGTGGCACCGCGGACGAGGATCGGCTCGCTGGTCGTGTCACTCATCGAAGCACCTCGGCGATCTGGTCGGCCTCGATGCGCCGGCCTGTGTAGAAGGGGACTTCCTCGCGCACATGGCGGCGGGCCTCGGTGGCGCGCAGATCGCGCATGAGGTCCACGAGGGTGACGAGCTCCTCGTCCTCCAGGGCGAGGATCCACTCGTAGTCGCCGAGAGAGAACGAGGCGACCGTGTTGGTCAGGACGGAGCGGAACCGCGAGCCCTGGAGTCCGTGCTGGGCGAGCATCGCGCTGCGCTCCTCCTCGGGGAGGATGTACCACTCGTAGGAGCGGACGAAGGGATAGACGCTCAGCCAGCGGGCCGGCGCTATGCCGCGCAAGTAGGCGGGGAGGTGGTTCGCGCTGAATTCCGCGTCGCGGTGCACACCCATCGCGTTCCAGGTCGGCAGGAGACCGACCAGCAGCTCCGTGCGCCGCAGCTCGCGGTAGCCGCGCTGCAGCTCCTCCGGGGCGGGTCCGGTGAGCCAGAGCATGATGTCGGCGTCGGCGCGCAGGGCCGAGACGTCGTAGGTGCCGCGGACGCTCACGCCCTCGTCGGCCAGCTGAGCGATGAGGTGCTCGTACTGCTTCACCGCGGGCTCGACGGCATCGCTGGAGAGGGTGAACGGACGTGCGGGATCCCTGCGAAGAACCGCCCAGAGCGTGTATCCCAGGGCCTGCTCGGAGTGATCCTGATCGGCGGGAGACTGTGGGGCCGCAGCGGCGGCGCTCGTGTCGGGGGCGGACTGAACGGGACCCGCCGTGCCGGCGGTCTGATCGGTCATTGCTCCATCATCCCTCCGCTCGTGCCGTTGCACAAAAGCGGCAGTGGCTCTGGCGCCGAAGGGTCCGGAACGCTAGCGCTCCGGACCCCCGTGGCGCTCAGTCCTCGATGATCTGCTTCGCGATGCCCCAGGCGACCAGGCCCACGGCGGCGACGGCTCCGACCGCTCCCGCGATCAGCGCGGAGGGGTTCTCGCGACGCACGACCTGGAGCTTGCGCCCGAGGTTCCGCTGGGCTGTACGCAGCTTGCGAGGCACGTTGACCTTGTACTCGATCGCGTCGAGAGTCGCGGCGAGCTCGGACCGCGCTCGCTCGATGTCGGCCTTCAGCTGGCCGGGCTTGAGTTCCGCCGGGTCGACGAAGCGGGGCGTACTGCTGCTGACGGATCGTTCAGTTGTCATAGCTGCCCACTCCCTTGAACGCCTGGACGTCCTTCTTGATGCTGTCGATCGACTCCTGCGGCACCGGCGGCACGGCCTTCTTGATCGTGCGCACGCCGACGAGAGCGAGGATCACGGCCACCAGGAGGAAGAAGACGGTAACGATGAGTGCCGACAGCCAGGCCGGCAGCCAGGAGGCGATGCCGATGATCGCGAAGGTGACCAACGTCGCCCAGGCGGTCAGGAGGAGGAAGGCCGCGACCGCGAACAGGGCGACCGCCAGACCCGCGCTCTTGGCCTTGCCCGCGAGCTCGTTCTTGAGCGAGGCGACCTCGGCCTTGACGAGTTCGATCACGAGGCCGGGCAGGTCGCCGACCAGTTCCCCCAGCGATCGGGCGTTCTTCGGATTGCGTTCGTTCACCACGGGAGCTCCTCGAGGGTGGGACGTGCCGGCCGGCGCGCGCCTGGCACGGCCGGAGGGATGAGCACTAGGCCTTGCTGGTGGAGGTGGAGGTTGCCGACCCTCCAGAGCCGCCCGATGCCGCGGCCTCGTCGACCTTGGAAGCGGCCTTGCGAGCGGCGGCCGATGCCTCCGCCTCGCTCGCCCCCTGGGCCTTCTTGCCACCGGACACGGCCTTGACGACCACCGAGCGCACGACTTCGTACGCCTTGTCCGAGACCGTGCTCAGCTGCGTCTTCGCCGCTCCACCGACGGCGCCTGCGACGTCCTGCACGGGCTGCGTCTGCCAGAACTTCGAGGCCGCCGAGGCGATCTGCTCGTACCGCTTGCGGCCGGCGCGTGCTCCCAGCACGTACCCGGCTGCGGCTCCTGCCACGAAAAGAATCTTGCCCTTCACGCCTACTCCTCGTCCTGGGTCGCTCTCGCGATCGTCCACGCGGTCGGTGACCACCCGCGCGGGCACGCCGCGCTCGCGCGGATGCCTGGGCCTAAGAGTAGCCGTCGGCGTCGCGGTTCTCGCTTGGGAGTCCCACGCCTTGACGCACCAGTCGACGCCGGATAAGGGTGGCCGTCTCGGCGGCGTGCGGCAGCACCGAGGCGAGCCCGGTGCCCGCGATCCAGGTGCCGGTCACGGCGATTCCCTCAAGCGGGGCCACCGCCTCGCGGAACGCCTCCAGGTGCGCACGGCGGCCCAGCGCTGCGGCGGGGCGGACGTTGGCCCAGCGCACTCGGGCGGATGCGATGAGCGACGCCGGGTCGAGGGCGACACCCAGCAGCGTCGAGGCGTCGAGCAGCGCGACCGCGGCCGCCTCCGCGTCGGGGCGCCCCTCGAGCGGCGGGTGCTCGCCCGGCCGCCCGTAAGAGAGGCGCAGCACATGGCGCCCGGGCGGAAGGGAGGCGGCCAGCCAGTCCCACTTCGCGGTCGCGTGGGTGATCGCCTTGGCGGTCACATCGGTCGCGGTCGGCGCCACGAGCACCCCGGATCCGCAGGGTGCCGCGTCCAGGCGTGCATCGTCCACCACCAGGGTCACCAGCTCGACCGAGTCGTCGGGCGACTCGTCCGCGCTCTCGGCGACCGCGGGCGCGAGGCTGGCGAGCAGCGCTCGGGCATCTCGCTCGGGCGTCGAGACGATCACCGAGCGCGCGCTCAGCACCCCGTCCACCAGCGTCAGCACGAAGTCGCCGTCAGAACCCTCGAGCCGGTGGACGGCTGCACCGGTGCGGATCTCGCCGGAGAGGTAGTCGATCCGCTGGACGAGCGCCGCAACGAGGCGGTGCATCCCGCCCTCGATCCCCCGGACCGCCACTCCGGCCGGGAGGTTCGCGCGCAGGGCGGCCACGGCTCGGGCGAGCGAGCCCGCACGGGTGAGGGCATTGTTCAGGCCGGGCGCGGCGAGGTCGACGTCGATGTCGTCGGGGCGGCTGGAGTAGACGCCGGACACGACCGGGGCGACGAGATCCTCGAGCACGCGCTCGCCCATCCGCGTGCGCACCAGCTCGGCGAGAGAGCGGGCTCGGCCGATCCGCAGCACCGGCATCAGCGTATCGAGCCAGGCCCGCCAAGCGCCGCGACGGCCGATCGCCCGCACCACGTCGGGTGCGAGCGGAGTCCCGGGGATGCCGAGGACGCCGGCTCGCGGCGACGGGACGGAGCGGCCACCCGAGAGATGCAGCCACGAGCCGTGCGTGTGCGGCTCCACGATCGACTCGGCGAGTGGGACGCCGTCGAGGGTCAGCGCCGCGAGCGCCCGCTCGACGTGACCGCCCCGGGTGGCGAAGCTCTCGGCGCCCGCGTCGAGCTCGACTCCGGCCAGAGTGAGCGGCGCGACCGAGCCGCCGACCCGCTCCCCCGCCTCGAGCACGATGACGCGCAGGCCGATGCGCAAACACTCGGCGGCGGCGGCGAGGCCCGCCACTCCGCCGCCGACCACCGCCACGTCGTACTGCGCGGCGTCGCGCCGACGCTCCTCGCTCACGGCCGCCAGGCGTGCACGAACGCGACGAGGCGCGTCAGCACGTCGGGGTCGGTCTCGGGCGGCACGCCGTGGCCGAGGTTGAGCACATGCGCGGGGGCACTGAGGCCGCGGCGCAGGACGTCGTCGACGTGCGCCTCGAGGGCCTCCCACGGCGCGGTCAGCAGCGCGGGATCCACGTTGCCCTGCACCGGCACGAAGCCGCCAAGGCGGTGGTTCGCCTCGTCCAGCGGGATCCGGTAGTCGACCCCCACCACGTCGGCGCCGATGCCGTGCATCGCCCCGAGCAGTTCCCCCGTGCCGACACCGAAGTGCACGATCGGCACGTTGCGGCGCGTCTCGCCGTGGTCGAACGCCAGATCGCGCACATGCGCGAGGGCGCGGGCGGAGGCGGGCGCGACGTGCGTCGTGTAGTCCGAGAGGGAGAGCGCACCCGCCCAGGAGTCGAAGAGCTGCGCCGCACTCGCCCCGGCGAGCACCTGCGCGCGGAGGAACCGGCCGGTCACCTCGGCCGTCCACTCCATCAGCTGCGCCCACGCGGTGGGATCGGCGTGCATCATCGTGCGGGCCCGCAGGTGGTCCTTCGACGGCCCGCCCTCGACCAGGTACGCGGCGAGGGTGAAGGGGGCGCCCGCAAACCCGATCAGGGGAGTGTCGCCGAGCCCGGCGACCGTGCGGCGCACGCCCTCGCGGATCGGCTCGAGCGTCTCGTCGAGCACGGACGGGTCGATCGACGCCAGCTCGGCGACGTCGGCGGCCGTGCGCACCGGCCTCTCCAGCACCGGCCCCGCCCGGGGACGATGTCGACGCCGACCCCCGCGAGCCGCAGCGGGATCACGATGTCACTGAAGAAGATGCCCGCATCCACTCCGTGCCGCCGCACCGGCTGGAGGGTGATCTCGCTCGCGAGGGCCGGATCGAGGCAGGCGTCGAGCATCTTCGTGTCGGTGCGCAGCGCCCGATACTCGGGGAGGCTGCGGCCGGCCTGGCGCATGAACCAGACGGGCGTCCTCTCGCTCCGCTCCGAGCGGTAGGCACGGAGCAGCGCCGAATCGGCGGTGCGGTCGGCGGAGAGGGGATGCAACGGATCGAGCAGGCCGTCGATGGGGGAGGTCACCGCGGCATTATTCCAGGCGCATCCGTGCATTCCTCCCTCTATCTCGCGCCCCGCCTTCGGGGAGCGCGGGTACACTGACGTGGTGCTCCTGTGTCTGACGGCGTCGCACAAGAACGCCAGCTTCGATCTCCTCGAGAAGCTCTCCGTCGACTCCTCCGCCGTGACCGCGGCTCTGTCCGAGGGGATCGATTTCGTCTCCGGGGCCGTCGTCGTCGCGACCTGCAACCGCTTCGAGGCCTACCTCGACATCGAGGAGCCGCTGACCGCCGCCCGGGCCGTCGCCGTCGAGGCCGCGACCGCCGCCATCAGCGCCGCGACGGGCGTCGAGCAGGAAGAACTGCGCGGAAGCGTCGACGTCGTCTCGGGCGACCGGGTGGCCGAGCACCTCTTCGCCGTCTCCAGCGGACTCGAATCCGTCGTCGTCGGTGAGGGCGAGATCGCGGGCCAGGTCCGCCGCTCCCTCGAAGATGCGCGCCGCCTCGGCACCACCTCCTCCGAGCTCGAGCGCCTGTTCCAGCGGGCCTCGCAGACCTCGCGCGGGATCAAGAACCGCACCGGCCTGGGCAGTGCCGGCCGCTCGATCGTGCGCCTCGCACTCGATCTCGCCGCGAGCCGCGTCACCGACTGGCGCGCCGCCCGCGTCCTCCTCGTCGGCACTGGCAGCTACGCGCGAGCCACCGTCGCGGCGCTGCGCGACCGCGGAGTCGTCGAGATCGCCGTGCACTCCCCCTCCGGCCGCGCCGAGGGCTTCGCTGTGCGGCGCGCCCTTCGCCCCATCGACGCGGCCGACCTCGCGCTCGAGGCGGTCTCGGCCGACATCGTCATCACATGCACCACCACTCCGGGGCCGGTGCTCGACGCGGCGCTGCTCGCCGAGGGCCGCCTGCAGGGCTTCTCGCGCGAGCGCCAGCTGGTGATCGACCTGGGCCTGCCCCGCAATGTCGCCGCCAACGTCACCTCGGTCACCGGCGTCGAGCTGCTCGACCTCGAGACCATCAGCCTGCACGCTCCCCTCGACGTGCTCGACGCATCGCAGCAGGCGCGCGCTCTAGTCGACAGGGCGGTCCGGAAATTCTCGGACGTCGCGGACGAGAAGAGCCTGACTCCGGCCGTCGTCGCCCTGCGCTCGCACGTCTTCGAGGCGCTGGACGCCGAAATCGAGCGCGCCCGCTCCCGCGGTGACGAGGACGGCCGCACCGAGCAGGCCCTCCGTCACCTCGCGGGCGTCCTGCTGCACGCTCCCAGCGTCCGGGCCCGCGACTACGCGCGAGCCGGGGCTCAGGAGGCGTACCTCACCGGACTCGAGGCGCTGTTCGGCATCGAAGTGCCCGCCGAGCCGGCGGCCACCGCGCGCCCCGATTCGGGCGCGGCCACCGCGTGAGCCTGCGACTCCCGTTCGACGCGGAACCGCTGCGTACGTCTCCTCTGCTCACCGAGCGCCTGGCGCTAAGCCCCCTCGGATCCGCGGATGGCGAGGACCACGCGCGCTACCAGGCGACGCGGACGCCGCGCGCTTGCTCCGTTGGCCGGTGCACACGCTGGAGGAGTCGCGCGCACATGTGCAGCGCCGGCTCCCCTCCACCCGCCTCGCCACCGACGGCGACGTAGCCGTGCTGGCGATCGTCCGCCGCGAGGGAGCCCTCACCGGGGGATGGATCTCACGCTCATCGCGACCTCCTCGCGCGCTGCTTGACCGCGAGATGCCACCTATGAGGCCGACACGCCGCGCCGACGCATCACAAGTGGCATCTCGCCCAGCGCGCTAGGCGCCGCGCAGCCCCGCGAACAGGTGTGCCTCCAGCTGGGTGAGCGGGATGCGCTCCTGCTTCATCGTGTCGCGGTCGCGCACCGTCACCGCGTCATCCTCGAGCGAGTCGAAGTCGACGGTCACGCAGTACGGGGTGCCGATCTCGTCTTGGCGGCGGTAGCGGCGACCGATCGCTCCGGAGTCGTCGAAGTCGACGTTCCAGAGCTGGCGCAACTGGTCGGCGACACGGCGGGCAAGCGGCGAGAGGGCCTCGTTGCGCGAGAGCGGCAGCACGGCGACCTTCACCGGCGCCAGGCGCGGGTCGAGGTGCAGCACGGTGCGCGTCTCGACCTTGCCCTTCGCGTTCGGCGGCAGCTCCTGCTCCTCGTAGGCGTCGACGAGGAACGCCATCAGCGCGCGCGTCAGACCGAACGACGGCTCGATCACGAACGGCACATAGCGCTCGTTCTTGTTCTGGTCGAAGAACGAGAGGTCCTTCCCCGAATGCTCGATGTGCGTCTTGAGGTCGTAGTCGGTACGGTTCGCGACTCCCATCAGCTCGCCCCACTCGCCTGAGGCGAAATCGAAGCGGTACTCGATGTCGACGGTGCGCTTGGAATAGTGGGAGAGCTTGTCTTTAGGGTGCTCATACTGCCGGATGTTCTCGGGGTTCATCCCGAGTCCGACGAACCAGTCCCAGGCGAGCTGCATCCAGGTCTCCTGCCACTGCTCGTCCGTGCCGGGCTCGACAAAGAATTCGAGCTCCATCTGCTCGAACTCGCGCGTGCGGAAGATGAAGTTGCCCGGCGTGATCTCATTGCGGAACGCCTTACCGATCTGGCCAATCCCAAACGGCGGCTTCCGCCGGGCACTTTGGAGCACGTTCGCGAAGTTGGTGAAGATGCCCTGCGCGGTCTCGGGTCGCAGATAGTGCAGTCCCGACTCGTCGTCGACCACGCCCAGATAGGTCTTCATCAGGCCCGAGAACTGCTTAATCTCGGTCCACTGACCAACCTTGTCCGGGTGCTCCGGATCGGGGATGTCGGCGAGGCCGTTCGCGGGCGGGTGGCCGTTGACCTCCTCGTACTTCTCGAAGAGGTGATCGGCTCGATAACGCTTGTGGGTGATCAGCGACTCCGTCAGCGGGTCCGAGAAGACGCCGACGTGACCGGACGCGTGCCAGATCGCCGTAGGCAGGATGACTGCGGAGTCGAGGCCGACGACGTCGCCGCGGCCCTGCACGAACGTCTTCCACCACTGGCGCTTGATGTTTTCCTTGAACTCCACGCCGAGCGGCCCGTAGTCCCACGCGGAGCGGGTGCCCCCGTAGATCTCACCCGAGGGGAAGACGAATCCCCTGTGCTGCGCGAGGGTGATGACTGTGTCGAGGGTGGTGGATTCTGCCACGGGTTGCTCCTCAGCTGTTCGGGCGCACGGGGCCCCGGCGCGCGCCGGCTGCGCGCGTCCTTCTGGTGTGCCCCCATGCTAGCCGCGGCGGCACGGCGCCGGTCAGCGCACAGCGCACAGCAGGCACGATGAACGAATGAGTGCCCTCCCGCCGATCATCGTGTCCGCCGTCGCCGTAGTCCGCGAGCGGCGCGTCCTCATGGTCACCGCTCGCGGCCGCGACGTCCTCTATCTCCCCGGCGGCAAGGTCGATGAGGGCGAGAGTGCGGTCGATGCGGCGGCACGGGAGACCCGCGAGGAGCTCGGCGCCGACGCACTAGGGCTGAAGCCGTTGTTCACCGTTCGGACCCAGGCGCACGGCGAGCCGGAGGGGCGAGACGTGCACATGAGCGTCTTCGCCGCCCAGCTCGATCGCGAGGCGCGCCCGAGCGGCGAGATCGACTCGCTGCACTGGGTCGACGCCTCCGATACCGATCGCTGCCCGCCCGCCGGGGTCGAGACCCTCCGGCGGCTTCGCGCCCTGGGTCTCGTCGACTGACGCGGTCGGCTCCGCGCCGGGTGCAGGGCGGCTACCCTCGTGGCGTGGAGACGAGACGACGAGCGCGGGACAGGTCGACGGCGCAGGAGCCAGGTCGGCTCGAGCCGGTGCGCCTAGAGTCCGCGGTGCCGATCCTCCGAATCTTCTCGGTCGCTAAGGCGGGCGAGTTCTACGTCGACTATCTCGGCTTCGAGGTGGACTGGGAGCATCGTGCCTCGCTCGACGCACCCCTCTACCTTCAGGTCTCGCGCTCGGGCCTGCGCCTGCACCTCAGCGAGCACCACCGCGACGGCAGCCCCGGTTCGGCCGTGCACGTCGCGCTCCGCGGTGTCCGCGAGCTGCATGCCGAGCTCGATGCGAAGGCCTACCCGTACCTCAACCCTCGCATCACCCGCACGCCGTTCGGTTTCGCGCTCGAGGTGATCGATCCGTTCGGCAACCAGCTCCGCTTCGCCGAGCCCGCTCCGGTGCCGCACGCGACCTGAGCGGAAATTCCCTCCCGGTGGCATGATGTGAGCGCCGACTGGTCAACCATTCATCGCCCGTCCATGCGCTTCGGAGTCCGATCCCCTACCTTAGGGGCAATGGTTTCACGGGGGACGATCGAACGGCCGGTCACGGCAGGGGCAGCGACACGGCGACGTCGACCGCGGCCCCGCTTTCTCGACGCCGCTCCGCTGGCCTCGGGCCTGCTCGGATCGCTCTCCATCTTCCTCGGCTCACTCGGCGTGGGCTATCTCCCCGCCGACTCGCCGATCCGCGACTGGTCTCTCATCGCGTCGATCCGAGCCGCGGGTTGGCTGACCGAGTGGAGTGCCGCTCTCGTGGTCGGTGGCGGGATGCTGCTGCTGATCTCCTGGCTGCGCCTGCGCACGGTCGCGCTCGCCGCCGGACCCGGCTCGGTCCGCACGATCGTGGTGGCCGCCCTCGCCTGGGGCGCACCCCTGCTGATCACGGTGCCGCTCTTCAGCCACGACATGTTCTCGTATGTCGCGCAGGGCCGCCTGATGACGCAGGGGATCAATCCCTACACGAACGGCGTTGCGACCCTGCCCGGCTGGTTCAGCCTCGGCGTCGATCCACTCTGGGCCAACACCCCCACGCCGTACGGACCGCTGTACCTCCTGGTTGAGCGCACCGCCGTGCAGCTCGCGGGCTTCGGCTCGCCCGAGCTGTCCATCGCGATGCTCCGCGCTGTCTCGACAGCGGGCGTGGTCGTGATGGCGGTTTACGCACTGCGCCTGGCGCGCTTGCGCGGCCTTTCCGTACCGCTCACCGCGTGGACTCTCGTCGCCAACCCGGTCACACTGGTGCTCTTCATCGTCGCGGGCCACAACGACTCGGTGATGCTGGCGCTCATTCTCGCCTCGCTCTACTACGCGCAGACCGACCGGCGCATCGCCGCCGTTGCGCTGATGGCCGGGGCGATCGCGATCAAGCCGATCGCTGTCATCGCCCTGCCCGTCCTCGCGCTGCTGTGGCTGCGCCACGACGCGACCTGGCGTGAGCGCGCCCGCGGTTGGCTCTGGACCGGCATGGGGGCGTTGGGCCTCGTGGCCGCGGTGGGATTGCTCGCGGGTGTCGGAGTCGGTTGGGTCGCTGCGATGGTCGTGCCCGGCTCGATACTGCACTGGTACGCGCCGATGTCGTTCGTCACGGTCGCCCTCTCCCTCACCGTCGAGTTCACCGGCCACGACCCGGCCGCGGCCATCGCCGTGGTGAAGATCTTCGCGCTGGGTCTCGCCGGCCTGATCACCGCGCGCCTGATGCTCTCGCGCCGGTCGATCGATCCGCTTGCCCGCCTGTCCGGGGCGCTTCTGGCGTTCGTGACGGCCTCAACGGCCATCCACCCCTGGTACATCCTCTGGATTCTGCCGATCGCCGCACTCGCACGGCCCTGGCGCGGCGCTCATGTGCACCTGGCGGTGTACATGTCGATCTTCCTGATGTGCGTCACGCTGGCGGAGCCGGTCGACGCTGGAGGCGGCACGATGGATCAGATCCCGGGTCGCGTCGCGGCCATCGCCGCGATCGCCGTCGTCGGGATGTACATCCTCCTCGGCTACACCGACGAGGAGCGCGTCGAGGGCCCGCCCCTCGCACGCGCCCTGCCTTTCGGCTCCGAGATCCTCGAACGCTTCAGCGGCGGTCGCCTGGGCGACGCGCGGCTGGCGAGCACGCGCACACGGGACTAGAACTTTGCACGACCGGAACCCTGCACGACGAGAGCCCTGCGAAGGACGCCGCTCGCGGTCAGGAGTCGGAGTCGTCGCTCTGGCGAGGGGTGCGGCGGTCGATGGCCACCTGCGCGGCGGCGGCGGTCGAGTCCACGGAGCCGATGGGTCCGTCCGGGCCCGCGAGCACGCTCGAGAGCGACGACAGCCAGCCGACGTCGTCGCGCCGACCGTTCAGCGCGGTGGTGAACAGCGGTAGCTCACTGCGGGTTGCGTGAATCGCGTAGGACTCGCGGGTGAAGCCGTTGTCGGGAACGACCGGGCTGCGGCCACGGGCCGGCGCCGAGTCCGAGTCCGCCTCTGCGGCTTCCACCGGTGCCGAGTCCGCCCCTGCGGGATCTTCCTCCACGGAGTCCACCGGTGCGAAATCTTCCTCCACGGGGTCTTCCTCCACGGGGTCTTCCTCCACAGAGTCTTCCTCCACGGGGTCTTCCTCCACGGGGTCCACCTCCACGGGGTCCACCTCCACGGAGTCTTCCTCCGCAGGCTGCTCCGGACGAGTGTCGCGCTCGTCGCGCGGGTCGGTGCTGTCGTGGTCCACGGTGATCCTCCTGCTCTCCGCTCCTGGCGGCGGAGCGGACGCTGCGGTGGTGATGCAGCGCCCGGACAGGCTATCCCTCGTTCAGGGAACGCGGTCGTCGGTGGCGCCGGATGGCGGTGCCGGGCGCCAGACGACAAGCTCCGTACGGCGTTGCGCTCGAGTGCCGTGGCGCAGGGTGACGACGTCGCCCTCGAGGCCCGCGGCGAACACGCGGCGGCCCGGCCGGTTGAGGAGTTCGTCGGCCAGAGCCGTCTCCAGCTCGCGCACGCGCTGGGAGAGCGACTGCACCTGGTTCTCGAGCTGCAGGATCCGGGCGATGCCCTCGAGCGAGACGCCCTCGGAGGACAACCGCGCGACCTCGCGCAACTGCACGACGTCGCGCATCGAGTAGCGGCGAGACTTGCCCGCGGTGCGGGTCGGCCTGACGAGCCCAAGGCGGTCGTACTGGCGCAGCGTTTGGGGGTGCATCCCCGCGAGTTCGGCGGCGACGGCGATCGCGAAGACGGGCGTGTTCTCGTCCATGTCCCCTCCTGCTCCGACCGGCCGCGCCGACCAGTACCTCGACTAGTAGCGGGCCTTCTCCAGGATGTCTTCGCGCGGGTCCTCGTCCGACTCTGCGGCTGCGAAGGCTTCGAGGGCCTCGCGGGCAGCGGCGGACAGATGGCTCGGGACGGCTACCTGGAGCACCGCGAGCAGGTCGCCCGTGCCCTTCGAGGTGGTGACCCCACGGCCCTTAACGCGCAACACCCGACCGCTCGGCGTGCCTGCGGCGACCCGCAGCTTGACGGGCTCGCCGCCCAGCGTCGGCACCTCGATCGTCGCGCCGAAGACGGCCTCGACGAAGGTGATGGGGACCGTGACACGCAGGTTCACTCCGTCCCTTTCGAAGACGGGGTGCTTGCGGACCGAGACGGTCAGCACGAGGTCTCCGGGCTCTCCTCCGTCGGGGCTTGGGCGGCCCTTGCCCCGGACGCGGATCTTCTGCTCGTCAGCTACCCCGGCCGGGATGCGCACCGAGAGGGTGCGTCCGTCGCCGGTCTGTAGCTGCACGGTGTCGCCGCGCGTGGCGGTGCGGAAGTCGATGGTGGTGCTGGCAGTGACGTCGGCACCCTTCTGCGGGCCGCCGAATCCCCGGTAGCCGCCGCTGGGCTGGCCAAAGCGGTTGCCCCCGCCGCCGAACATGCCGCCGAGGATGTCCTCGAAGCCGGGCGGCGGGCTCTGCTGCGTGCTGTACGTGCTGCGCCCGCCCTGGCCGAACATGCCGCCGAAGACGTCGTCGAACCCACCGGGCTGGCCGCCGGCGGTGAAGCGCGCCCCGCCGCCCATCGCGCGGATCTGGTCGTACTCCCTGCGCTGCTCGGCGTCCGAGAGAACGGTGTACGCCTCGCTGATCTCCTTGAACCGCGCTTCGGCCTTTGTGTCGCCGGGGTTGGAATCCGGGTGGAACTGGCGAGCGAGCTTGCGGTACGTCTTCTTCAGGTCCGCCGCGGAGACGTCCTTGGACACGCCGAGGACCTTATAAAAGTCCTTGTCGAACCAATCCTGGCTGGCCATATGCCTCTTCCTGTGTCGAATGCGGCGAGGGACCCCGCCCGGAGCGGCGGCGTGCTGCCGAGCGGGGCGGGGTCCTCCGCGGTGGTGGTGCGGGTGGTCAGGTCAGTCCGCAGGGACGGCCACGACCACCTTGGCAGCCCGCACAAGCGAGCCTCCGAGGTAGTACCCCGACTCGACGACGTCCGCGACCGTGGAGGTCTCGGCGCCGGGGGTGGGCTGTTGGAAGATCGCCTCGTGAAGGGTCGGGTCGAACAGGTCTCCCACGGCGCCGGTCTTGACCAGGCCGAGCTTCTCCACTCCGCCTCGCAACTTCTGCGCGATGGCTGTAAAGGGCCCGCCCTCGGTGAGGTCGCCGTGCTTCTCGGCGCGGTCGAGGTCGTCGAGCACGGGGAGGATGACCTTTATCGCGTCACCGATCGCCCGCTCCTTGTCGACCTGACGGTTCGACTCGGTGCGCTTGCGGTAGTTCGCGTACTCCGCGGTCACCCGCTGGAGATCGGCGAGGTGCTCGGCCGCGAGCGTCTCGGCGCTGGACTGACCCGAAAGGAAGGAGAGGTCGGCGTCCGAAAGGCCGGTCTCGATGTCCGGCCCTTCGGCCTCGATCAGCCCCTCCTGGTCCTGCGCGTCCCGCGCCGCTTCGACTCCCGCTTCGCCGCCGGTGGCCGACTGCTCCTCGGGGAGATCCTGACGCTCGTTCTGGGGCTCGTTCTCAGGGTAGCTCTCGGCTGCCATGACTACTTCTTGTCCTTCGGCTCGTCCTCGTCGATGACCTCGGCGTCGACGATGTCCTCGTCGGCCTTCTTATCGCCGTCGGCGGGAGCGTCCGCGGGGGCGCTCTGCGCAGCCTGGTCCTGCGAATAGATCGCCTGGCCGATCTTGGTCTGCGAGGCGTTGAGCGCGTCGAACGCGGTCTTGACGGCCGCGTCGTCGTCGCCGGCGAGCGCAGTCTTCAACGCATCGACATCGCCCTGCACCTCAGACTTGACGTCCTCGGGCAGCTTCTCCTCGTTGTCCTTGATCAGCTTGTCGATCGAGTATGCGAGGGTCTCGGCGTTGTTGCGGATCTCGGCTGCCTCGCGGCGGACCTTGTCCTCGGCGGCGTGCTCCTCGGCCTCGCGGACCATGCGGTCGATGTCGTCCTTGGGCAGCGAGGAGCCGCCCGTGATCGTCATCGACTGCTCCTTGCCGGTGCCCTTGTCCTTCGCGGACACATGCACGATGCCGTTGGCGTCGATGTCGAAGGTGACCTCGACCTGCGGGATGCCGCGCGGTGCCGGCGCGATGCCGGTCAGCTCGAAGGTGCCCAGGTTCTTGTTGTCGCGGGTGAACTCGCGCTCGCCCTGGAAGACCTGGATCGCGACGGACGGCTGGTTGTCGTCGGCCGTGGTGAAGGTCTCGGAGCGCTTGGTCGGGATAGCGGTGTTGCGCTCGATGAGCTTGGTCATGATCCCGCCCTTGGTCTCGATGCCCAGCGAGAGCGGGGTCACGTCGATCAGGAGGACGTCCTTGCGCTCGCCCCTGAGGACACCGGCCTGCAGCGCGGCGCCGACAGCGACGACCTCGTCCGGGTTGACGCCCTTATTGGGCTCCTTGCCGCCGGTGAGCTTCTTCACGAGCTCGGCCACGGCAGGCATGCGGGTCGAGCCACCGACGAGGACGACGTGCGCGATGTCCTCGACCTTGACGCCCGCCTCGGCGATGACGTCGGTGAAGGGCTTGCGGGTGCGCTCGATCAGGTCGCTGGTGAGTTCCTCGAACTTGGCGCGGGTCAGCGTTTCGTCGAGATTGGCCGGGCCGTTCTCGGTGAGCGAGAGGTAGGGCAGCTGGATGCTGGTCGAGGTGCTCGAGGACAGCTCCTTCTTCGCCTGCTCCGCCGCCTCCTTGAGACGCTGACGGGCGATCTTGTCCTTCGCGACGTCGACGCCGGTCGAGTCCTTGAAACGCTTGACCAGGTGGTCGACGACGCGCTGATCCCAGTCGTCGCCACCCAGGCGGTTGTCGCCGGAGGTCGCGCGGACCTGGATGGTGGAGAAGTCGTCGTCCTTGCCCACTTCGAGGAGGGAGACGTCGAACGTTCCGCCGCCGAGGTCGAAGACGAGGATGAGCTCGTCCTCCTTGCCCTTGTCCAGGCCGTAGGCGAGGGCGGCCGCGGTGGGCTCGTTGATGATGCGCAGGACGTTGAGGCCCGCGATCTCACCGGCGTCCTTGGTCGCCTGACGCTCGGCGTCGTTGAAGTAGGCCGGGACGGTGATAACCGCGTCGCTCACCTTGTCGCCGAGGTACTGCTCCGCATCGCGCTTGAGCTTGCCCAGGATGCGGGCCGAAATCTCCTGCGGGGTGTACTGCTTGTCCTCCACGCCGAAGGTCCAGTCGGTGCCCATGTGGCGCTTGACGGACGCGATGGTGCGGTCGACGTTGGTGACGGCCTGGCGCTTCGCGGTCTCGCCGACGAGCACCTCGCCGTCCTTGGTGAACGCGACGACGGACGGCGTGGTGCGGAAACCCTCGGCGTTGGCGATGACCGTGGGCTCGCCTCCCTCGAGGACGGCCACGACAGAGTTGGTGGTTCCCAGGTCGATGCCTACGGCACGGGACATATGCGTTGTTCTCCTTCGCGATCGGCGTCGCTCGGGCGACGGCCGGTCAGTTGACGGGTGGTTCGGAATCCTCTGCGGGAGTTGAGTCCCACGCGCTCAAGTTTAGCCATCCTCGCCTGAGCGTCAAGTTCACCGTCACGAACCTGAGTCCTGAGAACTCAACTTTGACCGCGTCCCCATTCCTGCTCGTCCCGTCCTTCGTCCCGCCCTCCCGGTCACCTCGCGACCGGCGCCCGGAGCACGCCGTGAGCGCGGTAGTCCTCGAGCTCCAGGTCGTCGATCCCGTACTGATCGAGTTCGAGCAGGTGCCTGCGCAGCGAGAGGGTCGGGAACGGGAATGGCCGCCGGGACAACTGCACATCGACCTGATCGAGGTGGTTGAGGTAGATGTGGCAGTCGCCCGCGCTCCAGATCAGCTCGCCGACTGCGAGTGCGCAGTGGTCGGCGATCAGGTGGGTGAGGAGGGCGTAGCTGGCGAGATTGAACGGCACGCCGAGGAACAGATCGGCGCTGCGCTGGTAGACGTGACAGGAGAGGCGGTCGTCGTCGACAGAGAACTGGAAGAGGACGTGGCAGGGCGCCAGAGCCATCTCGTCGATCTCGCCGACGTTCCAGGCCGAGACCACGATCCTCCTCGAATTCGGATCGAAGCGGATCTGTTCGACGGCCTGAGCGATCTGATCGACCGACTCCCCCGTCTTCGTCTTCCACCGACGCCACTGCGCGCCGTAGATCGGTCCGAGATCTCCGCTCTCATCGGCCCACTCGTCCCAAATCGACACACCCCGTTCCCGCAGCCAGCCGACATTCGTCTCGCCGCGCAGGAACCAGAACAGCTCCTGGGCGATGGACGGGAAGTGCACCCGCTTGGTCGCGACCAACGGAAAGCCGGAGGCGAGGTCGTAGCGCAGGTGCCGACCGAAGACGCTGAGGGTTCCGGTTCCGGTGCGGTCCGACCGGCGGCTGCCGTTGAGCCGGACGTCGCGCAGGAGCCATTCGTAGGACGACGACACAGTGCGGCCTTTCCAGTGCTGTCGAGGTGGAGCGTCCGCATCACAGCGAGCGGAGCGCGGCGGAGCGATCAACCGGAGAAGTCGATGACGATCTTCAGATCCGACGTCGTGCGGTACTCGGCGAAAATCGTGCGCAGCCCCTCGAAATCAGCGAAGGGATGGACGCGGGTGACGAGAGAGTCGATGTCCACGACGCCGGAGGAGATCGCCGCGAGTGCCGTCCGCATGACGACGGCGCTGCGGTGCATCGGGAAGGCACGGACATCGAACGGCACGGACACCATCTTGATGCCCTTGGCCAGCAGCAGCCAGGTGTCGAACTTCTGCATCTCCTGCGACGCGCCGTAGAGGACGTACCGCCCGTTCGGGCGCAGGCGCCGCATGGCCTGACGTCGAGGATCGAGCTCGTCGTCATCGACGCGGATCGTCGGGAGGCCGTCGAAGACGTAGTCGAAGTAGTCGTCGGGGATGTCGGCGAGCTCGGCGGGCGTGACCGCACGGTCGGCGACGATCGCGGCCGCCCGCGCGTTACGGGCGAGATTCTGATCAAGGACCACGACCTCGCTGACCGCGAACGTCTTGCGGAGGACGCTCCCGGCGATAATGCCGATCGGTCCGGCACCCAGAATGAGGACCCGGTCACCGACGGCCGGCGGATTGCCGAGGATGGAGCGGAGCACTCCCGTCGTCGGCTCGATCAGGGACGCGCCGATGTCCGGCAGTGAGGACGGGACCACGACCGCCGCGGCGCGCCGATCGTCGACGAAGGATCGCTCGGCCGGAAAAGGATCGGTCTTGCGCTCGCCGGCGAACACGGGCCGCACGCTGCGGTACTCAGCGAGTCCGTCGAAGTCCGTCTGACCCCAGTACACGAGACGGTCCCCCACGCAGACGGTCCCACGTTCGGCGATCTCCGGACCCCTATCGACGACGACGCCCACGTACTCGTGGCCGAGGACGACGGGGTAGTCATCGGGAAAGAGGTGACCGTCGAAGAACGACACGTCGGTCGAGCAGATCGAGACGGCACGGGTGCGCAGGAGGACTCCGTCGGCCGGGGTGGACGGGATCGGGCGCGTGGACAGGCGGAGATCGCCGGGACCGGCGAGTTCGACGACCTGCATCCGATCGGTGCGGACGAGGGGAGGGCGTCGGTCATCGAGCGCGGATCGGGAAAGGGTGGATTCCATGATTCCTTCTTAAGTTTTCTCGGGCGAGGTGGTGTACGGCGGATGGTGTCGGGCCCGGGTGCTCTCGGGCCCGGAGAACTCACGTCGCGCGCCCGGCGGCCCAGCGTCGCATCAACGGCCGCTCGAGCCCGTAGTACAGGGCAGCTGCGGCGGCCGTGGAGGCCAGCGCCGCCACGGCGAGCAGGAGGAGTGACTCCCTCGGCCCCGAAGACCGGGCGGCGCCGGAGAGGAGAACGAGCACGGGCTGGTGGATCAGGTAGAACGCGAAGGACCACTCCCCGAGCCGCCGCCACAGGGGCGAACCATGTTGGCGCGGTTCGCTGGCGTCGTGCGCGGCCAACGCCGCGATCAGCCAGAGGCAGGGCAGGACGACGACCGCCTTCTGCGACCAGAGCGTGGGCAGGAAGAGCGTGGCGACATAAGCGAGGACCAGAACCACCGCCGGGAGCCCGCGCGATGCGGGCCGGAACCAGCCGTCCCGCACCGCAATCGCCGCGCAGATTCCGAGGACGAACTCCGGCAGCCTCCCTATCGGGAGAACGTAGAGGATCCAATATTGGACGCTCCGCGCGGACGAGTCGTGCGCCATCGGCTCGCCGATCGGGAGCAGCTGCGCGAGGAGCACGGTGCTGACGATCACGAGGAGCGCCAGGCCTGCGACTGCCAGGACGACCCGGCGGGGTGAGCGTCCCACGACCGCTCGCGCGGCGAGGGGGAACAGCGCGTAGAAGAGCGCCTCGACGCAGAGCGACCAGCCCGGTGCGTCGAGGCCGAAGTAGACGGCGGGGTCGGGCGACCACGCCTGCGTCATCAGGAGGTAGCCCGGCAGCAGGTGCGCGGCGTCCGGGCTGACGAGGAGCGCCACAACACCGCAGACCCAGTACACCGGGAGGATCTTCACGAAGCGCCGTCTCCAGAAGCCCGCAGCTGTATCGCCCGGCCGTACCGACCAGGCGATGACGAATCCGCTGAGCAGGAAGAAGAAGCTCACCCCGGCCGCACCGATGTGCTCCGCGACCCGCCAGAGTGGATCCGCGATCTCCGGTGAGCCGCCGAGAAACGGTGCTTGCGGGAGTGCCGCGTGGAAGACGAACACCGCCAGCGCGGCAGGGAAGCGAGCGGCAGTGAGCGACGGGAGCCGAGCCGCACGCGATGCGGCACCCGTCCCCGACGCGACGCCGGCCGTCGAAGGCTGCGACTGGGCATCAATCGGGCTCATCACCGCCGCTCGCCGTCGCAGAGATCAGGCGCGGAGCAGGGAGACGCCGATAGCCGTTCCCTTGCCCTTGAAGTAGGCGAGCTGGACCAGAAGTTCGGCGAACGGCTCGATGTAGCGGGCATTCTGGAGCGGACCCACGTCGACCGCATCGAAGCCCAGGGAGACGAGGAACCCGAGCACCCGTGCCTTGGCCTCCTCATCGTCCCCCGCCACCGGCACGAACAGCGAGCCGGCCTCGAAGGATGCCGGGTCGTGGTTGGGAGCGAGCACGGCGTTGAGCGCCTTGACGACCTTCGACCGGCCGAGGTGCGCCGCGATCTGCTCACCACCGGAGGTGCTGAAGCCGACGGTGAGGCGAGCGAAGTCCGCAGAGAGCGGGTTGGTGGCGTCGAGAACGGTCTTCCCGGCCAGTGATGCGACCTGGTCCGGCGCCAGTTCGAGGGCCGCCCGATAGGGCAGAGCGAGGACCACCAGGTCCGCTCCCGCCAGCGCTGCAACCGCATCCTCTCGCGGCGTCTTCCTCGTGACCTGCTGGACGTCGTTGCCGCTGCGGCACGCCGCGCGTGCCAGAGCACCTCCGACGTTTCCGTCTCCGATGATCGCTACAACACTCATGGATAGAACTCCCGTTCTCGTGGCTGACTGGAACGTCACGATCATGGAGTCGCATTGCGCCACGATCGAGACCGGACCTGCGAAGTGAGCTATCGTCGCAGCCGAACGGTCGGCTCTGGACGATCACGGAGAGGGGTGGGATGTCGCTGGAACTGCGCCAGCTCCGGATCTTCGTGACTGTCGCCGATGAGCTGCATTTCGGCCGCGCCGCCGCGCACCTGCGACTCCCGCCATCGGTGGTCAGCGAGCAGATCAAGCGCCTGGAACAGTTGATCGGAGTCGAACTGTTCGATCGCAGCCGTCGGGCGATCAGCCTCACCGTCGCCGGGAGCGAGCTGCTGGCTCCGGGGCGCGCCCTGCTGCGCGACGCCGAATCCTTCATCGGGACTGCGCGGGCGAACGAGCACCCGGGTCGCGTCCTGCGTCTGGGTATCGGTCTCGGGATGGGGCGCCGGCTCGCCTTCATCCTGCGCCGATTGGCGCGCGCCGGTCACTCGGTGCGGACCGTCTCCGTGCCACCCGCCGAACGCTGCGCTCTTCTCACCGCCGGCGAGCTCGATGCCGCGTTCATCCGCGGGCGCGTCCGCTGCGGTCCGCTGATCGCGCATCACGTTTGGGACGATGAACTCGTCGCCGCGCTTCCCGAGCACCATCCCCTCGCCGCTCACGGGTCGGTGCAGCTCGCGGACCTGGCCAGGTCCCCCGCCGCACTCGTCCCGCGGGAGGAGAACCCAGCGCTGCACGACATCCTCTCCGGCGGCTTCGCTGCGCTGGGTTTGAGCGTCGAGATCGGAATGCGCTTCAGCACGGTCGAGGCGACCTTCGCCGAGCTGGTGGCTCACCCCACGGCGATGTGGACGCCGGTGTTCGCCGCGTACGAGACCGAGCACGCCTACGAGGGCATCTCGATCGCGGCGATCCAGCCTCGCCTAACGCTCCCGGCGTTCCTGGCCGTGCACCCCCGATCGATGGGGCGGTTGCAGATGGTGATCGACGCGAGCAGGAAGAGCGATGCCGGGGCGCTACAGCCGTCACCGCACTGAGCGGAACCCGTCCTCCCGGCGCTTCCGGCCGTTCACCTCCTCCCCCTACGGTGGGGCCATGACGACGCATACCGGCCGCTGGCCCGTCCTCGCCTGGGGCCTGTGGGATTGGGGCGGCTCGGCCTTCAACGCGGTCGTGACGACCTTCGTCTTCACCGTCTACCTCACCACCGACGGGCTCTTCGGCACGCCGAGCGGAGTCTCCGCCGCGCTGGGCTGGTCGCTCGCGGCCGCCGGAGTGGTCGTCGCCATTATCGCCCCGATCGCCGGCCGACGGGCCGACCTCGGCGGCCGACGCCGGCTCTGGCTGGGGATCCACTCGGCCGTGGTCGTCCTCTGCATCCTGCTGATGTTCTTCGTCCGCCCCGACCCGGCCTTTCTCTGGCTGGGGCTAGGACTGCTCGCGGTCGGCACGGTCTTCTTCGAGTTCGCGAGCGTCAACTACAACGCGATGCTCACCCAGGTCTCGACGCGGGCGAGCATCGGCCGCGTCTCCGGTTTCGGCTGGGGCATGGGCTACGTGGGCGGAATCGTCCTGCTGCTGATCGTCTACGTCGGCTTCATCTCTCCCGAGGTCGGCCTCTTCGGGGTCACCGGCGACGACGGGCTCGACGTGCGCGTCTCGATCCTGCTCGCCGGTGTCTGGTTCGCGGCGTTCGCCCTGCCCGTCCTCTTCGCGGTGCCGGAGGCGCCCGCGCGCGTGGAGCGGGCGGAGCAGGTCGGTGTGATCGCCTCCTACCGGGCGCTCGTCGCGCAGGTCGCGGCGCTCTGGCGAGAGAGCCGCAACACCGTCACCTTCCTCATCGCCAGCGCGGTGTTCCGCGATGGACTCACCGGGGTCTTCACCTTCGGCGGCGTGCTGGCACAGGGCACCTTCGGCTTCAGCGCCGGCGAGGTGATCCTGTTCGCCATCGCGGCGAACGTCGTGGCCGGAGTGGCGACCATCTCGGTCGGCGCGCTCGATGACCGCATCGGCCCGAAGGCGGTGATCGTCGCCTCGCTGATCGGCCTGGTGGTCTGCGGCACGGCCGTCTTCGCGCTGCACGACGGCGGCAAGACGGTGTTCTGGGTCTTCGGGCTGCTGCTGTGCCTGTTCGTCGGACCGGCGCAGTCGGCGAGCCGCAGCTACCTGGCGCGCCTCATCCCGGAGGGACGCGAGGGCGAGATCTTCGGCCTCTACGCGACCACCGGGCGGGCCGCCTCGTTCCTGGCACCCGCCGCCTTCGCGGCCGCCGTCTCCCTCGCGGCCGCCGTCTCGGGGAACGCGGAGTCGAACGTGCAGTACTGGGGCATCCTCGGCCTCGTCCTGGTTCTCGCGGTCGGGCTGGTGCTGCTCCTGCCGGTGCGCCGCCCGCCGTCGAGTACCCCTCTCGCGCCACAGTCCCGCCAGACGCCCTCGGCTCACCTAGAGTGACCGGGCCGCGCCGTCGCGGCGTGGAGGAGGTCGGAGATGGCGTCACGCCCCGTGGATCAGCGCACACCAGGACCGGAGCGGCACACGGACGAGGCGGTGCCGGCGGTCGAGCGGCCGCAGACAGCTCCGGTCTCCGAGTGGCCGACAGTGCCCGGCGCACCGGTCGTGTCCGAGAGTTCCGAGCACTCCGCTCGCCCCGCGAAGGTTCGAGTGCGGAAGAAGCGGCGCGAGTCGCGAGGCACCCGCGCTCGGCGCATCCTCCGACGCGCGGGGCTGGCGACCCTCGCAGTGGTGCTCCTCGCTGCCCTCGTCGGAGTCGTCGCGCTGATCCTCGCGCCGCACCAGCTCTTCTGAGCGCCCGGCGCTGAAGTGCACCGTGGGTTCAGGCGGTGGCGATCCACAAGACGATCAGCAGCAGTGTGACCAGGAAGCCGGTCAGGAAGTTCAGCGCGAGGAAGCGCTTCCAGCCCGCGTTCGCGCGCTCCGCCTCCGCATCGCCGAGCGACCGGTACGGCCAGATGCTCACCGCGTACGGCACCGCGAGAATCGCCGCCAGGCTCCCCGGCCACGGCAGCAGAAGCAGGAGCAGCCCGCTCGCGACATAGGCGGCGATGGCGAGGCGCGTCGTCGCCTTCGCTCCGATCACCGTCGCGATCGAGCCGATGCCGCCCGCGCGATCGGCGAGGATGTCCTGCACCGCTCCGAAGGCGTGGCTGGCGATCCCCCAGAGGAAGAACGCCACCAGCAACGCCACCAGCGGGTCGGTGACCACGGTGCCCGCGAGGGCGATCCCGTACACGGCGGGGCCGACGAAGTGGGTCGACGAGGTCAACGAGTCGACGAAGGGTCGCTCCTTGAACCGCAGCCCCGGGGCGCTGTAGGCGATCACGGCGAAGACGCTAATCGCGAGGACGAGCCAGGAAACCGGGGACCCCAGCAGCACCAGGGCCACGAGGAACGGCACGTTCGTCGCCACCGCGGCGATCAGGGTGGCGCGGTGCTGACTCCGGTCGAGCACGGCGCCCTCGACGCCGCCCTTGCGGGGGTTCCGCAGGTCGGACTCGTAGTCGAAGACGTCGTTGATCCCGTACATCGCAAGGTTGTAGGGGATGAGGAAATAGAGCGTGCCGAGCACGAAGGCGAGGTCGATCTCGCGCGTGGTTAGCAGGTACGCCGCCGCGAAGGGGTAGGCGGTATTGACCCAGCTCAGCGGGCGACTCGAGACGAACAGCGCGCCCAGCCGGTTCACGGCTCGCTCCGACGGCGCGCGGGCAGGAGGACCCAGAGCGCCGGGAGCGCGAGGGCGGCGGCGATCGCGTAGGCGAAGTCCTCGACCGGAGCGACGCCGATCCGGATCCCCGAGATGAGGTCGTCGTCATAGGCGACCAGCAGACCCACTCCGATCATGATGTTGTCGAAGACGGCGGTCATCACCAGCAGTATGGCGAGCGTGCCGAGCACGGCGACCGGACGGAGGATCCGCCTGCGCAGCGCGGCCAGCAGCACCACCAGCACCACCGCGAGGAACACGGCGTTGAGGAGGAGGTAGGTCACGCGCGCGCCTCCGCCCGCCGACCGAGGCGCCGCGAGAGGAAGCCGTGCACGTCCATCGTCAGGTAGCAGAGCAGCGTGAGGAAGAGGACCTCCTCGACCGGCAGCTCCGGTGCGAGCTGGAGCCCGGTCATGAAGGACGTCTCGCCGCGGAAGAAGACACCGAGGCCGATCCCCACGAGGTCCCAGACCAGGAAAAACGCGACTCCCACGGGCAGCACGATCGCCGCGCGGCGCGCATCCGCCCAGAAGAACAGCCGGAACCGCCGGTCGAGCACGACCATCCCGATGATCGAGACCAGGAGCGCGAGCAGGTAGAGGATCCCCACGCCTACTCCCCCGCGGGAACGGGCGCGACCGGAGCCGACGGCGCCTCCCGCACGGGCAGCGGCTCGGTCGTGACGTCGCCGCGGACGCGCTTGAGCATGACCTCGGCGCTGATGATGCACATCGGCAGGCCGATCCCGGGGATCGTGGAGCTGCCCGCGAAGAGCAGGCCGTCGACGTGCTTACTGACGTTCCCGGCGCGGAAGAACGCGCTCTGCGAGAGCACATGCGAGGGGCCGAGCATCGAGCCGCGCCAGGCGCCGAGATCGCTCTCGAAGTCGGCCGGGCCGATGGTGCGGCGCACGACGATCCGCTCGGCGAGGTCGGTCGCGCCGGTCCAGGTCGCGATCTGCTCGATCACGGAGTCGGCGATCGCCTCGACGCGCGCGTCACCCGCTCCGTCCACTCCGCCGTGCCCGATCGAGGTGTCGGCCGGGACCGGGACGAGCACGAACAGGTTCTCGTGCCCCTCCGGCGCCACGCTCGCGTCGGTCGCGCTCGGGCGGCAGACGTAGATCGAGGCGGGGTCGGGGACGCTGGGGTTCTCGCCGAAGATCTTCCCGAAGTTGTCGCGCCAGTCCTGCGTGAAGAGCAGGGTGTGGTGCTCGAGCTCGGGCAGCTCGCCGCGCACGCCGAGCAGCACGAGGACGGCGCTCGGGCCGGGCTCGCGCGTCTCCCAGTAGGCCGGCGGGTAGGTGCGCAGCTCCTCGGGGAGGAGCGACTGCTCGGTGGTGAAGAGGTCGGCGGCGTTGACGACCAGGTCGGCGGGGATTCGCTCCGCGCCCTCGGGGCCCGTGAACTCGACTCCGACGACCTCAGCCCCGCGGCGCCCGCCGCGCGGGGAGCGGGCGGTGAGGATGCGCGTCGCGGGCGAGGAGGTGCGGATGCGCACGCCCGCCTCCTCAGCGACGTCGGCGACCGCCTCGATCAGCGTGGTGAAGCCGCCCATCGGGTAGAGCACGCCGTCGGCGAGGTCAAGGTGGCTCATCAGGTGGTACATGCTCGGCGCGTTGAACGGCGAGGAGCCCAGGAACACGGCCGGGTAGCCGAGGATCTGACGCAGGCGGTTGTCGGACACCGCAGTCGCCGCGAAAGTGTCCAGAGGTGTGAGCAGCAGACGGCCGAGCGTCCCGCTGCGGCTGAGCACATCCCGGCGCAGCAGCGGCACGAAGGAGGAGAAGCTCGTATAAAGGAAGCGGCGCTTGGCCATCTCGTAGGTGTCGCGCGCCGAGTCGAGGTAGGCCCGCATCCGCTCGCCCGCCCCGGGCTCGATGCTCTCGAAGAGCGCGAGGTTCGACTCCAGGTCGGCGAGCACGTCGATCGGCTCCTCGACGCCCTGGCTGTAGACGCGGTAGCCGGGGTCGAGGGTGACCAGGTCGAGCCGCTCGGCGGCGCTGGTACCCATCAGCCGGAAGAAGTGGTCGAACACCTCGGGCATCAGATACCAGGAGGGGCCGGTATCGAAGCGGAAGCCCTCATACTCCCACGAGCCGGCGCGGCCACCGACGACCTCGCGCGCCTCCAGCAGGGTCACGTCGTAGCCGTCGCGGGCGAGCAGCGCAGCGGACGCGAGGCCGCCGATCCCGCCGCCGATGACGACCGCGCGGTGCGGCCCGGCCGTCGAGCGGGTCGCTCGGACCGGGCCGGGGCCCAGGCGCGGGCCGAGCGTCGAGACGGCGGCCTTCGCGGCGAGCGCCGCCTTGCTGACGGTGGACACGCTGACGCGAGCGCGGAGGAGTTCCTCGGCGGGCGTCGCGCGGATCCGGTCGGCCAGCGCGGCGAAGAGAGAATGGGCGAGCCGCACCGCGCGACGGCTCGAGCGCGGCAGCTCCGGGACGATGGCGGCTGCCTCGGCGAGGTCGTCGTCGAGGTCGGCGAGCAGCGCGGCCTTGTCGCGCTCCGAGAAGGCGCGCGGATCGACTCCGGGGAAGTAGCTGCGGCCGAGGCCGTCGACGTCAGCGGCGAGGTCGCGAAGGAAGTTGACCTTCTGGAACGCGGCACCCAGGCGGCGTGCGCCGGCGACCAGGCGCGCGCGTGCGACCGCCGAGACGAGCCCGGCATCCGGAGCCGCGAGGAACACCTGGAGGCACATCAGCCCGACGACCTCGGCGGAGCCGTAGACGTAGGCCTCGAACGACTCGGTAGTGTGTGCCGTCTCCCGCAGATCGGCGCGCATCGACGCGAAGAACGGGCGCGTCAGCTCGGTGCCGAATCCGGTGGCCCGCGCCGTCCGGGCGAAGGCGTGGATCACCAGATTGGAGCTGTAGCCGCAGGCGAGCGCGCGCTCCGTCTCGGCCTCGAAGGCATCCAGCGACTCCTCCACGGCCGCGCGGTCGAGCTGCGCCTCCTCGGCAACCCCGTCCACGATCTCGTCGGCGACGCGGACGAGGGCGTAGACGTCCTCCACGCGCTCGCGGACGCCGGGCGCGAGCAGGCGCGTGGCCAGACCGAAGGAGGTGGAGTAGCGACGGATCACCTGCGCGGACGACTCGTGCGCGACGCGGTCGTACAGTTCGCTCTGGCGGCTCATCGTGCCACCGTACGGGGGCGCGGGGGCAGGAACGGCATCCCCCTGCGCATCCGCGCGTGGCGTAGCGCGCTCATCGGGTGCGCCCGACCACGCTGGCCACGAGCGGGCGGACCTCGCTGCGGAACGCCTCCGACACCACCGGGGTCTCCAGCGCCGCCCAGGCACGGTCAGCGAACTCCTTCGCCAGCCCCTCGGCGTAGCGGCGAGCGCCGCACTCCTCGAGGATGCCGCGCACCTTCTCGGCGGTCTCGGGCGCGAGGTGCTCGTCGCCGATCAGCGCCTCAATGTCGGGCCAGCAGTCGGTGCCGGCCGCGTGCGCGATGAGGACGGTGCGCTTGCCCTCGCGCAGATCGCCCAGCGTGGTCTTACCGGTCTGCCCCTCCGAGCCGAAGACGCCGAGGAGGTCGTCGACGATCTGGTAGGCGATGCCGATCCAGCGCCCGAACTCGCCCAGCGCGTCCACCGCCGCGTCCGAGGCGCCGGCGAGGATCGCTCCGGCCTGCAGCGGCGCCTCGAACGAGTACACCGCCGTCTTGAGGTGCTCCATCTCGAGTACCTCGTGGACCGAGGGCAGGCCCGGCATCAGCGAGAAGTCGACATCGGCGAGTTCACCGGCGGCGGAAGCGAAGACGGCCTCGTCGAGCAGAGTGAGCAGGCGGGCGCGCACTTCGTCCGAGGCACCGACGCCCTCGATGAGGCGATGGGCGGCGGTGAGGGCGAGGTCGCCCGCGATGACGGCGACCGACGTTCCACGGTGCTCCGCGATCGGGATGGAGAGGCCCGCGGTGGTGGCCTCATCGCGGTAGCTGCCCGAGACGTTCGGGCCGCCGCGGCGCACGAAGTCGCGGTCGATCACGTCGTCGTGCACGATCAGTGCGGTGTGCAGGAGCTCGAAGGCGGCGCCGAGGTGCGCGGCGGCCTCCGGATCCTGACCGCCGTGCGCCTCGTAAGCCGAGATCACCATCAGCGGACGGAAGCGCTTACCGCCGCGGGTATTGGCCTCCAATGTCTGCCAGAGGGTGAGATAGCGGGGTCCAAGGCGCACTGCCCGGGACCTCGCCAACGAGAAGAACCTGTCCAGGACGGCATCGACGTGCTCCTGCCTCAACCGGGACAGAACCACGGGGTCGCGCGTATCCACTTCGGAAGGCTAACAAAGCAGTGATCGTGACGGATGAGCCGACTGGAGTGTTGCGGCGTGCTTGACTTGCGGCTATGACTTCGCCAGGCACCGCCGTGCAGACGGACCAGATCGAGCAGGTGGACCACGTCGTGCAGACGGACCAGATCGAGCAGGTGGTCCTCCTCGATGAGGCCGGGAACGCCGTCGGCGTCGCCGACAAAGCGACCGTGCACACCACCGCGACTCCGCTGCACCTCGCGTTCTCCTGCCACGTCTTCGCCCCCGACGGTGCCCTCCTGGTGACCCGCCGGGCCCTGGGGAAGCGCACCTGGCCCGGCGTCTGGACGAACTCCTTCTGCGGCCACCCGGCACCGGACGAGCGGATCGAGGACGCCGTCGTACGCCGTGCGGAGCGCGAACTTGGTGCCCGGCTGGCGACGCTGGAGGTCGCCCTGCCGGACTTCCGCTACCGCGCGGTCGACGCCTCCGGAATCGTCGAGAACGAGATCTGCCCGGTGTACACGGCGACCCTCTCGAGCCGGGATGCGCTCGACCCGCGCCGGGACGAGGTTATGGACTGCGAGTGGGTCGACGCGGAGGCGACGGTGGACGCCGTTCGCGCGACTCCGTGGGCCTTCTCGCCCTGGCTCGTCCTGCAGCTCCCCCGCCTGCTCGGCTGACCCCGCCCTCTTCCCCGCCGCGAGATGCCACTTGAGTACACGTTCGTCGGCGTGTCGCGTACGCAAGTGGCATCTCGCAGCGGGCGTTAGGTGGTGTAGACGTCGGTGCGGTGGAAGTTCAGCGACGAGCGGGAGGCCGTGGGGCCGCGCTGGCCCTGGTAGCGCGAGCTGTACTCGGCAGAGCCGTAGGGCTTAGCGGCGGGAGAGCTGAGGCGGAAGAAGCACATCTGGCCGATTTTCATCCCCGGCCAGAGTGTGATGGGCAGAGTCGCCACGTTGCTCAGCTCGAGGGTGATGTGGCCGGTGAAGCCCGGATCAATAAACCCGGCGGTCGAGTGTGTCAGCAGGCCGAGCCGGCCCAGCGAGCTTTTGCCCTCAAGGCGCGCCGCGATGTCGTCCGGCAGCGACACCTCCTCGTAGGTCGACCCGAGCACGAACTCGCCCGGGTGCAGGATGAAGGGCTCGCCCTGCGGTGTCTCGACCAGGTGGGTCAGCTCGGGCTGGTCCTCGGCCGGATCAATGTAGGGGTAGCGGTGGTTGTCGAACAGCCGGAAAAAGCGGTCCAGGCGAACATCGACGGACGACGGCTGCAGCATCGACGGATCGTGCGGGGCGAGCCCCACCCGTCCGGAGGCGAGTTCGAACGAGATGTCGCGGTCGGAGAGGAGCACGCTGCGATCCTAGGGCGTGAGGCGACCTCGGACCTGAGCCAGGCGCGACCCTTGCTACGATGTCCTGGTGCGCCCGAGTGGCGCTGCGCGAGTGTAGTTCAATGGTAGAACTTCTGCTTCCCAAGCAGATGGCGCGGGTTCGATTCCCGTCACTCGCTCCGACTCACCTCCCCGCAGCGCCGGCTCAGCCCAGTAGCGGAAGCCGCCCGACGATCTAGCGGAAGCCGCCCGACGATCTTTCGTCACCTCCGGCTCCGAGGACGTCCTCATCCACGTCGTCGTCCGCGACAACCAGGACCTCTACTCCTTCGTCATCGACAAGCTGACCCAGCGCCGCGAGGTCGCCGACGTCCGCACCTCCGTCGTCTACGAGCACCTGCGCGAGCAGGTCGTGCTGCCGCTGGGCCGCGCGACCGAGTAAGCCAGTGCGGAGAAAGTTACACTCAAAGGGTCCAGATCCAAGGGTAAGAGGCGCTCATGGCCAAGCGGTCCCTTTTATCGTGCCCCGTCGTCCGCGATGCAGTACTCGTCCTGGGGCAGCTCGTGCGCGAGGCGAGAGTGGCACGCCGATGGACACGAAACGGCCGAACCGGCGAGGAGGAGCAGCGCGCACGCTACGTCACCTCTCCCGACGTGCTGGCGGTGCTGCGGCGGCACGGACCGACGCGGGCGGATCCGAGTCCCGAGCTGTTCGCGCGGATCGCCTTCGCCAAGGCGATCAGCAACTCCGATGACCACGCCAGAAACCACGCTGCGTTCTGGGACGGCCATCACCTCAGCCTTATCCCCGCGTACGACCTCGCCCCGGGCAACCGCTCGGGTGAGACGGCGAGCCAAGCGCTCGGGTACGGCCGATCCGGCGAGAGGCGCGTACACGCCGCCGCCCTCCTCCCGACCGCGCCCGTCTGCGGACTCGACCTCCGGGAGGGTCGCGCTGTCGTCGAGAGGATCCTCGGGGCCGTTCTCGACGGATTCGACGACGCGGTCGAGCAGGCCCGCGTGCCCGAGCGGGATCGCTCTCGGCTCCCGGGCCACCTCGTCCTCAACCCTGGAGTGCCGCACGACCTCACCGGTGTCGTGACCGGTTGGACGGGCGGGGTCGGGCCCGCATCCCGCACGACACGCCGGGCGGATCCGCGGCAGGGCGCCCGATCGGCGAGCGCAGAGGGCAGGGTGCAGGAGTGAGCGAACTCGTGCAGATCCCGTCGCCGGGCGTCGCCCTCGAGTACGGGCAGCCCGGCCGACCCGTGGTGGTCGTGCTGCACGACATGTTCGGGCGACTGCCGTGGCTGGAACCGTTCGCCGAGGCGGTGGGCAAGCACGGCTACCAGGTGCTCGTGCCGGACCTCTTTGACGGCTGGGCCACCCTCGCCCCGGAGGACGCGCGGGCTCTCGCCGCGATGGCGGCGCAGGACCGAAACCTCGCCGCCGTCGCCGAGGCGGTGCGCACCGGAGTCGCGGCGGGAGCGCAGCGCAGCGCCGTCATCGGCTTCGGATTCGGCGGTCGGCTCGGGCTGCTCGCCGCGGGCACGGGACTCGTGGATGCAGTCGTCGGCTACTACGCCACCCTCGGCGCCGAGGAGCATGTGCTGGTGCCGTGCCCGACCCTCCTGCACTACGCGCAGCACGACGAATGGCCTGCGGGCGATGACCCGGAGTCGTTCGTCGGTCGGCTGAAGGAGTCGGGGACGCCGGTTACGACGCACACGTACCCGGGCACGCACCGGCACTTCGCAAACGGTAATCTGCGCGACACGGTGAATCCCGCCTCCGCGGCCCTCGCCTACGCGCGGACCCTTTCGTTCCTGAATCCGCAGCTCATCGACACCTGAGCGCTCAGCCCTGTACGTCGTGCAGATGGTGCTGGATGTCGTGCAGGTAATAGCGGGCGATCGTGTCGACAGTGAAGGAGGCGCCGTCGCTGCGGCGCCCCGGGCGCTGCCACTGGGCGCCGGTGACGGAGTCGAAGACCTCGGCGACCCGCTCGGCCGCATCGACCAGCTCGCGACCGACCGTGCCCGGGTCCTGCTGGTCGTAGCGCTCCTCGACGGCGGCGACGTCCTGGTCCCAGTTGGGGTAGAGCGGGTCGTCGCCCGCGAGCATCAGCTGCACCCGGGTGCGGTAGATCCGGTGCACGTCGCGCACATGCGCCGCGTACTCCAGGGGCGACCAGGTCTCGTCGTCAGGCCGGCCCGCGGCGTCGTCGCGCTCGAGCACGAAGGGCCAGGCGGCGGCGTTCTCGCGGAGGAGCCCGGCGACCTCGTCGGCGTCGATGAGCGAGGCGTCGAAACCGCACTCGAGGCAGGGCCGCTCAAGGACCCAGGTCCAGTCCTTGGTGTCGGGAGCGATCGGCATGGCACAAGACTAGGACGATGCGGGCTCAGCAGCGCGCCGAGGTCCCCTGCACGGTGCCACGCTCGCCGTCGGCCGTCCACGGGAGCTGCGGGAGGCCCTCCGCTCCTGCCGCCGCCCCCTGCTCGACCGCGATCGCGGCCAGGGCCCGGGCGACAGTCGCGGCGAAGTCGCCGCCGGGCGTCGAGCTGTTGATCGAGACGGCGACCGTCAATTCCGAGACCGGGTCGGAGTAGGCAGCGGTGACGAAGCCGGGCGCCAGGCCGGAGAAGCCGCGGAGGGGGCCGGCCTCGTATCCGCCGAGTCCGGCCCGGAGGTAGCCGGCGCGGCCCTGGCCCTGCGGAACCGGATCCTGCCACACGGCGTCACCCGAGGGATCAGCGGCGAGGCCCGCGGCCAGACGCCGCAGATCCTCGAGATCGGTTACCGCGCCACCGGCCGCGCCGAGTGCGGACGGGGATGCGGCGGTGACGTCGAGTCGCAGGTCGCAGCGCCTCTCTCCGGTGACTAGGTCGAGCGCCACGGCGTAGCCGCGGGGGGACGGAGCGGGAAGGTCGACGTCGGAGCGACCCGGCAGCTCCGTACTGCGCAGGCCGTACCGCGACACCACGTACTGGTCGTACAGCTCGCCGATGCTGCGGCCGGTGATCCGCGCGGCGACGAGGCCGGCGAGCAGGGGCCCGGTGGAGGAGTCGGACCACGCCGCTCCGGGAGTCGCCGAAGCGCCGTGCACCTGTGCCGCGGCGAGCAGCTCGAGCGTCGGCCACTGCCGTGCGGGGTTCTGCAGCACGGTCGGCCAGAGCGACGAGCGGAAGTCGGCGAGGCCGGAGGTGTGCGCGCAGAGCTGGCGCAGGGTGAGGCCGTCGACACCGGGAAGGGAGCGGAGCGTCTCGCCGATGTCGGCATCGAGGTCGGCGCGGCCGGACCCGGCCAACGCGACGACCACGTCGCAGGTCATCGCCTCGGTGCCGCCGGTACCCAGCCGCAGGTGGGCGTCGGTGGTGAGCGCGGTGGTGCGCTCGTCCGACTCCCAGCCGACCGCGCCCTCCCAGCTGCCGCCCCACGGCGACCACACTCCGGCGACTGCTCCGGTCGCACCGGCGATCCCGAGCGTCTCCTCGAGGAGTCCGGTCAACGCGGCGGAGAGCTCCTCCGACGCGGGCTGCGCGGGGGCATCGGCGACGAGGGAGGCGTTGGGCGTGCATCCGGCGAGTGCGAGCACCAGGACCGGGACGACGAGCAGCCCTGTCCGCGTCAATCTGCGAAACCCCATGCCGTGCGACTCCCCCGTCTGAGAACGGCACCACTGTACGGGGCGTCGGCGGGCGGGGACGGCCGGTCTGCACACCGGCGTGATTCGTGTCCTGACCGTGACCGGCGCCTGACGGCGACTGGCGTCGTCCGGACGGTGACTGGCGCGATCCACCTCGTGAGCGGCGCAGTCCACCCCGTTCCCAAACCGGCAGGCCTCGGGTTACGAAGAGGGGGAGTACAGCGCAGACGCGCTGCTCGAAGGAGGTAAGAGACCATGCGTAGATCCCCCAATCGACTGCTGGCGACTCTCTTCGGAGCCGTGTATGTCGTCGTCGGGCTTCTCGGCTTCGTCGTCACCGGAGGAGTGCAGTTCCTTGCGACACAGGGCGGGCTTCTG
Source organism: Rathayibacter rathayi (assembly GCF_004011095.1). Classification (GTDB taxonomy): domain Bacteria; phylum Actinomycetota; class Actinomycetes; order Actinomycetales; family Microbacteriaceae; genus Rathayibacter; species Rathayibacter rathayi. Next base: position 78,773 of record NZ_CP028129.1, on the reverse strand, counting down.
CTCGGTATCTTCGAGGTGAATCCGCTGCACAATATCGCGCACCTCCTTATCGGTGGTGCGCTCCTGATCGCCGGACTGTCCACGGTCCCCGCAGCGAAGGCGGTCAACGTCACCGTCGGAGCGGTGTACCTGCTGCTGGGCATCGTCGGCTTCTTCTTGGTCGACACTGCCCTCAATGTGCTGGCGCTGAACACCGCCGACCACTTCCTGCACCTGGCCAGCGCGCTGGTGCTCCTGGGAGTCGGACTCGGCACCGAAAAGACGGCGAGGACGCGCACCGCCGCGACCGCCTGACCCGGGCGGTATTGCCGCCCCTCCAGACTCCGTCCGCCGTGGGCCCGCCGTTTTCCGCGGCGGACGGACCGAACGGCCCCGGACGACACGATGCGGTGTGTCGATCCGGGGCCTCCTTTTTTCGGCTCTTCCCCGACCCAGTGATTGGAGTAGTCATGACGACAGTGGCACGCTGCAACGCCGCCTTCGCCGGGCTGGGTGCCGGCCTCGTGCACGTCTCGATCGCCGCCGGTGGCGAGGGAGTCCAGGCCCCCGTGATCGGTGTGCTCGGCGCCGTCGAGATCCTCTGGGGAGTGCTCGTTCTGGCACGCGGGCGGATCCTCCTGCCTCGGACCACGCTCGTCGTCGCGGTCGCCGCTCTCGCCGCCTTCGCGCTGGGCCTGGCCACCGGCATTCTCGCCGAGCCGATGCCCGCGCTCTCCGCCGCGGTCCTCGAACTGATCGCTTTCGCGGTGGTCGCCGTCACACTGCGCTCGTCCCGGACCGAGGAGCGCACCGTCTCGCCCACGCGCGCCCTGGTCGGCCTGCTGGCCGGCGCACTGGCCGTCTCGGCGCTGGCGACTCCGGCGATGGCCGCCTCCTCGGGGGGATCAGGTGACGGGGGCGGGATGGGCGGGATGATGCACTCGGTCGTCGACGGCGGACACCAGCACTGACGCTCTGGATCGCGGACACCCGCGTCCGCCGCTGGATGTGTGCACCCCTGGTCCCGGCGGCGTCGCTCGACTAAGGTAAGGCCAACCTAAGTCGTCGAGGGAGGCCACCGTGTCGAACGTTGTTCCGTTCTCCGAGGCCCTGCGCCTACGTATCGGCCAATCCGGTGCCGACGACGAGGGCGCCGCCTTCATGACCTCGCTGATGACGGGCTCCGGCAGCCGCGACGACTACATCGCGCTCATCTCGCAGCACTACTTCGTCTACGAGGCGCTCGAGGCCGTCGCCGAGGACATGGCCGGCGATCCGGTCGCCGCGCCCTTCCTCTCGGCCAAGCTCACCCGCCTCCCCGCGATCGCGGAGGACCTGCGCTTCCTCGTCGGTGAGAACTGGCGCGAGCGTATCCGTCCGCTGCGCTCGACCAGCGCCTACGTCAAGCGGATCCGTACGGTCGCCGCGGGCTGGAGCGGCGGGTTCGTCGCGCACCACTACACGCGCTACCTCGGTGACCTCTCGGGCTGCGCCATCGTGAGAGCCCTGCTGCAACGACGCTTCGGTTTCGAGACGAACGGCGTGGGCTTCTTCCTCTACGGCGAGATCGCCGCGCCGTCGGCCTTCCGCGCCACCTACCGCGAGCAGCTCGACGCCGCGGGCTGGGACGATCAGGAGCGCGAGCGTGTCATCGCGGAAGTCGCCGAGGCGTACCGGCTGACGACGGAGCTGTTCCGCGACCTCGCGCGCACCTGCGCGGCGGCCTGACACCTGTGGTCCGGTGACACCTGTGCTCCGGTGACATCTGTGCTCCGCTGACACCTGTGCTCCGGTGACGCCTCTGCTCCGACCGAGCGCCCTACCGAGCGTCAGTCCACGGACGCCTCGGCGACGGCGGCCCGCTCCGCCCGCCGCTCGGACATGAACCGCAGCACATCCTTGTCGACGATGATGTCGCTCGGGCGGAGCGGACGGGTCAGGTAGAGACCCTCGAGACTCGTGATGCGGCTGAGCGCCACGTACGTCTGCCCGGGTGCGAAGGCGCGCTGGCCGAGGTCGACCACCGCCGAATCGTAGGTCTTGCCCTGCGACTTGTGGATTGTCACCGCCCAGGCCAGACGGAGCGGGAACTGAGCGAACTCCGCGACGATCTCGCGGGTCAGCTTCTTCGTGGCGGCGGAGTAGGAGTAGCGGTAGCGCTCCCAGGTCGCGGGCTCGACCTCGTGCACCTCGCCGTCGACGTCGACCCAGACCGTGCCCGCAACCTTCGTCACCCGGCCGATGGTGCCGTTCACCCAGCGCTGCTCGGAGTCGTTGCGCAGGAACATCACATGCGCGCCGATCTTGAGCTCGAGGTTGTGATCCGCCGGGTAGGCGCGCCCGCCGAAGTCCCCGCTGATCTCGGCCGAGGCCGTCTTGAGCGGGCCCTTGAGCCGGGCGAGCGCCGCCTGGTTGATCCGATTGACAGTGTCGTTGCGGGTCGCGAGAGTGATCGCATCGTCGGCCGGAGGCGTTCGGGCGCCGGCCGCGTTGAGGATGTCGGCGATCTCTTTCGTCACCATGCCAAAGCGAACCGCGTTGAGCATCCACTTAAAACGCTCGTCGCTCTGCCGGTGGATCCGGCCGAGCTCGACGATCCGCAACGGCGCCTCCTGCCACACCAGGGCGTCAAAGAACCACAGCGAGCGGTAACGGTCGGCGAAGTACGCGCGCTCCTGTGGATCACCGGGGACGGGAGCGAGCTGGAACGGGTCGCCGAAGAGGACAACCTGCACGCCTCCGAACGGCTCGGAGCGCCGCTGCCGCGCCTGGCGGAGGCTGCGGTCGATCCCGTCGAGGAGGTCGGCGTTGACCATCGAGATCTCGTCGATCACGAGCGTGTCAATGGTGTTCAGGAGCTTGCGCAGCTCGGGAGGCTGGTCGAGGTCAGAGTCGGCGATGACACCGATCGGCAACCGGAACAGCGAGTGGATGGTCTGGCCGCCGACGTTGAGCGCTGCGACCCCGGTTGGCGCGCAGATGACGATCTGCTTGTCGGTGTTCCAGCTCAGGTGGTTGAGCAGAGTGGACTTGCCGGTGCCCGCGCGGCCGGTGACGAACAGGTGCTCGCGGGTGTTCTCGATGAGCTCGAAGACCCGCTGCTGCTCGTCGGAGAGGGTGGGCTGGGTCACCGGTCCACTGTACCTGCGGCCTGCGCGCGGTCCGCAGCGGACGGCGCGGGTCAGCTGCGTTTTTCGAGGGCGGCGAGCCGGTCGTTATAGGCGGTGAGCTCCGCCTCGCCGGTGCGGTCGGCCTGGCGGTCGCGGCGCTTGGTCTCACGGGCGTCGGAGCGGCTCCACATCATCGCGACCACGATCGCCAGGGCGAGGGTCGGGATCTCGCCGATGCTCCAGGCGATGCCGCCTGCCGCCTGCTGATCGGCGAGAGCGGAGGTGCCCCAGCCCATCGCTCCGTACCAGTCAGCGAGCAGCAGGCCCTCCCCCGTCATCAGGGCGAGGCCGAAGAAGGCGTGGAACGCCATCGTGCCCAGCAGCAGTAGCAGGCGCATCGGGTAGGGCACGCGGTGCACGCTCGGGTCGACCCCGATCAGCACGCTGACGAAGAGGTAGCCGGTGATCAGGAAGTGGACGATCATCCACTCGTGGCCGATGTGGTCGGTGGTCGCCCAGCGGAACAGCGGCGAGTAGTAGAAGCCCCACAGCGAGCCGACGAACAGCAGGGCGGCGACGATCGGATGCGAGATCGCGGTGGCGAAGCGGGAGTGCACGGCGAGCAGCACCCACTCGCGGGCGCCGCGGGAGCCATCGGTGCGTCGGGTGGCCGCTCGGGCGATCAGGGTGACCGGGGCCGCCGGGACGAGCAGCAGCGGCACCGCCATCGTCAGCACCATGTGCGAGAGCATGTGGGCGCTGAACAGGTACTTCTCGTAGGCGTTGACGCCGCCGTTCGTCATGTAGGCCAGCAGCAGCATGCCCGCGATCCAGAGGATCGTGCGGTACAGCGGCCAACGGTCGCCGCGGCGGTGCAGCCGCACGACTCCGGCGAGATAGAAGGAGATGGCGAAGGCGCAGATCAGGAGCCAGACCAGGTCGACGTTCCACAGCGTGAGGAAGTTCGCCGCGCTCGCGGGCGGGGGGAGCGGGTCACCGGTGAGCAACTGGGCTGGAGTCGGGTCGGTGAGCTGGCTGGCCACGACCTGGTCGACGGGGGTCGCGGTGCGGGCGAGCGCCGCGGCGACTCCGGAGGCAATGCCCATGAAGGCGATCTCGGCACCGACCAGCCACCAGAAGCCGCGGCCGCCGACGCCGCCGGCCCGCCTCATCCGCTCGATGAGGTAGCGGCGCTGCAGCACACCGAACATGCCGAGCGCGACCAGCGCCGCGACCTTGACCAGCACGAGGATCCCGTAGCCGGTGAGCAGGTTGTCAAGGGTGGCGAGCCGCAGCGCGGCGCTGACGTAGCCGGAGGCGGCGACCGCGACGAAGCTCACGAGCGCGAGGCTGGAGTAGCGCTCGATCACGGGCAGCAGGCGCGCTCCGCCGAGGAGCGGCCGGAGAGCGACCATCGTGATCAGGCCGCCCAACCAGATCGCCGCGAAGACGAGGTGCAGGCCCAGCGCGGTGACGGCGGCATCGTGGCCGCTCGCTCCCGCCGCGTGCCCCTGCTGCGCCATCGGCAGCAAGGTGAGCAGGGCCAGGGCGGTGACGAAGACAAGCGCGGTCTGGTTGCGGACGGCGAAGCAGAGCACGGTGACCACGGCGGCGAGCAGGGTGGTGATGAGCCAGGCCTGGCCGACCTCGATGCTGCCGATGAAGTAGCTGAGCTTGGTGCCGAAGTCGCGGTCGAGGCTCAGTGGCGTCTGCGTGACGGTGAGGAAGGTGAGGAAGCCGGTCACGGCGCTGGCGGCGGCGAAGAAGGCGGCGCTGGCCGCGGCGACGTCGAGGGCTACGGAGAATTCGGTGCGCGGCTCGGCGGCGGGCTCGGCGACCGCTGTGCGCGCGGGGGCGAGGGTGGTGCGAGGCGCGGAGGCGCGAGGCGTCGAGCGGGCCTCGCGCTCGGCAGCGGCGCGGGGGCTCAGCGCGAAGAGTGTCAGCACGAGCGACCCGATCATGCCCGCGGCGCCCAGGTTGACGGCGAGCTTGGCGATCGGCAGGCAGTAGCGGACCACGGGACCCGGGTCGTTGAGCAGCGGGGCTGCGGCACCTCCGCCGAAGGCCAGGGCCGCGAGGAGGGCGACGAGCGCTGCGGCGACGAGCACGAGCGCTGGGCCGACGATCCGGGCGGTTCGATTCACCCCATTAGCCTACGTTCCGCGGCTGGTCGGCAGCCGCTTCCGCGGACGACGACGGCCCCGGCGCAGTGCCGGGGCCGCATCGGAGGACGCGACTACTTCGCGGCGGCCTTGAGCTTGGTGCCCGCGGAGACCTTGACCGAGTGGCCGGCGGCGATCTGAATGGTCTCGCCGGTCTGCGGGTTGCGGCCGGTGCGCGCGGCGCGGGAGGTGCGCTCGACGGCGATCCAGCCGGGGATGGTGACCTTCACGTCGTTCGACACGGAGTCGGCGAGGGTGGTGAAGAGCGAGTCGAGGACGCCGTTGACGGCGGCCTGGCTCTGGCCCGAGTCGGCGGCGATCTTCGCGACGAGTTCGGTGCGGTTGAGCGACTTGTCAGCCATGCAGTGTCCTCCCAGGACGTTCTCGCTGTCGGAACAGCTGGTTGTGGTGGATCGTCCTCGGCCGGGGACGGACGTCCTCGACCGATCGGACCGTCGGTAACCTACCAGCCCCGTCCCGGATTTCCGGCGATTTCGGCCCCGAGATGCCCGGAACGACGCGGATCGCGCCCCGTGGTCCCTCCACAGGAGGTGCGTGGCGCGACTCTCCGCCGATCAGCAGATCCTTTCCCCGCCGCGTCCGCCCTGTGGCGAGGATCGGCTCATGATGACGACGACACTCCTTCCTCCTTCTTCTGTTCGGCCCGCCGAGGCCCTCCCCCGGAACCCGCGGCGACGCCGTCCAGCCCGCCGGCCCCGAGAACCCGGACTCACCGCGCTGGCGCTGGGCCTGCTCGCGCTCGCCTCTTCTGTCCATCCGTTCTGGGCCCTGCCCGCAGTCGCCATCGCGGCGGCGGCCGCGGCCCTGTCGGTACGGGCGCTGCGCTGGGCGGGCGAGCGCAGGAGCGCGGTGGTCGGTTTCGCCTGCGCGGGGCTCGCGCTCCTCGTCTGCTCCGTCACCGCCCCCGCCGCAGCACGGGCGGGACTCGCGGTACTGACCTGGATCGCTGATGCACGGCCGGGTCGGTGAGCGGGTGCGGTCCCGGCCCAGGGCACGTCGCTACAGTGGCGGCGGCGTGTCCCGAGCGCGCCGGAGGGACGGCCGCGATGGCGCACAAGGACGGTTGGATCTCGACGGCGATCTGGTGGCACGTCTACCCGCTCGGCTTCACGGGCGCCGAAGCGAGCGCCGCGGAGGGCCCCGGTCCGCAGGACGAGCCGCAGCACCGCCTCCGTGCGCTGCTGCCCTGGCTCGACGACCTGCTGGCGCTGGGCTGCAATGGGCTCCTGCTCGGGCCGGTCTTCGCCTCCTCGAGCCACGGCTACGACACGGTCGACCACTTCCGGGTCGATCCCCGCCTCGGCGACGACGCCGACCTCGACATGCTGATCGCGGCCTGCCGCGAGCGCGGGATCCGAGTGCTGTTCGACGGCGTCTTCAACCATGTGGGCCGCGAGCACCCCTGGTGGCGCGCAGCGGTGGCGGCGGGCGAGGGTTCGCGTGAGGCGGCGCGCTTTTCCCGGAGCGAGGGCTCCCGCGAGGTCGATGGACTCCGCGTGGACGTGTTCGAGGGGCACGACGCCCTGGTCGAACTCGACAACGCGCAGCCGGAGGTGGCGGAGTACGTCTCGTCCGTGCTCGCGCACTGGCTTGAGCGGGGCATCGACGGCTGGCGCCTCGATGCTGCATACGCGGTCGCACCGGCCGCCTGGCACGCGGCGATCGACCCGGTGCGGCAGCGATTCCCCGAGGCCTGGTTCGTCGGTGAGGTCATCCACGGCGACTACGCGGGCTATGTGCGCGAATCGGGGCTCGACTCCGTGACGCAGTACGAACTCTGGAAGGCGGTTCGCAACTCGATCGAGGAGGCGAACCTCTTCGAGCTGGCCTGGTCACTGGAGCGCCACGACGGCTTCGCCCGCGAGTTCCTCCCGCTCACTTTCATCGGCAACCACGATGTGACCCGGATCGCCAGCGCACTCCGCGACGAGCGCCACCACAGCCATGCCACCGCGATCCTCGGCTTTGTCGCCGGCGTGCCGAGCATCTACTCGGGCGATGAACGGGGGCTCCGGGGCGTCAAGGAGGAGCGGGTCGGCGGCGACGACGCGATCCGCCCCGAATTCCCGGCCGACCCCGCCCAGTGGCCGGGCGGGGAGGCCTACCGCGCGCACCAGGAGGTGATCGCCTTCCGCCGACGCCATCCCTGGCTCGTCGGCGCGAGCACCCGCACCGTCGATCTGTCCAACACGGCCGCGCTGCTCGTGGCGGAGGGCCCGGAGGGACGCATCGCGCGACTCGCCCTGAACCTGGGCGACGAGACCGCAACCGTCGGCGGCATCGAGGTGGCCGCTCACTCCTGGTCGTTGCACGACTGAACCGGGCGCCAGAGGCAGTCGCAAGGGTGGACGGTCAGCCGATGCGTGACGCCGGAATCAGCAGGCCCGCCTCCACATCCGCGATAAAGTCCGGTCGCAGGACGCGGGACTCGATGGCGAGGCCGCCCGAGGTCCAGCCGTCTCCGAGCGGGCGCTCGGGGGTGATCAGGACGTGGCCAGGAGTAGAGGATCGCCCCAGGACCGCGGCGACCTCTCCGACGGGGTCGTAGAGGGCGTGATCGACGAGAGGCGCGTACACCTCGTACGCCGCGAACTCGTCGCGGTTCCCGAGGAAGACGGGCAGTAGCTCCTCCCCCTCGCGCAAGCCGTTCGGCCACCAGCGGAAGCGCTCGACGAGGTGGTGGCAGGAGGTGCACGAGGGCGAGAAGAAGACGAGATGAGTCGCGGGGCGAGAGAGTTCGTCGAGCGTCAGGTGCTCCCCTGCGGCGGTGACGAGGGCGAGGGTCGCATCCGCCGGGGAGGCGTGGGCCCCGGAGGCGGCGGGTACGACGGTGGATCCGGCGCGACGATCGCGCACCAGCACCAGCGAGACCGCGGCGAGAGCCGCTGCGAGGCCGGATGCTGCGACCGCCGCGACTCCGCCCCCGCTCGCGAGCAGGGCAGAGGGGGCGAGCGCGCCGAGGAGCCCGGCGAGTGCCAGCGCGAGGAGCGCGGCGTTCCGTGCAACGGTGCGCCCGGTCATCCTCGCTGAGCCCAGACCGCCGAAGCATTCGCAGTCGACGTCCTCCCTCGCACGGACCGCGCGGACGGCGACGATCAGGAACACGGCGTCCACAAGCACCACCGGCACGAGCGCGGCGCGGTGCAGTGGAGCGGGCGCCAGCACGACCGCGGCACCCAGCACGATCTCGATGACAGGGAAAGCGGCGGCGAACCAGCCGCGGCGCCGGAGCACGAGTGGTACGCCGAGAGCCGCAAGACTCGCGCGGAATTCAGCCGTGCGGCCGAGCTTGAGCGCTCCGCTGACGACGAGCACTGCACCCGCGCACCATCCGGCGACCGCGAGAACCACGTCCAGCATCCATCGCCTCCTCGTTCGGCTCCTGCCCGCAGGACGCTACCGGCGCGGGTGGGCAGGACCCAACGCAGGCGGGGAACGATGGGGAGGCGGCGCGATCCGACACACTCGGGCGCAGAGCCGCTCAGCGTAGGGCAGGACAAGACAGGACAGGGCACGGCACGATCAGGGCAGGACAGGACGTGCCCCTCCCGGTGCACTCTCCCGGGATCGGGCGCCCGCCTCGCCGTACACTGCGAGAAGATCGGAGGGGTCATGCAGGGACGGCGAGTGCGCAATCAGCGGCACGAGAGCCCTGCGACGCCACCGGCCGACCTCCCCCCGGTCCTCTCCGACTCCTCCCACGACGTATCGGGCGATGTCTCGATCGGGATGCGGATCGCCGCCGCCTGGTCGTGGCGCTTCCTCGCCGTGGCGGCGCTGCTCTACCTCCTCGTCCGTCTCGTCTCGCTGCTGCCCGTGATCGTGGTGCCGGTGCTGATCGCCCTGCTCCTCACCGCGCTCCTGACACCGCTGCGGAACCGGCTGGAGCGCCTGCGGCTGCCCCGCCCGCTCGCGGTCCTGGTCTCGATCCTGGCGATGCTCCTGCTGCTGGGCGGTCTCGTCGCTCTGGTGATCGTGCAGTCGCGCTCAGGGTTCAGCGGGGTGGGTCAGCGGGCCCTCGACGCGGTCGACAGCGTCGAGGCCTGGCTGCGGGGACCGCCGTTGTCGTTCTCGGACGTCCAGATCGGCGACTGGGCGCAGCGGGCGATCACCTGGGCCGACACGCAGGCCTCGACCATCGCCTCCGGTGCTCTCGCCGTTGGCTCGCAGCTCGCCGAGGTGTTCGCCGGGACGCTGCTCACGCTGTTCTCGCTGATCTTCCTGCTGCTGGACGGCCGCCGAATCTGGCAGTGGTTCCTCCGTCTCCTCCCCCGCCGGGCCCGCTCCGGAATGGAGCACGGCGGCGCCGCCGGCTGGCAGACACTGAGTCAGTTCGTGCGCGCGCAGCTCGGCGTCGCCGGGATCAACGCCGTCGGCATCGGGATCGGGGCGCTCGCCCTCCAGCTGCCGCTGGTCGTGCCGATCGCTATCGTGGTGTTCCTCGGCTCGTTCGTGCCGATCGTCGGCGCGATCGTGACGGGAGTCCTGGCTGCACTCGTGGCGCTGCTGTTCAGTGGGCCGGTGGCCGCGCTGGTGATGGTCGGCGTCGTGATCATGGTGCACCTGATCGAGGGGCACGTCCTCCAGCCACTCATCCTGGGGACCGCCGTGAAGGTGCATCCGCTCGCCGTGGTGCTCGGAGTGGCGACCGGGCTCGAGGTGGCGGGGCTCGCCGGGGCGCTGTTCGCGGTGCCGACGATTGCGACGCTCAATGCGGCGATCACGGCTATGCGGGCGCGCGCGCCCGGCGCGGAGTGAGCGCGTTCGATCCGGCCGCTCGACCCGGATCGACGGTACTGCCAGCCCTCGCCTGCCCGATCTGCGGCAGTGGGCTGGTGCCGGATGCGCTGCCGCGTCCCTCCTCTCTCCGCTGCCCTCTGGGGCACAGCGCCGACGTCGCGCGCCAGGGCTACGCCTCTCTGCTGCGCGGACGGCACGCGACCTCTGGCGACACTGCGGCGATGGTGCAGGCCCGCGCCGATCTGCTCGGCTCGGGCCACTACCAAGCGATCCAGGACGCGGTCGCGGCGGCCGTGCCCGTCGGCGCGCGGCTCGTGGTCGACCTGGGCTGCGGCACCGGCGCGTACCTCGCGGCCGTGCTCAACGCGCATCCGGAGTCGGACGGGCTGGGCCTTGACCTCTCGGCTCCGGCCGCCCGCCGCGCCGCCCGCGCTCATCCCCGCGCGGCAGTGGCGACCGCGGATCTGTGGCAGCCGCTTCCGCTCGCGGACTCCTGCGCGGACGCGCTGCTCACAGTCTTTGCTCCGCGCAACGCCCCCGAGATGCGGCGGGTGCTGCGGCCGGGGGGCGTCGCGGTCGTCGTCACCCCGCGCGAGCGGCACCTGCACGAGATCCGGGAGCGGTTCGGGATGCTGGGCATCGACGCGGGCAAGGCGGAGCAGCTCGACGACCAGCTGGCCGGGCTCTCGCTGCGGGCGCGGGACGAGCTCGACAGCACGGTGTGGATGAGCGTCGACGAGCTGCGCGCGGAGGTGCTGATGGGGCCGAGCGCGCACCATGTGGATCCGGCCACGCTGGACGCGCAGCTCGCGGGGGTGACGGGAACGACGGCGGTGACGATCGCGGTGACGGTATCGCGGTTCGTACGGATCGGGTAAGCCGTGCGGCAGACGCCTCGTGCGGCCCCGGCGTCAGTACGTCTCGCGCAGGCGCTCCTGGTCGACGACGGCCGCCCGATCGGCAAGCCGGCGGAGGCCCGCAAGAGGCTGAGCCATCCGGTGGTTGCCGCGGAGGACCGGCTCGGCGCGGTCGAGGAAGGCCCAGTAGCCTGCGGTCACCGGGCAAGCGTTCTCGCCCAGGCGCATCTTCGGGTCGAAGCGGCAGCCGCCGCAGTAGTCGGACATCCGGTTGATGTAGGCGCCACCCGAGGCGTACGGCTTCGTCGCGACGATGCCGCCGTCGGCGTGCTGCGACATCCCGATCACGTTCGCCGGCATCACCCACTCCGTGCCATCGACGAAGACGTCCACGAACCAGTCGTTGAGCTGCGCCGGATCCCACCCCCGCTGCAGTCCCCAGTTGCCGAGCACCATCAGCCGCTGGATGTGGTGCGCCCAGCCGTGCCGGTGGACGTCGTCGAGGGTCTCGTGCAGGCAGTTCGCCTCGATGCCGCTCGCGTCCAGGGCGAGCAGCTCGGCGGGCAGCGGCGTGGCGGCGCCGAGCGCCCGGCTGCGGTCGCGGTACTCCGGGCCGAGGTGCCAGAACAGGTTCCAGACGTAGTCGCGCCAGCCGAGGATCTGGCGGACGAACCCCTCCGTCGCTGCGATCGGCGCGCCGCCGGCGGCGTACTCGGCCTCGGCCGCGTCGATGACGGCGCGCGGATCGAGCACGCCCAGGTTCATCGGGGCGCTGAGGAGCGAGTGCGCCATCGTCCAGTCGCCCGAGAGCATCGCGTCTTCATAGGTGCCGAAGTCGCCCAGGCGCGACGAGACGAAATCGGCGAGCGCCGCCTCCGCTTCCGCCGGGGTCGCGGCGAAGCGGCGCGGACCGTCGGCGCCGACCAGGCGGACCGCTCCCTCCGCCTCCCAGCGGGCAAGATCGGCGCGCACCTCCTCGTCGATGTCGTCCTCCTCGGGCCACCACGGATCGGGGAGGCCGAGCCGGGAGGCACCCTTGGGTGGCGGCTGGCGGTTGTCGTGGTCGTAGTTCCAGCGGCCGCCCTCTGGCTGGTCGCCGCGCATGAGCACGCCGGTGCGCGTGCGGCTCCAGCGGTAGAAGTCCTCGAGCAGCAGGCGCTTCCCGGAGCGGGAGAGCGCCCACTCGCGGAAGTCCTCCTCCGCAGTGATGAAGCCACGGCTGGGCAGGACACTCATGCGGAGTCGGCGGGCGAGGCGGCGAGCGCCCCGGGTGGGCGGGTCGAGCACCTCGAGGTCGTCGCGTCCGGCCAGGGCCTCGCCGAAGGTCTCGGAGCGGACGTACTCGACGCGGTCGCCGAGTTCGCGGGCGCGGTGGCGCAGCGCCGAGAGCAGCAACTGCGCCTTCGCGCGGTGCATCGGCCGGCGTCCGAACGAGGACCGCGCCTCGACCAGGAGCATCGGTCCGCCGTCGTCGAAGACCGGTCCGAGCTGGCCGATGACGCTCCAGCGAGTGCGAGGGGAGCTGCTCATCTCCGACACGCTAAGCGGGCGGATCGGGCGCCGATAGGAGTTGCGCGGCACGGATGTGCAGGCGCCACGTCTTGCACCACCGCCCGGGATGCAGAAGTCTCGGATCGAGCGCGGCCGATCCGACCGCGCACCGACGCGACGAAGCGAGGAGGCCGCAATGGCCCACCACGACCACCACGACCAGCACGAGCAGCACGAGCAGCACGACGAGCACGGTGCTGGCAGCGGCCGCCATCTCGCCGAGGGCACGAGCACCGAGGGCACGAGCACCGAGGAGACGAGCACCGAGGAGAGCACCGGCGGCGAGTACACCTCGACCGGGGGCGTCTCGCACACCTCGGGCACCGAAGAAGGCAGCTATATCGACACGTCTCGCAACGACGAGGACACCTCGGTGAAGGGTAGCTACGTCGACACGGGCACGGCCGGCGCTGAGGGCGAGAACGAGGGCGAGTACACCGACCGCGACGAATGAGCGCCCCTCTTCTCCAGGCGAAGTGAGCGTCTCCAGGCGAAGTGAGCGTCTCCAGGCGAAGTGAGCGCTTCAGGCGGGCTTCAGCGCGGCGCGGGCTGCCCGGGGCTCGCGTGGGAGCCCGCTCAACGCCCCCGGGAGGGCATCACCCACGAGGACACACCTATGTGGACGGCGCGTTCGCGGTGCTCTCGATGTGGGAGTAGTGGGTCAGCGGCCGCCACCGGCTCCGGGGGCGTTGCCGCTGTTCCCCGGAGCGTTCCCGCCGGTGCCGGGGGTGTCGCTGCTTGGGGCAGAAGGAGTTTCCTGCGCCGGTTCCTCGGGCTCGGTCGGCGTCTCCTCCGGCTCCGACTCGTCCGGCGAGGGGGCGAGGTCGTCCTCGGGCTCGACGGTCGACGGAGTGTCCTCCGGCGCCTCCTCGACCGGGGTCGACTCCTTGGGCGCCGAGCTGGTCGTCTCGACCGGCGTCGGCTCAGCGGCTCCGGCGACCACTGCCTCGAGACCGCTGCGGACGACATCGACCTGTCCCTGCACGGTCTGTGCGCGGTCGGAGCTGACGGAGCCCGCCGCGAGGGCGGAGTCAAGGGCTGCCTGGAGCGAGGCCAGCTCGGTGAGCGCCCCCTGGTAGTCGTCGGCCGACGCCTTTGTGGCGACGGCCACGACCGCGTTGTCGAGGGTCTGCGCCGTGCCCTCGTCGATCCCCTGCGGCGCGGAGGCGCATCCGCTCAGCACCAGGACCGAGGCGAGCACGGTACCGGCGGCCCGCCATCGGAGGCCCCTCATGAGCGGATGCTTTCGCGCAGCCGGCGGAGGTGATCGCCCAGCTCGCCGTCGACCTGCGGCAGAGGCGACTGCGGAGTGTCGATCAGGATGATCGCGAGCCCGACGGCGATCGCGACCAGCGCGAGCACCAGCACGACGAGCCACGGGCTCGGGCCGTGGCGCCGGCGCGGCGCAGGAGCGACCTGCTTGGTCGCGGCGAGACGCTGCGTCGGAGTGATCACCCCGCTCGCCTGCGACGTGTCGGCCGCGAGCGGACGGGTCGGCTCAACGACCTCCGTCCGCGTGATCGGCTCCGTCGCGGCGAGCGGCTCCGTCGACAGGACCCGCGTCCTGGCGACATCGGGGACGACGATGGCCACCGGCGGAGAGTAGCGCCGCGGGTCGATCAGTCGGCGTGCCGACTCCGCCACTTGCAGCGCGGTCGGGCGAGTGCCGGGCTCGCGCCCCGTCATGGCGGTCAGGAGCGAGGTCCAGCCGCTGCCGAGCGACTCCGACACCTCGGGGTCGCGGAGCAGGCGGGCGAGCGTGACCTCGATCGCCGATCCGGTGAACGGGCGGCGGCCGGTCAACGATTCCAGGAGCACCAGGCCGAGGGAGTAGATGTCGCTCGCCGAGGTGACCGGATCGCCGTGCGCCTGCTCGGGGCTGAGATAGGCGGCGGTGCCGAGGAGGGTGCCGGGCGCGGTGATCCGCGTCGCGTCGATGAGGGAGGCGATGCCGAAGTCGGCAAGCTTGGGGCGGAATTCGCGACTGGTCAGCGGGCTCGGCACGAGCAGCACGTTCGATGGCTTGACGTCGCGGTGCACGACTCCGGCCGCGTGGACGGTGTGCAGGGCCTCGCCGAGGTCGCCGGCCATTGAGGCGACGTCGTTCGGGGCGACCGGGCCCTCCGCGAGCCGCCCGGACAGGCTCGGCCCCTCGGCGAGCTCCATCACCATGTACGCCTGCCCGTTGGTGTCGTCCCCGCCATCGTGCGCGTCGTACAGAGTCACGAGGGCGGGATGGTTGAGGGCCGCGAGCAGGCGGATCTCGGAGGCTTTGCGCTGCAGATCCTGCGCGTCGTCGATGCCGGGCGCGAACATCTTCAGCGCGACGGAGCGGCCGAGGACGCCGTCGCGCGCCCGGTAGACGGTGGCCATTCCGCCCCGGCCGATGAGTTCCTCGATGGTGTACCGGCCGTCGACCGTCGTCCCGACGATCCGGGTGTCGCCTGTCCGGTGGGATGCCACAGGTCCTCCTCGCGGTCGGCGGCGGGTGTGCCGCGCCCCCCGGTGCGACCGTCGACCCAGGGTAATACGTCGACCCTGCGCGCCGCCCTCCCCCGGCCGGGCTGTCAAGCGGGTGCCCGGGCGCACGCCCCGACGTAGCGTCGGAGGTACCGACGAAAGGCGACGACATGGACCAGGACCGCACGGAGCAGAACGTCACGGAGCAAGACGATCAGGGCTCGACCATCGGCACACCGGAGGGAGCGGCGCCCGCCACCTCCTCCGAGAGCGAGACCATTGAGAAGGACATCTCGGAGTCGCCCGGCAGCGAGCGTGAGACCGAAGCCAAGCAGGACTCGGACCCGGCCGAGAGCCGCACCGACGTGTCCGGCTCGGCCGACGTGAAGGCCGTACCCGGCACGGGTGGACCGGATGACGTGGGCGATGTCGAGGTCGACCCCGACGAGGTCTCGCTGAACGGCAAGCCGTTCCCGGGGCACGCCGGCACGAAGTAGGACGAGCAGGAGGGGCGCGGCCGCGGTCGCGTCCCTCCCGTGCTCTCACTCTGGCGGCACCGGAGACCTCTGCTGCGTCGGCGGTGGCCGCATGATCGGCGGTCGGGTGAACGGGTCCTCCCACTTCGGAAACGGGATCACGACCCCCGGCGCGGACGATGCCGGCGCCACGGTCGAGTTCAGCCGCGCGCGCTCGTCAGCCTTCGCCAGGCCCGCCGCAAGCGCCCCGACCTGCCGCTCGAAGTCCTCCAGCGAGAGCGCTGTCGCCCCGGCCAGCCCCATCGAGCTGCGCATCCGCACCGGGTCGGCGGCGGCCTGCTCCCGCTGCGCCTCTCGCTCCCGCCACTCGGTGAACTCGCGCCTGCGCCGCCTCTCACTTTCGGCCTGCCCGGACCCGGCCGTCACCTACGCGGCGAGTGCGCTCAGCCGGGAGCACAGGCGCTCGGCGACCTCGACGTCGTACCTGATATCCGTCGAGGATCTCACCTCTCCTGAGGCGCGGACGGATCCTCAGGTGAGGGAGGTGGGAGTGCCGGGGCTGGCGCCGAATGCCCCGCTCCGTCAGGCGACCGGCGTGAGCAGCCCGGGGTCGCGACCGACTCGAGGCGCGCGTTGATCAGCGACGGCCGCTTCCCCGTCGACGTCCCCGTTGACCAGGACGGGGTGAAGCCCCAGGACGCGAACTCCAGCTCGCGCTCCCGCTCGCCGTCGTGGACCCGTTCGCGCACGATCGGAGCGATGTCGGTCGGGGCGACGCTGTAGTCGGGAGCCCAATCCTCCGCGTGCCCGCCGGCCGCGACGAACTCGCGGATCAGCTCGTCGGTCTCGGAGTCCATCGCGAAGCGGCCACGCTACGCCGCAGCTCCGACGTCGGGCGAGGAGCCGGGTCGGATCACGCGGGACTTCGCCGACCAGAAGCGCATCAGCGCGCCGGCGAGGACCGAGCCGAGTGCCCCTGCAGCGAGGTCGCCGAGGGTGTCCTCGTAGCCGACGACGATCGAGGAGTCGATGAAGCGGTGGCCCGCCCACTCGCCCCACTCCCACAGCACGCCCGCGGTGGTACCGAAACAGGCGCAGAGCACGACCGCGGGAGCGAGCGGACCGCGCTCACCCGACACCGTCGGAACGACTCCGGCTCTCGCGGCCACGATGTACGCCACCGCGGCGATCAACCCGTTGAGCACGCAGTGCACCACCAGGTCCCACTGCGGCCACGCCTCGTAGAGCCCGAGCACGCTGCTCCAGGAGGCGACGAGCAGCGCCACCCCGAACGCGGCGTCGAGCGCCGGCCGGATGCCGAGGAACCTCGGCAGCGCCAGGCCGATCGCGGCGAGCGCGAGGACCGCCACGTCGATCAGGGTCCAGCCGATCGAGGCGGCCACGATGCTCGCGGCCCCGACCGCACGGATGCCATCGGCGGTCCACTCGCCGCGGGTCCGCGGGGACTGGAGGAAGGTTTTGACGAGGGCGGAGCCGCTCACGGGTTCGTGAAGCGAAGCACGGCCTGGACCGGCTCGTGGTCGGAGGGCGCCGAACCCCCGTAGCGGACGGCATTGATACCCGCCGAGACGACCTCGAACGCGCCCTCGCTGACGAGCAGCCAGTCGATCCGCTTGCCCGGAGCGGGCGGCCGATAGTTCGAGAACGTACTCCACGAGTGGGTGAGCTGCCGCTCGGCGGCCTCCCAGGAGTCGGCGAGGCAGCCGCCGTCGAGCAGTGCGCGGTAGGGGACCGTGTCGATGTCGGTGTTCATGTCGCCCATCACGATCGCGGGACGGCCGAGCGCAAGCACCCGCTCGGCGATCAGCTCGGCGGAGCGCTGGCGCGAGCGCCGCGAGATGTGGTCGAAGTGCGTCGAGATCACGGTGAGCTCACGGCTGGTCGCAGAGTTGGTCAGCTCCGCGATCACGGCGGTGCGGGGGATCCGGTTGCCCCAGCTGCGCGAGCCGGCGATGTCCGGAGTGTCGGAGAGGGCGATCTGGCTCCAGTGGCGAACGTCGAAGCGGCGGCGGTCGACGAAGAGCATCACGCGCTCGCCGCCGCGGTCGGCATCCCGGCCGAAGCCCATCGCCTCGAAGGACGAGCCCATCGCCTCGTGCACGGCGTCCGACTGAGCCGGCAGCGCCTCCTGCACGGCGAGGATGGAGGGTCGCTCCTGCTTGAGCAGCCGCCGCACGAGCGGGCGGCGGCGGTCCCACTGGTCGGCGGCGCGGGAGGTCAGGCGCGGCATCCGGCGACGGATGTTGTAGGTCATCACATGCAGCTCGGGCGCCTCGGTCGGGCCGATCAGAGGCGTCGGGTCGGTCATCGTCTCAGCCTAGGGCGGCGGATGCGGGTGGCCAGGAGGCTTGCGGTCACCGCTCCCGGCCGCTCTACTTCGGGGATGCCCCTCTCCCCTGCCCTCGCCGCTCTGGCCGACGAACGCTTCGTCTCGCTCACCACCTACCGCAGGTCCGGCGATGCCGTCTCGACTCCGGTCTGGATCGCCCGTGACGGCGAGGAGCTGATCGTCACCACTCCTCGCCGCAGCGGAAAGGTGAAGCGGCTCCGCAACGACCCCCGGGTGACGCTGGTGCCCTGCGATCGCCGCGGCCGCGTCTCCGACTATGCAGTACCGATCGAGGCGGCCGCCCGGATCGACGCCGACGCCGGGGAGGTGGAGCGGCTGGGCCGCGTGTTCTTGGGCAAGTACCGGCTCGAATACCGCGTGTTCCTCCTGATCGAGGGCCTGGTGACCCGCGCCGACCGCACCCGCGTGATGCTCCGCGTCGTCGACCGCTGACACCGCCCGCCCTACACCCGCGGGGCCCTCCGCCGGAAGGCCTGGGGGGCTCCGCACCCCGGGTCTACCGTGGGGCGATCGCCGGTGCCCCTGCGCGCTCCCCGCGCGCGCGCCGGTGGCAGTCAGAAGGAGCGCGCAATGAGCATCGGAGCAGGAATCTTCCTCCTCATCGTCGGGGCGGTCCTCGCCTTCGCCGTCGACGTGCAGGTGTCCGGAATCGACCTCAAGCTGGTCGGCTACATCCTGATGGCGGCCGGAGCGGTCGGCCTGATCCTCGGGCTGGTCCTGCTGACGCGCCGCCGCCAGGCCGTCTCGACCACGCGCTCAGCCGTCGACCCCGCCAGCGGCGAGCAGGTCACCCGCCGCTCGAGCGAGAGCGATGGCCCGCTGATCTGATCGACGGAACGCTGATCTGATCGACGAAACGCTGATCTGATCGACGGAACGCTGCAGGGCGGAGCCGATCGGTCCCGCCCTGCATCGTTCGCGGCTCTACTCGGTGGGCTCGTCCGGCTCCCCGCCGGAGACGGTGTCGGTGTCGCCGCCGCCGGAGGAGGTGTCCGTCCCGGTGCCGTCGGGGAGGTCCTCGGTCTTCTCGGGGTCCTCGCCCGTGGTGCGGTCGATGCTCATGGCGCTCTCCCTTCGCGTCGGCGACCTGCCGACCCTCCCACTCTGCTCCGCCTGCGCTTCACGGGGCAGGGGGTAGCGGAGGCAGACGCAGACGTGACACGTCGGCGTCACACCTCGACGTGACAGCCCGGCTCGGCTAGTGCCACGCCTTCTGCAGCGACGCTCGCGCCGACACGACCGCCGGATGCTCTCGGGAGAGCCGCTGCGCCTCGACGAACCGTGATCGCGGCGGCGACGTCGGCTCGTGCCACAGTCCGAGCACCGCCCAGTGAGGGCGCTGGTAGGACCACCATCGGACACCGTCCCAGCACCGCCGGCCGTGACGCTGCTCCTGGAACACGCTCAGTGCCCAGGCCTGGCTCACCGCGCGTACCCGCGTGACGACCTGCGTGGGACGCAGAGACCGATCGAGGAGGCTCCTCGCGTCATCGAGGTCGAGCAGGGGCGTGTCGTCGGGGATGTCGAACACCCCGAGGACACGGCGGCCGGTGCGCAGCCACGGGGTCTCGAACATGTCCTCGGACCAGACCGCCAAGTCTCCGAACGACTCGCCGACCGCGACCTCGGGTGTCTGCCCGAAGTACCAGGTCGTGTACGACGCGGGATTATCGAGCCGAGAGAAGCCCTGCGCCGGGCTGTAGACGTGGTCGGGGTGCCCGGAGGCGCCGGGCTCCGCCTCGGGATCATGGGCGAAGACCCGGTAGACCAGCACGGTCTACGCCATTGCGACGTCGAGGGCCTGGACGACCGGCGTGCTGCCGGACGCCTTGAGGACGTCGATCGGCCGCGCGCCGTCGAGGAGGGTACAGGAGCCGGTCAGCCAGTCGATCGCCGCTCGGCCCGACCACGCCTGCCGCGCCTTCGCCACGACGTAGTCGAGGTCGAGCAGCAGCTGGATCGTCCGCGGCGCGGGCTGCTCGTGGCCCTTGCTCCACTGCGACGGCTGGCCGCGATGGACGTCGAGGAGACGGGCCAGCTCGGCGCCGCTTCCGAGCGAGTCTATGAGGAGCGCGACCCGCGCCTGGAGTGCAGACTCGGCGCGGACCGCCGCGCCACGCCTGCTCGGAGAAGCGTCGGACACCGCCGGGATCTCGACGGCGAATTCAGTGCTGGCCATGACGCCTCCTTGTTCGGCCCGTGGAGTGCGGGCGTGCGCCACGCTACCACCCGACACTTTTGTCGGGAGGGGCGTGGCGCGGAGCGCGGGTGCTGGGGCGCCTACTCCTCGACGACGATCGTGGTGATGACGGGGTTGCGGCGGTGACGGCGGGTCAGCCAGCGGCCGAGGGTGCGCGTGATCAGCGCCTCCATCGCCTCGAGCTCGACCAGCTTGCCCGCGGCCTGCATAACCGCGTCGTCGATCGCCTTGCTCGCGTTCGCCTTCCAACCCGGCTCCTCGACGAAGCCCCGGGTAAAGAACTCGACGGGCTCGCCGAGCGTACCCCGGTCGAGATCGGCGATGGCGAGGACCGTGATGGCACCCTCCTCCGCGAGCACGATGCGGTCGTTCATGGCGTCCTCGGTCGCGACACCCATCGTGGTGCCGTCGACCAGGATCTGATCGGCCGGGATGCGCCCGCTGATGCGCGATCGGCCCTTCACCAGGTCGATCGAGACACCGTCCTCGATGACGAAGACGTCCTTCTCGTCGATCCCGGTGCGGGTCGCGATGGCCGCGTTGGCGGTGAGGTGGCGCCACTCTCCGTGTACGGGGAGCACCGCGGTGGGGCGCAGGATGTTGTAGCAGTAGGCGAGTTCGCCCGCGCTGGCGTGACCCGAGACGTGCACCTTGGCGTTGCCCTTGTGCACGACGGTCGCGCCCCAGCGGGTAAAGGCGTTGATGATCCGGTAGATCGCGTTCTCGTTGCCGGGGATGAGCGAGCTGGCCAGCAGCACGGTGTCGCCGGGGCCGATGTCGATGATGTGGTCCTTGTTGGCCATCCGCGAGAGCGCCGCCATCGGCTCGCCCTGCGATCCGGTGCAGATCATCACGATCTCGGTCGCGGGCAGCTTCTCGAGCACCTTCATGTCGACGACGAGGCCGGCCGGGATCTTGAGGTAGCCCAGGTCGGCGGCGATGCCCATGTTGCGCACCATCGAGCGGCCGACGAAGGCGACCTTGCGGCCGTGGCGCTGCGCGGCGTCGAGGACCTGCTGGATGCGGTGCACATGGCTCGCAAAGCTCGAGACGACGATGCGGCGCGGCGCGGTGCGGAACACCTGGTCGATCGCCGGGGCGAGGTCGCCCTCCGAGATCGCGAAACCGGGGACATCGGCGTTGGTGGAGTCGACCAGGAACAGGTCGACTCCCTCATCACCCAGACGGGCGAAGCCGGGGAGGTCGGTGGTGCGCCCGTCCAACGGGAACTGGTCCATCTTGAAGTCGCCCGTGTGCAGCACGAGGCCCGCCTCGGTGCGGATCGCGACAGCGAGGCCATCCGGAATGGAGTGGTTGACGGCGAGGAACTCAAGGTTGAAAACGCCGGCGTCGACGCGGTCGCCCTCCTTCACCGGGCGGGTGCGCGGGGTGATCCGGTGCTCGGTGAGCTTCGCGCTGATCAGCGCGAGGGTGAAGGTCGAGGCGATGATCGGGATGTCGCCGCGCTCCTTCAGTAGGTACGGCACACCGCCGATGTGGTCCTCGTGGCCGTGGGTGAGGACGATGGCCTCGATGTCCTTCAGGCGCGAGCGGATCGCAGCGAAGTCGGGGAGGATCACGTCGATGCCGGGCTGGTTCTCCTCGGGGAAGAGGACGCCGCAGTCGACGATGAGCAGCTTGCCCTTGTGCTCGAAGACGGTCATATTGCGGCCGATCTCGCCGAGGCCGCCGAGCGGGGTGATCCGCATGGCGCCCTTCTCGAGGGGCTTGGGCCTGGGGAGTTCGAGGTGGTGGCGGGCGGGCTTGGCGGTTCTGGCGTTTCGCATGCGGGGCTTTCAGGAGGGAGTGGCTGGACGCGTGCGCTCGGCGCAGGGTCCGACCGCGCGCCCGGTCGGGCCGCGGTGACGTGTCGCTCCGGCGCCGTGAGCGCTGTCGGGAGCGGGTGGAGGTGTGCGGGACGGGGGCGGCGGGGCCGCTGTGGGGCGGGCGGTGCCGTCCGTGCGGCGCGCCTTCGCGCACCGTCCGTCCCGTACATCCTGCCAGCGTTCGCCAGGTCGCGGGTCCAGGAGGCGGAATAAGGTCCCGGAGGGGCTGGCGACCTGACCTGCCTGTCAGGTTTTCTGAGAGTTAGAGCGTTTTAGGAAATCTGGATAAAACGCTCTAAACCTCATAAAGTCGTCGTCATGGACGCCGTCGACAACCCCTACACGCCGAACGCCGGAGCGCTACCGGAGACCCTGATCGGTCGCGACGAGCAGACGAGGGCCTTCCGCACCCTCCTCCGTCGTCTGCGGCGAGGGCGCACGGATCAGTCCATGATCATCACCGGCCTGCGTGGCGTGGGGAAGACGGTTCTCCTGAACAGCTTTCGTTCGATCGCCCTGGAGGAAAACTGGGAGGTCATCGAGTTCGAGGCGGTCAAGCACGGCGAAGGCCGGTTCCGCCACGTCCTCGCCTCCCAGCTGAAGGCGGCACTGCTCCGGCTGTCACCGCGGGCGCGATGGACCGACCGTGGTCGACACGCCGCCGCCGTCCTGAGCGCTTTCGCCGTGTCGGTCGGGGCGGACGGCGTGTGGTCGATCGGATGGGATGTCCCGCCGGCCGAAGGACTCGCCGATCATCAGGACCTCGGACTCGATCTGACGGATGTTCTGGTCGCTGTCGGCGAGGCTGCAGCGGAACAGGAGGAGGGGATCGTCCTCCTCATCGACGAGGTGCAGTTCCTCGACTCGCCTCAGCTCGAAGCGCTGATCCAGGCCATGCACAAGACGGTGCAGCGCAGTCTGCCGGTCACCTTCGTCGGTGCAGGCCTGCCGCAGATCGCCGAGCTCGTGGGCGACGCGAAATCTTATGCGGAGCGCCTGTTCACGTTCCCCACTATCGACTCGCTCACTCCAGACGAAGCGGCGGCCGCGCTTCGGGAGCCTGCTGCCGCCGAGGGCGCTGTGTACGACGACGACGCCGTCGAACTCGCGGTCGAGATCACCAGCGGATACCCCTACTTCATCCAGGAGCTGGGCTATCAGGTCTGGACGGTCGCGAAGAACAACCACATCCACCGTGACGACGTCGAGCTGGCGCGGGACGCCTACGAGGCGAAGCTGGACAGCTCCTTCTTCCGGGTCCGGCTCGATCGGGCGACACCGCTCCAGACCGCGTACTTGCGGGCGATGGCGGAACTCGGGTCGGAGCCGCAGAAGGCGAGCGAGGTCGCCGCCCTCCTCGACCGATCGTCGCAGCAAGCCGGTCCGACCAGAGCTGAACTGATCGAGATGGGCCTCCTTTTCACTCCTCAGCACGGTTTCGCCGCCTTCACGGTGCCCGACTTCGACCGGTTCATGAAGCGCGCCGTGCCGGTCCTGGACGTGCCCCCCGTCGTCAGCCGGGGCCCTCGTCGTGCGCGGTCCACAGAGAGCTAACCCTCACCGGTGCAGTCCCGAGACGAGCGCGACCAGCCCGTCCAGAGATTCGACGACGAGCGGAGGCAGGTCACGACCCTCGCCGACGAAGGCGATCGGAGTAGTCGCGACGACGTGCCCCGCGAGCTCGCCGTCGACCAGAACGGCCAGCAGACGGCCCTCGCCCGCGGCCTCCGGGCAGCCGACCACGATCTCCCGCTCGCCGACGCAACCGGTGCGGGGCTCCTTCCGGGCCGAGCGGATCCACGCCGGCAGTGGCTCCTCCGCGACGTACATCGCGCGAGCGTCGTCAAGCGTCGGACACGTCACGTCCTCCTGTGGAAGGCCGAGCCGGTGCGCCTCGAAGCCGCCGTCGACCGGGGTGATGAAGCCGAGGACGGCCTCCGGCTCCTGCGGGTCCTCGGCGCGGGCGCGAACCCGCCAGCCATCGTTGCCGACCGGATCGAGCTCCACGTCGTCGAACGTCGCGGGCAATGCTGTGCGGATCACGGGTGTCCCTCCTCGATACGCCGTCCAGTCCACCGGTCGGCCGCCGCCGCGTCACCGGGGTTGACCCCGGCTGCATCGGGCGAGACCAGCCATCGGTCGCGACCAGCCGATCGAGACCAGCCGCCGTCCCCGCCGCCGCGTCGCTCCCCTCGGCAACTCGGTGCGAGCGTCCCGCTGCTCCCCGTCCGGCACAAGGCCCAGCGCACGGCCCGCCGCCTCCGCTTGACTAGGGGCGACGCGTCGACACTCGACGCACCCGGGAGGCGACATGGCGAACCACCGTTTCGAGCTGCGGTCCGGCCGCGGAATCGGCGTCTCGGCGGCGGGCGACCCCGTCGCCGATCGGCTGGTGGTGTTCTGCCATCCCACTCCCGGCGCGGGCGGCTTCGA
Source organism: Rathayibacter rathayi (assembly GCF_004011095.1). GTDB lineage: Bacteria > Actinomycetota > Actinomycetes > Actinomycetales > Microbacteriaceae > Rathayibacter > Rathayibacter rathayi. The sequence goes on along the minus strand of NZ_CP028129.1, from coordinate 54,587 downwards.
TCCCGACCCGACCGTCACGGGCCCGTGGGGCCTGCACCTGCTGATCCTCGACCGCCCCGGTTACGGAGCCTCCGACCCGGTCGACGCCGCGCACGGCCGCGTCGAGGACCGCGCGGATGATCTCGCCGAGTACCTGCGTCGCTCCGAGCGCACCGCCCGCATGGTCGAGGGCGCCCGTTTCGGTAGCGTCGGCGTGGTCGGCTGGGGCTCCGGCGGCGTCTTTGCACTCTCGCTCGCCGCCCGGCACCCCGACCTCGTCGACCGCCTCGCACTGGTCGGCACGTCCGCTCCCCCGCAGGCCGGAGTGATCGTGCACCCGACCAGCGCTTGGGAGCGCCGCGAGACCCTGCGCGGCGAGGACGCCGCCGCGATAGCCGCCGCCCTCCCGCAGACGCAGCCGGGCCTGGACGCGCTCGGCGTCGACCCCGACGACCCCGTGCTCACCACCCACGGCGGCCTGCGCAACCGGCTCGAGCGGATGCTCGGCGAGGGCTGGCGGCAGGGCCCGGGCGGCGCAGCGACCGACCTCGCGGCGCTCCGCGACGGATCCTGGGCCGAGGACCTCGACTCGGTGACCGCCGAGACACTGATCGTGCACGGCGACGGGGATCCGGTGGCCAGCGCCGAGGACGGCCGCTGGTACCGCAGCCGCCTCCCCCGAGCCCGCACCGCGACGGTCGACGGCGCGGGGCGGCTGGCCTTAGTCCGCGAGTGGCGGCGCATCCTCGACCACGTCGCTCCGCTCGAGCGCGGCGCGGAGGGACGATGAGCCGCCTGGGCGCCGGCCCGCGCTTCCTCGTCGCGGTGATGGCGGTCTCGGGAGTCGTGCACCTGGTGCACCCGCGGACGTTCGATGCCGTCGTTCCGCGGGGGATGCCGGGCTCGGCCCGCGGCTGGGTCCTCGTCTCGGGTGTCGCGGAGCTGGCGTGCGCGGCCGCGACGGTGCACCCGCGCACGCGCGCTGTCGGCGGGGTCGCGTCCGCCGCTCTGATGGCGGCGGTCTTCCCCGGCAACGTGCAGATGGCGCGCGACGCCCGCCGACCGCGGACCCGCATAATCACGCTGCTGCGCCTCCCCTTGCAGGTCCCGCTCGTGCTCTGGGGACTCCAGGCAGGGCGGAGCCGCTGACACAACGTCAGCTGAGGCACCTTCTCATCCACGATGGTGGCTGACGAGGCCTCTCAGCTGACGTTGCGTTGCGCCGCAAGCCCGCGCGGGCTCGGATCGCCCTTTGCTACCGTCCAGGTCATGACCGACCAGAGCGCGAACGACCGCCGCGACCAGCTGACCCGCGCCCCGAAGGCGACGGAAGCCGACGCGGCCCCCCGCATCGACGTCACGACGACCGAGGCCGGCGACACCCGCATCGACATCCGCGAAGACGCCGCTGTGCGCCCGGGCCGGGTCGACGAGAACGGCGACGAGCTCGACGAGAGCCGTGACGATGCCTGAACGGCGCCGCGCCGCCCTCGTCTACAACCCCGTCAAGGTCGACCTCGACGCCGTGAAGGCCGCTGTAGCGCGCGCCGAGGCGGCCGCCGGCTGGGAGGAGACGCTCTGGTACGAGACCTCGGTCGAGGATCCCGGGGCCGGCCAGACACAGCAGGCCCTCGACGCGGGCGCCGACGTCGTGATCGCGGCCGGCGGCGACGGCACCGTGCGGGTCGTCGCCGAGGCCCTGCGCGGCTCCGGCGCCGCGCTCGCGCTGCTCCCCTCCGGCACCGGCAACCTGCTCGCCCGCAACCTGAACCTCACGCTCGACGACATCGACAACTCCCTCACCGTCGCCTTCTCGGGCAAGGACCGCGCCATCGACGTCGGGCTGATCGACATCGAGACGCCCACGGGCCGCGACCGCCACGCCTACGTCGTGATGGCTGGCCTGGGGATCGACGCGAAGATGCTCGCGAATACCGACGACGACCTCAAGAAGCGGGTCGGCTGGCTCGCCTACGTGGATGCCCTGCGCAAGGCACTGCTCGATAAGAATCAGCTCGAGTTCCGCTACCGTCTCGACGGCGCGAAGACCCGCAAGGTGCGCGCCCACACGATCATCGTGGGCAACTGCGGGGCACTGCCGGCGAACATCCTCCTGCTTCCGGACGCAGCCGTCGACGACGGCGAGTTCGACATCGTGCTGCTGCGCCCCGAGGGCTTCTTCGGCTGGGCACAGATCATCTTCAAGGTCGTCTGGGAGAACGGAGTGCTCCGCCGCAGCGGCGTCGTCGGCACGAAGCTGATGGGGCTGACCAAGGAGGTGTCGGCCTTGCGTTACGTGAAGGGCCGCGACCTCACGGTGCGCCTCGAGCACATGCAGGAGATCGAGCTCGACGGCGATGCGTTCGGCTCGACTTCCGCGTTCCGCACATGGATCGAGCCGGGCGGCCTGACGGTGCGCGTCCCCGCCTAGTCACCGGCTGCGGGTTGCCCGCCGGTCCACCTCCCGCCGGGAGAGAGGGGCGTCGTCCCTCCCGGCGGAGGCGTCTGCTCCGAGCAGGACGCTGCAGCGCGGCTTCGGGTACCGCACCCCATGCGGCCGCATGAACACGGCGACCCTAGTGCGGCATCAGTCGCGCGCGCAACGGTCTGCTCTGTTTCGAAGGGCAGGATAGGTAGTTCTACCCTGCAACTCCCCGCCGCCGCGACGGATTCCGTCGTTCCCGCCCGCCGGAACGCGCGCTCGGCGCCGGAGGGGATGGCAAGGGCGCAGCACGGGGTGTCAAGGAGGGACGGGAGGTCCGCCCGAGCCGATACCGTCCCCTTCATGGGCTCCTTCGACCGCACCGACTCCTCGACCAGCGCCGCCGAGCAGCGGCCCAGCGCACCCGAACCGCAGAGGCGTATCTGGAGCGACGGCCTCGGCCGGTTCGCCACCCGCTGCCTGCAGCTGGTCGTCGTGCTGCTGCTGGTCTCGGTGCTTGTGTTCGCGATGACGCAGCTCACACTGGTGCTCATCCCGGTGATGATCGCGCTCATCCTCGCCGCGGCGATCCATCCGGTGCTCGCGTTCCTGCGGCGCAAGGGCGTGCCGTCGATCCTCGCGACCTGGCTGGCCCTGATCGGTCTGCTCGCGATCCTCGGTGCGGTCGCCTGGCTGATCACGGTCGCGGTCCGTAACCAGTGGGACGAGCTGGTCAGCAGCGCCTCCGACGGCATCACCTCGCTGCAGGACTACGTGCAGCACCTGCCGTTCGAGATCACGGACGAGCAGATCGAGTCGGCGCGTCAGTCGGTCGTCGACTTCCTCACCTCCAGTTCGTTCGGGAGCGGTGCGCTCGCCGGCGTCTCGGCGGCGGCGAACTTCGTCACCGGCCTGGTGCTGATGATCGTGGTGCTCTTCTTCTTCATGAAGGACGGGCCGAAGATCTGGGAGTTCCTCCTGCGTCCCTTCACCGGCTCGGGCTACGAGCGCGCCAGGCGCGTCGGGCACAAGACGGTGGACGTGCTCGGCGGCTACGTGCGCGGCACGGCGACCGTCGCGGCGGTCGATGCGATCGGTATCGGAGTCGCCCTGGCGATCATCCAGGTGCCGCTGGCGATCCCGCTGGCCGTCATCGTCTTCCTCACCGCGTTCATCCCGATCGTCGGAGCGACGGCCGCCGGCATCCTCGCCGCTCTCGTCGCCCTGGTCGCGAACGGGCCGGGCGCGGCGTTGATCGTGATCGTGGTCGTCATCGCGGTGAACCAGCTCGAGGGCAACTTCCTCCAGCCGGTGGTGATGGCCCGCTCGCTCAAGCTGCACCCGCTGATCGTGCTGATCGCCCTGACGGTGGGCACCGTGCTCGCCGGGATTGTCGGCGCCGTGCTCGCCGTGCCCGTCGCGGCAGTGGTCTGGGGCATCGTGTCGATCTGGAACGGACCCGCGGACCCCGCCGAGCCGGCACGGCAGAAGCGCCCCGAGACCGTCTGAGACGGCGGTGTGAAATGACCGTGTGAGGCGCTCGTGTGACGTCGGCTGTCGCGCTCGGGGGCAGTGATCCCGTAGAGTCAAGTCATCTCCTGGGCGATCGCCCGAATTCCACGGCTGAGAAGTCGCACGACGAAGAGACTCAGCCCCTGATAGTGACCGCACCGATCGAGCGCATCGCCCTCGGTCCTTCGGTTCGAACGCCCGCCTCGCACGCGGGTACCGCCCTTCACAGGACGCCGCGGAAGCCGTGCCGTTCCTCGTTCGACCCCCGTTCCTCCGATTCTGTCGGCGGCCGGGACGTTCTCCCCCGCCGAGTCGCCCTCCCCCGGAGGCGTGAACTCAGCCCCTAGACGACCCGGACGATTCCGGCCGGCGCGTGTGTCACCCGCGGAGGCCGAGTCGATCGGGTACCGCACACTCGTGCGGACTCTGACGACGCCGGCCCGGTCGGCGTCATTAACACATAAGGAAAAGAAATGCCTACTGGCACCGTTAAGTGGTTCAACTCCGAAAAGGGCTTCGGCTTCATCGCTCCTGACGACGGAGGCGCCGACGTGTTCGCGCACTTCTCCGCCATCGCCAAGCAGGGCTACCGCGAGCTCGTCGAGAACCAGCACGTCGAGTACGACGTCGAGCAGGGTCGTAAGGGCCCGCAGGCCGCGAACATCCGCGGCGTCGGCGAGTAATCTCCGACTTCCGACGCCCCGTCGACCAGGATCCCCGGATCCGGTCGGCGGGGCGTCCGTCGTTTCCGCGCCACCGCTCGGTCGTCTCCACGGCATCCCTCGGTCCCGCGATATCGGTATCCTTTCCGTGGCGGCTCCCGAGGGCGCGGAGCCCGCGAAACGGCCGGAGAATGCGGCACGTCGGTATGATGTGACGGCGGAGACAATGGGACGACTGATTTACGGACCGCAATCACTCGAGATCGAGTTCGAGGATCGGCTCCTTGCGCACCTCAAAGTCGCGATGTTCACCAAAATGCGGCGGAACGAGTCGTTCAGCCTCTCCTGGAGCGAGCCGGAGTCGTCCGGTTACGGCCGCAGCTCCATCTGGGTGCATCCGGCGACTGCGCTGCACTTCCGCTTCCACGGCAGCAAGCGCCCGTCGCTGAACCGGCAGTGGATCGAGCAGTTCATCGCGAGCGCGAACACCACCGGCGAGATGACCGTGGCTTCGGAGCCGCCCGAGGGCGCCTGATCGCCCACGGAGTTCCGGCAGCGCAGTCCTGATCGGCAGCGCAGTCCTGACCGGCAGCGCAGTCCTGACCGGCAGCGCTCAGACCACCAGCGGCCGGGCCGTGTGCACGAGTTCCTCGTGCGGCAGGGCGCGCAGGCGTGCGGCGATCTCGGCGCGGGCGCCCGCGTCGACCGCGGCCCAGGCGTGCTCCTGCGGGCGCAGCGGGGTGAGGGTGACCAGATCGGCGTGCCCGGTCGCCAGGTCGAGGCGTTCGGGCAGCTCGGGGCTGCGCAGGCCGAGGAGGACGCCGACGGTGCCCTGCTCGTCGGTCCAGGTGGGTGGCGCCTGGACGTTCGCGAGCAGCGCCGTATCGAGGGAGCTGCGGCAGGAGACGCCCTGCAGGGCGGCGTGCCGGGCCGCCTCGTATAGCAGGCGGAAGTGCCAGTGGTTCCAGAGTTGGGCAGTCGGGACGCCGCGGACGGCCGACGTCTCGAGGCACAGCTCGAGGCCGAGGCCGGTGCCGGGGTGCGCGAGGCGGTCGAAGGGATCGCTCAGCCCGTCGGTCGCGAGCACCACGGAGGCGCCGCAGTCGACGCGGAGGAACGCGCGGTGATTGGTGGGCCAACGGGCGCCGCCGCGGGTACCGGGATCTTCGGTGGAGACGACGACGGTGCGATCAAGCGATCCGACTCCGCGCCAGGCGTCGGCCCTGTCTTCGGCGACGGCTTCGGCCAGCGCCCGCCTCTCGTCTTCGGTCCAGCGGATCTCACGAGTGCGGTTCAGGAACAACGACATGGGACTCCCTGTCCGCACGACCGGCGTGCCGCGCTTCGGGAATGCTACGGCGCCGACCCCCGCTCCTGCTCCAAGCCCCCAGAGCGCTAGCTGTGCGGTTGCCGCGGCGGTCCTCTCTTACCCACTGCGGCGACAGGCTCAGCCCAGGGGGTTCAGGCCGTTGGTACGCGAGCGCTCGTCGGCCAGCTGGCCGGGGGTGCCGGCGCTGGGGTTCTCGCCGAGGGAATCGCCGCCCTCGACGGCAGTGGCGCCGAGCGAGGTGCCCGCTCCCTCGGCGGTGCTGCCCGGGGCGAGCAGGCCCTCCTCGTCCTCACGCGGGCCCACCTCGTCCTCGGGGGCGTTCTCGGAGCCGCTCTCGCTCATCGGGTCGTAGCCGTGGTCCGGGTCGCGGCTCTCGTCGGCCGTCGTGTTCTCCTCGACCTCAGCGTCGGCGGGGCGGACGTCGTCGACCGTCCGGGCATCGGTGGAGGGCGTGGCCTCGAAACCTGCGAACTCGGGACTCTCGTCTGGGCGCATGGCCGCCACGGTAGCACCGGCGGGGCCAGCGCTGGAGGGGGTTCCGCCGGTCGTCCACGACGCCTCCGCTCGGCGGTCACGCCCTAGGCTCGGGGGCGCTGGCACGGACGACGGGAGCGACATGCGACGACTCGGGTACGACACGTTCGGTGGGCCCAACCTGCTCTCCTGGCGGAAGGCGCCGGTGCCGATGCCTCGCCGCGGCGAGGTGCTGGTGCGCACGCGCGCGGCGAGTATCAACGCGACAGACGAAAAGATCCTGTCGGGCTCCGCGCGGATCTTGGCGGCCGGCCGATCCCGCCCCTACGGCTTCGGACTCGACATCGCGGGAACCGTCGAAGCACTCGGCCCGGGCGCGCACTCCGTCGCGATCGGCGACCGGGTGGTGGGGATGACCCGCGATGGAGACGCCTTCGCCGACGCGTCGATCGCCCGGAGCCGCTCGCTCGTCCCGCTGCCCGACTCGCTGGACTTCGTCCAGGCCGTCACGCTCGCGATGTCCGGCGGCACCGCGGTCGGCCTCGTCGATGCCCTGCATGTGCGCGCGGGCGAGCGGATCCTCATCAGCGGCGGCTCCGGAGCGATCGGCAACCTGACGATCCAGCTGCTGATGCGCGCGGGCTGCACGGTTGCGGCGACCGGCTCGGCCGCCTCCGCCGACCTCCTGCGCGCGCTCGGCGCGGAGCCGCACGACTACCGCGCGCTCGACCTCGGGGTGTTGGGCGGCCGTTTCGACGCGGTCGTCGACGTCTCGGGGTACCTGCCGGTCGACGACGCGGCGATCCTCCTCGCCGAGGGCGGCCGGATCGCGACGCTGGTGCCGAGCGGCTCGGCGCTCGGCGCGCAGGCCGTCGGCGCGGTCCGCCGCGATCGGCCGCGGGTGCGCAACCTGATCGTGGTGGCGACGGCCGAGCGGATCGGGCGTGCGGTCTCCCTGGCGTCCTCTGGCGAGCTGCGCCCCGAGCCCGGCGCGGTGCATCCGCTCGACACAGTCATCGACGTGCTCTCGCGTCGCGCGACCGGGACCGACGGCACGATTGGCAAGATCGTGTTCACGACCGACGATTCGGCTCCACTCAGCTGAGCACCGGGGACGGTCGGGTCCCTCGTAACGGGGGTGCATCGAGATTCGTGTATGTACCCGAGGTTGAGAGCCCCGATCCTGCCGCGCTGGGCGTGAATCGGCGTTCTCGACCTCGATGACGAACACCGAGGGCGGCTACTCGCCCTCCGCGGAATCGAATAGCTCACGGAATCGGATAGCTCACAGAACCGAATAGCTCACAGAACCGAATAGCTCACAGAACCGAATAGCTCACGGAACCGAATAGCTCACGGAACCGAATAGCTCACGGGGGAGCGACACAAGGGCCCGCGAGCGTAGCTGCCGGAGGCGCGCCGGACAAGGCCGAGAAGCGGCCGCAGTCGCGCGGTCAGGATGGTGGCATGCCCGCCTCCCCCCGTTCTGTCCCGTATCCCCTCGGCGTTTCACTCCGCGGCGATGCCGGTGCCAACGTTGCCGTCTACTCCGAGACCGCGGACAGCGTCGAGGTCTGCCTCTTCGACGAGTCCGGAGCGCAGACCCGCGTCGCCCTCACCGAGCGGACCGGCCACGTCTTCCACGGCCTCGTCCCCGAGATGGGCGTCGGCACCCGCTACGGCCTGCGCGTCGACGGCCCCTGGGATCCCGCCAACGGCCTCCGCCACAACCCCGCCAAGCTGCTGCTCGACCCGCACGCCACCGCGATCGAGGGCTCCTACACCTGGTCCGAGGACGTCTTCGGGCAGTTCTACGATGAGGCGGACCGGCGTAATGATGCCGACTCCGCACACGCCGTCCCCCGCTGTGTGGTCACCGACCCCGGCTCCTTCGACTGGAGCGGCGACACCGCGCCGCGCATCCCGCTCGAGGAGACCATCGTCTACGAGGTGCACGTCAAGGGCTTCACGAAGCTGCACCCCGACGTGCCCGAGGACATCCGCGGCACCTACCGCGGCCTCGCGCACCCCGCCGCGATCAAGCACTTCACCGACCTGGGCGTGACCTCGGTCGAGCTGCTCCCCGTGCACCAGTTCGTGCAGGATTCGCACCTCGAGGAGAAGGGGCTGCGCAACTACTGGGGCTACAACTCCCTCGGTTTCTTCGCGCCGCACAACGAGTACTCCCACGCCGGTGACGACGGCTCCCAGGTCGACGAGTTCAAGGCTATGGTGAAGGCGTTCCATGAGGCCGGCCTCGAAGTGATCCTCGACGTGGTCTACAACCACACCGCCGAGGGCAACGATAAGGGCCCGACGCTCTCGTTCAAGGGCATCGACAACGGCTCCTACTACCGCCTGGTGGAGGAGGACCGCGGCAACTACTTCGACACCACCGGCACCGGCAACAGCCTCAACGTCGCCCACCCGGCCGCGCTGGGGTTGATCATGGATTCGCTGCGCTACTGGGTGACCGAGATGCACGTCGACGGCTTCCGCTTCGACCTGGCCACCACGCTCACCCGCCAGAGCGGCGAGGCCGAGGTGCACAGCGCCTTTCTCGATTTGATCGCGCAGGATCCGGTGCTCGCTCCCGTCAAGATGATCGCGGAGCCGTGGGACACCGCGGGATACCAGGTCGGCGGCTTCCCGGCGGACTGGTCGGAGTGGAACGGGAAGTTCCGCGACGACGTGCGCGACTTCTGGCACGGCGCCGACTCGGTGCTCGGCACGACCGCGCAGCGCGTGCTCGGCTCGCCTGATGTCTACGAGGCTGACCGCCGCTCGCCGCTCGCGAGCGTCAACTTCGTGACTGCGCACGACGGCTTCACCCTGGCTGACCTCACCGCGTACTCCCGCAAGCACAACGCGGCCAACGGCGAGGACAACACCGACGGCGAGAGCGATAACCGCTCCTCCAACAACGGCGCCGAGGGCCCGACCAAGAACCAGGCGGTGAACGAGCGCCGCGACCGCATGCGCCGCAACTTCCTCGCGACGCTGCTGCTCTCGGCCGGAGTGCCGATGATCCTGGGCGGCGACGAGGTCGCCCGCACCCAGGGCGGCAACAACAATGCCTACTGCCAGGACGACGAGATCTCGTGGTTCGACTGGGAGAAGGCGGACCGCAGGTTGCTCGCTTTCACCCGCGAGCTGATCGCGCTCCGGGCGACCGAGCCGGCGCTGCGCCCGAAGTGGTTCCGCCGCGCGCCCGGCGACGGAGGCCCCGATACGGTCGACATTCTCCGCTCGGACGCGCAGGGCTTCGCCGACGAGGACTGGGACAACCCGGACGCCCGCTCGATCGCCTTCGTCTTCGAGCACGAGGGCAGCGCGAGCTTCGCGCTGCTGCTGAACGCGGCCGAGAACGGCGTCGAGTTCACCGTTCCGGACGCACCCGGAGCCGAGTGGACGCTCGCGGCCTCCAGCGACCCGGGCCAGGTCGTCGAGGGCGAGGTCACCACGCTGATCGTCCGCGACGAGTCGTTCACCCTGCTGCGCTCGGCCTCCTGATGACCGGCCGGACCCCGCGGCTCCTCCGCTTCGGCGGGCGCATCGCGGGGTTCGGCACGGCCTCGGGCACGCGGATCGTGCTCGGGCTCTGGGCGGAGACTCCGTTCGGGGCGTTCGCCGACGCGATGATCGAGACGCGCGACGGGCACCGCCTCCTGATTGCACCGACCAGGGAGGTCGCGGATTTCATCGGATCCACGTACTCGTTCGACGAGGTGCGGGTGGCTCCCGTGTCGTGGCGGAGGATCGCGGGCGGCCTGACCGTCTCGGCGGGGCCTCTCGCCGTGAGCCTGCGCCTCGGCGGCCTCACGCCGCTCGGGCGGCTGCTGCGGATCGTGCCGCGGCCGGTCGCCGAGCATCCGGCGTGGCTCTGCGCGATCTCGCCGGTCGCCGCCCTGCTCGCGCCCGGCGTCCGCAAGGCCGGCTCGGCCGGGAACGGGCGCCGCGAGTTCTACGGCGTGCGCGCGATCCGCCGGGTCGAGGGTGTCCACGCCGTGCTGGCGGAGGAGGACCTCGGCCCGCTGCGACCGCTCTCGCCTCCGGTGCGGTTCGGCTTCTCATCGGCGCCCGCCGCTCCGGCGATCGTCGATGTCACCACCACCATCACCACCACCATCACCACCACAGAGAAAGGAGCCGCCTCGTGAAGAAGGGCGACAAGATCAGCTGGAACACGTCACAGGGCGAAACCCACGGCGAACTCGTCGAAAAGAAGACGAACGAGTTTCACTTCGAGGGGCAGAAGTTCAACGCCTCGGAGGACGAGCCCTATTGGATCGTGCAGAGCGATAAGACCGAGGCGAAGCCCGCGCACAAGGAGTCGTCGCTGACGAAGAAGTGAGTCGGCGCGGCGGAGTCAGCGCGAACTCGGGCCCTGCCGCTGGGCGAGCGCGCGGCGCAGGGCTCGCACGTCTCGAAAGCCGGCCAGTCGGGCGATCTCGGAGGCGGCGAATCGGCGGCCGTGTTCCGCGTCGGCCGCGTGCATTCGCGCCCGCCTGACCCGCTCCTCTGTGAGCGCCGCCTTCGCGGATGATCCGGCCTGCGCGAAGATGTGGCGCAGATTGCGCGGCGACCGCCCGACGGCCTGGGCGAGATCTTCGACAGTGAAGTCAGGATCGGTCGCCCGCATGGCGATCACGCGGAGCGCCGCGCGGTGCAGACTCTCTGCGTCGTCCGAATGCTCAGGCGCCGTGGCCTCGAGAGCGTGCAGTAGGAGTGCAGTCGTGAGGTGCCGCAGTCCCAGACCGAAGTCGGCGAAGCCGGCTTCTCCGCCGACCATCGTCGAGTTGAGGGCGATGTTCGCGGTAGTGACGACCGCATCGCGGTACGTTTTCGAGGGCTGCGAGAACACCATTCCGAGCTCCAACTCGTGGCGCGCAGGAGCAGGAAGTCCGGCTAGATCGAATTCGACCTGATAGCGGGCGACCGGGCGAGCAGCAGTGAAGCGGAACGAGGAAGGGCCGCCGCCCGGCAGGACCGCCACATCGCCCGGACCGATCACTTTACCCCCCCCCCCCCCACATTGGCACCCGCAGGGTCGCCTCCCCCTCGATCTGCACGATCAACAGCGCCACCGCGGAGGAACGCGCGATCGAATAGGCGCCCTCGCTGTGCCAGATCCGACCAGTACGTAAGCCCTCGAAGCGGATCTCGTCGGAGACGAGTCTGAAGCTCGAATCGAATTCTCCGAGGAAGTCTCGCTCGGCCAGCCATTCTTGGGCCGAGTCTCCTTGAAGCGAATATTTTCGGCGTAGCGAGTCGGGGGCCACAGGTTCTCCAAAAGCTCACAGATCAATCGACGAATCCTCGCCGACAAGCAATGCATCGACGAATGATTGTGCGCCTCGTCGCCCTACGGTGCGAAGCCTAGCCGCAGGTTCCGGCTCAGAGCGGACTACTTCCGGCCCCGATGCTTCCTCATCTCACCGACCTGGCAATGCTTCATTCGTCCCTCTCTTCACAGACGAAAGTTCGAGCACATGACAAACAATTCCTTCGACAAGTTCCGCGACATCGGGTCGCCCCTGTCCGATTGGACCATCCCCGCCGAAGACGGCGTCCACCGCCGCACCATCGTCAAGGGCGCCGCCTGGACCATCCCGGTCGTCGCCGTGTCGGTCGCGACACCGGCTGCCGCGGCGTCGAAGACGCCGACGCTGGCGTTCACGAAGGGCTCATACACGGGCAACGGGTGCGAGACAATCACCGGCGTTCAGGTCAAGCGCACGACCGACGGAACGACGGCCGACGCGGGCAAGACGGTGACCGTCACGCTCAAGGACGGCTTCACCTTCGCGGATGGCAAGACGACCTACTCCGCCACGACCGACAGCTCAGGGCTCATCACCCTTCCGGACATCAAAGTCCCGACCGGCGAGAAGTCGACCACCTTCAACGCGACCTCCGACACGCTTTCCGCTTCGGCGCCGGTCACATCCACCGCATACGCCATTCGCTCCTTCCACAAGAGTGCATCGTCGACAGATGGTTCCAGTAGCCTCGTTGAGGCTGGCTATAAGGATGCGACCGTCTACGGAGATTCAATCTTCCTGACGTCAGACGGAACACTTTACAACGGCGCCTCCAGCACTCCACAGGAGATCAGCAAGAATGTTACGTCGGTCTCGCAGGTCGAGTATGACTCGAAGGACAATCTCTTCCTGAATTACGTCACGAAGAGCGGCGAGGTTCGTATCTTCAAGAAGGACTCGAGCAGTAATACAGGATCGAGCAGCGACGTCAAGAGTGGCCAAAGCGACGCAACCGCCTACGGCGATAAGATCTATCTCACCTCGGGTGGCACTCTATACTTTGGTTCGGACTCAATCGGAACCGATGTCAAGTCCGTCTCGCAGGTGAACTATGACAGCACCGACGGCATCTACATCGATTTTGTGACATCGTCCGGAGAAGTGCGCCAGTTCCACAGGACCGGTGCTACTGGAGCTACCTCGACCAGCTCCATCACAACTGGGAAGACTGGCGCGACGGCACTAGGTGACAACCTGTACCTGGATTCTTCCAAGGAACTCTTCGCCGGAACGACGAGCATCGCGAAGAACGTGACGTCCGCCTCGCAAGTGCAGTACGACAACAAGAACGGCATTTACATGAACTACGTCACTGAGAACGGTGACGTGTACAGCTACTACAAGAAGTCGGGCGACGCTACCGGCACGTCCACAAAGATTACGTCTGATCAGAAGGGTGCCACCGCGCTCGGCGACAAGATGTACTTGACGTCCGACGGAACCCTCTACAACGACACTCAGCTCGTGAACAAGAACGTCACCTCTGCTTCGCAGATCGAGTACGACTCGACGAACGGTTTCTACATGGATTACGTGACCTCGAGCAACTCGAGCTGCTGATGACGATGAGCCGCGCTACCGGTTTCGTGTAGCTCGGTTCTTCTTCGACAAGACGAGAGGGCCACCCGAGAAGATCGGGTGGCCCTCTCGTCTTGTGCATTAGGGCTCTCTGCATTGGCCAGAGTCGAGCGTTCTCGTCCTGTAGTGCAGACTTCCGGCTAACCGACTCGGATGCCAGAGACCGCTCCCTGCTTCGCCCGAGACCTGAGAATCACCGCGATCTCGTCGAGGTCAAACGAGCCGAGAAGTGATTCTTCACAGATGATCCGTTCCGGGGAAGAGCGTGATACAGGTTCCGGCAAGGAAGTGTCTTTTTCCGGCTCTCGCCCCGGGGTCAGCAGGACCGGCACATCATCGGCGCCGCCAGGGGCTCATCGCTCGGCGGTCACCTTCGCGAGGGCACGTCGCAACGCTCGCGCGTCCCGGAAACCGGAAAGTCGGGCGACCTCCGCCGTGGTGAACCGATCGCCGTCCTCCCCCACCGCGGCATGAACGCGCGCTCGGCGCACCCGCTCACCGGTGAGGGCGGCTTTTGCCGAGCTTCCTGTCTGAGCGAAGACCTCCCGCAGTGTCCGGGAGGACGTCCCGACGGCGTGCGCAAGCGATTCCACGGTGAAGTCGGGATCCGTCGCCCGCGTCGAAATGACCCGGAGAGCGGCCCGGTGCAGGCTGCCCGCGTCCTCGGGAAGATCCGGGGCGGTGGCCTCTAGGGCGTGCAGAAGGAGCGCCGTCGAGAGATGCCGGAGCCCGACAGCGAAGTCGGCGAAGCCGGCTTCGCCCTCCGACAGCGAGGAATTGAAAGCGATGTTCGCGGTCGACGTGACAGCGTCCCGATATCCTTTTGCCGGCCGGGAGAAAAGGATTCCCGACTCGAGTTCGATCCGGGCGTGCGCGGGCAGTCCGGCCAGGTCGTAGTCGATCTGATATCGAGCGACCGGGCGGTCCGCCGAGAGGTGGAACGGCGCTGCCCCTCCTGGCAGAACGGCGACATCGCCTGGCCCGAGGATCCTCGGCTGAGTTCCCCACACCGGTGAGCGGAGGGTGCATTCCCCTTCGATCTGAACGAGCAGCAGCGCCGCGGGCGAGCGGCGCGCGATGACATAGGCGCCCTCGGTGTGCCACATTCTGGCCAGTCGGAGTCCGTGGACCAGGATCTCGTCGGACACCAGTCGGAAGGCGGTATCCAGCTGTCCGTAATGATCTCGCTCGGCGAGCCAGGCCCGGGAATCCTCGCCAAGCAGGGAGGCCGTGCGACGTGATGATCCGCCGGTCATGGATCCTCCTCGTGTCCTCGATCACCCGGATGACGCCAGAGCCTCGCCGGGCATCGGCGCGACGACGAGTCATTCTCCAGGCGCCACCGGGCTAACGGAGGTTCGTGAGCAAGTTCCGGCGGCGGGGACACCACTTTCGGCGGCCGCAGAGGGCCGATCTGCACCCATGACGAAGCTTCGGATGTCCCTCCCGAACACGCAGGAAAGCGAGAACACATGACGAAGAACCGCTTCGAGAAGTACCGAAACGTCGACACGAGCCTGTCCGACTGGGCCATTCCCGCCCCAGACGGCGTCCACCGCCGCACCCTCGTCCAGGGCGCCGCCTGGACCATCCCGGTCGTCGGCGTGTCGGTCGCGACGCCGGCTGCCGCGGCGTCGAACTCGCCGACGCTGAAGTTCACGAAGGCGTCCTACACCGGGGTGGGCTGCAAGTTCATCAAGGGCGCGCAAGTCAAGCGCACCACAGACGGAAGTACGGCGGACGCGGGGAAGAGGGTCACCGTCACCCTCCGCGACGGATACACCTTCAAGGACGGCACCACGACGTCTTCAGCCACGACTGATAGCAGTGGGCTCATCACGCTCCCCGACATCAAAGTCCCGAGAGACGGTGGAAAGTCGACCTTCGGCGCTATCAGCGACGACCTGTCGACGAGTGCACCGGTGACCGGCGCCAAGTCGGAGGGCGCATTATCTGTGCGCCACGACCAGAATCCGGTCGAGTACGCCGACGTCCCCAACGGATCCACGCCGGTCGGCGGCAGCACCTACATCACCAGCGACGGCGACCTGTATATCGAGGGTGTGAAGAAGGCCTCCAATGTCAAGTCCGCCGTCGGCGCATACAACCGGTGGACGAAGGGGCGCGACTACTTCGCGACCTATGTCACCAAGGACGGGGTTGCGCACAGCGTCCGCCACGACCAGGACCCGGTGAATTACACGAGCGTGCCGAAGAACGCTACTCCGCTGGGCGGGGCCAGCTTCCTCACCAGCGACGGCAAGCTCTACATCGAGAACGTACTAAAAGCCTCCGACGTGACGTCCGCTGTCGGCGAGTATAACCGGTGGAACGAGGGCCGAGACTTCTTTGCGAGCTACGTGACGAAAGACGGGGTCGCGCACAGCGTCCGCCACGATCAGGATCCGGTGGACTACAAGGACGTACCGAAGAACTCCACCCCGGTGGGCGGCAGTACCTTCCTCACCGACGGCGGTGACCTGTACATCGAGAGTGTCAAGAAGGCCTCGAAGGTGAAGTCGGCCGTCGGGCAGTACAACCGCTGGACGGAGGGACGCGACTACTTCGCGACCTACGTCGACACCGACGGAGTCGCGCACAGCGTCCGCCACGACACGAAACCGGAGACGTATTCGAGCGTCCCTAGCGGCGCCAAGCCGGTCGGCGGAAGCAGCTTCCTCACCAGCGGCGGCGACCTGTACATCGAGAACACGCGCAAGGCGTCCAACGTCAAGACGGCGGTCGGTTCGTACAACCGGTGGAGTGAAGGAGCGAGGGACTTCTACGCGGCCTACACCGGGGCCACCTGCTGATCCGCGAATGAGGACCTGACGCAGGACCTCCACGCAGGGCGCGTACCGGGGCGACGTCACCGTCAGCCCCGGTGCACGCCTACGCGATCCGGATCAGCTTCTTGTTCACGAACTCTTCCAGCGCGAGCCGACCCATCTCGCGCCCCGTGCCCGAGCGCTTCACACCGCCGAAGGGGAGCTCGGCGGCGTCGCCGAGGACGAGGTTGACCCAGACCATGCCCGCGTCGATCCGGTCCACCAGGCGCAGCGCCTGCTCGCTGTCGGTCGTGTAGAGGTACGAGCCGAGGCCGTAGGGGGTGTCGTTCGCGAGGTCTATCGCCTCGTCCTCGTCATGGACGCGGAACAGGACCGCCACCGGACCGAAGAACTCCTCGCGGTAGGCGTCCATCTCGGGGGTGACGTCCTCGAGCACGGCCGGCGGGAAGAAGTTGCCGGTCGCCTCGCCGCTCGCGCGCACGGTAGCGCCCTGCTCGCGCGCGGTGGCCAGCTGTGCGGTGAGACGCTCGGTGGCGGACGCGGAGGAGAGCGGGCCGAGGAGGGTGCCCGAGGCGAACGGATCGGCCGGCTGGGCGCGGGTGAACGCCTCGGTGAACTTCTCGGCGAACGTGTCGTACAGCTCGTCGATCACGATGAAGCGCTTGGCCGCGTTGCAAGACTGGCCGTTGTTGTCCAGGCGCGCGGCGACCGCATCCTCCACCGCCCTGTCGAGATCGTCGGTCGACAAGAGCACGAACGGATCGGACCCGCCGAGTTCGAGCACGACCTTCTTGAGGTGGCGGCCCGCCAGCTCGGCCACGGCGGCACCGGCCCGCTCGGAACCGGTGACCGAGACGCCCTGCACGCGCGGGTCGGCGATCACGGTCACGACCTGCTCGTTAGAGGCGTAAAGGTTGACGTAGACGCCGGCGGGAGCGCCCAGCTCCTCGGCCGCGGTGCGGAAGATGTCGGCGATGGCGGCGGCCGACTCCGGGCACTGCGGCGCGTGCTTGAGCAGGATCGTATTGCCGGCGACCACGTTGGGGCCGGCGAAGCGGGCCACCTGGTAGTAGGGGAAGTTCCACGGCATGATGCCCAGCAGCACGCCCAGGCCGGAGCGGCGGATCAGGGCGGAGCCGGTGCCCTCGGCGAGCGCGATCGGCTCGTCGGCGAGGAAGGCCTCGCCGTGCTCGGCGTAGTAGCGGTAGATGTCGGCCGCAAAGCCGACCTCGCCCTGCGCCTGATCGAGCGGCTTGCCCATCTCGCGGACGATGATCGCCGCCAGCTCGTCGGCGCGCTCGGTGTGCAGCGCGGCCACTCGGGCGACCAGCGCGGCACGGGCCGCCACGGGCACGTCCCGCGACCAGGAGGAGTAGGCCCCGTGGGCCGAGGCGATCGTCGCGGTCAGCTCGGCCTCGCTGATGCTCGGGTACTCGCGGAGGGTCTCGCCCGAGGCCGGGTCGATCACGGCGTACGGGACGGGACTCGGACCTGTGCTCATCGGGCCTGCGCTCGTCGGACCTGTGCTCGTCGGACCTGCGCTCGTCGGACCTGCGCTCGTCGGACCTGTGCTCATGCGTGCTGTGCTCCTTCGCGGTGGGAGGCCCGAGCCGTCGCTGCGTCCTCGTCGATGATCTCCTGCGCCAGGCGTCGTCCGACGCGGATGGCGCCGTCGACGTGCTGGTACCCCTCGGCCGCGATGTCGCTCGTCCCCAAGCGGAGCGGACCTACCGGCTCCAGTTGGAGCGCGCCGTAACGGGTTAACCCGCCCAGGTCGAAGCTCGCGGCATACGCGCCCTGCGTCCACTCCTCGGACGCCCAGTCGCTCTCGTAGTAGACGAGCGGATCGAGCGCGGCCGGCCCGAAGTAGGCGGCGAGCGAATCGAGGATCGCGGCCTTCCGCTCCCCCTCGTCGAGCGCGAGCACGCGGTCGGCCTTCTCGTCCGAGACGAAGCCGACCAGGGTGCCGCGCTGTTCGCCGTGGGTGGAGTTGTCGTAGACCTCGTGCACCAGCGAGTACGGGCTGAACGCGGTACCCGAGAGGCCGTCGGCCCGCCAGAACGGGGCGGCATAGGTGGCGGGCACCTCGACTCCTCCCTCGTCGTAGCCCTGCTCGTGCAGCCGGAGCGCCGCGGTGAGTCCGGTGGCGCCGGCGCCGATCACGACGATGTCGTGCTCGCTGGAGGACATGACTTCTCTTTCCGTCGGTGATCGCGGGAGTGAACGCGCGATTGCGAACAACTCTGACACAGGAGCGGAGGAGAACGGCAGTGCTCGGGCACTACATAGACGTGCTATGTTATTACGTTGCTGCCCCCGGCTCCGCTCCTCCCCGAGAAAGGCTCCACCCCGTGACCACCTCCCCCACCCGCCCGCGCAGGGCTCGATCCTGAAGCAGCCGCTGGCCGTCTGGGCCGTCGCCTTCGCCGCAGTGATCGCGTTCATGGGCATCGGCCTGGTCGACCCGATCCTTCCTGCCATCGCCGAGAGCCTGCGGGCAACTCCCACAGAGACGTCGCTGCTGTTCACGAGCTACCTCGTGATCACCGGCGTCGTGATGTTCTTCACCAGCTGGCTCTCCAGCCGCATCGGCGCCAAGAAGACGTTGATGATCGGGCTGGTGCTGATCGTGGTGTTCGCCGCGCTCGCGGGAACGGCGGGCAGTGTCGAGGGCGTCATCGGCTTCCGCGCCGGCTGGGGCTTCGGGAACGCGCTGTTCATCTCCACCGCGCTCTCGACCATCGTCGGCGCGGCCAGCGGAGGCTCCTCCGCGGCGATCGTGCTCTACGAGGCCGCACTGGGCATCGGCATCGCGATCGGCCCGCTGCTCGGCGGGCTACTCGGCAGCGTCTCGTGGCGCGGTCCGTTCTTCGGCACCGCGGTGCTGATGGCCGTCGGCGCCATCGCCATCGCCACGCTGCTCCGTGAGGACGGACCCCGGCCCACTCCTACTCCGCTCTCGGCGCCGTTCGCGGCCCTCAGGGTCCCCGCAATCCGCTCGCTCGCCACCGCGGCCCTGTTCTACAACATCGGCTTCTTCGTGCTGCTCGCCTACACGCCCTACCCGCTGGGTCTGGACGAGATGGGCCTTGGCTTCACCTTCTTCGGCTGGGGTCTGGGCGTCGCGATCACCTCGGTATTCGCCGCTCCGCTGCTCACCGCGAGGCTTCCGCGGACCGTGGTGCTGCGCTCGGTGCTGCTGCTGCTCGCGCTCGATCTAGTCGCCGGCGGCCTGGTGATCTCGTCGCGGGTGGGCCTCATCGTCTGCATCATCGTCGGCGGGCTGCTGCTCGGCGTCGTCAACACGGTGCTGACCGAGTGCGTGATGGAAGCGACGGACCTGCCGCGCTCCGTCGCCTCCTCTGCCTACTCGGGCGTCCGCTTCCTCGGCGGCGCGATCGCCCCGCCCGCCGCCTCCGCGCTGGCCGCCGCGATCTCGCCGGCCTTCCCGATGTACGCCGCCGCCGGAGCCGTGGCCATCGCCGCCCTGATCGTGCTGCTCGGACGCCGCACCCTGGCCCGCGCCGACGCCCACGAGCCCGAGCCCGAGCTCGTCGAGGCGCAGGCCATCACCTTCGGCGAGTGAGGCCGCAGCACAACGTCAGCTGAGAAGCCCTGTCATCCACGATGGTGGATGAGGAGGCCTCTCAGCTGACGTTGTGTTGGAGCACGTCGGAGCGGCAGCGAGGAGCCGCGGATGAACCAGGTGCCAGCGCCCGCGCGTCGCTCATCGGAGGGCGTGCTTGATGTTCGTGCGGGCCAGTGCGACGGCCTCGCCCGCTCCGCCGTTCATGACGATCTTCGACATCGCCAGAGTGAAGCCCTTCACCTGGGCGCCTGTGATCGTGGGCGGCAGCGAGAGGGCGAGCGGATCCGTCACCACGTCCACGAGGACCGGGCCGCCATCGGCGAGCGCCGAACGCAGCGCCTCCTCGACGTCGCGCGGATCCTCGACGCGAATGCCGCGGATCCCGATCGCCTCCGCCACCTTCGCGTAGTCGACCATCGGCACGTCCACCGCGAAGTCGGGGAAGCCGTCGACCAGCATCTCGACCTTCACCAAGCCGAGGGTGGAGTTGTTGAACACCACGATCGTCACCGGGAGCCGATAGGCGGCGACGGTGACCAGCTCGCCCATCAGCATCGAGAGCCCACCGTCACCACTCAGCGACACGACCTGGCGACCCGGGTGCGAGAGCTGCGCGCCGACCGCCTGCGGCAGCGCGTTGGCCATCGAGCCGTGCAGGTAGGAGCCGATCAGGCGGCGCTTCCCGTTGGGGGTGATGTAGCGGGCCTGCCAGACGTTGCCCATGCCGGTGTCGGCGGTGACGATCGCGTCCTCGGCGAGCAAATCGTCGAGGGTGGCGGCGACGAACTCGGGATGGATCGGGCTGCGGGTGCCGACCTCGGTGTACTTCCCGACGACTCCGGTAACCAGCTTCTCGTGCTTCTTCAGCGTCTTGTCGAGGAAGCGGTGGCTTTTGCGCTGCACGAGCGGGGTGAGTGCGGTGAGCGTCGCGGCCACGTCGCCGTGCACGGGGTGCGCGACGCTGACCCGGCGGCCGAGCTTCGAGGCGTCGCTGTCGACCTGCGCGATCACGACCGTCGAGGCGTCGGGGAGGAACTGCTCGTAGGGGAAGTCGGTGCCGAGCAGGAGGAGCAGCTCAGCGTCATGGATGCCGGCGTGCGCGGCGCCGTAGCCGAGCAGGCCCGTCATGCCGACGTCGTAGGGGTTGTCGTACTGGATCCACTCCTTCCCGCGGAGGCTGTGCCCGACGGGCGCGCCGACCAGTTCGGCGAAGGCGACGACCTCGTCGTGCGCGTTCTGCACTCCGGCGCCGGCGAAGATCGCGACCGTCTTCGCCCCGTCGATCGCGACAGCGAGGGCCTGGACGTCGGCGGCGGCGGGAACCAGGACGGGCGGCGACGGCAGCACGAACGCGGGGAACTCGTCCACCGCCTCCAACTCGGCGATGTCGCCGGGGAGGGTGATCACAGCGACTCCGCCCAGCGCCACCGCGCTGCGCATCGCGGCGTTCACGACGCGCGGGGCCTGGGCGGCGGTCGAGATCAGCTCGCGGTAGTTCGAGCACTCGACGAAGAGCCGGTCGGGGTGTGTCTCTTGGAAGTAGGAGGAACCGATCTGGTTGCTGGGGATGTGGCTCGCGATGGCGAGCACCGGGGCTCCGGAGCGGTGTGCGTCGAAGAGGCCGTTGATCAGGTGCAGGTTGCCGGGCCCGCAGCTGCCTGCGCAGACGGCGAGGCGGCCGGTCAGCTGCGCCTCCGCGCCCGCGGCGAAAGCGGCGGCCTCCTCGTTGCGCACATGGATCCAGTCGATGCCTCCCTTCCCGGAGCCGCCGCTGCGGCGGACCGCGTCGACGATCGGATTCAGCGAGTCGCCGACGATCCCGTAGATGCGAGAGACGCCGGCGTCGATGAGCTGGGCGATGAGCTGGTCTGCGACCGTCTTCTGTGCCATGACTCCATTCGACCGGATCCGGAGGGAGACCCGCCACTCCCCCGCGGAACCCCGCCGCTCCGCCCGCCACCTGGCTGAGGGTGGCTGACCGCGCTCACGCGGCACCGGGAATCGTCATCACCTCCGATGCTGTCACGGACAACCGGGGGGCAGGGCGCGAGAGGCGCGCCGCCCGCGGAGGGCGAGCTGCACCGCCGCGAGCAGGAGCAGCGCCGCGAAGAGGATCCCGGAGACGCGCGCCGGCAGGAGGAAGGAGAGGGCGACTCCGGCGAAGGAGAAGGCAGTGGCGGTCAGCCCCACCACCAGGCCAGCGCGCACGTCGAGCAGTCCGCGGCGGGCGTTCGCGATCGAGCCGGTGATCGCGGTGGGGATCATCGCGGCGAGCGAGGTGCCCTTGGCCAGCAGGTCCGCAAATCCGAAGGCGCCGACCAGGACCGGCACGGCGATCGCTCCGCCGCCGATGCCGAAGAGTCCGGAGGCGACCCCCATTCCGGCCCCGAGCGTCGCGAATCCCGGCCACACCGCCCAGCCCTCGGCGATGTCGCCGGTGTCATTCGAACCGAACACGGCCATCCGCACCGCTGCCGCCACCAGCAGCGCCACGAACAGCCAGCGCAGCACCCCCAGCGGCAGTCGCGCGAGCAACCAGGAGCCGGCGAGGGCTCCCAGCATCGCGGCGGCCGCGATCACCGCGGCGGGAGCCCAGGCGACCTGCCCGGCGAGCGCATAGCCGAACGCACCGGCGACCGAGGTCGGGGCGATCGCGAGCAGCGAGGTGGCGGAGGCGCGGCGCTGGTCCATCCCGGCCCACGCGATCAGCATCGGCACCATCACGATCCCGCCGCCGACGCCGAAGGCGCCCGAGAGGGTCCCGCCGACGGCGCCGATCAGCGCGAGGACG
Source organism: Rathayibacter rathayi (assembly GCF_004011095.1). GTDB lineage: Bacteria > Actinomycetota > Actinomycetes > Actinomycetales > Microbacteriaceae > Rathayibacter > Rathayibacter rathayi. Next base: position 32,137 of record NZ_CP028129.1, on the reverse strand, counting down.
AGCAGGGTTCGCGGGCGCACGCGAGCGGGCTGGGCGGTCGGCTGCTGGGCGGTCGGCTGCTGGTCGGTCGCGTCGGTCACGGGTCCATGCCACCACAGCACCGCGCCGAGGGCGAATCCCCGCCGCGCAGAGCCGACCGGCCCAACTCTCTGGCAGTTGCCTGGGCACAGCGCCCCGGACCGTGACGTTCGCCGCGGCCCGCCCGTCCTCTCTCTGTATCTCGTGTACCTCGCCCGACCGATCGGGCACCGAGAGAATCACTGAGCGAAAGAGGAGATCATGGCCGAGACCCCCGCGACCACCACCCGTCGAAGCAGCACCGGACCCGGACGCACCGTGATCGAGGACGGCGTCATCGCCAAAGTCGCCGGCATCGCCGCCCGCGAGGTCCCCGGCGTGTACGCCCTCGGTGGAGGAGCGGCCCGGGCCATCGGCGCGATTCGCAGCGCGATCGGCAACGACGACCGCGGCCAGGGCGTCAAGGTCGAGGTGGGCGAGCGCCAGGTGGCCGCCGACATCACCATCGTCGCCGAGTACCCGGCGCCCCTGCAGAAGGTCGCTGAGGACGTCCGCTCGGCCGTCGCCGATGCCATCCAGCACATCGCGGGCATGGAGGTGGCCGAGATCAACGTGACCGTCCAGGACGTGCACATCCCCGAGGATGACAGCCGGGAGTCCGATCCGCGCGTCGTCTGATCCGTTCCCGCCGACGCCCCGGGCTCAACGGCCCGGGGCGTCGGTGTGCCTCCGCCGTCCCCACCCGAACAGGAGCCCAGACAGGGAAAAGTCCTACGTCCGCCCTCTCGGCACTCCTGGACAATGGCGGACTGACTCCGGAAGAGATCGCCGCTCTCCGACGCGGTCTCGAGCAGGGCGGCGCGCTGCTCCCGGGGAGCAACGAGAACGAGTTCGCGACGGCCCTGGGCGGGCTGAACGCGCGTCTGCGGGGAACGATCGGATGACCGCGGTCCCGATCGGAGCGCCGCAGCCGCCATACCGGGTCCCGTAACCGCCTTCCAGGGTCCTGTCGACCCTGGAGACGAGCTCCCCTGATGTCGGGTAACGTCCGGTTCGGTCCCGCCTTCGATCGGGGTCGCTGAACCCCGAGAGAAGCAGGAGGTCCGATCGTGGACGGTGACCACTTCGTGCTCTCCACCGCGACCCCCTGGGACGACCGCACCGAGATCATCGGCGTCTACTCCTCGGAGTTGTGGGCCTGTGAGGCCGCGTCTGCGTGGCTCCGCTCCCCCCATCGTGAGGCGTTCCCCCGCTGCGTAATCGAGGGCTGGAGCGGCGCTCACCTGCTCGGCCGCGAGGTCGTGGACGGACTCGGTTTGGAGGACGTGGACGGCGACGAGTCGCTCGACGCACCCGGCACGCCCTGACGGGCAGCACCACTGACCCGCGTGTCCAGCCGCCCCAGTGCGAGGGACGCTCGAAGTGTGCGGGCAGTGGTGTCGTCGCGTCTGAGGGCGCTGTTCACCTGCGCCTGCGCGAGAGAGATCGCCTCGGCGAGCCGGGCACCGGAGCCGTCCGCGTCGCGCAGATGCGCGGTGCGCGCTCAGTGCGCGAGGGCGAGGACGCCCACGACCAGCACGCCGAGCCCCGCGATCCCCAGCAGCGCGAGGACCGGCAGCGAGGCGGAGGCGAGCGCCCCGCCCGCGATCCGGAGCATGGTGCGCGCGTCGGTACCGGACGGCGTCGCCGCGTGCACGACCTGGTGCGCGATCACCTCGGCGACGAAGCCGGCGGCCGAGATCCCGACGATCGAGACCACCAGGCTCTGCAGGGCGTGCACCGCATCCGGGTGGTCGCCGACAAGATAGATCATCACCACGGCCAGGCCGGTGAAGGTCGCGTAAACCCGCTCTTTGAGGGCGCGGGCGATCTCGTCGAGGGGGCGGCGGGTGCGCTCGGCCCAGCGACCGGCGCGGCCCGGGCGCAGGCGCACCGGCATCATCCGGTCGGCGGGTGCGGTGCGGCCTGGGGTCCCGTCAGTAGGAGGCGGAGTCGACCTGAGCCGCGGAGGAGTCGCCCGAGCGCCGCGCGGCGAGGTCGCCGAGGATGGTCGCGGAGCCGCTGGTGCCGAAGCGGGTGACGCCCAGCTCGCGGTAGGTGAGGAGGGTGTCGAGGTCGCGGACGCCGCCGGACGCCTTCACCTGGACGGCTTCGGAGACGGCGCCACGCATCAGGCGCAGGTCGTGCTGGGTGGCGCCGCCGCCGGCGAATCCGGTGGCCGTCTTCACGAAGTCGGCTCCGGCGCGCTCGGCGGCGCGGCTGCCCTCGACGATCTGCTCGTCGTCGAGGAGGCTGGTCTCGAGGATGACCTTGACGATGCGGCCTTCTGCGGCGTCGACGACCGCGCGGATGTCGTCCTCGACGTCCTGGAGCAGGCCGCTGCGCAGGCGGCCGATGTTGACGACCATGTCGAGTTCGACCGCGCCGTCGGCGAGGGCCTGCCGCGATTCGGCGACCTTGGCCGCGGTGGAGGTGGTGCCGTGGGGGAAGCCGATGACCGTGCCGACCAGGACTGCGGAGCCGTCGAGCCGGGCGACAGCGTGGGCGATGTCGGAGGGGCGGACGCAGACGCTGAACACGCCGGATGCTCGGGCCTGGTCGAGCTGGGCGTCGACGTCGGCTCGGGTGAACTCGGGCTTGAGGATCGCGTGGTCGATGAGCGCCGCGATCTCGGCAAGCGTGGGCAGGCTGGAGTCGGTCATCCGGTTATTTTACGGTCGGAGGAACGACAAGGGCCCGCGATCCATCGGATCACGGGCCCTCGTCGAGCGCGCTGCTACCAGCTCGACTTGGTGATGCCGGGCAGTTCGCCGCGGTGGGCCATGTCGCGGAAGCGGACACGCGAGATGCCGAACTTCGTGAGGTTGCCGCGAGGGCGGCCATCGACGGCGTCGCGCGAGCGGACGCGGACGGGCGAGGCGTTGCGGGGAAGCTTCTGGAGGCCGACGCGGGCGGCCTCGCGGGACTCGTCGGTCCCGGCCGGGTCGACGAGTGCCTTCTTCAGCTCGAGGCGCTGGGCGGCGTAGCGGTCGACGACCACCTTGCGCTGCTCGTTGCGGGCGATTTTGCTCTTCTTAGCCATATTTAGCGCTCCTCGCGGAAGTCGACGTGCTTGCGCACTACGGGGTCGTACTTCTTGAGCACGAGACGGTCGGGGTCGTTGCGGCGGTTCTTCTTGGTCACGTAGGTGTAACCGGTGCCGGCCGTCGAACGGAGCTTGATGATGGGACGGACGTCCTGCTGCTTGGCCATTAGATCTTCACCCCACGAGCGAGAATGTCCTTGACGACGGACTCGATGCCGCGGACGTCGATGACCTTGATGCCCTTGGCCGAGAGGGTCAGGGTGACGTTACGGCGAAGCGACGGCACGTAGTACGTCTTCTTCTGTACGTTCGGGTCGAAGCGGCGCTTGGTGCGCCGGTGCGAGTGCGAGATGGCGTGCCCGAAGCCGGGGACGGCTCCGGTCACCTGGCAGACTGCTGCCATAGTTTCCTCCATGTGTGGTTACCGTGGATCACGCGCGGCCCGAGGCCCCGCCCGACCCACCCAAGGTCACTTGTCGGCGCACTGCCCGGCCGTTCGGTGGGAGCCGGAGCCCCCGCCCGGCGGGCAGCACGCAAGCGCATGCAGATGCACGCAACTTCGCGAGTATACGCGGGCCCGGTTCTCTGCCGCAACACTCGGGCACCTGTGGCAGCGGGACACCTGTGACAGCCGGACACCTGTGCAGCCGGGCGCCTGCTGCGCCGGAGATCCCGCCACCGTTTTGCTCGGCGACCTTCCTCCCGGCTACGGTCGCCGGGATGCTCCGGGAACGGGAACGGGGCTCGCGAGGGAGGCCTATGGAGCGGTTGAGGCGGCGCGCGCTGCTCCTGGGGATCGCCTCGTCGGCGGTAGCGCTGACCGGATGCACGCCTACGGAACCCGCGGACGCGGACGCGCAACAGCCCGTCACTCCGTCCCTCCCGCGCCCGGTGCCGAGCGGAACCCCTGCGCCGGTGCCGGTGCGGGTGAAGGCGCCGCTGCCCTCGGGCACGATCTCGGAGCTGCCGGGCGACGGGAAGCTGCTCGCGTGGACCGTCGATGACGGCGCCGACTCCGGTGTGGTCGCCGCGTACGCGCAGTTCGCGAAGGACACCGGGACGCGGCTGACCTTCTTCCTCAACGGGCAGTACGACTCGTGGACGGTGAACGCGCCGGCGCTCGGTCCGCTGGTCGCCTCCGGGCAGGTGCAGCTGGCGAACCACACCTGGTCGCACGCCGACCTCACGAGCCTCTCGACTGCTGGAGTGCAGGAGGAGCTGGGCCGTAACGGCGACTTCATTCGCTCGACCTACGGCGTGGAGGCGGCGCCGTTCTACCGGCCGCCATTCGGCTACACCGACGAGCGGACTCGCGCGGCGGCGGCGGCGATCGGCTATCGGGCGACGGTGCTCTGGTACGGCTCGCTCTCGGACTCGGGGCGGATCACTCCGGAGCAGCTGGTCGGCTTCGCTGATCAGTGGTTCCTGCCGCAGCACATCGTGATCGGGCATGCGAACTTCGACCCGGTGACGCTGGTCTACGCGCGCCTCGTCGACATCCTCCGCGAGCGCTCGCTCGAGACGGTCACCCTCCGCGACGTCTTCGCTGCCTGAGCGCCGGCCGCGGGCGCAGCCGGGAGAGGTCGAGGTCATCGGTCAGCATCTGTTCTGCTGACGGACGGTTCTGCTGACGGACTGTTCTGCTGACGGGCTGAAGGAGCGTGGTCCGCAGAGACAGCAACTCGTAGCGTCGGACCGTGTCTCCAGTCCTCACCGCCCCACTCCTCGCCGTCCTGTCGGGCCTTGGCTTCGGTCTCTCGCTCATCGTGGCCATCGGCGCGCAGAACGCCTTTGTGCTCCGCCAGGGCCTCCGCCGCGAGCACGTCCCGGCCGTCGTGGCGATCTGCGCGCTCTGCGACGCCGCTCTGATCGTGCTGGGGATCGCGGGGATCGGCGCGGTCCTGCAGTCGGCGCCGTGGCTGCTGCTGGTGATCCGCTGGGGCGGCATCGTCTTTCTCCTGGTCTACGCGGTGCTCGCCGCCCGCCGCGCTCTGCGCCCGGGGACGCTCGACGGCGACCCGGCCGGCACGTCCACCTCGCTCCGCACGGCGATCGGCACAGGCCTGGCGCTCACGCTACTCAATCCGCATGTGTACCTCGACACGGTCGTGCTGCTGGGCTCGGTCGCGAATTCGCACGGCGAGGAGCGCTGGTGGTTCGGGGCGGGCGCCGCGGCGGGGAGCGTGCTGTGGTTCACCGCCCTCGGGTTCGGCGCTCGGGCGCTGCGTCCGCTGTTCCGGAGCCGCGTCGCGTGGCGGGTGCTCGACGCGGCCGTAGCGGTCGTGATGGTGGTGCTGGCGGGGTCGCTGGCCCTGCACTAAGACGGCAAAGTAAGGAGGCGGCGCGGAGCGACGCCAAGGCCACGGCGGGGGACGGGCGGCAGCGGAGAATGGGGCACGACGAGGACAACCTGGTGGTCCTCGCGTCGCCGGAGCGAGCCGGGCCGCTCCGTACACTGGAGGTCCGTTCGCAAGGGGAGGTGCCGCCGTGGTCCGAGCCTCCCTCGTCACCACCGTCGCCGACGCTGTACTCGACGACATCGTCGCTGGCGTCGTACCGATCGGATCGGAGCTGCCGAGCGAGGCTACACTCGCCGCCCAGCACGACGTCAGCCGCGTCACGATGCGCGAGGCCCTGAAGCGGCTGCAGGGGCTCGGCGTGCTGGACGTTCGCCGGGGCAAGCGCGGAGTGGTCGCGCCCACGTCCGCCTGGACCGATCTCGAGCCAATCCTGCGGGTCACCGCCTTCGGTGCCGACCCGGGCCTGACCGAACTCCAGCTGATCGAGGTGCGCGAGATGATCGAGAGTGGGGCGGCGGCGCTAGCGGCGGCCCGGTGTTCCGCGAAGGACCTCGCCGAACTCGAGCGGATGCTGAGGCGGATGCGGACGGCGCACGAGGAGTCGGACGTCGGCGCCTTCGTCGAGGCCGACATCGCGTTCCACGACGTGATTCTGCGGGCGACCGGCAACGTCTTCGTCGGTGTCGTGCTCGCTCCGCTCTCCCGGGTGATGCGGGAGAAGCGTGCGCAGACCTCGGCGGTCGACGCGATCCAGGCGCACGCGATCCAGCAGCACACCCGGGTGCTCGCTGCCCTGCGCTCGGGCGACGCGGAGGCTTCGCGCACGGCCATGTCGGCGCACATGCGGCAGACGGCCGACGACTTCCGGGCGCACGTCCTGCCCTCGCTGCACTGACTCCGCGCCATCGCTGGCAGGCCAGGCTCGCCGTGGATCAGACTACTGCTTGTATGATATCTGTCATCTGACACGAAGGAGTGTAATGGACGAGTCGATCGCCCTGGGCGCCTACCCCGCGCCCGTCCCCGTCCCGGCCGCCCGCGTCGCCGAGGCCGTCGCCCGCACCAACCGCGTCCTGATCGTCCTCGACGACGATCCGACCGGGACGCAGTCGGTGGCCGACCTGCCAGTCCTGACGTCCTGGGAGCCGGACGACCTGCGCTGGGCTCTCTCGCAGGGCGCCCGCGCGGTCTACGTCCTCACGAACACGCGAAGCCTCGATCCGGACTCCGCCGCCGAGCGCACTCGCGCCGTCGTCGGCACCGCCAGCGCCGTCGCCGCCGACCTCGGAACGCCGATCGCGTTCGTGAGCCGTGGCGACTCAACGCTCAGGGGCCACTACCCGCTCGAGACCGACATCGTCGAAGAGACGCTCCGCGACGCGACCGGCCGAGGAGTCGACGGCGTGGTCCTCGTGCCCGCATTCCCCGATGCCGGACGTATCACGATCGGCGGCGTGCACCTGATGCGCACGCCCGAGGGCCTGGTGCCCGTCGCCGAGACCGAGTTCGCCCGCGACGCGACGTTCGGCTACTCCTGCTCCGACCTCGCGGAGTGGGTGGCCGAGAAGACGCGCGGACGTTGGGCGGCCGATCAGGTGGTGCGTCTGGATCTCGGTGTGCTGCGCGGCGGAATCGACCGGATCATCGCCGCACTGCTCCCCCTCGAGGAAGCGACTCCGGTGATCGCCGACGCGGTACTCGAGGACGATCTGCGCCTCCTCGCCCTCGGCCTGGAGGCGGCGGAGGCGGCCGGCAAGCGGCTCCTCTACCGGGTCGGGCCGCCGTTCGTCCGCGCCCGCATCGGCCAGGAGGCGCGCGCGCCACTCACCGCCACGGATGTTTTCGGCACGGGCGGCGAGGACACGGGCGGCGAGAGCACAGGCGGCGAGGACACAGGCGGCGAGAGCACAGGCGGACTGGTCGTGGTCGGCTCGCACGTCGGCCTCACCTCACGGCAGCTCGCGGTTCTCACGGGTCGCGGCGCGCTGGAGCGGGTCCTCGAGCTCGACGTCGAGCAGGTCCTGGCCGGCGATGACGCGCAGCTCGACTCCCTCGTGGACGCGGCGGTCGACGCACTCGGCCGCGGCGACGTGGCCCTGCACACCAGCCGCCACCTGCGCCGAACAGAGGACGCGGACGAAAGTCTGGACATCTCGCGCCGCGTGTCGGCCGCCATTGTCACTGTGGTCGAGCGAATCCTCGCCCGCAGACGGCCTCGGTTCGTCATCGCGAAGGGCGGGATCACCTCGAGCGACGTCGCGACGCACGGTCTCGGAATCCGCCGCGCGCTCGTACGCGGTCCGATGCTGCCGGGGATCGTCTCGCTCTGGGAGCCGGTCGACGGACCCGCGCGGGGCGTCCCCTACATCGTGTTCGCGGGGAATGTCGGCGACGACGACTCGCTCGCCGCCGTGGTCGCCACCCTCACCCGCCCCTCCGCGTGACCGACGCGCTCCCTCCGCATCCCCTCGCCTCCCTTCCGAAGGAACAGACATGACCTCCCTCTCCTACCGCGTCGCCGTGCTCGGCCTCGGCGCAATGGGCCTGCCGATGGCGACCCGCCTGGCCTCCGTACTGACCGTGCACGGCTTCGACATCGCCCCGGCCCGCCTCGACCTCGCCGCTCGGGCCGGAATCACTCCGTTCGACTCAGCCCGCGGGGCGGTCGCCGGCACGGACGCCGTGCTGCTGGCAGTGCGCAACGGCGCGCAGCTGCGCGACGTGCTGTTCGGCGAGGCCGGCATCGCTGAGTCCCTCGAGCCCGGGGCTGTCGTCGTGATGACAAGCACCGTCGGGATCGAGGACGTCGTCGCTGTGGCCGCGCAGCTCGACTCGCTCGGAGTGCACTTCGTCGACTCTCCGCTCAGTGGCGGACCGGTCCGGGCCGGAGTCGGCGATCTCCTGATCGTGGTCGGCGCCGCTCCCGAGGCCCGCGCGAAGGCGCAGCCGGTGCTCGACCTGCTCGCCTCGACCCTCAGCGTGATCGGCGATCGGGCGGGCGATGGGCAGGCCTTCAAGACGGTCAATCAGCTGCTCTGCGGAGTTCACATCGCGGCCGGAGCCGAGGCGCTGGCCCTCGCCGCGTCGCTCGGACTCGACCCCGCGGCGATCCTCGAGACGCTCTCCGCCGGAGCTGCGGGCTCCTTCATGCTGGCCAACCGCGGGCCGCGGATGCTCGAGGCCTACGACGACGACGACGGCGCGGAGGTGCTGAGCCGCCTGGACATCTTCGTGAAGGACCTGGGGATCGTCACCAGCGCGGCCCGCGCCGCCGGACTCGCCACTCCGGTCGCCGCGGCGGCCGAGCAGCTCTTCCTCCTCGGCGCGACCCAGGGCCTCGCCGCTGCCGACGACTCCGCAATCATCCGCGTCGTCTCCCCGAAGGGCGCCCGATGACCCTCCTCACCGCCGTCCGCAGCGCGGCGGACACCCCGATCGCCCCGGCGACCACGCTCGGCACTCCGCTCCTGCTCGGGATCGCCGCCGCCGGCATCACCCTGCTGCTGGTCCTGATCATCCGCTTCAAGATCCACGCCTTCGTGGCGCTCCTGCTGGTGAGCGTGCTGGTCGCCCTCTCGGCGCAGATCCCTCCCGCCGACGTGTTCACTCTGGTGGCGAACGGTGTCGGCAGCACGATGGGCAAGGTGGCACTGATCATCGCGCTCGGGGCGATCCTGGGCAGGCTCATCGAGGTCTCGGGAGGCGTGCAGAGCCTGGCCGACCACTTCACCCGAGCGCTCGGGCCCCGGCGGGTCGCTGTCGCGCTCACGATCGTGGCCTTCCTCGTTGCGATCCCCGTGTTCTTCGAGGTCGGCGTGATCGTCCTTGTGCCGATCATTTACGCGTTCAGCAAGGTCGCCGGCCTCAACCCGGTGAGATTCGGCCTGCCGATGGTCGGGCTGATGCTGGCCGTGCACGTTGCCGTACCGCCGCATCCGGGTATCGTCGCCGGCGCCGGGGTGTTCGGCGCTGACATCGGCCTGATCGCCCTGATCGCCCTGCCGATCTGCGCGGTCCTGGGCGTGCTCTCCTCCGCAGTCGCCGCACTGATGAACCGCCGCGAGTACGAGCTCGCGCCCGCGGTCGCCGCCCAGCTCGCTGAGAACAACGGTGTCACCGAGGCGGTCCGCACGGTCGGCCGCGACGGCACCGTGCTGGCATCACCGCGCGCCGGACTGATCATCCTGCTCGTCGCTATTCCCGTCGTGCAGATCCTCGCGGGGACCGTCGGCGCCCTCCTTCTGCCCGAGGGCGGCACGGCCCACGGGATCAGCGTCTTCATCGGCACCCCGGTCCTCGCCCTGCTCGTCGCCGTCGGCATCGCCTACTTCGCCCTCCCGGTCAAGCGCGGCTGGTCGCTGACGCAGACGAACGAGATCTTCGAGAGCGCACTCCCGCCGGTCGCATCAATCCTGCTCGTCGTCGCCGGTGGCGGAGTCTTCGGCGCCGTCCTGCAGGCCAGCGGGATCGGCGGCGCACTCGCCACGACTCTCGACACGCTGGGCGTGCCGCTGATCGTGCTCGGCTTCGTCGTGTCGCTGCTGCTGAGGGCGGCACAGGGGTCGGCGACCGTCGCCATCGTGACCACCGGCGGACTTCTTGCGACAGGAGTGGCGGACGGCGGCTACACGCCGCTCCAGATCGCGATCATCACTGTCGCGGTCGGCTTCGGCTCGCTCGGGCTCTCGCACGTCACGGACGCGGGGTTCTGGGTGGTGACCCGTTACCTGGGTTTGAGCGTCGCGGACGGGCTGCGCACCTGGACGGTTCTGACGACGGTCCTGGGCCTGGCGGGCTTCTCCCTGACCTGCGTCGTCTGGGTGTTCGTCGGCGCGATCGCCTGATCGGGGTCCTGCGGCGGGGCGTCGACTGCACGAGAGTGCCTCCGACGCAAGGGCCGAGGCGCGCGGGCGCGATGTGCTGGGATGAGGACGGTCGCCCGCGCCGCCGTTCCCTCCCGCGCTCTACTCCCGCGCTCTACTCCCGCGCTCTACTCCCGCGGCCGGCTGCTCACCCTCGCGGGGGCGGGCCACCTGCTGCCGTTCGAGCGTCCGGCCGAGGTGGCCGCCGCGATTCGGCGGTTCTGGGAGGAGGAGGCCGGGGTCGCTCCTGTCGTGCCGGTCGACGCGGACTTCGCGGGCGGCTATCTGATCCAGAGCCTGGGCGCGATGCCGCTGACGTACGCGACCTCGCTCGCCCGCGGCGCCGGCCTCTGGGGACGCGAGCTGATAGTGCCGAAGGCGCGCATCACGTTCTCGGCGGGCGCGAACGTGGAGGCGGTGGTCGACTCCGACGGCCGCAGCTTCGACGTGCCGAACCTCTGGGTGTGCGACAACTCGGTGTTCCCGAGCTCGCTCATCGCGAACCCGGCGCTCGCGACGATGGCGCTCTCACTGCGGACGGCGGACCGCTTCCTGGCGGCGTAGGGCGAGGCAGGCAGGCAGGCCGGCAGGCAGGCAGGCCGGCCGGCCGGCCGGCAGGCAGCGCATCAGAACGGTGGCGGGCGGTCGTCGAAGCTCGGGCGGGGGCCTGATCGCAGTCGCGCCTCACGGGCCGGTGGCCGGGTCGTGATGCGGCGTCCGGTGGGGGTCGTCCAGTCGGCGGTGCCGTCGGGGTGGAGGACGTAGGTCCAGCGGTCGCCGTGGCGGACGTGGTGGTGGGCCACGCAGAGGCTGGCGAGGTTGCCCGGATCGGTGCCGCCTCCGTTGCGCCACTCGACGACGTGGTCGGCCTCGGCGCCGCTGGCGGAGCGGGTGCAGCCGGGGAAGCGGCAGGTCACGTCGCGGAGCTGGAGGAGGAGCCGCAGCTCGCGGTGCGGGAGTCGGCGGGTGCGACCGACCGAGAGGACGGCGCCCGTGCGCGGCTCGGTCATCACCCGGGTGACGGTCGCGGGGAGGAGGTTCCGGGCGGTGCCTGCGGGGATCGGACCGTAGCCGTCGAGATCGGCGGGGGCGTCGTCGAGGCCGGAGGCGGTGCTCGCGGCCAGGGTGAGGCGCACCTCGGCGCGAACGCCCGGGACCAGGGTCGGAGTGGGTCGATCGGCGCCGACCGCGTCGGGGATCGTGCCGATGACGTCGGCGTCGCACAGGATGTCGGCGAGTGCGTCGGCCCGCAGCTGCGCGAGGGTGCGCTCGTCTCCCCCGTCGAGACCCGGAACGGGGGCGCTCGTGGCGTCCCGTTCGCGTCCCTCGGCCGGAGCACGTCCCGCGGCACCGTCGCTTCCCGCGGCACCGTCGCGGAGGATCCGTGCGATCCGGTCGAGACGCGCATACGCCCCCACCGCGACCGGTGCCGGGAGGAGAGCGCAGAGTGTCGCCATGCCGTCCACCTCGGGGCTCAGCCACACAGCGCGGTCCTCGCGGGCGCGTCGGTGACGCTCGGCGAGGGGCTGCTCGTGGAGCTCCTCGCGGAGTCTCGCCAGAGCGCGCCGCAGTTGCGTCGGCGTGGACCGGGCAGCGAGATCGGCGGCCCGCGCGTCGAACTCCGCCCGGGAGCCCGGCGGCAGGGTGGCCGCGACCGCGCACACGGCCTGGCCCGCCTCCCAGCGCAGCCGCGCCTCGGCCAGGGCGGAGCGGGTGGCCGGCAGATGCTCGACCAGGAGCGCCGCGTTCTCGAGTTCGCGGCAAGCGACCCGCTCGGACACCCCGAGGGCGACCGCGAACTCGGCACGGATTGATCGCTCGGCGAGCTCGCTCGAGGCGTGCGGCGCCGACCCTCGGGCGAACGACTCCGGGTGCTCGAGCGCGACGCGGTACCCGGCGTACAGCTCCTCTGCCGACGCTAGGAGCAGCGGAGACGCCGAGCGGGCGAGCGCTGCGGCCCGGTCACCGCGAGCGCGCACCTCGCCGAGCACCGCCTCCGCCGCCGCCAGTATCGCTCCGTGTGCTTTCATACCTGTATTGAACCAGTGACCACCGACAGTGGTGCCGCAGATCGTCCCGTTCCGGACGATCGCCCCCTGAATCGGCCCTGTGGAGGGACATTCTCAGTGCTCGCCGTCGGTCGTGCTCGCCGTCGGTCGTGCTCGCCGTCGGTCGTGCTCGCCGTCGGTCGTCGCCGCCGCACCGCCTCCGTCCGCCCTCGGCGACAGCGGCGCACCTCCTCCGCCACTCGCGCACCGGACAGGTCGTCGCCGAGGCTCCGCTCCCCGCGGAAGAGCGACCCCGCCGCAGCCCGGCACGCGGTGCGGATGGGCACGGACGCGAGCGACGCCGACGCCCGCAGCTTCGACGTGCCGAACCTGCGCCCGTGCGACAAAACGGTATTCCCGAGTCCGCTGATCGCCCACCGCTTCCTCGCGGAATGACCCTCCGACCCGCCCTCTGCCTCCGCGAGATGCCAGTTGGGACGCGATTCGTCGGCGTGTCGCGTACCGAAGAGGCATCTCGCAGAGAAAGAGGACGTCAGAGGGAGGAGCCAGCGGCCTCCACCAGGCACTCGCGGAAGACGCGGACGGCGGGCGAGGCCAGACCCGCCTCCCGCTGGGCCGTGAAGATCGTGCGGCGAGGCGCGCCCGGCAGTTCCAGGAGGCGGCAGGCCGGCTCCTCGCCCGCCCAGACTAGGTCGGGCATCAGGGCGACGGCGTGGCCGGAGGCGGCGAGGCGGATCTGCGCCTGGAGGTCGGCGGTCTCGAAGCGGACGTCAGGTTCAAAGCCCGCGACGCGGCAGGTCTGCTCGGCGAAATGGCGGCTCGCGGTGCCGCGCGGCTCCATCACCCAGGCGCAGTCGCGGGTCGCGGCGAGATCCAGCACGCCGGAGTCGCGGCTGACGGCCAGGCGGATGGCGTCGGTCGTGAGGTCGCTGCGCACCAACCCGGGCAGCCACGAGGTGGAGTGGCCGGGGTACTGTTCGGCGACGACGAGGTCGAACTCCCTCGCCCACGAGGTCTCGTGCAGCGCCCCCTCTGGCTCGCGCTGCACCATCTCAATCCGCACCTCCGGGAAGCGCTCGGCGACAGCCCGAAGCGCGCTCGGCATCAGCGCGAGCGCCGCCGATTGGAACACCGCGACGCGCACCCGTCCAGTGATGGATTCGCCGGACGCCGCGAGCGCCGCCTCCGCCCGCTCGAGCAGGGCCAGCACCTCACCCGCCGCCTCCACCAGGATCTCGGCCTGCGGAGTGAGCTGCACGCGCCGTCCGGCCTTCCGCAGCAGCTCGACCCCGGTCTCGCGCTCGAGCACCGCGAGCTGCTGCGAGACCGCGGAGGGGCTGTAGGCGAGGGCCTCCGCCGCGGCGGCGAGGGTTCCGCGGATGGCGACCTCGCGCAGCAGGACCAGGCGGCGCACATCGAGCACGACGGCCCCCGATCGTTCAGCTGCGGTGACCGATACCGGTAAGGAACGGTCGCTTCTGCTCAACGGTACTCGGTCGAATACTGAGGGAACCGACCCTCAGAGCAGAAGGACCGCACCGTGACGGATCTCGCCAACCCCGCTCCCGCTCCCGCCAGCCCGGCCCCGCCAGCCCCGGCCCCGCCCCGACTCCGTCGACCCCCGCCTCGTCGACAAGAGCGTCGCTCTGGTTCGGCGCTGGCTGCGCGAGGCCTCCGCGATCCCCACCGATGCCTCCGGGGCGCAGCTTGCGGGCGTGCTGAAGGATCCGTCCGGCCTGGACTTCACCGTCGGCTTCGTCGACGGCGTCGTCCGCCCCGAGGACACCCGCGTGGCCGCGGCCGCGCTGACGGCGATCGCGGGCGGCGTGCCCGGCTTCCTGCCTGCTCCGATGCGCGCCGCGGTCACCCTCGGCGGTGTGCTGGCACCGCTCGTCCCGGACGTCGTGGTGCCGATCGCGCGCAGGGTGCTGCGGCGGATGGTCGGCCACCTCATCATCGACGCGACCGACTCGCGCCTGGGCCCGGCGATCGCAGCGATCCGCGGCCACGGCGTGCGGCTTAACCTGAACCTGCTCGGCGAGGCCGTCCTCGGCCGCGAGGAGGCCCACCGCCGCCTGGAGGGCACCCACCGCCTCCTCGCCCGCGACGACGTCGACTACGTCTCGATCAAGGTCTCCTCGAGCACCGCCCCGCACAACCCGTGGGCGTTCGACGCCGCGGTCGAGGACATCGTCGAAGAGCTCACGCCGCTGTTCGCGCGAGCCGCCGCCGCCTCGCCGCAGAAGTTCATCAACCTCGACATGGAGGAGTACAAAGACCTCGACCTCACTATCGCGGTCTTCACCCGCATCCTGGACCGGCCGGAGTTCACGGATCTCGAGGCCGGCATCGTGCTGCAGGCGTACCTGCCCGACGCGCTCTCGGCGATGATCCGCCTACAGGAGTGGAGCGCCGCCCGACGTGCCCGCGGTGGCGCCGCCATCAAGGTGCGCCTGGTCAAGGGCGCGAACCTGCCGATGGAGCAGGTCGAGGCGTCGGTGCACGGCTGGCCGCTGGCGACCTGGAGCAGCAAGCAGGACTCGGACACGAACTACAAGCGCGTGCTCGACTACGCGCTGCACCCGGAGCGGATCCGCGCCGTGCGGGTCGGCGTCGCGGGCCACAACCTCTTCGACGTCGCGTACTCGTGGCTGCTCGCCGGCACCCGCGGCGTCCGCGAGGGGATCGAGTACGAGATGCTGCTCGGCATGGCGCAGGGCCAGGCGGAGGCGGTGCGCCGCACGGTCGGCTCGCTCCTGCTCTACACGCCGGTCGTCGCGCCGGCCGAGTTCGATGTGGCGATCGCCTACCTGATCCGCCGGCTGGAGGAGGGCGCGTCGAGCCAGAACTTCATGTCCGCCGTCTTCGAGCTCGAGGCCGATCCGGCGCTGTTCGCGCGGGAGGAGGAGCGGTTCCGCGCCTCCGTCGCCGCCCTGGATGGCGCTGTGCCTCCGGCGCACCGCGTGGCCGACCGCTTCGCCGCGAGCGGCCGCCCCGGGCTGGGCGACTACCGCAGCACCCCCGACACCGACCCGTCCGTCGCCGCGAACCGTGAGTGGGCCGAGGCGATCCTCGCGCGCGTCCCCTCCTCCCGCGCCGGCGTCGACGCGATCGAGGCCGCCACGATCGGCACCCTCGGCGAGCTGGAGGCCGTGCTCTCCGGAGCGCGCACCAGCGGCTGGAGCGACGTCCCGGCCGACGAGCGCGCCCGCATCCTGCACCGCGCCGGCGACGAGCTGGAGGCGCGGCGCGCCGAGCTGCTGGAGGTGATGGCGGCCGAGGGCGGCAAGACGCTCGACCAGGGCGACCCCGAGGTCTCGGAGGCCGTGGACTTCGCCCACTACTACGCCGAGCGCGCGCTCGAACTCGACGCGGTGGACGGCGCCCGCTTCCACCCGGCCGCGCTGACGCTGGTTACTCCGCCGTGGAACTTCCCGGTCGCGATCCCGGCCGGAGGCGTGCTCGCGGCGCTGGCGGCCGGCTCGGCCGTGGTGCTCAAGCCCGCAGGTCCCACCGCGCGCTGTGGCGCCGTCGTGGCCGAGGCGCTGTGGGCGGCGGACGTGCCGCGCGAGGCGCTGCGGCTGCTCCGCCTGCCGGAGGAGGAGCTGGGGCGCGACCTGATCGCCTCGCCCGCGGTGGACCGTGTGATCCTCACCGGCGCCTACGAGACGGCCGAGCTGTTCCGCTCGTTCCGGCACGACCTCCCGTTGCTCGCCGAGACCAGCGGCAAGAACGCGATCATCGTCACCCCCTCGGCCGACCTCGACCTCGCGGTGAGGGACGTGGTGGCGAGCGCCTTCGGGCACGCCGGGCAGAAGTGCTCGGCCGCCTCGCTCGTGGTGCTGGTCGGCTCCGTCGCCCACTCGACGCGGTTCCGCGGGCAGCTGCTCGACGCGGTCTCCTCCCTCACCGTCGGCTACCCGACGGACCCTGCGACGCGGATGGGCCCGGTGATCGAGCCGGCCGAGGGCAAGCTGCTGCGCGGCCTGACGACGCTCGGCGCCGGCGAGACCTGGCTGCTGCGGCCGCGGAAGCTGGACGAGTCCGGCCGGCTGTGGAGCCCGGGCGTGCGGGAGGGCGTGCGCCGCGGCTCCGAATTCCACCGCACCGAGTACTTCGGGCCGATCCTGGGAATCATGACGGCGGCGACCCTCGACGAGGCGATCGCCCTGGTGAACGAGGTGGACTACGGGCTCACCTCGGGCCTGCACGCGCTCGACCCGGACGAGATCGGCACCTGGCTCGACGGGATTGAGGCCGGCAACCTGTACGTGAACCGCGGGATTACCGGTGCGATCGTGCAGCGCCAGCCGTTCGGCGGCTGGAAGAAGTCGGCGGTCGGGCCGGGCACGAAGGCGGGTGGGCCGGACTACCTGCTCGGGCTGGGCTCGTGGAGTTCGACGGCGGCGGAGGCGACAGCCCCGGTCGTCGGCCCGGCGGCGCGACTGCTCGCGGCGGCGCGCGCCGAGCTCTCGGAGGAGGAGTACGCCGGGGTGGAGCGCACGGCTCGCAGCTGCGCGGCGGCGTGGAGCGAGGGAGCGCCCCGCGATGTGACGGGGCTGGCGGCGGAGCGGAACGTGTTCCGGCACCTGCCCTACGACTCCGCGGTGCTGGTGCGCCTGGCCGACGGGGAGGCGCTCGGCTCGCTCGTGCGGGTGGCCGTCGCCGCGGCGACCGCTCGGGCGTCCGCGGTGGTCTCCAGCGCTGTGGTGCTGCCTCCGCGGCTCGCCGCCGCGCTCACCGAGACCGCGGGGGCCGTGGTGGTCGAGGACGACGCGGCGTGGGAGGCGCGAGTGCGCGCGCATGGCGCCGGACGGGTGCGCCTGCTGGGCGCCTCCGCCGCGACGGTCACGGCCGCGACGGACGGCCGCCCCGACCTCGCGGTCTACGCCGGCGAGGCGACCGAGGCGGGCCGCCTGGAGCTACTGCCGTTCGTCCGCGAGCAGGCCGTCTCCATCACCGCCCACCGCTTCGGCACACCCGACCACCTCACGGACGCCCTACTCTGACCCCTCCCGCGAGATGCCACTTGTGGGCGCTCCGCCCGGCGTGTCGCCCACATAAGTGGCATCTCGCGGGCGGGGAGAAGGGGGGCGGGAGGGGGCGGGGGCGGGGGAGAGGCGGGGGTGTTGTGGGCGTATGGGGAAAGAGCGACGGGGGCGCAACGGGGCATCGCGTTGTCTTGAGTTATGTTCGAGACAGGTCACCCGGCGATCACGTTCTTCGGGTGCGATCGGGAAGAGGCGCTCGCCGTTGCGGAGGCGTCCCACCGCTACCCGGTGCGCTGCCGGGTGGAGTCAGTCCCCGTCGGCCCGGTGAGTGCTGCCCTGGCGGTCGGCACGACCTGCGTCAGCGTCAGCCATGTGACCGCGGTCACCGCGGAGACGCTGCACGCCCTCGCCGCGAACGGAGTGCGCTCGCTGATCACCCGGAGCATCGGCGTCGATCACCTCGACCTTGAGGCGGCCGCCGCACTCGGCATCTCGGTCGCGAACGTCGGCTACGAGCCCGACGGAGTCGCCGACCACACAGTGATGCTGATCCTCCTCGCCCTGCGCAACACCCGACCCACCCTCGCCGCCGTCGCCCGACACGACTTCCGCGCACCGGTCGCACGGGGCCGGGAACTGCGCAGTGTCACCGTGGCGGTGATCGGCGGTGGGCGGATCGGCTGCGCCGTCGCCGAGCGGTTGCGCCCCTTCGGCTGCCGAGTCCTGATCGTCGGCGGTTCCGGCCCGGCGCCCGAGGGCACGGAGCGCGTCCCGCTCGAGCAGGCGCTGGCCGCGAGCGACGTGCTCACCCTGCACCTGCCCCTGTCCGACATGACCCACCACTTCCTCAGTGCCGAGCGGATCGCCCGCCTGCGGCCGGGCGCCCTGGTGGTCAACACCGGTCGTGGCGGCCTGATCGACACGGACGCGCTCGTCGCCGCCCTCGAGGACGGCCGGCTCGGCGGCGCCGCTCTCGACGTCGTCGAGGGCGAAGAGGGCTGCTTCTCGGTCGACCACTCCGGCCGGCCGCTCCCCCACGGCTCGCTCGAGCGCCTGATCGCGATGCCGAACGTCGTCATCACTCCGCACCTCGCCTACTTCACCACCCGCACCCTCCACCAGATCATCGAGACCACGCTCTCGCTCTGCGTGACTCACGAGAGGACCACCACCCATGTCTAAGACGACCATCGCCGTCCTGTTCGGCGGCTGCTCCGAGGAGCACGACGTCTCCGTCAAATCCGCGATCGAGATCGCCGGAGCACTGGACCCGGAAAGGTACGACGCCCTCTGGATCGGGATCACCCGCCGCGGCGAGTGGCGGCTCTGCGAGGGCCCGCGCCCCGACTGGGAGTCGCAGCACGGCCGTGCCGCGGTGATCTCCCCCGACCGCGGGACCCACGGCCTCCTGGTCGAAGACGAGGGCACCTTCCGTCGGGTCGGAGTCGATGTCGTCCTCCCCGTCCTGCACGGCACCGGAGGCGAGGACGGCTCCATCCAGGGCCTGCTCGAACTCTCCGGCCTGCCGTACGTCGGCTGTGACATCCAGGGATCGGTGGTGTGCATGGACAAGTCGCTCGCGTACACCGTCGCGGCGCAGGCCGGGATCCCCGTGCCGGCGTTCACCGTCGTGCACCCGGGGGAGCGCGTCGATGTGGACACCCTGAGCTTCCCCGTCTTCGTGAAGCCGGCGCGCTCGGGTTCGTCGTTCGGAGTCACGAAGGTCGAGTCCGCCCAGCGGCTCGACGAGGCGATCACCCTCGCCCGCCGGTACGACCAGAAGGTGCTGATCGAGGAGCAGGTGCTCGGCTCGGAGGTGGGCTGCGCCGTCCTCGGCGACGGAGACGACCTGGTCGTCGGCGAGGTGGACCAGATCCGCCTGGAGCACGGGCTCTTCCGCATCCACCAGGAGGCGGAGCCGGAGAAGGGGTCGCTCAACTCCTCCATCACCGTCCCGGCCGGCCTCCCCGAGGCGCAGCGGACGGAGATTCAGGAGCGGGCGAAGGCGCTCTACCGGGCGCTCGGCTGCCGGGGGCTGGCCCGCGTCGACCTGTTCCTGCTCGAGGACGGGCGCGTGGTCCTGAACGAGGTCAACACCCTGCCCGGGTTCACCTCGTACAGCCGGTACCCCCGGATGATGGCCGCCGCCGGCCTCAGCGTCTCCGATCTGATCGACCGCAGCGTTCAGCTGGCGATGACCCGATGAGCCCGGGGTTCGTCTACCTCGACGAGGCCGTCGACTCCGTCCTCTGGGACGCGAAGTACGCCGGCTCCGACAACTTCACCGGCGGCCCCGTCGATGGCTACGCGACCGATCGAGTCGTGACGACCGCGGCGGTGGCGGCGGCGCTGCAGGACGCTCAGGGCCGGGCCGCCGAGAGCGGACTGGCCCTGCTCGTCTGGGACGCCTACCGCCCTCAGCGCGCCGTCGACCACTTCGTCCGCTGGGCGCAGGAGCCGGAGTGCCCGCGCGTGAAGAGCATCTTCCACCCCCGCATCAGCCGCGCCGCAATGTTCGAGCAGGGCTACATCGCCTGCTCCTCGGGGCACACCCGCGGCGGCTCCCTCGATCTCACCCTCGTCGACTCCGCGAGCGGGCTGCTGCTGGACATGGGCGGTCGGCACGATCTGATGGACGAGAGTTCGCATCACGCGAGCACGGAGGTGGGCCCCGTCGCCGCGGAGAACAGGCGGATCCTCTGCGGGATCATGCTCGACAGCGGCTTCCAGCCGTATCCCCAGGAGTGGTGGCACTACACCCTTGCCGACGAGCCGTTTCCCGACCACTACTTCGACTTCCCCCTCAACTGAGTTCCTGCGCCGCTGCGATCCCGGCACGACAGCGACGGATCGAGATGCGCCGTAGGAGAAGAACGGCGGCCGTCGCCGTCTACGGTTCACCGATGCGTGTCCTGATTGTCGAAGACGAACCTTTCCTCTCTCGATCCATCAGGGATGGCCTCCGGCTCGAGGCGATCGCCTCGGATATCGCCGCCGACGGGCACCAGGCGCTCACGCTGCTGGAGACCACGGTGTACGACGTCGCCATCCTCGACCGCGACATCCCTGGCCCGTCCGGCGACGATGTCGCCCGCGCGGTGGTCGCCTCCGGTTCGGGGACGCCGATCATCATGCTCACCGCTGCCGACCGCCTCCTCGACAAGGAGAGCGGCTTCGAGATAGGGGCCGACGACTACCTCACGAAGCCCTTTGACCTCCGCGAGCTCGTCCTGCGCGTCCGCGCTCTCGCCCGCCGCCGCAGCCAGGCCCGCCCTCCGGTCTACGAGCGGGACGGACTGCGGATTGATCCGTTCCGCAGGGAGGTCTTCCTCGACGGCCGCTTCGTCGCCCTCACTCGCAAGCAGTTCGCCGTGCTCCACGTCCTCGCGGAGGCCGATGGCGGGGTCGTCAGCGCCGAGGAGCTGCTGGAGCGCGCCTGGGACGAGAACGCCGATCCGTTCACCAATGCGATCAGGATCACGATCTCGGGCCTGCGCAAGCGACTCCCCGACCCGTCGCTGATCGGCACAGTGCCCGGCTCGGGCTACCGGATCGCGCCGCGCGCCCCCGAGACCGGGCCGAGCTGACGTGGCGCCGGCCCGTCGGCCTCGCCCGATCAGCATCCGCAAGCGCCTCACGCTCAGCTACGTCCTGCTGCTCGGGCTGGCGGTCACGGGGCTGCTGGGGGCAATGTCGATCTTCCTGCTGCGCTACATCACCGACGACTACTTCGTCTCGTACTCGCGGAGCACGAACGAGCAGATCTTCGTCCCCAACCGCACCGAGCTGCTCAGCGCCTTCGTCCCGGTCGCCGCCGGGGTGATCGTGCTCCTCCTGATCGCCGGAACCGTCGGCGGCTCGCTCCTGGCCAGGAGGATGCTCGCGCCGCTGGACGAGCTCACCCGGGTCGCCCGGCTGGTCGCGTCGGACGGCTACTCACACCGGGTCGCCGACCTGCGGTCGCGGGACGAGTTCGAGGAGTTAGCCGAGGCCTTCAACGCGATGCTCGAGCAGACCGAGGCGCACGTCAGCGAGCAGGAGCGGTTCGCCGCGAACGCCTCGCACGAGCTGCGGACGCCGCTCACCATCACGAAGACGATGCTCGACGTCGCCCGGCGCGACGGCTCCCCCGACGTGGAGCACCTGCTCGCTGATCTGTCCGCCGTCACTGCCCGCTCGATCGACCTGGTCGAAGCCCTCCTCCAGTTGAGCCGAGCCGACCGGCCGATACCCGAGGCGCAGACCCTCGATCTGTCGCTGCTCGCGGAGGAGGCCCGCGACAGCGTCCTCACCCTCGCCGAGCGCGGTAGCGTCTCCCTCCAGCTCCAGGTCGAGCCGTGCTCCGCGATCGGATCCGCATCGCTGCTGCTCCAACTGATGACGAACCTGCTGCACAACGCGATCGTGCACAACGTTTCGGCGGGGTTCGTCGTGCTCCGGACGCAGCAGAGCGCGGAGGGAGCGATCGTCACCGTCGAGAACAGCGGTTCCGCGCTCGACCCCGCGACGCTGCCGACCCTGCTCGAACCGTTCGTGCGGGGCGGCACGCGCACCCGCCGCACGGACGGGGGCCACACCGGCTCCGGTCTCGGACTGGCGATCGTCTCGCGGATCGTCGCGGCCCACGGGGGGCACCTGACACTCACGGCTCGCAGCGAGGGCGGGCTCCTCGTGCGGGTCGTCCTGCCGCGCGCGTGACCAGAAGAGCCCGGCCAGGCCCCGGAAAAGCCCGGCCAGGCACCAGGTCAGCCCACGCGGGGGCTCAGAACAGGCCGCGCGGAGGCTCGACGGAAGCGAGGACGCCGGGCGCCGCGATCACGCTGAGGCGGCCAACCTCCTCCGGGGTCAGCTCGGGCAGGCGCTGAGCCAGATCGAGGAACCGCTCGATCTCGGGCTCCTCGAGCACATCGGCCGCGAGCGTGCGGAACTTCGCGACGTACTGCTCACGGCTGAACGGATGCGCCCCGAGCGGATGCGCGTCCGCCACCGCGATCTCGTCGACGATCGTCGTGCCGTTGGTCATCAGGATCTCGACGCGCGCGCCGAACGCCTTCTCGCCCGGGTCGGTGGAGTGGTAGCGGCGCGTCCACTCCGCGTCCTCCTGAGTGCTCACCCGGTGCCACAGCGCGATCGTGTCGGCGCGGGCGGCGCGCTCGGGGGCGTAGCTGTGCGTGTGGTGCCAGGCGCCGTCCTGCAGCGCCACCGTGAAGATGTACGGCACGGAGTGGTCCAGCGTCTCGCGCGAGGCGCTCGGGTCATACTTCTGCGGGTCGTTCGCACCCGAGCCGATCACGACGTGGGTGTGCTGCGAGGTGTGCAAGACGATCCGCTCCACGCGCTCCGGATCGGCGGCCTCGGGGTGCGTGCGGTGCAGGCGGCGGGCGAGGTCGATCAGCGCCTGCGCCTGGTACTCGGCCGAGTGCTCCTTCGTGTACGTGTCGAGGATCGCGCGCTTGACCTCGCCGCGATCGGGCAGCGGCACATCGTAGGTCGCCTCGGCGCCGTCGAGCAGCCAGGCGATCACGCCGTCCTCGCCCTCGTAGATCGGCGAGGGGCTGGTCTCGCCGCGCATCGCCCGGTCGACCGCCTCGATCGCCATCTTCCCGGCGAAGGCCGGCGCGTATGCCTTCCAGCTCGAGATCTCGCCCTTGCGCGACTGCCGGGTGGCGGTCGTGGTGTGCAGCGCCTGCGCGATCGCCTGCTCCGTCGTTGCGACATCGAGGCCGAGCAGCGTGCCGATCCCGGCGGCCACCGAGGGGCCCAGGTGCGCGACGTGATCAATCTTGTGCCGGTGCAGGCTGATCGCGCGGACGAGGTCGACCTGGACCTCATAGCCCGTAACGATGCCGCGCACGAGCTGTGCTCCGCCGACGGCGGCGTGCTGGGCGACGGCGATCAGCGGAGGGATGTTGTCGCCCGGATGCGAGTACTCGGCCGCGAGGAAGGTGTCGTGGTAGTCGAGCTCGCGCACGGCAACCCCGTTGGCCCAGGCCGCCCACTCCGGCGAGACGCGGCGGGCCGGATCGACGCCGAGGACGACCGAGCCCTGCCCGCCGATGGAGGCGGGGTGCGCGAGCGCCTGCGCGCGGGCGGCGACGACGGGGCGGCGCAGGAGCGACGCGGTGGCGACGGCGGCGTTGTCGATGACGCGGTTGACCACCATCTCCGCGACCTCGGCGTCGATCTCGACCGGATCGGCGGCGACCTCGGCGAGCGC
This sequence comes from Rathayibacter rathayi, assembly GCF_004011095.1. GTDB lineage: Bacteria > Actinomycetota > Actinomycetes > Actinomycetales > Microbacteriaceae > Rathayibacter > Rathayibacter rathayi. The sequence goes on along the minus strand of NZ_CP028129.1, from coordinate 8,655 downwards.
GTGGGCGAGCTGCCCGCTTCGGGGAAGCTCTTCTTCGCTGCGGTGGACGCGGACGTGGTGTTCATGCACGGGCGGCTCCTTGCTCTCGCCCCCAGGCTATCGCCCGCCTCCCGGCCCGGCCGCGCGGGCAGAATGAGCGGATGTTTTCCCCCAGGCGCGTAGCGGCGTTCGACTGCGGCACCAACTCCCTCCGCCTGCTGATCGCCGATGTTGGGGGCGGCCGGCTGCGCGAGGTGCACCGCCGCACCGAACTCATCCGGCTCGGCCGCGGCGGAGGCCGGTGCCGAGCACGTCCGCTTCGTCGCCGCGTCGGCCACCCGCGACGCCGCCGATCGCGAGGACTTCCTCGCCGCCGTCGAGCGGATCCTCGGGGTCGCCCCCGAGATGATCACCGGCGAGGAGGAGGCGCGGCGAGGAGGAGGCGCGGCTCTCGTTCCGCGGGGCAGTCTCGGCCGTCGAGTCGGCCCGCCCCGTGCTCGTCCTCGGCGGCGGCTCCACCGAGCTGGTCCTCGGCGGCGCGGAGCGTCGTCGGCGTCGCCGCCTGCGACGAACTCGCCGCACTCTCCCCCGCCGAGACGGCGGCCCTGTCCTGGCTCCGCGCGGATCGCGAGGACGTGCTTGCGGCCGGCGTCCGCGCGAGCGTCGGCGGCGAGCACAGCGCGCCGACGCAGCGGCCGCCGACCGGTAGCGTCGGAGCATGAGCGATGCAGGCGAGACCAGGACGATCCAACTCCGACGCTACGAGCTGATGGACGGGGTGCTCGACGACTTCCTCGCCTGGTTCCCCACGCGGATCGTGCCGGCGCGCGAGGCCCACGGCTTCCGGATCGAGTTCGCCTACGCCGACCGCGAGGTGAACGAGTTCGTCTGGGCCGTGAGCACGGCCGGCGACGCCGACGCGTTCGCCGAGGTCGAGCGGGCCTACCTGTCGTCCCCCGAGCGCGACGCCGCCTTCGCCGGCGAGCCCCAGCGCGTCGCGGTCCAGCACGTACGGCTAGTCGAGCGGATCGTCTGACCGCTGTCAGCGACGGGCGCGCCGCACCGCCGCGAGCACTCCGCGCAGCACGAGCGTCCCGACCGCGATCAACCCGATCGCCCCGGTGAGCCGCGCCCAGACGTGCTGGTGGCGGTCGATCCCTTCGCGGTCTGCCGGCGAGGGGAGCGACGCGGGGCCAGCGTGCGCCCGGCGGCTCCCGCCTCGGCCATGTGCGCGAGCCGGCGCACCGCCTCGCGGTTGCGGAGCCACAGGCCCGCATGCATCAGCGGCTTCGGGAGGAGCGTGCCCGGCCCCTTCACGGGCGCCTCGTGCATCCGCACCTTCGCGCCGCGCGCGTGCGGCTCGACCTCGATGCGAACGCGGGCCTCGCCGAGCGGCCAGCCGGCGGCCTGGATGACCATCCGTCGCGGCGGGTCCCACTCGAGCACCGTCGTGCGGTCGTCGATCACGAGCGGCCACAGACCGAAGGAGTGGTGCAGGCGCGAGCCGACGTGCGGGAAGTCGGCGTCGACCTTCCGCATCCGGGAGGCGCCGACGACCCAGCTCGGGAACAGCCAGCCGGAGGCGAGCACCGCGAACACGGACTCGGGCGGGCAGTGGACGACGCGGGTAGTGCGGGACATCGCGGACTCCTTCGTGGGGTGGTAAGGCTGTGGCCGCTTCCAGCCTGGCAGGCCGGCGACGGCGACGGGTGCCGTGGATCGCAGCGGCCTCGGATCCGAGCGGCCTCGACGTGCAGCGGCCTCGAATCGCAGCGGCCTCGACGTGATGGCGCATCAGACCGGGCGCGCCTCGGGTGAGAGATCGGGCGACTCGCGCACCCCGAACTCGTGCCGCAGCGCACTGCGCGCAGCATGCCAACCGGCCATGCCGTGCACGCCCGGTCCGGGCGGGGTGGACGACGAGCAGAGGTACAGCCCCTTCGCCGGCGTCCGCCACGGGTCGGTCGTGGGGACCGGCCGGGAGAGCAGCTGCGCCACGCTCGCGGCTCCGGCGGCGATGTCTCCGCCCAGGTAGTTGGGGTTGTAGGCCTGCATGTCACGGGCGGTCATCGAGGAGGCGGCGAGCACCCGATCGCGGAACCCGGGGGCGAAGCGCTCGATCTGGGCGGTGATCGCCTCCTGCTGATCGGCCGGCGAGTACCGCGGGACGTGCGTGTACGTCCACAGGACGTGCCGGCCCTCGGGCGCTCGGGTCGGGTCGGCGATCGAGGGTTGGGCGACCAGAACGTAGGGGCTCCGGCTGTGCCGACCACGCTTCACGTCACGTTCGGCGGCCGCGATCTCGGCGCGGCTCCCGCCGACGTGCAGCGTGCCCGCGTGGGCGAGCTCGGGGTTCGTCCACGGCACGGGGCCATCGAGGGCAAAGTCGACCTTGGCCACGCCGTTGCCGTAGCGGAAGCGCTGCAGGGCGGCGGCGTAGGCGGCGGGCAGCCGCTCTCCCGCCATCGCGAGCAGCGCCGTCGGCGTGCCGTCGACGAGCACGGCGCGGGCCCGGGGCAGCTGCGCGAGCGAGGTCACCTCGACGCCGGTCTCGATGGTGCCCCCGTGCGCTCGCAGGTCGTCGGCGAGCGCGTCGACGATCGACTGGCTCCCGCCGATCGGAACAGGCCAGCCGCGCGCGTGCGCGTAGGCGCCGAGCGCCAGGGCCGCGGCGGCGGTCGATGGGCTGGGCATCGGGCGGATCGAGTGCGCCGCGACCCCGGAGAACATCGCCGGGGCGACGTCCTCCCGAAAACGCAGGTTCCACCCGGGGGTGCCCTGCTCGAGCACCCGCAGTCCGAAACGGATCAGCACGCTCGGGTCGGTCGGGATCCGCAGCAGCGTGTCGTTCGTGAAGCCCGCCACGCGGTCGGCCCGCTCCGCGAGCGGACCCATCAGCCCCCGCCACGCTGCTCCGTCGCGGCCCAGCGCCTCGGCCGTGCGGTCGAGGTCGCGGTAGGCGATGCCCGCGCGACCCGCGTCGAGCGGATGTGCGTAAGAGATCTCGGGGACGACCAGCTCGATGCGCCGGTCGAGCCCGAAGGCGCGGAAGAATCCGGACGCGAGCGCCATCGGGTGCACCGCCGAGCAGACGTCGTGGTGGAATCCGGGCAGCGTCAGCTCGGCCGTGCGCGCGCCCCCGCCGATCGTCTCGTTGCGCTCGAGGACCGTAACGGAGAACCCAGCCCGCGCGAGCGTGACCGCGGCGGCGAGGCCATTCGGTCCCGCTCCGACGACGACGGCGTCGACCACGGTCACCTCCTCCGCAGGGTGGAGAGAACACCCACGGCTCCGGCGGCGACGGCCGCGGCGGCCCCTGCGTAGCTGAGGGCTCGGTGGCGGATCATCCAGATCTGCGGGGTCATCGTGTGCGCGCGATCGCTGAAGAGGCCGCGCGCGCCGTGATCGCCGGCGACCGGCTCGTAGACATTGTTCGGCAGCATCGGCTCGGTCGTGTCCGGCGCCTGCTGGCCGTCGAACGCACTGCGGGCGAGGTACCAGTCCATGAAGCGGCCGGCAAAGCGGTCGCCGAGGATCGTCCCTGCGGTCGGCTCACCCACCCAGGTGCGGCGGCGCGGCCTATCGGCCACGTCGGCGATCGCGATCGCGCCCACCTCCGGCTCGTAGATCGGCGGCACCGGCTGCGGGTGGTGCGGCAGCTGCGACTTCACCCAGGTGAACTGGATGGTATTGAGCGCCGGCATGTCGACCTCGGACAGCCGCACGCGGCTCCGGGCGTGCAGCAGCTCGGCGGTGACGGCCTCGGTGAAGCCGCGCGCGCCAAATTTCGAGGCGCAGTACGCCGCCTGCAACGGGATGCCCCGGTGCGCGAGCGCGGAGCCCACCTGGATGACGTGCCCGCGGTCGCGCGGAGTCATCCGTGAGAGCGCCGCGCGCGTGCCGTTGACGAAGCCGAAGAAGTTCACGCCCACCGCGCGCTCGAAGTCGGCCGGCTCGGTCGAGAGGAACTCGCCGAACACGCCGACCATCGCGTCGTTGACCCACAGCTCGATGGGACCGAGTTCGGCCTCGACCCGGTCGGCAGCGGACTCGACGGCCTCGCGGTCGGCCACGTCCGTCGGGATGCCCAGCCCGCGCGAGCCCTTCTGCTCGATCTCGGCGACCGTGGCCGAAAGTCCGTCCTCTCCGCGCGCCAGCACCGCCACGTCCCAGCCGCGGGAGGCCAGCTCCCGGACCGTCGCGCGCCCCAACCCGGCTGTGCCCCGGTGACGACGGCGACTCCGCGGCTCATTCGCGGGCCTCGCGGACGTGAGCCTCGCGAGCAGGGGACTCGGTGCGGGGGTGCTGTGTCATGGTGCGGGCTCCTTCGTGAGGGCGCGGGATGCGTCGGGAGTCCTCACGCTAAGCGCGAGCGCCGCCGCGGCGCGCGGGGTTGCGCGGTATCGGTGGAGAACTCGGAAGATCCCCGCCTGGGGAGGAGAACCGCTCTCGCCACTCACGGCCATCCCCCAGAGAGCGCGGCCAGACTGACGCCCGCCCGAGCACCCCCGACCGGATCGACGCATGACCATTCTCCTCGACCTGAGCCTCGTCTCCGGTGTCCTCGTCGTCTCCGTCTACCTGCTCGCCGTCACCGCACTGCTGCTCCTGCTCACGGTCCACATCCGCTCCCGAGGCTCCGGCCGCACCCGCCGCGGCGTGGTCGCCGTCGCGACCCTGCTCCTGGGCCTTCTCGGCGGCATGGCCCTGGCCGCCCTCGTCGGCGGATCCGAGGGCCCTTCGGCGTCGACTTCACCCCGATCACCCGCCTCTGGATCGGTCTCGGAGTCGGCGGCATCGCCGTCGCCCTGGTCGTGCTCGTGCACGCCGTCCGCCGTCGGCGCGTCCGGGGCGTGCTCGCCTCCCTCGGCGTCGTGGTGCTGGTGGTCGCGACCGCCGCGATGAGCATCAACATCGACTTCGGCCAGTACCCGACGGTCCGTAGCGCGCTCGGGATCAGCGCCTACTCCGACTCCGGCGTCCCCGACGTCGTCCCGAGCGGCCCGCACGCCGAGCTGGCGACCTGGATCGCACCCCCCGGGATGCCCGCCGAGGGCTCGGTCTCAAACGTCACGATCCCCGCCACCGCCTCCGGATTCCCCGCCCGCGACGCCGTGGTCTACCTCCCGCCCGCGGCCCGCACCGCGGTCCCGCCGCTGCTGCCGGTGATGGTGATGCTCTCGGGCCAGCCCGGCTCCCCTCCGACCCGCTCTCGACCGAGAAGCTCCAGCAGGCCCTCAACGCCTACGCCGCCGCGCACGCCGGCCTCGCGCCGATCGTCGTCTCACCCGACCAGTTGGGCGATCCGAACACGAACACGATGTGCATCGACTCGCCGATGGGAAAGTCGGCCACCTACCTCACCGTCGACGTCCCGAAGTGGATCCGCGCCAACCTCCCGGTCCTCGGCGACGCACAGCACTGGGCTATCGGCGGTCTCTCGCAGGGTGGAACCTGCGCGATCCAGCTCGGCGCAGGCTTCCCGGCACTGTTCGGCAACATCATCGACGCCTCGGGCGAGCTCGCACCGACGCTCGGCAGCGAGGCCGCCACCATCGCGCAGGGCTTCGGCGGCGACGCGGCCGCTTACAAGGCCGCGACACCCATCAGCCTCCTCGCGAAGAACGCGCCCTACACCGGCACTGTCGCGATCTTCGGGGTCGGCGCCAACGACGCCTCCTTCCTCCCCGGAGCGAAGACCCTCCACGCGGCGGCAGTCGCGGCCGGGATGGACGCCACCTACGTCGAGATACCCGGCAGCGCCCACGACGTCACGGCGTGGTCGGCCACGTTCGACAAGGGCCTCCAGGTTCTGGCCGACCGCTGGAAGCTCGTCCCGCCGCCTGACCCGGGCCGAGCGCTCAGGCCGCCGCCGGATCGAGGAGCTGCTCGACCCGCTGCAGGCCGAGGCGGCGCACAACGTCAGCTGAGAGGCCTCCTCATCCACCATCGTGGATGACAGGCACTCTCAGCTGACGTTGCGTCGTCCTCCCAGCGGATCAGCCCCGCGGACGCCGCGTGGACCACAGCGCCCACACCACCAGCAGCGGCTGGAACACCAGGCGAACGGCGCGCTTGCGGTCAGTGTCGAGGCCGAAGGCGCTCGTGTGGGTCCGCCACTGCGAGATGTTGCCGGGGAAGATCGCGGTGAAGAAGGCGGCGGCCGCGGCTCCGACCAGCGGCGCCCGGCGGCGCGCGAGCACCAGCGCGGCGCCCAGCCCGATCTCGACCACGCCCGAGGCGAGCACGACCGCGTCCTTGTCCAGCGGCACCCACTCCGGCACCTGCGCCTGGAACTCCTGCCGCTTGCGGGTGAGATGGTTCACCCCCGCGAAGACCAGGATGGAGCCCAGGAGCACCTTGGCGCCGGCACGGAGCAGGGACGAAGAAAAGGTTCGCATACGCTCCATCGTTCCGGATGCGGGCCGTCGACGACACACGGCGCGGCGGGAGCGCACGAACGTGCCAGTGTCGGAGGCGGCGCCTAGTCTGATCGGGTGACTGACCGCATCCTCGTCCTCACCACCGGTGGCACCGTCGACAAGGAGTACTCGCTCGCGGGCGAACTCGAGATCGGCGCGCCGATGGTGCCGCGCCTGCTCGCACCGGTGCTGACCACGCTCGAGTTCCGCATCGAGGAGGTCCTCGCCAAAGACAGCCTCGAGCTCGACGAGGCCGACCGGGCGCTGATTCACTAGCGCGTCCTCGCGGCCGAGGAGGACCGGATCATCCTCACCCACGGCACCGACACGATGACCGCGACGGCCGAGGCGCTCGGCGTGGTCCGCGACCGCGTGGTGGTGCTCACCGGCGCGATGCAGCCCGCGCGGATGGCCGACAGCGATGCGGCGTTCAACCTCGGCACCGCGGTCGCCGCCGTGCAGCTGCTGCCGCCCGGCGTCTACCTCGCGATGAGCGGGCGGGTGCTGCCGGCCGGCTCCGTCGTGAAGGACCGGTCGATCGGCGTGTTCCTCCCCGCCTAAGCGGCTCGTCCGGCGAGCCGTCACCTCAGGTCTCGGCGAGTTCCGCCGTGCAGGCCGCACAGAGTCCGAACACGTCCACGACGTGGCGCGCATCCGTGAACCCGTTCTGCGAGGCGACCGAGTGCGCCCAGGTCTCGACCTCATCGGCTGCGATCTCGACCGTCAGCCCGCAGCGGCGGCAGATCAGGTGGTGGTGGTGCGTGCCCGGAGTGCAGGCGCGGTAGAGGCTCGCACCCTCGGGCGACTGGAGCGAGTCGGCCTCGCCCTCGACGGCCAAATCGGACAGGGCGCGGTAGACGGTCGCGAGCCGATCGGCGAGCCGGAAGCGTGCAGCGCGCTATGCAGGCCCTGGGCGCTGACGAAGTCCTCGCGGCGCCGAGCGCCTCGCGCACCGCCTCGCGCTGCCACGTATTGCGCTTGACCACGGGCCCACCCCCACTCCTCACGACCCGCGCCACGCTACCGCCCTCGCCCACCACGGCCCGGGAGCGACGCACGCCCTTGCGCCCGACGATCCGGCAGACGGCATAGATCGCAAACGAGATCGTCGTCACGTAGGGGCTGATCGGGATTGATCCGCCCAGCGCGAGCAGGATGCCGCCACCAGCGCACCCACCGCGAAGAGCACGCTCAGCAGCGGCACCACGACGGCGACGCGGAGAGGCGCAGGGCCGCGGCGGCGGGCGTCACCAGGATCGCCAGCACCAGCAGCGAGCCGACGATCTGCACCGAAACGGCGACGCGAGGCCGAGGAGCAGCATGAACGTGATCGAGAGCGCCGCGTCGGGATGCCGCGGGCGGCCGCCACATCGGCATCGACGCTCGCGAAGGTGAGCGGGCGCCAGATCAGCGCGAGCCCGACGAGGACCACCGCCGAGATGCCGATCAGCCAACCGAGCTGCGGATCGTCGACCGCGACGATCTGCCCGGTAAGCAGGCCGAACTTGTTCGCGCTCCGGCCCGGGTACAGCGCCAGGCAGAGAATGCCGAGGCCGAGACCGAACGGCATCATGACGGCGATGATCGAGTTGCGGTCGCGGGCGCGCGAGCCGAGCACGCCGATCAGGACGGCCGCGATCAGCGAGCCGACGATGACCCCTCGACCACGCCCCCAGCAGCGCCCGCGGAGGCGCCCGCGGAACGAGAGCTCGCTGATGCCGTGCACCGCGACGCCATGTCTCGGGACATCACGAAGACGCCGACCACTCCGAGCACGCCCCCCGCCGATCACCGAGTTCATCAGCAGCGCGAGTAGCGCCCCGTATCCGAGAAGTCGACGATCTGCGACCAGACATCGGTCACGAGTGCGCCTCCTCGTGCACATGCGAATGGTCGGGAGCGCCGACCACAATGACGCGCCCCGCGCGCGGATCACGTCGACCGGCGCGGCGTAGAGCTCGCTGAGCACTTCCGAGCGCAGCACCTCGTCGGGCGTGCCGATGCGGAACCGGCCGCCCGCGAGGTAGAGCCCCGGTCCACCATGCCGAGCACCGGATTCACGTCGTGCGTGACGAAGAGGACGCCGAGGTTGCGCTCGCGGCGGTGCCGGTCGATCAGCTCGCTGACCGCCCGCTGGTGCGCGAGGTCAAGCGCGATCAGTGGCTCGTCGCAGAGCAGGAGCGCCGGATCGCCCGCGAGCGCCTGGCCGACGCGAACGCGCTGCTGCTCTCCTCCGGACAGGCTGCCGATGGGG